>JABTUA010000002.1:600000-1200000 GCA_015075635.1 Polyangiaceae bacterium
GGAGCAGTCCCCGGGGTCGCGGCCAGCAGCTGACGCCCGCGAGTCGACACCGGCCCAGCCTTCGTCTTCGGCCGGCGCGCGGTCCCATTGCGCGCAGGGGCCCAGGAGCTCGACCCACTCGGCGATGACCTCCACCCTCACGAGGTCGCCGGACACCGAGATGATGCCCTGGGTCGACGCTCGGGCAGCGCCCGGGCGCGGGACGGATCGCGGCTCACCAGGTAGATGTCGGCGCGGAATCCGGTAGAAATCTTCGAGTGGGAACTCGCTGGCGAACGCCTGAATCCGAGCGAGACGGAGCGGCAACACGATGTCGATGTCGTGTGTGACGCGAGGCTCGCCGTGGAGCAGGCCAGCTCCGCTGCCGGTGACCATGTACCCAGCGCGTTCAGCTTGCGCCCGAAGAGCTGGAAGACCTGAGTCTCGGGCATGCGTGAACACTCGGCGCACTTCGTGCTCGACCTGCTCCTCGGACCACTCAGCGTATTGCTGGCGCAGGAAGGTCGCCTTCAGGCGCCGAGCGGACCAGCACAGGGAGGCTGCGTCGGCGGGCTTCTCGCCGGGACTCATGCGCCGGCGGCAGTCCAGCTGGTAGGCACGGGCGGGGTCCACGTTGGGTCCAAAAGCCAGCGTGGACTCGGCGATCTCCCGCAGAACCGCGGTCGCCTTTGGACTGCCGCGGGCATCCATGCGAAGGGAGCGGGCGCCCGATGTCCTCTCAGTCGCCCCGGCGCTGGGTCACCATTGTGGGGGCGGCAGTCAGCGCGCTGTTCCTGTGGGTGGCCGTGCGTCACTTGGACCTCGGCAGCGTGCGCGAGACCTGGCGCACCGCGAAGCCCTTGCCCTGGGTGCCGCTGGCGATGCTCGCGTATCTGGTCGGGCACTTCGTGCGCGGCGCGAGGCTCAAGTACCTGGTGCGGCGCGAGGCGAAGCTCCAGGTCACGACGGCCACCAACGTGGTGGTGGTGGGCTACGCCAGCAACAACGTCTTGCCGGCCCGGCTCGGCGAGCTGGTGCGCGCGGGCATGCTGGCGGAGCGCACGGGCATCCCGCTGACGCAAGCGCTGACGGTGACGTTCATCGAGCGCCTGGTGGACGGCGTGGCCATCCTGTTCCTGCTCATCGGCGGCACCTGGGCCACCCACACCGCCGGGTGGATCGCCGAGCTCGCGCAGGTCGGCGCGCTGGTCTTCGGCCTCGCCCTCGCGGGCCTGATGCTGGCGGTGCTGTTTCCGACCGCGCTCGGCTCACTGGCGTCGCGCTTCTCGCAGCCTCTGGGCCGGCGGGCCCATGACCTGGCCGTGAGCTCGACCACGAGCGTGGTGAACGGTGCCGCCAGCCTGCGCCACCCGCTGGATGCGCTGATCATCGGCGTGCTCAGCGTCGTCGTCTGGATCTGCGAGTCGGCGATGTTCGTAGCCATATTGCCGGCGCTCGGGCTCAGGCTCGACTTCGGTACCGCCGTCATCGCCATGAGCGTGACGAACCTCGGCATCCTGGTGCCCTCGACCCCGGGCTTCGTCGGCCCGTTCCATTTCTTCTGCTCGCAGGCGCTGATGGCCCAGGGCGTCGGCGCCGAGGTGGCGCTCGCGTACGCGGTGCTGGTGCACATCGCGTTCTACGCACCGGCCACGCTGTGGGGCGCCGGCGCCATGCTCTGGTACGGCGTCGAGGTCGGGGCGACTGCGGCCCTGGCCCGAGCCGCGCGCGGCTCGGCCAAGATCGAGCCCATCGGCGGCGTCCCCATGCGCGTGATCGCGCAGCTCGAGCGGCGCGCCGAGGATGCCGAGCCCTCCGAGTTCGACATTGCGCTCACCGAAGCGATCTTGCCGGTCCCCGGCTCTGCGGAGGTCGTGCGCGACTCGGCGCGCTTCCTGGCGGGGCAGATCGCGGCGCTGCCGACCCGCGTGCGCACGCTCTACGCCATCGGCATGAGCGTGTTCCGCTTCTGGGTCCGGGTGCGCTACCTGCGCTCGTTCTGCGGGCTCGGCCTGGAGAAGCGACGCGCCGCCGTCGCGGGCTGGGCGTTCGGCAGCATCGCCCCCTTGCGCCAGCTCTTCCGCGCACCGCGCAGCACCGTGCTCCTGGCCTTCTACGAGCACCCCGCGGGCCTGGCCACGCTGAGCCCGGAGGAGCGGCGTCACCTGCCGGTCGCGACGGCGACCCCGGAGGAGGCCCATGGCTGAGGCCGTGCGCGAGCGCACCGAGATCCTGGTGATCGGCTCCGGCGCCGGCGGCGCGGTGACGGCGCTGGAGCTCGCCCGGGCGGGCCGCGACGTCGCCGTGCTCGAGGAGGGCGGCGAGCACCCGGACGCCGACTACGGCAAGGGCTCCACGGAGGCGATGCGCACGCTCTACCGGCGCCGCGGCATGACGCCCATCCTGGGTCAGGTGCCTCTGGGCTACGTCGAGGGCGCGTGCCTCGGCGGCAGCACCGAGATCAACAGCGGATTCTGGCACCGCACGCCGCGCGAGGTACTGCTGCGCTGGCACGCGCAGTTCGATCTTCAGCACGCGAGCGCCGAGGAGATGGCGCCGCATTTCGAGTGGGCGGAAGAGCGCCTGGGCATCGGCCCGTATGGCCGCGAGTGGCCGAAGAGCACGAGCCTGTTCGCCAAGGGCATCGAGGCCATGGGCTGGGCCTTCCAGGAGGTGCCGCGCGCCGCGCCGGGCTGCAAGAGCACCAACGCCTGCGCCTCCGGCTGCCCCACCGGCGCCAAACAGGGCATGAGCCGCGCGCTCTGGCCCGCGGCCAAGGAGCACGGCGCGCGCCTGGTCACCCGCTGCCGCGTGCACCAGCTCTTGTTCGAGCGCCATCGCTGCATCGGCGTGTTGGCGGAGGTCGAGGTCGAGCCGGGCCGCCGCGTGCTCGCGCGCATCGACGCCGACCACGTCGTCGTCTGCGCCGGCCCCACGGAGACGCCCGCGCTCCTGCGCCGAAGCGGCGTGAAGTTCCACGTCGGCGAGACGCTGCGCGTTCACCCCATGCTCAAGGTCGCCGCGCGCTTCCCGGAGACGGTGAACGCCCACGAGAGCGTCCTTCCGCTGCTCCAGGTCAAGGAGTTCTGGCCGGACGTCTCGCTGGGCGGGGCCTTCTTCACCCCGGGGCACCTGGCGATGGGGCTCAGCGACAACTGGCCCGAGACCAACGATCGCATGGCGCGCTACCGCAGCATGGCGTCGTACTACGTGGCGGTGCGCGGCGCAGGCCGCGGCTGGGTCCGGCCGTCGGTGCTGGGGGACGGCGCCACGCTCATCCACTACGACGTCGGTCCCGAAGATCTGCGCAACCTCTCCCGCGGCTTCGCGCGCCTCTGCACGCTCTTGCTCGCCGCCGGGGCGGAAGAGGTGCTGCCGTCGGTGCGCGGTATGCCCTCCCTCCGCGACGAGGGCGAGGCCATCCGCTGGCTCGACGAGCCCCTGCCCAAGGCCAACCTGAGCTTGACCACGGTCCACGCCTTCTCGTCGTGCCCCGTGGGCGAACGCACGGATCGCTGCGCCGCCGACTCCTTCGGCAAGGTCCGCCGCTACGAGAACCTGTACGTCAACGACGCCAGCATCTTGCCGGACTCGCCAGGCGTGAACCCGCAAGGTAGCGTCATGGCCTTCGCTCGCCGCAACGCCCTCCACCTCATCGAACGCCTCCAATGACCGCTTCTGCTCCTCTCGCCATCGTCACCGGTGCACCGGGCTGGCTCGGCACCCGCCTGGTCGAAACCCTGGTCACCGGAATGTCCGAAGTTCCAGGCCTGGAACAGCCCCTGGGCGAGCGCCGGGTGCGCTGCTTGTGCCTGCCCGGCAGCGACACGAAGTCCCTGGCGAAGCTCTCGGATCGCGTCCAGATCGTCGAGGGCGACCTGACCGACCCTGCCTCCGTGAAGAAGCTGTTCGAGGACGCGAAGGGCGCGACCGTCTTCCACTCCGCCGGCATCATTCACCCGACCGCGGGCGTGAAGCAGTTCACCGCCGTGAACGTCGAGGGCACGCGCCGCATGGTCGAAGAAGCAGAGGCGGCCGGTGCGCGCCGGTTGGTCCACGTCTCGTCGAACTCGCCCATCGGCGTGAACCCGCGCCCCGATCACGTGTTCGACGAGCAGAGCCCGTACGCACCCTACATGGGCTACGGCAAGAGCAAGATGCTGGCCGAGCAGCTGGTCAACGCGGCCGGCAAGAACAAGAAGCTCGAGACGGTGATCATCCGACCGCCGTGGTTCTACGGCCCGGGCCAGCCGCCGCGGCAGAGCCTGTTCTTCGAGATGATCCGCGACGGCAAGGGTCCCATCGTGGGCGGCGGCGAGAACCGCCGCTCCATGGCCTACATCGACAACATCTGCCAGGGCCTGCACCTGTGCGAGCGCGTCGAGCGCGCCGCGGGCGGCACCTACTGGATCGCCGATCGGCGCCCCTACACCATGAACGAGATCATGGACACGGTGGAGCGCGTCATGGAGCAGGACTTCGGCGTGAAGGTCGCGCACAAACGCATGCGCCTGCCCGGCATCATGAGCCAGGTGGCGTGGCTGGTGGACAAGCTCCTGCAAGGGCTCGGGCTCTACCACCAGAAGATCCACGTGCTCTCCGAGATGAACAAGACCATCGCTTGCTCGGTGAAGAAGGCGGAAGAAGAGCTGGGCTACGACCCGAAGGTCGACCTCCCGGAGGGCATGCGGCGCTCGATTCACTGGATGATCGAGAACGGGCAAAAGCTATGAGAACACTGGTCACGGGAGGCTCGGGTTATTTCGGCGAGGTGGTCGTGCAGCGCTTGCTCGAGCGCGGCGACTCGGTGCGCGTGTTCGACCTGGTGGACAACGAGGACCGCCCGGCGCACGTCGAGCTCGTGCGCGGCGACGTGCGCGATCGCGACGCCGTGCGCCGCGCGCTCGAGGGCGTGGAGGTCGTGCACCACAACGTGGCGCAGGTGCCCCTGGCCAAGAACCGCCACGAGTTCTGGTCGGTGAACGTGGACGGCACGCGCCTGGTCCTGGACGAGGCGCTGCGCGCCGGCGTGCGCAAGGTCGTCTTGGTCTCGTCCAGCGCGGTCTACGGCGTGCCCGACCAAAACCCCGTCACCCTCGCGACGCCGCCCCGCCCCCGGGAGGCCTACGGCGCGGCCAAGCTCGAGGGCGAGACCTACGCCAAGACCGTGATCGACAAGGGGCTCTCCGTCAGCATCGTGCGCCCGCGCACCATCCTGGGCCACGGGCGCCTCGGCATCTTCCAGATCCTGTTCGAGTGGGTGCGGAGGAGCCGCCCCGTCTACCTGCTCGGCCAGGGTCACAACCGCTACCAGTTCGTACACGCAGACGACCTCGCCGCCGCCTGCTTGCTCGCCGACCAGCGCAAGCAGAGCGACGTGCTCCTCTGCGGCACGGATCGCTTCGGCACCATGCGCGAGCTGCTCGAGGGCCTGGTCGCCCACGCCGGCAGCCGGAGCCCGGTGCGCTCGCTGCCTTTCCGGCCGACGGTGGTGGCGATGAAGGTCACCAGCAAGCTGGGCGTCTCGCCGCTCGGCGACTACCACTCGCTGATGTACGGCCGCGAGATGTACTTCGACATCCAGAGCACCCAGGACGCGCTGGGCTGGAAGCCGAAGTTCAGCAACGCCGAGATGATCGCCGACAGCTACGACTGGTACGTCGCGCACCGCGAGGAGGTGCTGACCCGCGAGGGCGCCTCGCACCACCGCTCGCCGGTGAAGCTCGGGGTGCTGAAGCTGCTCGAGCGGTTGCCCTGATTGGACAGGCCGTGCTTCGAGGGATAGGCACTCACCAGGTGGCGGCATGAGAGCTCTCTTCAAAATCGGCGTGCTTCTGGCACTGACGGCGTGCGGCGGGTCCACGGACAGCGACCCGACCCCGTCATCGGGCGGCGGAGGCGCGGACGCGGGCACCGGCGCCAGCGGCGGTTCCGGTGGCGGAGGCGGGACGGTCGGAGGCAGCGGCGGCGCCCCGGGCGGCAGCGGCGGCGGCGTGGTCGGTGGCAGCGGTGGCGGCAGCGGCGGCAGCGCAGAGTGCCTCGGTCTCGCCTACTGCGACTGCAAGAGCGCGAACGCGAGCTGCCAGGTGTTCTCCGAGGCGTGCTTCTGTCCCTGCGGAGTCGAGCCCTGCACACCGGACTGCGACTGCGCCTGCGGTGGCGGCAAGTACTTGGGCTGCGGTCCCAAGGACATCATGCAGCCCGGAGCCCTGGAGGGGATCTGGCTCGTCGGCTGGTCCGGGGGGATGAACCACTACTCCTGGGTGCGCTTCAACGCCGACTTCAGCGCCGACGTGCTCGACGGCGCGGACCTGCCGGCGAACGGCCCCCTCTGGCCGTGCTCCGGCAAGGGCAGCTGGCTCTTCTCCGCGATGCTCTGGAACGTGCACCTGACGCTGCCCGCCGGTTGCAGCAGTATGATCGCCGCAGACCTCACCTTCGAGAGCTTGAAGGCCGCGTCGGGCTACGCGAAGGGCGCGATCCTGGAGGCCAACGTCACCCAGCCTCCGAACGGTACGCCGCTCGAGGCCTACAAGTTCGCGGCGAGCCAGTGCGACGCGGCCATGTCGAGCTGCAAGAGCCCGTTCTAGGTACACTGTCGGAATGCGACACCTTCGTAGCGTGACCCTGCTCGCCCTCGCGCTGGCCGGCGCGACGTTGACCTTCGCCTGCTCGAGCTCCGACGACGAGACCGGCTCCGGCGGCGGCGGCGGGAGCTCCGGCACGGGGGCCGCAGCCGGGAGCGGCGGCTCGAGCGGCAGCGGGGCAAGCTCCGGCGCCGGCGGCGGGTCCGGCGGCAGCGTGGTGTCCTGCGCTCAGCTCGGCGGGGACTGCCAGTGCGCCGGCGGGTGCGACCTGGGCTTCCACTCCGCCGGCGAGGCCGACTGCCCGCAGCCCTGCGCAGGCTGCGGCGCGTGCAGCATGTGGTGCTGCGTACCGGACGGCGCGGACGCTGGCGCCGACTGAGCTTCAGCGCGTGCAGCGCCCGTTCTGACACTTGGGCTCGCAGGCCCAGGCCGCGCACTGCACGGTGTAGCGGCACTTCGAGTCGTGGAACTCCTTGGAAATCGGCGCCAGACGCTTGGCGGTGGCGCTGTCCGTCACTCCGCCGCAGCCGCCGCCTTCGGCGCCGTGGCACGCGCAGTCCGAGGCGGTCTTGCATTGGTCGGTGCGCTTGGCGAGCTCGGCGTTGAATCGATCGCGGATCTCCTGGCACGGGTCTGCCGGCGCAGCGCTCGGGACCGTCGCGGCGACGGTGGGAACGGGAGTGGGCTCGGGCGCCGGCGTCGCCGGCGGCGTCGCCGGCTCGACGGGCGCGACCTGCTCGCGCCCGCAGGCAATCTGCAGACCCATGAGGCCCGCGCAGAGCCAGGTTCTCATGGCTCCAACCCTGGTGCGGTGAGCTCCGCAGAGAACGCCATCAGCGCGTCTCGACCGAAGGGCAGCTCATCGTACAGGCGACCAAGATCGAGGGAGCCGTAGGCGTGAGCAATGAGGTTCCGAAGACCGGCGCACGCGCCCATGGACGCCGCCACCTCCGGCGAGAGGAGTCCAGCGCGCGACAGGACTTCGAAGTGCTCCCGCGCGGTCGTCGGAAGCTCGAGGGCGCGGTCGGCGATGATGTGTGCAGCAAGGTCCAACGCTTCTTGAAATGCCAAGAACAAGTTGAAAGCGACGACCTCCTGCGCCGTTCGGTCAGCGAGGAAGCCCGCCCGGTCGGGCGGCAGTGCCTGCCGGATGCGCTCGAGCCGATCGGCGATGGCCGCGAGGCGCTGCTCGATCAGGTGCTCATCGACCACGACTCGCTCCTCGGGTCCGAACGCGCTCGATGGCGAGCGCGCCGTCTCGAAGTGCCCTGGCACGGATCGCCGCGCCAATCTTCCTCAGCTGAGGTTCGAGATCCGCGTAGGCGCGAACGGCTTCCACGCGAAAGGTGATCGCTGCGGAAGGCGACCGCTCGAACAACGGGCGTCCGCGCGAGGCGACCTCTCTCCTGAGAATCACCGACGTCGATGGAGTTTCGATGACGAGATCGATCTCGCGGCGGCAGGCGCGCTCCGCGCTCTCTCTGAAGCGCTGCTCGTGCACTCGTTCAGCCGAGTGTCCAGGCGTCAGCCGGACGTAGACGTCCACATCGGACTCCGGGCCGAGCCGGCCCTTGGCCGCTGAGCCGAACAGCATGAGCAGCTCGACTCCCGGCCACATCTCAGCGGCTTGCGCGAGCGCACGCTCCGTCTCTGGCGAGAGCCACTGAGTTTCCACCACCAGGCCAGCCTAGCAGACCACTGACGGCTCGTCCCTGCGCCGCACGAACGCGTAACCAGCCAGGCCCAGCCCGAGCGCGAGCACCCCGAGCGGCAGGAGCAGCGCGAGCGGAGCACGCCGCGGCTCCGGCTCGGCGCCGGCGCCGAGCTCGGCGAGATCGCGCGAAGCGTGCGGGGTTCGGGTGCTGCGCGAGCAGATGTTGGCGTACGCCACGCCGCCGTCTCCGTGGGCGTAGATCAGCCAGTCGTCTCCCACGCTGGCGCCGAGGCCACAGTCACCACCGCCGTAGCCGGTGAGGATGCGACGCCGGGCGTCGAGGGGGCCCTTCCAGACGCGCGCCACCTCGAAGTCCACGAGCAGACCGTCATTGGGCCGAAGCCCGAGCGGGAGCCGGCGCCGGAACGAGTACGGCAGCGCGTTGCCCCACGCCTCGCGCACGGCGACGACCTTGCCACGAAACACCTGCGCCGCCCCGTCGCGTGCCTCGGTCGGCGACCCGCGGTCACCGCAGGAGCAGGCGCTGCCGACCCGCGGCGTCAGCCACACCAGGAGGAGCGCCAGTGAGCCGAGGCACCAACGGAACATGGAGCTTGGACTCCGGAGGCCCGAACCTCTTGGTCTCAGCCAGCGGGCTGTGCCCTGAGCACCTTCCCGCGACGTCGCGGCTTGGCAGCTGGCTCGAGCGCGGGTAGCACTGCCTCATGCAGATCAGCGTCATCGGCGTCGGTAACGTGGGAGGTAACCTGGGGGCGCGCCTGTCGAACGCGGGGTACCCCGTGCGGTTCGGGGTGCGGGATCCGAAGAAGGCGCAGGACGTGCTCGCGCGCTCCGCCAAGGACGCTTCGACCGCCAGCATCGAGCAGGCTGCTGCCAGCGGCGACGTGGTGTTCCTCGCCGTCCCAGGCAAGGTCAGCGTGGAGGTCGCGCGCTCGTTGGCCAAGGAGCTCGCAGGCAAGATCGTCGTGGACTGCAACAACCCGCTGACCTGGACCGAAGGCCCGGTGTGGGCGCCGCCGCCCGAGGGCTCGCTCGCCGCCGCCATCGCCGCCGCCGCGCCGGGCGCGCGGGTGGTCAAGGGCTTCAACACCTTCGGCGCGGAGTTCCACGCCGACCCGAACCTCGGCGGCGCGCCCGCGGATGTGTTCTTCGCCAGCGACGACCTCGAGGCGAAGAAGACGCTGAGCGAGATCGCGACGCGCGCGGGCTTCCACCCCGTGGACGCCGGTCCGCTGCGCAACGCCGGGATGCTCGAGAACGTCGCCATGCTCTGGATCCACCTGGCCACGGTCGGAGGCCACGGCCGCGACTTCAGCTTCCGGATGCAGCGACGCGGCTGATCACCCGCAGGTGTTGTTGTCCTCGCACTTCGGCTTGGTCGAAGGGCAGTCGCCGTCGCCGAGGCACTGCACGCACTGATGGGTGGAGAGCTTGCACTTGGGTGCGGAGGTGGTGGTGCACTGACCGTCGGACGTGCATCCGCCGGTCCCGCCGGTTGCCCCGCCGCTGCCGCCGGTCGCCCCACCGGCCCCCCCGGTCGCGCCTCCTCCGCCGCCGGTCGCGCCTCCGCTGCCGCCGGTTGCGCCTCCGCTGCCGCCGGTCGCCCCGCCGCTGCCTCCGGTTGCGCCTCCGCTGCCGCCGGTCGCGCCTCCTCCGCCGCCGGTCGCCCCGCCGCCACCGCCCGTCGCGCCTCCGCTGCCGCCGGTCGCGCCTCCGCTGCCGCCGGTCGCGCCTCCGCTGCCGCCGGTCGCCCCGCCGCCACCGCCCGTCGCGCCACTCCCCGCGCTGCCTCCGGTCGCCCCGCTGCCGCCGGCGCCCCCGTCGGCTCCCGCTCCGGCGGAACCGCCGGCCGCGACGAACCCGCCTCCGCCGGCGGGCTCACTGTCGTACTGCGACAGATCGCGGGCGCTGCAAGCGAGGGCGAGCAGCGCCACGCCGCTCCACGCGCTCCGGAATGACGACATCGGGCTCGGAGCCTAGCAAGCGTCGGCCGACCCGGCAGCCCGATGTGATAAACAGGGCTCCAGAATGCGCCGCGCGATCCTCGCAATTTCCGCGATCCTGATGGTCCTGCCCGCCTGCTATCGCAAAGCCCCGCAGCAGAAACAGAGCAGCGTGGACGACTTCACCGCTCCCGCGCCGCCGGGCCAGGAAGAGAAGTGGGTCGAACCGGAGCCGAAGGAAGAGCCGAAGCCCGAGCCGCCGCCGCCGCCGCCGGAGCCGACGTCGCCGCCACCCGAGGAAGGGCTCGGCTACAAGTTCGGCCAGGACAAGAACGCCACCATGCTCAAGTGCACCAAACGCGGCACCTGGGGCAAACGCGGCGCGACCTACACCTGCAGCCGCCCCGTGGACGGTGCAGCGATCCCCGGCAAGCCGGTGCTGAGCTTCTGCGACGAGAAGCTGTGCGCCGTGGGCGTCGCCGTCGTCGTCGAAACCCCGGATCACGCGGCTTGGAGCGCGCGCTTCGAGGAGATGAAGGCGGCGCTCGTCGCCAAACACGGCGCGCCGACCGTGGACGCGATCACCGTGCCCGACACCTGCAAGAACGAGACGTTCGTGAAGTGCCTGGACGACGGCAGCGCGAGCGCGGAGGCCACCTGGAAGTGGAAGGACGGCCACCGCGTGACCTTGACCATGAGCAAGAAGAAGAGTGACGACGGACCGTCGGCGATCCGCTTCGTCTCGATCGTCAACGGCTGAATCAGCGCACGATGCGACCGTCCGCCGCGACGCGGCCGGGCAGCTCGAGGCCGACGGCGAAGACCATGATGGCTTCGAACAGCGCACCGCGCTCGGCGCGCAGCCGCTCGACCTCGCGCCGGCGCCAGCGGCGGAGCAGCCGCACGCGCACCGCGCGCGCGGTCTCCCGCGCCACGCGCAGGTAGCGCATGCCCGCCGCGCCGCCGATCGCCGCGAGCAGCGCCATCACCACGCCGGCGAGGACGGGCACATCCGGCACGCCGGGCAGGGCCGCGCGCAGCCAGACGTTGCCGCGCGCCGCGAGGATCCCGACGGCGATCCAGGTCAGCGGGAACATCACCGCGCCGAGCAGCAGCTTGACGGTGGCTTCGTCCTTGTAAGCGCGGGACGCGAGCTTCGAGACCGCGATCAGGAGCAACGCCACCGGCAGGTTCACCAGGTAGCCCACGATCAGGATGGGAGGCAGCACCAGGTACACCGTCGCGAGCTGAAGGAACAACAGGAACCCCAGCCAGGGCGACATCAGGCGCGGATCCAGGTCCAGCTCGTGGTCTTCGAGCGCCAGGGCGCGCAGCGTCTCGTCGTAGCGCGCGAGGCGCGCGCGCACCCGCTCGACCTCCTCCGGATGCGAGCGGAGGCGCGCCGTGTAGCCAGCCCAGATTCGACCGAACCCGAGCACCTTCTCCTGCATGTCGGGCCTCCCAGGATCGGCGTCCGCCCGGCGGGCGCGCTCCGCGCGAACCAGCTTCCGCGCGCGGTGCATCAGGAAGTGGAGCTCCCAGCTCTCGGTCGGGTGCACGATGTCCTCGAGCCGCGCCTCGAGCTCGTCGGTGAGCCGGGCCGCGCGCTCGCGCGCCCGCTCGGCGGGCTCGTCGGCGTCGGGCACCACGTCGAGCTCGGCGGGCAGAACGAGCGGCGGGTGGAACTCGAGCAGCGCGTAGGAGCGGAACGCCCGCTTGTCGTCGTAGTGGAGACCGACCGGGATGATCACGGGCCTGGCGTCCGGCGCCGCGGCGCGCGCCTGGTAGTAGAGCCGGGCGGCGCCGGTCTTGAGCTCCATCATGCGCGGCGCGTCGTGACTCACGCCCTCTGGGAAGAGCGCCGCGAACGCCCCGCTCGCGATGGCCTCGGCCAGCGCGCCGAGGCTCTGCTCGTTTTTGGCGCGGCGATCGCCGGCGCCAGGCTTCGCGTCCGCCGCGCGGTAGATCGGCACGGCGCCCACTCCGCGCATCACCCAGCCCAGCACGGGGACTAGGAACAGGCCGTGGCGGGCGCCGAACACCACCTGGCGCGGGCAGTGCGCCAGGATCAGCCCCGGATCCACCAGGCCGTTCGGGTGCCAGGCGACGATCAGCCCGCCGCCCGTGGCCGGCACGTTCTCGAGCCCGCTGACCTCCACGCGCCGGAAGAACGCCCGCACCAGCAGGCGCACCAGCGAGACAGCGGACTGGTAAGAAGCGCCCATGCCCCCTCTGGAGATATCATGCTCGGCAGCCGCATGAGCCGCACCCTCGCCTGCCTGGCGCTCGTTGCCCTCGGCTGCTCGCCGGCCCCCGCGCCCCGGCCGCAGCCCCCGACTTCCGTCGTCGTGCCGGCCCCGACGGCGACCATCGCCACGGACGGCGACTCGCGGACTCCGGAGCCCGAGTCCTTCGTCGGTCGCTGGCAGGGCGTCGGTGTGCAGGACGACGGCTCGAGCTGGCAGATGCGGGTCACCATCCGCGGGACGCGCGCTGGGCCCTGCGCGACGGTGGAGTACCCGACCATCGCCTGCGCCGCCGACTGGACCTGCGAGGACGGCGCAGGAGACGTGCTCCGCGCCCGAGAGCAGCTGACCGAGGGACGCGACCGCTGCATCGACGGTGGCGCCATCGAGATGCGGATCGACGCGTCGGGACTGCTGGAGTGGCGCTACACGGGCGGCGGCGTGTCGGCTCGCGCGAGCCTGCGCCGCCAGGAGTGAGCGGTGCTCGGCGCCGTCATCTTCGCCCTCACCTACGTGCTCGTGTCGTTCCGCCGGCTCGGCGTGCTCCCCTTGGGCCGTCCCGGCGCGGCGCTGCTCGGGGCAACTGCGTGCGTCGTGCTCGGAGTGCTCGGCCCGAGCGAGGCCCTGGCAAGCATCGACGGCAACACCATCGTGCTCCTGTTCGGCATGATGGGGATGGGAGCCTTCCTCGAGCTCGACGACTTCCCGCGCCGCGTGGAGGCCTTCGTGGCAGCGCGCGTGCGCACGCGCCGGCGCTTGCTCGCGCTGGTGATCTGGGGCTCTGGCGTCGCGGCGGCGTTCCTCACCAACGACGCCGTTTGCGTGCTCGGCGCGCCCATCGTGGTCTCGTTGATCCGGGCGCACCGCCTGCCGCCAGTTCCGTTTCTGGTCGGGCTCGCGACGGCGGCCAACACGGGCAGCGTCGCCACCTTGGTGGGCAACCCGCAGAACATGCTGTGCGCCAGCCTGGGCGGCCTCGCCTACCGCGAATACGCCGCACTGATGGTGCCGGTGGCGCTCGCGGGGCTCGCCATCAACCACGCAGTCGTGGCCCTGGTCCACCGTCGCGACCTCGAGGGCGAGCTGGAGCCGAGCTCACCCGGCCCCAGGCTCCTGAGTCGCTCCGTCGTCACCACGCTGGTCGTGATCGCGCTGACGACGCTGATGTACCTCGCGGGCTTCGACCTGGCCTGGAGCGCGGTCGCCGGGTTCACGCTGCTCTTGCTCTTGCACCGCCGCGATGCCGACGAGGTCTGGCCCAAGATCGAGTGGACGGTGCTGCTGTTCTTCGCAGGGCTCTTCATCGTGGTGAAGGGCCTGACCCAGAGCGGGCTGACGGACGCCCTCTTCGCCCGCTATCCGCTCTCCGGCGACGGTGGGACCCCGCGTCTAGCCGCGATCTTCCTGATCGGGTCGAACGTGGTCTCGAACGTCCCGTTCATCCTGGTGGTGCGCGAGCAGGTTGCGGCGCTCTCCGACCCCCGAGGAGGTTGGATGCTGCTCGCGATGGCCTCGACCTTCGCCGGCAACCTGACCTTGCTGGGCTCCGTCGCCAACATCATCGTCGCCGAGCGCTCGCGGTCCATCGGCGGTCTCGGCTTCTGGCCATACCTCCGGCTCGGAGCGCCGATTGCTCTGGCAACGACCGCCGTCGGAACGGCCTGGCTGGCGCTCTGGCGATAGGAAGCTCTTAGGATCTTCCCAGGGAGCATTTAGGAACGCCGGTTTCTGGCGCTGGCTACGGTGATTCTCGCGAGGCCGATGGCCCGAAGGAGAGTCGAGATGAGCCAGATCACCGAGAGTATCGCCGCTGTGAACCCCGTCGAACGCCACGACATCTACCGCCTGGCCCACAAGGGGCTGCGCTCCCTGATGAGCCACGTGCTCCTCGAGCTGGGGCGCCTGGATGCGGGCGACCCGCGCGACGTCGCGGAGGTCCTGGGCGAGCTGCGCCTGCTGCTCGGCCTGTGCCTGTCCCACTTGACCCACGAGAACGCGTTCATCCACGCAGCCATGGAGGCGCGTCGCCCCGGTTCGGCGGGGCGCGCCGACGAGGAGCACGTCGCGCACGAGCGCGCGCTCGAGCGACTCGAGAGCTTGGCCCGCGCCGTGGAGCGCGCCGACGAGGCGAGCCGCGCTCGCGCCTGTCACCGGCTCTACGCGGAGATGGGCTACTTCGTGGCGGAGAACCTGGAGCACATGCTGCGGGAGGAGACCGAGCACAACGCCGTGCTCTGGGCCTGCTACACGGACCAGGAGATCCTGGAAATCGAGCATGCCCTGGTCGGCTCCATCGCTCCCGACAAGATGATGAGCTTCATGCGCTGGATGCTGCCGGCGATGAGCCCCGCGGAACGGGCGCGCATGCTGAGCGGTATCCGCGCCGGCGCGCCGCCCGAGGTCTTTGCGGCCATCCTCGCCGGCGTGGAACCCGCCCTCGCGCCGCGCGACCGGGAGAAGCTCGAGGCTGCGCTGGCCCTGTCCGCTGCTGCCTGAGCCTGGCGCGAGAAACCCCGCCGGCGACGGGTGCGCTTCCCCCGGGCAGCGAGCGGCGCTAGGGAAGCGGCATGGCACGCTCGAAAGCAGTCATCGTCCTCTCCGTGTGTTCCTTGCTCGTCGCCTGCGGAGGCACGACGCCCCCGCCGGAGAACCCGACGCCGCCGGAGCCGAAGGAGGAGCCGAAGCCCGCCGTCGAGCCCAAGGAGGAACCCAAGGCCGAAGAGCCCAAGAAGGAGGAGACTCCGCCTCCGCCGGCGGCCCCTGAGCTGCCCAAGAGCGAGGCCACCATCGGCGGCGTGAGCATCAGCGAGATCGATCCGAAGGCGCTCGTCGCCGCGTTGCAGAAGGCCGGCTGGGCTCCGGAGAACGTGGAGATCAACCACGGCACGGTGGGCAAGTACGAGAGCGTCGAGTTCGGCCTGCTCAAGGGCAACGACAAGGGTACCTTCGAGATGGTGCGGCGCGCTGCCAATCCCTCCGGCTCCTCCGGCAGCATGATGGGTCCCAAAGACCAGGCCGCGATGCACGAGAAGCTCGGCGCGGTGTACCTGGACGAGAAGGCCGACGTGGCGGTCTGGGTGGTGATCGAAGGCAAGCCCGCCGTCGCCAAGAAGGTCCTGGACTCGGTGCTGAAGAAGTAGTCAGTACTTCGTGTAGATTTCGAAGCTCGGCGGGGGCTTCGGCACGCGGATGAAGCCGACCCGGTCGCCGGGGATCGGGAAGCGCTCGATGCTGCAGTCCGGGCGGCAAGCCAGCGGCTCGAACCAGTGGAAGCGCAGCACCACCTCGTCGCCGCTCGCGCCCTCCACGTTCACGCGGTTCATGACCTGCTCCGTGACCCGACCGCTGCCGCGCAGGAAGTAGCTCGGCTCCTTGCGTACGCGGTACACGCGGTGCTCGGCCACCGTGGCGACCAGCTCCAGGTAGTCCTGCCGGTAGTCGAGCGCCCCGTACTCGCCGGCCAGCACCACCCAGCCGATGGCGTAGTCGTCGAAGTAGCGCTGGAGCTCCTCCCCCGGCGGATTCCCGGCGCGGGCGCGCCGGAACAGGTGGGCGTCGGCGTGGTGCACGTTGCGGTGCTCCAGCCCGCCCACGATGGGCAGCCGGGTCGAAGCCGCCAGGTACTCCGCCAGCACCCAGTGCGTCGGGTAGACGCCGCGCACCACGATCCGGCCGCGGCCCTCGGCGTGTTCCATCAGCCACGCGCGCAGCTCCTGGGACTCCGGGCTGGCGTGGGAGAGCCGCGCGCTGAAGGGCTTCGGCTCGCTCAACACCACCTCCGCGTTCGGCTGGATGGGCAGAAGCCCGGGCAGGAAGAACAGCACGGTGCGCACGAAGCGCGGCACGATCAGCACGAGCGCGAGCGCGAGCAAGAGCTTCGCCGATCGGTCCAGGCGTCGGAGCGCCTCCGGCGCCAAGAGCTCGCGGAGCAGCGCCGCGGCGGGGATGGCAGCGGCCAGCATGGCCGGCGCGATCTGGCGGTACGGCTGGGTCTGCCGCCCCGCGTTCGTGTAGGCGGCGAGGTACGCGTAGCCCACGCCCCAGAGGACGAGCGCCCCGAGCGGCAGCGCGCGCCGGTCCCCTTCCTTGCGCCAGCGCCAGAGCGCGTAGCCTCCAGCGGCAAAGCACAGCGTGCGGACCACCGTCCGGATCGGCGCCCCGGTGTGATCCGAGTTCTTGAGCAGATCGAAGAGATCGTAGAGCAGGTACTCGAGCCGCGCGTTGAAGTACGAGTCCGCGGTGTCCACGTAGTGCTTGAAGCGGTACGCGGGGAAGATCCAGATCAGCGCGGTCGCCGCTCCGGCCAGAACCGCCAGCCAGATGAGCGCGTGCTCCTTCGCGCCCAGCGACGTCCGCGCCCGAAGGTAGAGCGCCGCGCCCGGCACCAGGAGCGCGATGCCGGAGAACGGGTGGACGATGGCCAGGACCGGGGCCAGCGCGATCAAGCCCACGAACCAGCCGATCTTGCGCTCTTCCAGCGCGCGGTGGAGCAGCGCCACGAACAGCACCACGCCGTACGCGGCGAAGGACCAGGAGATCATGCCGATCCACCAGGTCCAGTGCAGCAGCGAGTCGAAGTACCAGAGCAGCACCCACAAGAGCACGCTGACCACCGACGCCGGTCGGTCGAGGCCGAACAGCCGCGCGCAGGCGTAGCCGGCGAAGGGCACCAGCGACATCACCAGCGCGATGAACAGGTTGAAGCCGAGCCCGGCGTGCACACCCAGCGCGCGCAGCGCGATCACGAACAGCTCGGTGCCCTTGCTGGTCAGATCCTCGGCCACTCCCGCGGGCTGCCCGGCCAGGACCAGCGGGTCCCACCCCCAGAGCTGCCCCGAAGCGCGGAACGCGCTGAGCGCACGGTCCACCTGGTAGGCGTGGAGCGCGTAGTCCACGACGACCACCGGCTCCTTCGAGAAGAGCACGCGCGGCGGCGCGAACCAGGTCAGGAGCGCGAAGTGAAAGGCGAACACGGCCGCGAGCGCCGCGCCCCAGCGCCGCCCGCTCGACGTGCTCGCCTGGCCCACGGCCGGGGAATCTAGCACCCCGGCGCTCTGGGGGTCACGGACACTCGGTGAGCGAAACGTCGTCCATGCCGGCGTAGCCGGTCACCGATCGGAACACGAGCAGCTTGCGATTCGCCGCGTCCGTCGGCGCGGTGAACGTGATCGAGCGCGCCTGCCAGGAGCCACCGGTGGTGACGTTGGCGAAGGTCCCCACCTCGACCACGTCGCTGGTCGGCGCGCTCTGGACCGCCAACCCGACGGCGTAGGTGCTGTCGATGGCAAGGTCCGCGCGAACCGCCATGTGGAGGTAGAGCGAGAGGACGTACTTCTTCCCGGCGGTGAGCGGCGCAGCGAGGACCTGCCCGAAGCGCTCGTCCGCCGCACCCCATGCGGCAGCCCAGCGCACGCCGGTGTGCGGCGTCACTCCGGTGAAGTTTCCGAACACGGTCGGGTCGAGCCCGAACTGACCGTCGGTCGAGTAGGTGTCGGGCGTGAGCGCCACCGGGATCCACGGAGCCGGGACGATGCCCTCTCCGAGCTGTCCCACCTCGGCGGTCGCGAGCGTCTCGAAGCCGGCGTTGACGATCAAGTTCGGACCGCAGGCGCCCGAGTCGGCGCTCGCATCGCTCGCATCGGTTCCGGAGTCGCTGGCATCGCCACCAGCGTCACCGCCGGCCGCACCCGCGGCGCCCGCCGCGCCCGCAGCACCCGCCGCGCCCGCCGCGCCCGCGCTACCGGCGCTGCCGGAGGTCCCGCCGCCGCCAGACGCGCCGCCGCTGCCGCCGCTGCCGCCCGCAGACGTACCGCCGCTGCCGCCTGAGCCGGAGGAGCCGCCTGAGCCGGAGCCGCCGCCGGTGCTGCTGGAGTCGGACTCGGTCGTCGCTGCAGCCCTCGCAGGAGCACCCGCTGAAGCTGCTGGCCACGGCGAGGAAGACCCAGATGTAGCGACGGCGCAGGAGAGTTGACGTCCGCATTAGATCGGACGGAAGCACACCCCACGCGCGGGTTCAACGAGGGATCGAGCGCTCACTCCGCGGAGAGGGCCGCGCCCACCCGCGGCTGGTACGCGCACAGCGGATCCTCGGCCAGCATGTTGCCCGTCGCCGCCAGGGCTCGGGAGCGCGAGCCGCCGCAGGGCCCGCGGAACTCGCAGTAGCCGCAGCGTCCTTCGAACGACTCCGTGCGCCGGAGCGCCACGAACATCTGCGAGCTCCGGTAGATCTCCACCGGGCTCTCGGTCTTCACGTTGCCGGCGACCAGCGGCAGGAAGCCGGAGGGCGAGACGTCGCCCACGTTCGAGATGAACATGATGCCGTTGCCGTCGCGGATGCCCAGGCCGGGGACCGGTCCCTCCCCGCCGTGGGGGTGCTTGCCGGGGTGGCCCCCCGCGCCGGCGGGCCGGCTCTTGACCTTCTCGAGCAGGATGCGCCGGTAGTGCGGCGCCTCCGTGGTGGTGACGATGGGCAGCCCCGGGCCCCGCGGTAGCTCCGCCAGCCACTGGAACAAGGTCTCGCACTCGTCCGCCGAGATCGGGTTCAGGACCGTGCCGCGGCCGACTGTGACCAGGAAGAACAGGCTCCAGCGCGCCGCGCCGATGGACTTCGCCAGCGGGTAGATGGCCTCGAGATCGCCGAGCGTCTCCTTGGCCACGAGCGTGTTGACCTGGAACATCAGGTCCACGCTGCACGCGGCACGCGCCGCCTCCAGCGTGCGCTCGAAGCAGCCTGGTACCTGGCGGATGTCGTCGTGGTGCTGCGCGGTGGCCCCGTCGATGCTGAGCGAGATGGCCTCGACTCCGGCTCGTTTGAGCTGGGCGATGGCGTCCGCGGTGAGCAGCGGGGTGCCGCTCGGCGAGACCGAGACGTCGAGCCCCAGGGACTTCGCGTGGGCGATCAGCTCGAACAGATCGTCGCGCTTGAGCGGATCGCCACCGGTCAGCACCACGTGGGGCAGCGGCTCCCCGAAGCTGGCGAGCTGTCCGAGGAGCTTCTTGCCCTGCTCGGTCGAGAGCTCGCGGGGGTCCGCCATCGGCGCCGCCTCGGCGCGGCAATGGCGACAGGCCAGGTCGCAGGCTCGGGTGGTCTCCCAATAGATGCGCGCGGGGGCGCGGTCGAAGACGAAGCGACTTGGCATGGGCGGGAGCGTAGCGCGGGCGGAAGGGGCCCCGCCACCCCGAGCGTCAGAGCCCGTGGCGCTTGCCGTCCACGCCCACGACGAAGGTCTGGGACTGGGCCTGGTCACGCCGCTCACGCACGATGATCCGCCCCTTGTCGTCCAGGCGGACGTCCATCAAGTCCCCCTCCAGCGCGATGCCACGCACCAGCACTGCCTCCGACTTGCCGGGCTCGCTGAGCACGAAGTCCAGCGCTTTGTCGTTGGCCAGCACCCCGAGCGCACGCCCGCGCGACAGCACGCGATAGCCGGCGGCGCCGCCGAGCTTCAGCTCTCGCCAGGCGCCCGACTCGCCGGGCGACACCGGGCGGCGCACCAGCGCACGGCACGGCTTCTTCTCGGCGCACGCCTCGTGGAACAAGAGCGTACCGTCGGTGCCCACCGAGAACGGCCAGGTCGTCATCGTCGAATCGGACAAAGTCCCCTCATCTCTGAAGCTACCGCTCGAGTCGGCGGAGTAGAGCTTCACCCCCCCCGAGGTCGAGCAGATCAGGATGCCGAGACCGGCCGCGCTGACGATGCTCATCGGCCGGCAGCCGGCGGGCAGCTCCGCCACGCGCCGCTTGCCCGTGGAGTCGTCCAGGATGGCCACATGGGGCAAGCGCTCGAACGCACCGCTGCAAGTCTTCCCGGTGCTGCCCGCCGCGCAGCGCCCGTCGCGGTAGAGCTCGAAGCGCGTGCGGGTCTTGGTGGGCTCCGAGAGCGGCGGGCGCAGGCAGCCCGCGCCGCGACACGAGCCCGGGGTCGGATCGGTCGGACCGCGACCCGAGTAGCCGATGCCGCCCAGGCCGGCGCCGCTCAGTCCTCCGATGGCGCCGAACCCGGTGCCCCCCTCCTCCAGCCTGGCGAACATGCTCGAGTCGCCCGAGCTGAGCACGCCGAGGATCCCCGCCGTCTTGACCTTGGAGAGCGCAGCCGGCTTCGGGCAGCCGCGGCCGGTGCGGCGGTCCTTGGCTCCCGGCACCTTGGGCGGCGGCGGATCGGAGAGCGTGCGATGCGCCCCGACGACGAAGCCCTCTGGCGTCGTCCCGGTGGACAGGCTCGCGGTCCAGGACCGTGCGCTTCGAAAGCGCCAGAGCTCGTCGCCCCCCTTCGACCAGGTGCTGCCGTTCTCGCTGAGCACGGCCGTGCAATTCCAGACGTCCGACCAGATGAAGGCGCCGCTCCGGCTGATGCGCTCCGGCTGGAACGCCGAGCGCTGCCAGCTCTTACCGTCGTCGCGTGACAGGAAGGTGAGCGGCGTCTTCGCGGGTCCGCCCTGGACCGCCATCACCCCGTCGAAGCGCACGAGCACGGTGCGGAGCGTGCCCCACGCCGCGCTCTTGGTGACGGTCCAGCTCTTGCCCCCGTCCCGCGACAGGTGAACCTGCTTGCCGTCGCTGGCGACCAGGTAGTCGCCGGCCGAATCCCACACCACTGCGCCCGCGGGCGCCGTGCGCGCTTCGAACGCCTGCGCGCTCTTCGCCGCGTGGACGCTCGGAGCCGCGAGCAAGCGGCCGTCGTTCGTCACCACGAGCAGGCTGTCGCCGGGGCCGAACAGCACGCGCTTCGTCCCCGCCGGCAGCTCGAGAGGCCCCACCACGCCGCCCGCCTCGTCGAACCCGAAGTGCTCGCCCACCGAGCTCTTCGCGACCGAGGCGCGGTCCCCGGCGGCCAGGAGCGAGTCGTAGACGTACTGCTTGCGACCCTGGACCGGCGTCGGTGGATCGAGCCAGCGCGCACGCTCGCCCTCGACGTCCAGGACCACCGGGCCCGTCGGGGGCGGAGGCTCGGGATCCGGCGACTTCTCCGGCGGCGCGACCGACACGGTGGTCGGCTTCGGCGCGCGGGCAGGCGGCGGCGCCGAGCTGCACCCGAGAGCGAAGAGTCCGAGCGCCAGGGCGCGCATCGGCTTTGATACGTCGGTCGCCGTCCAGCCCTTCCTCATGGCTTCGCACCACCTACCACGTGGAGTGACGGTTGCGGGCTCTACCCGCTCGTGCGAGCGTTTCGGGCATGCGCATTCGAGCATCATTCCTGGTCGTCGCCGTCCTAACGGGGCTGTCCGCGTGCAGCAGTGACGAGTCGGACGGTGGCGGCACGTCCTCGTCGTGCGCCAGCGATCCGCTCAGCTGCGGAGCCGGGAAGACGTGCTGGGTCATCAGCACGAGCGGCAGCTACGACTGCATCGCCGCGACCACCGACAAGCCGCAGGGCTCGCCCTGCCAAAACACGGTCGGCGTGGCGCAGTGCAACGAGGGGCTGATGTGCTTCCCCGGACAGCAGGGCAGCCCCACGGGGAGCTGTGAGCCGTTCTGTGCCAAGGACGGGACGTGCAGCGGCGGCGCCGTGTGCGCGCAGGTCTCGCTGATCAACGCGCCGAGCGCGCCCGTGATCCGCGCCTGCGCGCCCACCGGTAGCGGCGGCACCGGCGGCATGGCCGGCAGCGGCGGCATGGCGGGCAGCGGCGGCAGCACCGGCGGCGCAGCCGGCAGCGGCGGCAGCACCGGCGGCGCAGCCGGCTCCACCACGGACGCCGGCAGTGACGCCAGCGACGCCGGCGCAGACTGATTCGATCTAACATCTCGACTTTGGAGCAAGAGCCATGAGCATTCTCATCAAGGGTGGGCGTGTCGTGACCTCCGCCGACGACTACGTCGCGGACGTCTTCATCGAGGGCGAGAAGGTGCACACCATCGGCAAGGACCTAGCGGTCAAAGCCGACGAGGTGATCGACGCCAAGGGCAAGCTGGTGATCCCCGGCGGTATCGATCCGCACACCCACCTGGACATGCCCTTCGGCGGCACCACCAGCGCTGACGACTTCGAGAGCGGCACCATCGCGGCGGCCTTCGGCGGCACCACCTGCCTGGTGGACTTTGCCATCCAGAGCAAGGGGGAGAGCACGTTGAAGGGCCTCGACGCCTGGCACGCCAAGGCCGAGGGCAAGGCGACCGTGGACTACGGCTTCCACATGATCGTGACGGACATGCCCGACGAGCGGCTGCCGGAGATGCAGAGGCTCGCTGACGCCGGCGTCACCTCGTACAAGCTGTTCATGGCCTACCCGGGCGTCTTGTACGTGGACGATGGCACGCTCTACCGCACGTTCCGTCAGGCCGGCGAGAACAAGACCCGCATCTGTATGCACGCCGAGAACGGCATCGTCATCGACGAGATCATCAAGGCCGCGGTCAAGGACGGCAAGCTCGAGCCGAAGTACCACTCTCTGACTCGGCCCACGCGCATGGAGGCAGAAGGCGTACACCGCGCCATCGCCATCGCCGAGGTCGCGAACGTGCCGCTCCACATCGTGCACCTCTCCTGCGCCGACGCGCTGGAGCAGGTGAAGCTCGGGCGCATGCGCGGCGTGGACGTGCAGGCCGAGACCTGCCCGCAGTACCTGTTCCTCGACTACAGCTACTACGAGAAGCCCAACTTCGAAGGCGCCAAGTGGGTGATGACGCCGGCCTTGCGCGAGAAGTGGAACCAGGACGTGCTCTGGCAGGGCCTGCGCATGGGACACCTGGCGCTGGTCGCCACCGACCACTGCCCGTTCTGCTTCAAGGGGCAGAAGGAGCTCGGGCGCGAGAGCTTCACCAAGATCCCGAATGGCGCGCCGGGCGTCGAGAACCGCATGACGCTGCTCTACCAGGGCGTCTTGAAGGGCCACTACGACCTGAACCGCTTCGTCGAGATCAGCTCGACGGCGGCGGCGCGCACCTTCGGCATGTTCCCGAAGAAGGGCACCGTGGCCGTGGGCAGCGACGCGGACATCGTGGTGTTCGACCCGGGCAGGAAGGTCACCATCAGCGCGAACGACCCCGAGACACACCACATGAAGGTGGACTACAGCGCCTACGAGGGCTTCGAGGTGCAGGGCTACCCGGACACGGTGCTCTCCCGCGGCCGAGTCATCGTCGAGAAGGGCAAGCAGCGCACGCGGGGCGGCGGGCGCTTCGTGAAGCGCGCGCTGGCGGGCGAGCTCTTGCGTTGACGCGCGTCGATTGCGTCCTGCCACGCGTGGCCAACGCCTGGCTGCTCACGGACGGCGAAGGGCGGCGCTTCCTGATCGACACGGGCTACGTGCTGGAGCGGCCGGCCCTCGCGCTGAGCCTGAAGCGAGCGGGCGTGGGGCGCGGGGATCTGACCGCCGTGCTGCTCACCCACCGGCACTCCGATCACGCGGGCAACGCCGCCTGGCTCCGCGACGAGTACCGGGCGCCGGTCATCTGCCACCACGCCGACGCCGTCACTCTTCAGGGCGAGGACGCGCGACCGCGGCTCGCGGGGCGCGGCTACGACCCGTTCCACGACACCTTGTGCCGGATCGAAGACGCCTTCCCCGCCAAGACGCCCGTGGACGAGGTGTACGACGAAGGCGACTGGCGCTGGGGCTTCCGCGTGATCCACGTCGGCGGTCACACCCGCGGCTCGTCGCTGCTCCTGCACCAGCCGAGCGGCACGCTGTTCACCGGAGACGCGCTGCTGAGCGGGCTGCCGGTGCAGCGCTTTCACACCCGCCTGATGCTCGCCGTCGCCGTGTTCAGCGAGGACGTGGAGGCCTGCCATCGGGCGACGCTGAGCTTCCTCGGCGAAGAGCCACCGGTGAAGGCCCTGTGCTCCGGCCACGGGCCGAAGGTGACCCGGTCCCTCGGCGACCGCCTGGCGAAGCTCCGCGCGGAGCACGCGCGCCCGAGCGCGAAGGCCAGCTGAGCGGCAGCCCAGGTTCCTACCGTCCAGTCGAGCTGGCCGCCGCCCGAGCGGGTGAGTGATCCAATTGGGAACACCTGACGCGAGCCCACTGTTCCACGGCCGCGTGATAGCCTGCGGTCATGGGTGGGGCTCGAAGGGTGTGCGCGGCGTTGATCGGCGTGACGTTGCTCCAACTCGCCGGAGCGTGCGGCCCCGACGATGACGCGGGCGGAGGTACGAGCGGAGGCAGCGGCGGAGCATCCACCGGGGGCAGCGCCGGCGGCGGGACCGCGGGCAGCGGTGCAGCTGGCTCGAGCGGGGCTGCCGGCAACGACGCTTCCCAAGGCGGCAGCGCGGGCAACGACGCCTCCTCCGGTGGCTACGCAGGGGCGGACGCCCCCTTGGGTGGCGCGTCCGGCGCCGGCGCCACATCGAGCGGCGGCGCGGGCGCAGACGCGGGGCCGGAGAGCGGAACCGGCGGCGACGCCGCCGCGAGCGACGCGACGGCTGACGTCGTCGACGACGCGCTGGATGCGTCGCCGCTCTGCGCGATGGGGGGACAGGCCTGCAAGGCGTACAGCGAGTGCTGCAGCGAGACGTGCTCGAACGGAACGTGTGGGACCTGCGCTGCGGAGTGGGGCAGCTGTACCAACAGCAGCGGGTGCTGCAAAAAGCCGGCTCTGACCTGCTACAAGTGGCAGTGCCGAACCTGCGCGAACGACGGCGCGAGCTGCTTGCTCGCCAGCGACTGTTGTTCGGGCCGCTGCTCGAGCGGCACCTGCATCGCTTGCGTGAACCTGACCGGCAGCTGTTCGAGCGCGTCCGAATGCTGCGACGGCGTGCCCTGCAACAACGGCAAGTGTTGCTGGTCGTTCGGCCAAGCGTGTCCCTCCGGCGGCTGCTGCTCGACGCTCTCGTGCTCGAGTGGCAAGTGCTGCTCTCCCACCCAAGGCTCGTGCAACGTCACCGGCGACTGCTGCAACGGCGAGCCTTGCACCAACGGGAATTGCTGCCGGCCCGTGGGCGCAAGCTGCCCCGGCTCGGGCTGCTGCTCGGGCCTGTCCTGCACCAACGGTAAGTGCTGCGCGCCGACCTTCGGCTCGTGCACGACGCAGGCCGACTGCTGCGGTGGCGCGCCGTGCACGAACGGGAAGTGCTGCCAACCGACCGGGGCGGCCTGCTCCGGGGCCAATTGCTGCACCGGGTCCTGCGTCAACGGCAAGTGCTGCGACCCCCCGGGGGCGACCTGCTCCGGTAACGTCGATTGCTGTTCCGGCTCCTGCGGCAGTGGCAAGTGCTGCATCGCCTCGGGCCAGACCTGCCCGTTCGCGGGGGCTCCCTGCTGCGACGCCGGCGCGACGTGCGGCGCCGGCGGCATCTGCTGCAAGGCGCTGGGCACGGCGTGCGCCGCGGACCAGGAGTGCTGCCCTTCGCTGCTCGGAGCGCCGACGTGTCAGGGCGGAAAGTGCTGCGCGAAGACCAACTCGCTCTGCTTGAAGGCGACGGACTGCTGTTCCGGCGCGTGCCAGCTGGGGGACGGCGCGGGGTTCGGTTACTGCACCTGAGCGCCGGCGGTCACTGAGCGCCACGCTCTGGAGCCCGCGACGGTGTAGACTCCGCGACGATGGGATTTTCGCTTCCTCGCGGCGCGGGCGCCGCGTACCTGCTCGGACTGCTCGCGCTGCCCGCGTGCTCGGATGACGGCGGCTACGATCCCCGGGCATCACTGCCCTCGGGCGGGACCACGGGGCAAGACGCCTCGGGCGCCGGAGCGGGCGCCGGAGGCTTGGCGGGTGAGGCCGGTTCTCTCGGCTCCGGCGGGGACGCGGGCTCCGGGTCCGGCGGCGCGGCCGGTTCGGCCGGCGACGCCGGCGTGTTCGACTCGGACCTCCCCGGCTGCGGTGACACCGTATGCTCGACGGGCGAGAGCTGCTCGAGCTGCGCCCAGGATTGCGGCGTCTGTCCGCCCGGCTGCGGCGATGGCGCGTGCAACGGGAGCGAGGCCTGCTCGAGCTGCCCCGGTGACTGCGGTGCCTGCCCGCCGAGCTGCGGCGACGGCGCGTGCAACGGGGACGAGACCTGCTCGAGCTGCGCGGGCGACTGCGGGGCCTGCCTGCCGACCTGCGGCAACGGCGCTTGCGAGGCGGGGGAGAGCTGCGCGTCCTGCGTCGCCGACTGCGTCGTCACGACCTGCCCGTCGCCGACCGGCGTGGCCGTGGGCGGTGGCCTGACGCCCATCGACACCTGCGCGTTCCCCATGACCGACGCCGACACCTGGGCGGCCAAGGACGCGATCATCACCAAGCTCGCAGCAGCGCTGCCGAAGCGTTCCGTCTCCTACGTCCTCGGCGACGCGAACCGAAAGGGCGCGGCGGTGTCGTCGGTGCCCGGGCTCTCGAGCGTGCATCGCGGCATGCGTTGGGACTCCGGCGACATGAACGTGAGCTACTGGATCCCGCAGGGCATCAGCGGCAGCGGCGACTCCGCCGCGGCTCCCATCGGCGGCAAGTCCGTGGTGTTGGCCAGCTGGTATTACGACGGCGCGTCGCCCGACAAGGGCGTGAGACTCGCCTTCGTGGACGTCGCGACGAAGAAGTACCGCTTCGCGCTCCTGGTCGATCCGTACATGAACGGCACACGCGCGGACTTCAAGGCCGTGGTGTCCCACGCCGGCGGGATCGCCTGGTACGGGAACTACCTGTATGTCGCGCAGACCTCGCAGGGCTTCCGCGTCTTCGACATGTCGCGCATCCTGCAGGTTGCCACGGACGCCGACACCATCGGCTACAGCTCGAGCGCGGGCGCTTACCGCGCGCACAAGTACAAATACGTCATCCCGCAGATCGGCACCTACCAGCACGTCTCGGCCTGCAGCCCGATCTTCTCGTTCACCGCCCTGGATCGGGCCACCTCGCCGCCCAGCCTGGTCTCGGGCGAGTACGTCTCCGGCAAGCCCACCGGACGCCTCTACCGCTGGGGGCTCGACCCGGCGACGGGACGCCTGGCCGGCGGAAAGAAGCTCGTGCCGAAGGAGGCGTTCTACTCGGGACAGAGCAGCATCCAGGGCGCGGTCCCCGCCTACGGGCGCTGGCTGCTCTCGTCGAGCGCCCCGGCGAACGGCAAGGGCGCCTTGTACCGCGTCGCGGTCGGCAGCTCCTCGACCCACGCCTGGACCAACTCGCCCGAGGACCTCTCCATCGACGTCTCCACCGGCGAGCTCTGGAGCCTGAGCGAAGCCAAGGGCGCTCGTTACGTCTTTTCGCAGCTGGTGACGAAGTACAAGTGACGCGCCGAGCTCGGGCTACTTGTCGAACTCGGGGTTACGGTGATTCGAGTAGCCGCTTCATGCTCGGCGCCGCCTCACTTCCAATGGCCCGCGACGAAGTCCTTGGTCTCCGGCAGACCGCCCTGGAGGATCAAGTAGCCGTCGTGGGGTTCCCGCGGCGTGATCTCGCCGGCTATCGACGTCTGCATCAGGCGCAGGACCTCGGCGTGATCGTCGGTGTGCGCCAGCACCCAGGAGAGCTTCATCAGCGCCGTCTCCGGCAGCATGTTGTCGAGGGGCACGACGCCGAGATCCATCAGATCTCGGCCCGTGTCGTAGACGAACATCTGGGCGAAGCCCCAGAGCGTCCGCACCGTCATGACCACGTGGACGCCGGCCTCCTGCGCGCGACGGAGCGCCGGGTAGAGGGGCTTGTTGACGTGGCCCAGGCCGGTGCCGGCGATGACGATGCCGCGGTAGCCCTTCTCCACGAGGGCGTCCACCAGGTCCGGCTTCATGCCGGGGTAGTAGTAGAGGATGGTCGTGCGGTCGTCGTAGACCGCGTCCACCCGGACCTTGCGCGCGCGATCGCGCTTCACGTACTCGGCGCCGAGATAGCTGATCTCGTCCCCCACCATCGCCAGCGGAATGTCGCCGAGCGTGCGGAAGGTGGAGCGATACGAGGAGTGCATCTTGCGGCATCGAGTACCGCGGTGGAGCAGCGCGTAGCGGTCGGAGGTCGGCCCGAACATGCAGATCACGACCTCCGCGATGTCGCCGGAGCCCGCGGCGCGCACGGCGTTGATCAGGTTGCGCGCAGCATCGCTCGAGGGGCGATCGCTCGAGCGCTGCGAGCCGACCAGCACGATGGGCACGGGCGTGTCCTGCACCATGAAAGACAGGACAGCCGCCGTGTGACCCATGGTGTCGGTGCCGTGCCCGATCACGATCCCGTCGGCCCCCGCCTCGATCTCCCGCCCCACTGCCCGGGCCAGCTCGAGGTACTGCTCCTTGGCCATGTTCTCGCTGAACACGCCGAAGAGCTTCTTGGTGGTCAGGTTCGCCAGCTCCGCCAGCTCCGGCACGGCTCCGTACAGCTCGCCGGGCGTGAACGCGGGGATCACCGCGCCGGTCCGGTAGTCGAGGCGGGACGCGATGGTGCCTCCGGTACCGAGCAAGGTCACCTTGGGCAGATCGGGGCGCGAAGGGAACTCGCGCTCCGGGATCTTGTAGACGGCCTCCTTGAAGCCGACCTCGCGCACGCTGCGCAGCCGATCGACGTGCAGCCCGACGTTGTAGCCGGTCTTCATCTTGATCACGACGTGCTCGTCGTCGAGGTTCTCGCTGCGCGGCAGGATCACGCCCTCGAACACGCTGCCCAGGTCGTTCGTCGCCACGACGTCGCTCCAGACCCGGACGCCGAAGCCCGAGAGCCGCTCGCGCGCTCTGCCCTTGTAGCCCTTCAGCTCGTCGTCGCTCATGCTCGGGCTTCTCCCGTCACGAGGGCCGGGCTCTCCAGCGCAGTCTGGATCGCCTGCGCCACGCGAACCGCAGGGACGCGCCCGCGCAGCGCCGGCATCGAGAGCTTCAGCGCGAAGCGCAACACGCGCCCCGGCTCCGCGTCGTGCGCCGAGGCGCGGGCGCGCTCGACCTTCGGACCGAGCGCTTCGCGCCAGCCCGCCGGCTCCGTGCCGAGGGCGCGCTCGGCGATCAGCTCCGTGAGCGGTCGCTCTGGCGACGCCACGAGCTCCCGGCAGAGGTCCGGCAACGCTTCCCGGAGCACGGGCCGCGATCGGAGCAGACGAAACAGCTCGGACCAGCGCTCGGGCTCGATCCGCTCCACGGGCAGGCCCGCGCGCGCGAGCCCTTTCAGGCGCTCGCCGAACCAGAAGCAGGCGAAGCGCAGCTCTGCCTCCGCTTCGCCCACCACGCGATCGACGAGGTCGGCTCCCCCGCGCCGGATCAGGTAGTGCCGCGTGGCCTCCGGCACGCCCGCCGCGGCGTAGCGCTCGTCCCGCTCCCAGGGGCGCGGAGCCAGACGCGTGGAGAGGCCCGCGATGCGCTCGCGCGAAAGCCGGGTCGGTGGCGAGTCCGTGTCCGGGTACATGCGATCGGGCCCCGGCAAGATGCGCTCGAAGTCCGTGCTGCCGTCGGCGAAGGGCTGGCGCGTCTCGTTGGGCACGCCGTCGGTGGCGTCGGCGTAGCGCAGCCGGATCTCCTCGACGGCCGTGCGGGTGTCTCGCTCCGGTCCCCACACCAGCACCAGCGAGTCACCCGGGCAGGCGCCGGTCCGCTCGCGAAGGGCCGCGAGGCGCGCGTCGCCGAGCTCGGCGGGCCAGTCCTCGGAGTGCAGCAAGATCGGCGGCTGATCGAGCCCGGCGATCACGCGGACGCGACCCGCGAGCTCGTGGGCGAAGGTGCGCGCCGGCTGGGTGGGCCAGCTCAGCGTCCCCGCGAGGCCGACCAGCTTCGCCGCCATCACCCGGAAGGTCCCCTCGCCGAGCTCGAAGCCCGCGCGCCGCTGCTCGCTCGCGACGAAGCGCTGCCAGCCGTCGGCGCGGAGCAGCGGCACGCCGTCGGCGAACAGCTCCGTGACGTCGTGAGCCTCGACCCGAACGGCGTCCGGCGAGCCGATTCCGCGGCGCCCGAGCTCGTCGCGGAGGCGCAAGAGGTTCACCTGGCGCAGCGCCTCGCCGTGGACCAGGCGTCGGGCCCAGCCGGCCTTGGGCACGCCCTTGATCTCCACGCGCCGTCCGCCTCGCACCGAGACGTTCACGTCTTGACGGCTCGCCCCGATGCCGACGCGGACGTGGCGCGTGGAGCGGCACACTCGGCCGACCAACAGGATGGCCTCGGCGACCTCGTCCGGGGTGCGCAGGTCCGGCCCCGTCACCGTCTCGATCAGCGGCATTCCCAGCCGATCCGTCCGCCACACGATCAGGTGACCCCGGTCCGAGACCTCGCGGCAGGAGTCCTCCTCGACGCTGACCTGAGTCACCGAGATCTCGCGGCCGCGAAACGGGATCTTGCCGTTCACACCGACGATGGCGGTGCGCTGGAAACCCGTCGGGATGGAGCCGTCCAGGTACTGCTTCCGCGCGATGTGCACCTCGTCCACGATGTCGCAGCCGAGCATCAGGCATTGCTCGATGGCGATGTCGAGCGCTTCCTGGTTCACCAGGAAGGGCGGCGTGTCGTCCATCTCGTAGGTGCAGGTGTTCTCACGGTTCAGGAGATAGACGATGTGCTTCCGCGTCTTGAACTCCATCAGCGCGGTGCCGTCGTAGACGCCGAGCTCCGAGAGCGTGGGGCGCATGTGCCGGAGCACCGTGCCGTCGTGCGCTTGGGTGTACCGCCCCGCCGGACAGTTGCAGAACAGCTTGCGCGAGGTCTGGAGCTGCTGGTGCACCTCCAGCCCGGAGATCAGGCCCACCTCGGCGTAGTCGAGGTGGTCGTCCTCGGGGCTCCGCGGCCGGATACCGGCGACGCGCGGCCAACGCGGCTCGGGGGCTTCGGGGTCGGTCACAGGGGGGCGCGAAGATAACACGGCGTCATTTCACAAGCTCGCGTCCTTGCAGCGCTCGATGCCGGAGCGGAAGCTCTTCTCGATCACGGCGCGCCGCTCCTTGTCCGGCAGCTTGTCGAGGCCGGCGCTCGGGAACTCGTCGCTGTAGACGACGAACGCCGCCTTGCAGTCACCGGCCCGGGCCAGGCAAGCCGCGCCGGTGTGGAACAGGGCCTTGGGCGAGGAGTTGATCTGCGAGTCGTCGGGGCCGTTGGGCGGGACTCTCGGCAACAGCTCCTTCACCCGCTTCACGTTCGCGGCGCAGTCGGACCGCGTGGTGATGTAGGCGCCGTCCGTGAGCTCGCGCAGCGCGCGCAGCAGGCGATCGCGGTCCGTCTCGTCGCCGCCGCGACAGCGCATGCTGGCGACGCCCTCGACGCTGGTCCGGGCCAGCTCCGGCGCCATGTTCATCTCGCGCACGTAGTAGTCGGTGAGCGCCTGCTTGCCCGCCTGGCAGCGGCCGGCCAGCATCTCGCACTGGGCGCGGATGGCCACGAGCGTGCTCTCGAGCTTCGGGTCGAGCGCTCTCAGCTTGTCGAGCTCTTCGAGGCAGCCCTTGCCGTCGTCGTGCATCATCTTGCGGTTGGCGGCCTGGACCGCGACCGCCACGTCACCGAGGGGCGTGCCGGGACCAACTGGCGCCGCCGTGGGCTGCGGCTCGGGCGCAGCTATCTGCTGCGGCTCGCCGGGAGTCGCGCTCGCGGTCGGCTCCGGCGCCCGCGACTCCCGCTGGCAAGCGGCGAGCGCGAGCGCAGCTAGGCACCAGAGCCGCACGCGCCTCACTTCTTCTTGCACTTCTGGTTCGACGCCTCGAAGGCCGAGCGCATGATCTGCTCCTTGAGGTCGTCCTTGGTGTTCTTGAGGGTCTCGGCCGGGTAGCCCTCCTTGTACATCTTGTACGCGGCGTCGCAGTCGCCAGCCTTCACCGCGCAGCTCGCGGCCATCACGTAGGTCGTCTTCGGACCGTGGACGATCTGCGTGTCGTCTTCGTCCTTGGGCTTCACGGTCTTGAACAGGCGTTTGGCGGTCTCCCAGTTGGTCTTGCAGTACGCCAAGTCTTTCTTGTTCACGCCCGCCATGGTCAGGTTGTGCATGGCCTGGAGCAGCGTGTCGCGGTCGCTCATCTTGCCCTGGCAGTGCAGCTTCGCCAGTGCCTCGACGTGGGCGTCGAGCTGCTCGGGCGACTGATCGCCCTGCATGACCGCGAGGCCCTTGGTCGCCATGGCCTTGCCGGCGTCGCACTTGCCGGCGACCATCAGGCACTGCGCCCGCAGGTAGTGGGGGAAGCCGCTCTTCGGCTCGCTGGACTTGTCTTTCGGGTTCAGCTTGTCGTGCGCGTCGAGCTCGGCCAGGCAGCCCTTGCCGTCTTTGGCGGTGAACTTGGCCTGCGCGCTCTTGAAGCGCTCGCCGGCCTCGCCCTTGGCCTCGAACTTCGCCTCGAGCTTCGCCGCCTTGTTGAGCGAGGCGTCGGTTTCCGGGGCCTTCGCGGCCGTCTTGTCGGGGTTCTCGCCGGTCTCGATCTTGCGCAAGGTGAGCCGAATTGGGACCTTGCAGCCCTGAATCTCGGTGGCGGTCTCGCTCTTGCAGGTCCCGAGGTCACCGCCCTGCTTGTCGGCCTTGGTGCTCTTCTTGCTGCTGCCGCCGGCGCCGAAGCCGTAGAGCGACGCCTCCGCGCTGGCGGTCGTGTCGGTGACGGAGCCCAGGGCGAAGGCGCCCAGGTTGTAGCCGTAGACGAAGTGCGTCGCGCCCTTGCACCCGGGCGTGCTCTTGACGTCGCTGAGGTAGACCGCCGGGCGCGTCGAGCTCCGCGTGCCGGCGACGTAGTACTCCATGCGGAACTGCTCGCCGCCGGAGACCCGACCGCCCAGGCTGGCGACGCCGAGGGGCAGGTTCGCGTAGAGCTCGGCCTCGCTCTTGATCTCCATCTTCTCCAGCGAGCCGCTCGTCCACTCCGTCGGCTTGTAGCTGCCGAAGGAGCCGCGCACCGAGTCGTCCTTGCAGCTGTCGAGCACGGTGAGCTTGCAGCCCTCGTATTTGACGAACACGACGTCGTTCGCCGCGATGGACTCGAACTGGGACATGTCCGTCGCGTCCCACTCGATGATGAACGGGCGCTCGTGGTTCTCGGGGTTGCAGGCGTTCTTGCCGGCGAAGGTCTCGCCCATCAGCTTGCTCTGCCCGGACTCGCGGCTGCCGCCGGCCCCAGGGGCTCCGCCCGGACCACAGGCGGCGGAGAAACCGATCAGCGCGACGAGCCCGAGATAGGGGATCTTGTTCATGGCATTCCTTCGATTTTCAGCGCGGCGAGGCTCCCACCGCGCCGGCCCGCCTTCAAGGGCCGCCTCAATACGCGCCGAGTCGTGAGATACTTCCCCCCGGAGGTCGAGCATGCGGCGCGCTTGGGCGGTCTTGGCGGTGGCGGGCGTGGTCAGCGGTTGCGGCGGCGACGGCGCCGGCGGGTCGAGCGGGACCGGCGGCTCGAGCTCGGGCGGCTCGAGCTCGGGCGGCTCGAGCTCGGGCGGCTCGAACAGCGGGGGAACCAGCAGCGGCGGCAGCGCCGGCTCGAGCAGCGGTGGAGCCAGCTCTGGCGGCAGCGCCGGCTCGGGCAGCGGCGGGACCTCGAGCGGCGGGACCTCGAGCGGCGGGGCCGGCAGCGGCGGTGCGCCAGCGGGTGGCGGCGCCACGGGCACCGGCGGCAGCGGCGCGACCAGCTCTCAGAACGGCCCGCCTGCGGGGAACCCGGACGGGAAATGTTCCGACCCGCTCCCGAGCGGCGCCGGCCTCGAGAGCGTCGCCTCACCGACCACGGTAGTGGGGACCGGGACGGCGGCGAGCTGCACGTCGCAGGCGTTCGTGGACGCGGTGGCCAAGGGCGGCGTCATCACCTTCAACTGCGGCGCCGACCCCGTGACCATCACGCTGACCCAGACGGCGAAGATCTTCAACGACAAGGGGCCGAAGATCGTCATCGACGGCGGCGGCAAGGTCACCCTCTCCGGCGGCGGCAAGGTGCGCATCCTGTACCAGAACACCTGCGACCAGGCGCAGAAGTGGACGACCCCGACCTGTCAGAACCAGGACCACCCGCAGCTCAGCCTCCAGAACCTCACCTTCGTCGACGGCAACTCGAAGGGCGAGACGAAGGAAGGCGGCGGTGGCGGCGCGGTGTTCGTGCGCGGTGGGCGCGTGAAGATCATCAACTCGCGCTTCTTCAACAACGTGTGCGACGACGTGGGCCCGGACGTGGGCGGCGCGGCGGTGCGCGTGCTGAGCCAGTACCAAGGCCTGCCCGTGTACGTGGTGAACAGCACCTTCGGCGGCGCTTCGGGCTACGGCAACACCTGCTCGAACGGCGGCGGCCTCTCCAGCATCGGCGTCTCGTACACCGTGATCGACAGCCTGTTCTCCCACAACAAGGCCATCGGCAACGGCGCCAACCCGGCCAAGGCCGGCACCCCGGGTGGCGGCAGCGGCGGCGCCATCTACAACGACGGCAACACCTTCCACCTCACGCTGTGCGGCACGAAGATCGTGGACAACACCGCGAACGAGGGCGGTGGCGCCATCTTCTTCGTCAGCAACGACAAGACCGGGACGATGACCATCAAGGACTCGTTCCTGAGCAACAACAAGAGCGGCAAGTTCGAGACCCAGGGCTTCCCGGGCATCTTCGTGCTCGCGAAGAACCCGCCCACGGTCGTGAACTCCACGCTTCAATAGGCCCCTGCTCGGGGCGCGGCGCCCCGATTTCTTGGCCCTGGCCTGCGATGCGAGCGATGCCGGGGACGTGACTGCCCGAGCTCTGCATTCGAGCCCCGACCTCCCGCGCGATCCTTCCGTGGTCGTGCGCGACGCGTCCGGCGATCGGACACTCCGCCCCCCGCCCGTCAGCCGGCGCCGACTGCGCGTTCAGACGCTGCCCGGCCTGGGTGAGAGCGCGGACGAGTACCGCGCCTCGCTCCTACCCGTGGCGGCGGACGACTTCAGCGCGGTGGACGAGCTCCTGGCTTCGTTCGACTTCCCGGCGGACTGACTCGGCTCAGCGCCCGCGGCCGGCGCGGCGACCCGTGGTGGGCGAGACTCGCCCGGAGAGCCAGCTCTCGAGCTCCGCCAGATCGGCGACGCGGACGACCCCGCGGGGCAAGCTCGTGAGGCTCTGGGCAGAGTGTCCGCCCAAGACCAGGGTCGTGTGCGGCGGCAGCGCGGCGTCGAGCTCGGCTATGAACGGCAGGGCGATGGCGCCATCCAGGCTCACGCACGAGAGCAGCACGGCGTCGCTGGCGCTGCTCTTCACCGCCCGGACGACCTCGGCCACGGGCAGGTTCGGCCCCAGATACAGGCTGCGCCAGCCGCTCATGGCCGCGGTCACCGCCGCCATCAGCGCGCCGAGCTCGTGGTGTTCTCCGGACGGCGTGGTCGCCACGGCGCTCGGCGCTCCGCCGTCGGGAGCGAACAGGCGCAGCATCGCGCCGAGCTGGCTCCGCACCATGGCGCTGGCGGCGTGTTCGTGCGCGACGTGCAGCTCGCCTTCCTGCCAGCGGGAGCCCAGCTCGTGGAGCAGCGGCACCAGCACCTGGTCGATGAGCTCGCGTCGCGGCAGCGCCAGCGCCGCGCCCGCCAGGGTCTGCTCGGCCAGCGCCAGGTCGAGCCGCTCGATGTGCTCGAGGTAGCGCTCGACGAGCGCGAGCGCAGGCTCGGGCGCCGGCTCGCTCTTGGGCTCGTCGTGGAGCGAAAGGAGCTTCGCGAGCTCCGGCGCCGGCAGACGGGCTACGTCCCCGATGCCGTGCCCCAGCCCGAGCAGCCGCTTGATCATGCGCAGGCGCTGCACGTCCCCATCACTGTAGAGGCGATCGCCACCGTCGGAGCGCTGGGGCTTGAGGGTGCCGTAGCGACGCTCCCACACCCGCAAGGCATGGGTCGAGATCCCCGTCAGGCGCGCCACGGCTCCGATGCGATGGCGCGGTGTTTCGTCGTCGGTGGTCATTTCAGCCCAGAGAGCGCCTGAACGGTCTCCGCGACCCCAGGATAGCCCGCGAAGAACCAGCTCCACCAGCCCATCATCATGGTGCTGTGACCGATCAAGATGCCGACGTGGCTCCACATCTCGACCCGGTCGGCGTGCCGGCCGGCGTAACGCCGCCAGTGGAAGACCTCGTCCACGATGCTGTAGAAGAACGACAGCACGGTCAGCACCATCGCGGGGATCCACAGGGCACGAGGCGCGTGGTACGCGGCGGCGAGCAGCACCGAGCTGCCGATGCCGCAGAAGATGGTGATGCCGTGGACCAGGCCCTCGGCCTTGCTGATCTCCTCGCGGTACACGGTGCGGTGCCCGATGGTGTCGATGCTGATGGAGAGGGCGAAGATCACCGCCCCGAACGGCACCATCCAGGCCTCCGCGGGGTAGCGCACGCCGCGGCTGTGGCCGAACAGCAAGAAGCCGCCGGTGGAGAAGACCAGGCCGAGCATCAGCCCGACCCAGCCCACGTACACGCTCCAGTCGATACGCTCGAACTGACGGATGCGACCGACGTAGGTGACGACCTCAGATGGGAAGGACGTCATCGGGGTACCTCGCGATGGGCAGCGCGCGGAGCGGGGCGCGCGGAGTGAGCAAGCGGCGGGGGAGCTCCAGCAGGCTGGACAGCGCGGCGCGGGCGCACAGGAGCAGCTTCTTCCAGCGCGGCACCACCGCGCGGCTCCCGAGGTCGAAGCGCCGCCGCCGGATCTCGCGCCCGATGGCGGCGTACACCAGGCCTGCCGTGCGCACCGCGAAGGCGCTGCGCGCGTCCAGCGCCGAGAGGCCGCGCCGACCCGAGTCGTAGAAGCGGTCGGCCTCGCGGAGCAGCCGCTCCGCCGCGCGCGCCTCGGACGCGGAGCCGAGCTCGGCGGGCAGGTACACACGGCCGCGACCCCGGTCCTCGCGCACGTCGCGCACGATGTTGGTGAGCTGCATGCCCATGCCCAGATGGGCTGCGTGACGCAGCGCCCGCGGGTCGGAGACGCCGAGCACGTGGCACATCATCAGCCCGACCACGCCGGCCACTCGGTGGCAGTAGAGGAGCAGGTCGTCCAGGCTCCGGTAGCGGAAGCCCTCGGCGTCCATGCGCATGCCCCGGAGCAGCTCCGCGGGGTATTCGCGGGGGATGCCGCGCGCCCGAACGACCTGCTGAAAGGCCGAGAGCAGCGGGTTCGCCTGGACATCCCCGGCGTAGACCGAGTCGAGCTCGTGCTCCAGGCGCCGGGCCAGCGCCGGCGCCTCGTCACTTCGGCCGAGGTCGATCAGATCGTCGGCGTAGCGGCACCAGGCGTACAACACCGCGGCGTCCTGGCGGCGCTCCTCGGGCAGCAGACGCGCCGCCAGCGCGAAGCTCTTGCTGTGGTGCTCGAGCACCGCGAGCGCGTCGCCCTTCACGCCGCCTGCTCCTTGGCGAGATCTTCCAGGATCACGGCCAGCGTGGCCTTCGCCGAGTTGATCACCCCGGGCAGGCCCGCGCCCGGGTGCGTGCCCGCGCCCACGATGTAGAGCCCGGGGATCTTCGGGTCGCGGTTGTGCGGCCGGAACCACGCGCTCTGCGTCAGCTTGGGGGCCACCGAGAAGGCCGAGCCGTGGAAGGCCGAGAGCTCGCTCTGGAAGTCCTGGGGGGTGAACCAGCGCTTGGTGACCACGTGCTGGCGCAGCTCCGGCATCAGGCGCTCGAGCGAACCCAAGATCTTGTCGGCGTAGGCCGGCGCCTCCTTCTCCCAGTCGATGGGCGCGTTGCCCAGGTGCGGCACCGGCGACAGCACGTAATACGCGCCGCAGCCCGCTGGCGCCAGGGACGGATCGGTCACGGTCGGCGCGTGCAGGTAGAGGCTGAAGTCGTCCGGCAGCGTGTCGCCGTCGAAGATGTCCCGGAGCAGCCCTTCGTAGCGCGGGCCGAACACCACCGTGTGGTGCGCGATGTCGTAGCTCTTGTCGGTGCCGAAGTAGAGCACGAACAGGCTCATCGACCAGTCGGCCTTCTCCAGCTTCTGGCGCGTGCGCTCCGCGCGAGCGTCGCCGGCATAGAGCTTCGCGTAGGTGTGGTGGAGGTCGGCGTTCGACACCACCAGATCGAACGTCTCCTGCCCGCGCTCGCTCGTGACCACGTGTACGGTGCGCCCGGCCTCCTCGCGGAGCTCGATGCCGCGCACGGGCGTGGAGAGACGGAGCTCGCCGCCGAGCTCCAGGTAGAGCCGCACCAGGGCTTGGACCAGCGCGCCGGTGCCGCCACGCGGGAAGAACACGCCCCACTTGCGCTCCAGGTAGTGGATCAGCGTGTAGATGGAGCTGGTCTCGAAGGGATTCCCGCCCACCAGGAGGGAGTGGAAGGACAGCGCCTGGCGCACGTGCTCGTTCTGGACGAAGCGCGCGACCGTGGCGTACACGCTGCGATCGGCGCGCAGCATGGCGAGGTCCGGCGCCACCTTCAGCATGTCGAAGAAGCGCAAGAAAGGCGTCGCTGCGAGCTCCTCGTAACCCTTCTCGAAGACCTTCTTGGTGTAGTCCACGAAGCGCAGGTAGCCGTCGGCGTCCGCGGGGTTGCGCGCGCGGATCTGCTCCAGCATCGCCTCGGAGTCGCCCACGTAGTCGAAGGCGTCGCCGTCGCTCCAGGCAAGCCGGTAGAACGGCGTCACCGGGAGCATCTCCACGTAGTCCGCCATGTTGCGCCCGGTGAGCTGGAACAGCTCCTCGATGCACTGCGGAGCCGTGATCACCGTGGGACCGGCGTCGAAGGTGAAGCCGTCTTGCTGGTACACGTAGGCGCGCCCGCCGGGCTTGTCCCGCGCCTCGAAGAGCACGCTCTGGACCCCCGCCGCTTGCAGGCGAATCGCCGCCGCGAGCCCGCCGAAACCACTGCCCACGACTGCTGCGCGGCGCGGCCGCGCGTGCATTCCAGAAATTCGTTCAGCCATAGCTCCTCCCGAGCAACTCGATCTCTGCCTTCACGTCCGCGAGCGCCGGCACGTGGCCGACGACCGCTTCCAACTCGACGAAAGCCCGCGCCAGGTGGCGCGACACCACCTCGCGTCCGCTCCGTCCGATCAGCTCGCGCAGCTGCTCGGCGAGGAGCTCCGGGTGCGCGTCGCGGCGGTGAACCTGTCGCGCCAGCAAAACCAGCTTGGCGTAGTGCATCGGGTCGAGCTCCCGCGCGACCCAAGCGAAGGGCCAGGTGGGTCGCCCGCCCAGCAGGTCTTCGTGGCCTTTGTGACAGCGCGCCTCGCTGACGATTCCGCCGAGATCGTCGAGCATCTGAAGGGCCATGCCGAGCCGCTGCCCGAAGCTGCCGAGCGCCGCGACCAGGGGGCGTGGGGCGCCGGCGGCGACCGCGCCGAGCTCGGCGCCGAGCTGCATCAGCGCTCCCGTCTTGAGGCGCGTCGTCACGCTGACGACGCTTGGCACGTCGCGCTGGGCCAGGTCGAAGACGCGCGTGGAGAGATCCAGAGCCTGGCCCTGGTGCGCGCGCAGGAGCGTGCGGTCCACCAGCCGCCGCACCCCGAGCTCGATGGGCGGCGCCAGCTGCATTCGCTCGATCAAGGCGTCCGGCCAGAAGTAGAGCCAGGAGCCCGCGTTCAGCGCCCGCGGCAGTCCCCACTTCTTGTGCAACGCGAGCTCGCCGCGCCGGTAGGTCGAATCGTCCTCGATGTCGTCCACGATCAGCGACCCGGCGTGCAGCACCTCGACCACCAGCCTGAGCTCGGGCGGCGGAGCGCCGCGCTGTCCGGCCATCTCCCAGGCCAGGTCCACCAGGCGCGCGCGAAACTCCTTGCCGGGGCGCGACAAGAAGTCCGCCAAGGGAGCGTAGAGCGACTCGTCCCACACGGCCCAGGGCAGCTTCTCGCCAGCGAGCGCGAGCACGCGTTCGAGCTCCGCTTCCGAGAACTGCTCTGCGAGCGCCTCGAGGACGGGTGGATTTCGGTCGATGACTAGCGCGGTGTTCGTCATGCTGTGGCTCCGGTTTCGAAGGCGAGGCGTACGGACAGACCGCGGGGCGGCCGGCCGCACAGGATGCGGGCGCGGTCCGTCGCGGTGGTGCTCATGGCGTAGAAGCGAGCGATGGTCGGCTCGGGCAGCGCGTAGAAGCGCTCCAGCACGTTCCAGCGATCCTCCGGCCGAAACGCGCCGAAGAGCAGCCGATTCAGGAAGGCGAAGAAGCGCTGCTGCTTGCCGTGCTCTCGGCACAGGCGCTGCCACTCCGGTCCGAACGGGCTCCTGCCGAAGCTGCTCGCGAGGTGCAGCGCCACCCGCACGGCGGCAGGGAACGAGTAGCCGGTAGTCGGGTGAAACCAGCCTCCGCCATAGCCCGCCTGCAGGGGTAGCTCCGAGCGCGGCGCGCCCATGGAGCGGGCCGGGATGGGCAGCACGCCGGTCTCCTGTCGGGCGATCGCCGAGATCGCGAAGCCGCTCCGCGCCGCGTAGCCCAGCACCTGAGCACGAAGCTCGGGAGCGTTCAGCTCGGGTGAATCGGAGTAATAGGTGTCCTCGACCAGCACGCGCCGCGGGTCGAGCGGCAGGACGTAGAAGAAACGGAAGCCGTCGGTCTGCGGCACCCGCGCGTCCATCAAGACGGGGTGGGTCAGCCCGTGCGGCGCGTCGAGCTCGAGCTCGAGCCCGAGGAACTTCTGGTAGGCGACGCGGTCGCCGCACGCGAACCGCTTGGGGCCCCGCGCGTCCACTACCAGCTGGGCCTCGAGGCGCCGCCCGTCGCCGAGCTCGATGCCCCTCGCGTCGATGCCCACCGCCGGCGAGCGGGTGAGGAGCAGCGCGCGCGGGCTCGCGCGGAAGCGCTGCTCCACCACCTCCGCGAAGCGCTCGCTGGTGACGGCGGCGTACGCGGTGTCCACCGAGCGGCTGCGGTTCGGGAAGAAGACGTCGTAGCGATCCCAGCGGGCCGCCACCAGCGGCGCCACCAGCTCGGCTCCGTCGCCCGAGAGGTCGCCAGCGTGGAAGCACCAGGTGTGGTTGCCCCCGAGGCGGGGTCCCGCCTCGACCAGCGCGACCCGAGCTGCCGGCTCTCGCCCGAGGACGGCAAGGGCTGCCAGGCCGCCTTGGAGGCCGCCGCCGAGGATGGCGATGTCGAAGTTCTGCGCGGGCATGTCTTGATTGTGTCTAGATTATTGGAGCACGGATTGCGCGTGTCAAGGGACATGTCTAATTTATGTCTACTATGATGACCGATGCACTCCCGCGCTCAGCTCCGACCGGAGCCTGGCGAGGGGCGGATGCCGTCACGCGCGCGCCGTCAGGCCGACAGGAGCTCGCGCGCAGCCGACGAGATCGCGAGCACCCCCGGGTGGCGGATCCGCCGCTCGAGGCTGATGGCGAAGTACCGCTCCTTCAGCGCCGGCACGCGCCCGACCACCCTGACGGCGTACTGCTCGCAGATCTCTTGCTCCATCGCGCTCGGCCCGACGAAGGCCCCCACTCCGGCCTCACCCAACACCTTGGCGAGCGCGCTGTCGTCCACCTCCGCGACCACCAGGGGACGAAGCTCGTGGGAGTCGAGCCAGCCGTCGAGCTCACGGCGCAGCACGCTTTGCCGTCCTGGGATGACGAACGGAGCACCGTCGAGGCAGCGGGGGAATCCGCGACCGATCTTCGCCGCGAGCTGCGGCGCCGCGAAGATGGTCGTTCCGCTCTCACCGAGCAGGTGGTTGAAGGCGCGGGTGCCGGAGCTGGGCGACAGCGGGCAATCGGAGAGCACCAGATCGAGCTCGTGGCTGCCGAGCGCCGCGACCAGGCGCTCCACTGGTCCTTCGCGACACACCAGGCGCACCGGGTGCTCCAGATGGAACGCGGGCTCGATCATCCGGTAGACGACGAGCTTCGGCAGCACGTCGGCGATGCCGACGACCAAGCGCTGCACTCGCCCGCTGGAGCGCCCCTTCACGGCGTCGAGCAGCTCTTGGCCGATGCCGAAGATCTCGTCGGCGTGCTGGTAGACGACCGTGCCGAGCTCGGTCAGCACCAGCCCGCGGCCGCGTCGCTCGAACAGGTCGCCGCCCAGGCTCTCGCCCAGGGCGCGGATCTGGGCGCTGAGGGTGGGCTGGGCCAGCCTGAGCTTCTCCGCCGCCCGGCTCACCCCGCCTTCTTTGGCCGCCAGCCAGAAGTAGTACAGGTGGTGATAGTTGAGCCATTCCATGGCCTGGAGCTTAGTATTGTAAAAACCTATGTGAAGGCCCCAATGTATCTATTGGCGTCGGGGCCGACGCTGACCCACATCGGTGCCGATGCAGCAATCGATCGGCAGCCCGCTGATGTGGCTCGGGTTCGTGGTCTTCGTGCTGGTGATGTTGGCGCTCGACCTCGGCGTCTTCCACCGCCGCCCGCACGAGGTGTCGATGCGCGAGGCGGGGATCTGGAGCGCCGTCTGGGTCGCCATGTCGGGAGTCTTCGCGGTCGGCCTCTACTCGCTGTTCGGCGGCGCCAAGGCGCTGGAGTTCACCACCGGCTACTTGATCGAGAAGGCGCTGTCCGTCGACAACATCTTCGTCTTCGTCGTCATCTTCGCGGCCTTCTCCATCCCCGCTGCCTACCAGCACCGCGTGCTGTTCTGGGGCATCCTGGGCGCGCTGGTGATGCGCGCAATCTTCATCGGAGCCGGCGCCGCGCTGCTCGCGCGCTTCCACTTCGTGATGTACATCTTCGGCGCCTTGCTCGTCCTGACCGGCGCGAAGCTCTTCTTCGCCAAGACCGAGGCCGAGCAGAACCCCGCCGACAGCTGGGTCTACCGCACCTTCCAGAGGCTGGTGCCCGCCACCAAGGAGCTCCGCGGCAGCAAGTTCCTGGTCCGCGAAGGTGGCAAGTGGCTTGCCACGCCGCTCTTGGCGGTGCTGGTGCTGGTCGAGGTCACCGACGTGATCTTCGCGGTGGACTCGGTGCCGGCCATCTTCGCCGTGACGCGCGATCCGTTCATCGTCTTCACCTCGAACATCTTCGCGATCCTCGGCCTGCGCTCGATGTACTTCCTCTTGGCGGGCATCGTGCACAAGTTCCACTACTTGAAGCCGGCCCTGGCCATCATCTTGACCTTCGTCGGCATCAAGCTCCTGCTCGCCGGCGTCGCGCCCATTCCGACGGCCGTGTCGCTGGCGGTGATCGCCGCGCTCGTGACCGGCGGCGTGGTGCTCTCGCTGCTCAGGCCCAGGGCGCCGGCGGCCGAGCCGGTGCCCGTGCGCATCGACGGGGCCTGAGCCACGCGAGGGCGTGGTGAGCGTACCGGCCCGACGCGTCCGGGCGCTGAACGACGCGCCGATCGGGCGCGGCGACTACGTCCTTTACTGGATGGTTGCCGCGCGGCGCACACGCTCGAGCTTCGCGCTCGACCGAGCCGTGGAGCGGGCGCGCGAGCTGGGCGTGCCGCTCCTGGTCTTCGAGCCGCTCCGCGCGGCGTACCCCTGGGCGAGCGAGCGCCTGAGCGCCTTCGTCATCGACGGCATGCGCGACAACGCCGAGCGCTGCGCGCGAGCCGGAGTGGCCTACTACCCCTGGGTCGAGCCCGAGGCCGGCGCCGGCCGGGGCCTGCTCGAGGCGCTCGCCGCGCGAGCCTCGCTGGTCGTCAGCGACGAGCAGGCCGGATTCTTCCAGCCTCGGATGCTCGCGGCCGCGGCGGCTAGGCTCCCGGTGCGACTCGAAGCAGTGGACGGCGTCGGGCTCCTGCCCGTGCGCGCGACCGAAGGCGCGTTCGCCCGCGCGGTGGACTTCCGGCGCTTCCTCCAGAAGGCCCTGCCCGCAGAGCTCGCGGCGCTGCCCGAACGCGATCCGCTGCGCGCCGCCCGCGGCTTGCCCAAGCTCGCCGCGCTCCCGTCGGTCGTGACCGAGCGCTGGGGCAGGCCATTCCTCGACGGGTCTGGCGATCCGCTTCGGCTCCGCGGCGGCGCGAACGCAGCGGCGGCGCGCCTGGCCGACTTCATCGACCACAAGCTGCCGCGCTACGAAGAGCGCAGGCACCCCGACCTGGACGCCGGGAGCGGGCTCTCGCCCTACTTGCACTTCGGTCACGTCGGCGTCCACGAGATCTGGCAGGCGCTGGTGGAGCGCGAAGGCTGGACACCGGAAGCGCTCTCGCCGCGCAGCGCCGGGCAGAAGGAGGGGTTCTGGGGCAAAAGCGCCCAGGCTGAGGCGTTCCTCGACGAGCTCGTGACCTGGCGTGAGCTGGGCCACAACTTTTGCGCGCACCGCGCGGACTTCGACCAGTACGAGTCGCTGCCGAGCTGGGCCCGCGCGACGCTGGAGAAGCACGCGCGCGATCCGCGCCCGCGTATCTACTCGCGCGAAGAGCTGGAGCGCGCCGAGACCCACGACCCGGTGTGGAACGCGGCGCAGCGCGAGCTGCTCCAGACCGGCTTGATGCACAACTACCTGCGCATGCTCTGGGGCAAGAAGATCCTGGAGTGGAGCCCGAGCCCGCGCGACGCGCTCTCGACCCTGATCGAGCTCAACAACAAGTACGCCCTGGACGGGCGTGATCCCAACTCGTACAGCGGGATCTTCTGGTGCCTGGGTCGGTACGATCGGCCCTGGGCGCCGGAGCGGCCAATCTTCGGCTGCGTACGCTACATGAGCTCGGACGCCACCCTGAAGAAGCTCCGCATGAAGCGCTATCTGGCGAGGTACGGCACACCCTGATGTCACGGGAACCTGCGCGTCCTGCCCTCCGGGTCCACGATCTCGACGTGGTAGCCGTCCACCGCGCTCCAAGCGCCGGCGGCGAGGGCGCAGGCCGCGGCGACCGACTCCGCCGACTCACCCTCGTCCACCAAGACGCAGAGCTCGACGACCCCAGGACCCATCTCGAATCCGAGCACGTCTGCCACCTCGCCGATCTGCGCTTCGAGCGCGTCCGTGAAGTCATCCAATTCGGTGTCGCTGGGGGCGCGCCTCCGGCTGTCGAAGCAGAGCTTGACGACCGTCCCCGAGTCGTCGTCGTCGCAGGCTGCGGCAGCATCGAAGCCGCGGCGGTACTCGGCGACGGCGGCCTCGAACGCCTCGGCAGAGACCGGCGTGAACGGGCGCGAGCCTCGCCCCGCCGCGTAGGTGAAAGTCCCGACTTCCTGCGCCTCGCCGGCGGCGATCAGCGCCGAGAGCGCCTGATTGAGCTCGTCGCAGGTCAAGACCAGGCGCTGCCGCGCGTCGACGACGTTCAGGACGTGGGCGATGCCAACCGGATGGCCCGGGCTGGACCCTCTGAGCGCGGAGAGCACGTCGTCTTGGAACACGCCGCTCGTTCTACTCCGGCCGTCGCGCGCCGTCGCGAGGCGGGCCGAAGCGCTGAGAGCAGACCAGCCGTGCGGACACTCGTCCGGCTCGCGGACGAATGTCCGGGCCTCACGAGCGGACACGGGCGCAGAAAGCTGACTTCGTGCGCGATTTTGCCCAGGCACGCGTCTTGAATAGCCCCGGCGCGCCAGGCTCGGTGGTGAGCTGGTCTTCGAAGGAGCGGTTGATGCTCGAGAGACTCGTAGGCGGAGCGGTAGCAATTGGCCTGACGATCCTGGTCGCGGGCTGCGCGGGGGAGTCGCCTGGCGGCGGTGGAGGCGGCGGCGCCTCCGCCCCAGGCTCGGTCCCGGTGGAGCTCGTCGGCAGCTGGTACGCCGGCAGCGGCTACACGAGCACGCCCTACGACCCCTCCACCGGAGCTTGGGGCAAACCGAACGGCTCCGGGCTGGTCTACTTGTTCCGCGCCGACGGCAGCTACACCAAGGGTTTCCAGAGCTACTACTCCAGCGGCGGCTGCACCACGGGGTTCACCGCGTTCGAGGAGGGCGCGCTCGAAGCATCCGCCAGCGAGCTCAGCACACATCCGAGCTCGGGTCGCGTGAAGTACGAAGACAGCTGTGCGCCGAGCCTCGACTCCGAAGAGCCAGCCGAAGCCCTCAGCGTCGAGTCGTTCAGCTGGGCCCTGCACCCGAGCGAGTACGATCCGAGCTCGTTGGTGCTGGACCTGGTGCGCAGCGACGGAGCGGGCTCCAGCTTCTTCCCGCTGTGACGGCGGGCCCCGCTGCGGCGCGAGTTTCCAGGACATCGCTTCGAAGAGCGACCGCCTCACCCGGTCCGTGGCGCGAAGAGGCGACCAATCGCGAGATTGTCCGAGCCGCGCGCGGGCGCTAGGCTCCGAGCCCGCCTGCCATGTTCATCGTCGACGACCCGATGCTCGCGCTCATCGCGCGCTTCGTCCTGGACGTCCAGCACATCGACGTATCGGACGAGCAGTTTCTGCAAGAACAGCTCCGCTCCATCGAACGCTACGTGGACGGGTTCCCGGCCGATCAGCGTCAAGAGCGAGCCTTGGAGTGGATCGAAGAACACGCGCAGCGCTACCGGGTCGCGTGGCAGCGACGTGTGGTGGCCGACCAGCTCGCGGACCGACGATGCCGGGACTGCCCGCTGGTTCGCGAGGACTCGGGCTCACGCTGCGAGATACACGCGAAGTGGAGCAGCTTGCTGGACGAATACCTTCACGACAGGATCTCGTCGCGGAAGTACGTCGAGGACGCGCTCGGCCTGTTGAAGGACCACAAGTCCAGGCTCGCGGCCCGACGCCTCAGTTCGCCGCTGCGCCCTTGAAGGTCGCGATGACGCCAGCAGCGCCGCGGCTCGGGGCCGCGTGAGCCCAGGTGTGGCTGGGCGTGCCCGTCGTGGTCTGTATCTTCGAGACCATCGAGTGCGCCGGCGGTCCGGTCAGGGAGTCCTGGTGGATCTGGTGTGAGACCCAGGTGTTGTCCGGGACGATGCCGGCGTAAACGGCGTTGTGCCGGATCGTCAGGACCGCAACGGCGAGCTCGTTCGCCTGCGTCGTGACCTGGAAGGTCGCCGCCGTCGTGGACGTCCCGTTCGCCGACGCAGTGTACCCGGTGGCGTCGAGACTCGGTGGGGCGCTCAGGCCCGCGACTTCGATGGCACCCCAAGCGATCCCTTGCCCGGCGGAGGTTCCCTCCGGGTCGACCGTGATGGTGAACGACCCACTAGGGGCGCCGATGGGCTGGGCGATGAAGATGTAGCCCCGAGCCGCTTGATGGCTGGACGTGATCGCCGCGCCCTGTACCACCTGCGTGTAAGTATTGCCTTGATTGTCACTGACGGAGCCAGGCGGCATCAGGCAGTCGCCGTTGACCAGGGCCCCGCCGCCGTCGCCGATCACCACGCCAAAGTCGCTGATGCAGCTGACGCCGACGATGATCGCGTTTCCGGCCACCGGTGCCGCCGCCAGGGTGATGGCGGAGGTTTGCGCAGCTGGCGCCATGGTGAGCTTCACGGGCGTGGACTGCACCACCGCGATGGCGGGAGGGCCGGCGTCGGCGTCCCCGCTGGCGTCGGTGCCCGCGTCGCCCGCGCTGCCTCCGGTGCTGGCGTCGCCCGCCGAGCCGCTCGCGCCACCGCCACCCGAAGCGCCGCTCGTGCCCCCACCGCTGACGCCGCCGCTGCCCGAAGCTCCACCCGAGCCGCCGGCGCCGCCGGCGCCGCCGGCGCCGCCACCGCCGGTCGCCGCACCGGTACCGCCGCCGCCGCTGGAGGTATCCGAGAACTCATCCCCACCGCAGGCGTGGACGACCAAGACCAGTGCCGAAAGCAAGGCTACCCGCACACCCATCCGGCAAGTCTGACACAGCGGCCGCGAGGTCGGAACCTCGGAGGGATTTCCCCCTTCCGCCCCGCGGGGTTTCCTGGAGGGCCCAGCGCTTCAGCCCGACCCGGGCGGCCGAAGGCGGCCGTAGCGGCGCAACGCACGCGGCCACCTCATCGTCGCTCTCCAGTGGTCGATCGAGAAAGATGACCATGTGCGAGTGACTCCCTCGCTGGCGCTTGCGCCGGAACGGAGCAGTCACGAGAACGCGCGTCGTGCGACTGAGTGGGTTGGGTCAACGCGCGCCCTTGCCCCCTGCGCGGGATCGTCTCATGCTGACGTCGATCGTGACCCGGGGGGGCGCGACTTCGCGACTCCTCAGTCACTTCGCCGAAGTGATCGAGATGAGTCATCAGCTCCAGCCGTCCGCAGCCGACCAAGCCGTGCGACAGCGGGGCGACCGGGACGAATTGCCCACGCTGACCGACGAGCTCGGCGCTCGTGGCACGACGGCTTCGGTGCGGGACCGCGCCTCCCTCACGCTGATGAGTGGAGACGATGCAGGCAGGTTGGTTCGCCTCGGCGAAGGCGAGCTGGTAGTCGGCCGCGGCACCGACGCAGACGTGCGTCTGACCGACGCCGGCGTTTCGCTCCGCCACGCGAGGTTCTTTCGCGTGGAAGGTCAGGTCTACGTTCAAGACCTGCACACGAACCTGGGCACCTGGGTCGGCGGCAAGCGGATCGACTCCCCCGTCCGCCTGCAGGACGGCGATCACGTTCAGATCGGCCCGCATCGCGTGCTCAGGTTCAACCTCACCACCCGAGAGGAAGAGGAAGCCGCAGAACGGTTGTACGAATCGGCTGTCCGCGATCCGACGAGCGGGGCCTACAATCGCCGTGACTTCGAGCGCCGGCTCGAGGCCGAGCAGGTGTACGCGGGTCTGCGCAAGTGCTCGTTCGCGCTGCTCCTGCTCGATATCGACGAATTCAAGGCGCTCAACGACGCTTGCGGGCACTTGCTCGGCGATGCCGTGTTGAGGGTCGTGGCAGCCAGCATTCAACGCCTGCTGCGACCCACGGACACCCTCGTGCGTTTCGGTGGCGACGAGTTCATCGTGTTGTGCCGCGACACGACCTCGAGGAACGGGCTGATCCTCGCCGAGCGGATCCGCGCCACCGTCGAGCGGCTGCCGTTCTCGGTGCGCGGGAACGACCTCCGCGTCACCGTCAGCGTCGGCGTTGCCACCGTGCACAGCAACGATGCTGCCTGGGCCTCGCTGGTCGAAGCAGCCGACCAGGCCCTCTACCGGGCGAAGCGCGCGGGGCGCAACGGCGTCGCGCGCGCGGGCTGAACCGCTCTCGGCAACGACGTCGGCGCTCGGTCCGGCCGGCTGTGCTGCAACGGACCACCCGGGCACGCGGAGCTCCCGTCGTCGAAGGTGCCGGCCCGTAGTTGTCCGGTAGGGTGCCGGCGGGCGGGCACCCACCCTCTCCGACCAAACGCGCGAGCGTGCAGGATTCGCGGAGCGGGCGCCTGCCTTCCCGGGATATCTAGTCGGTTGCTGGGAGATTCTTCGCATGTCCGCCCGCGACGCCCACGGCCACGCCCGAGCATCCGTCGCGACGTTCGCGAGCGGCGAGGTGCTCGGCGGCACCTATCGCATCGTCGGCACGCTGGAGACCGGGGGGATGGGCTCGCTCTTCCTCGCCGAGCACGTGCGCCTGGGTCGGCGCTTCGTGGTCAAGGTCTTGGCCAACCACGCGAAGTCGGACCCCGAGGCCATCGGCAGGTTCCATCGCGAAGCCGAGGTGGTGAGTCAGCTGCACCACCCCAACATCGTGCAGGTCATCGACTTCGACACCGCTCCGAGTGGCGACCCCTACCTGGTGCTCGAGTACCTGGGCGGTGAGTCGCTGAGCGCGCGACTCGAGCGCGAGGTGCGCTTGGACATCGAGCGCGCCGTGGCCATCGCCTGGCAGATCGCCTCGGCGCTCGCCACGGCTCACGAGCAAGGTGTGGTGCACCGCGATCTCAAGCCCGCCAACATCTATCTGGTCGCAGCGCGGGGTCACGACTCGTTCGTGAAGGTGCTCGACTTCGGCATCAGCAAGCAGCCGGGCAAGAGCCGGAGCTACACGCGAGAGCTCGAGGTCGTGGGCACACCGTCGTACATGGCCCCGGAGCAAGCGCTGGCCCGCGGGATCGACCACCGCACGGACCAGTTCGCGCTCGCGTCCATCGTGTATCGCATGCTGAGCGGCGAGATCCCTTTCACCGGTCCGAGCGTGGCGGAGACGCTCTCGAACGTGGTGAGCTCGCCGACGCCGACGCTCGGCGATCGCTTCGCGGGAGTCCCACGAGCCGTCGACGTGGTCCTGGCCCGCGCCATGGCCAAGGATCCCCAGCGCCGCTTCGCGAAGATCAGCGATTTTGCCTGGGCGCTGTCCGAGGCGAGCCAGGTGAGGCAGCTCGCCATCGGTTTCCGGAGCGAGCCGCCGCCGCCGCCCGGCCCGACCCTGCGCCCGCCGCGCTCGACCAGCCCCACGCTGGCGGCGGAGGAGCGGCCGGTCTCGGGCTTCATCCGCACGCCTCCCAAGCACCTGACGGATCCGGACGGCGTCGCCTACCTGCTCGACGCCGCGCGCGCCGCGCTCGAGGACGGCGATCCGAGCGCCGCCGGCACCTTGGCCGAAGAGGCCGCCCGCCGGGTCGAAGAGGGCTCGGCGGATTCGCGGCACGCGGTCGCCATCCGCGAGCTGTTCGAGCAGCTGCTCGGCGGCGTCGAACACTCCTTCAGCCGCGCGCAGAGCCCGGCGCTCGGCGACCTCACGCCGAAGCTCGCCTTCGTGCTGTCGCGAGTGGAGGGCACGACCTCTGCTCGGGAGCTGATCGACGCGGCGCACCTGCCGGAGCACGAGCTGCTGCACGCCCTCTACGTCTTGACCCGGCGCGGCCTGCTGCGCACGAGCTGACGCTTCAACCGCCCGCAGGGCACGAGCAGTAGGGATCGCGCTGGGCTTCGGTCACGCAGATGGCGTCCCACTTGCCGCTGCAGCAGAACGGATCCTTCTCGCAGACGGAGCTCGCGCAGCTGCTGCAGCTCGCGGGCAGGCTCCCGCCCGCAGCGCACTCGCTGTGCCCGCAGCTGGAAGCGCCGTCGTAGCAGACGCCGCGACAAGCGCCGGCGGTGTTCTTCGCGAGCTCGACGCACTCGTCCGTCCAACCCTTGGCGGGGTCGCAGCACTCGGGCTTCTGGCTGCACACGGCGGAGCTGCACGGGCTGCAGGCCTTGGTGAGCGCGCCACCCGCTTCGCACTCGCTGTGCTCGCAGCTGCCTTGGTTGCAGGCCGCGGTGCGCGCCTTGAAGCGCGCGTCGATCAGCGACAAGCAGACCTTGCAGAAGCCGACGGCAGCGTCCCGCATCTTGCAGGTGTGCTGGGGGCGGTACACGCCCGCGGCGCAGTACATGGCGCCCTCGTAGGCCCCGATGGTGTTCGCGTCGCCGCCGGTCGTCGGCAACGCGACTCCTTTGCTGAGCTGAGCCGACCAGGGGATGGCGTCGAGTCCCACGGACACGTTCGCGCCCTGGAACGAGCTCGCGGGGTCGCAGGTGCCCTCGTCGTATTCGTCGGCCAGATCGAAGAGCGCGTGCGCGATCTCGTGGGACATGATCAGACCCGCCTGCGGGTGCGCCGCCACGAAGCCCTCGCGGTTCCAGGGGCGAGCTGCTCCCGCCCACTCGCTGATGTTCGCGATGTAGAGCACCGCGTCGGCCTTGATCTCGTTCTTGGCGGCGGAGAGCTCGGCGGTCACCTCGGGCGAGACGTCGGCTGCGGACGCGATGGACCGGTGCACCACCGGGTGGTGCTCCACGCGGAAGGCCGTGTCGCGCACGATGCCGGCCCCCGGATCCGAGATCCCGGACTCCTTCGACGCGAAGAACTTCCGGTAGATCGCCACGTCCTTCCAGTGCTCTTGGTATCCGGCGTGAGCGCTGATGGCGCCGATGATCTGCTCGGCGTCGGCCTCGAACTTCGCGGCTTCCTTCGCCGTGTAGCCCTCGGCGACCACCAGGAGCGTCATTCCGACGCAGCTCGTCGCCGGCTTCACGATCTGCACGAGCGGTCCGGCCTCGACCCCCGAGCTCCCGCCGCCGGCGCCACCCGCGCCAGCGCCACCCGCGCCAGCGCCACCCGCGCTCGTGCCGCCGCCCGCGCCAGCGCCACCCGCGCTCGTGCCGCCTCCCGCGCTCGTACCGCCGCCGCTCCCGCTGCTCCCCGACGAGCCCTTGAACTTGAAGAGCCCCACCAGCTTCTCGATGAAGACCTTCAGCGCTTTCTTCAGGCCGCCCCAGGACTGCGGGCTGGTCCCGGTCGCCCCGGGGTTCGACAGGGTGAGCGTGCCGCCGATGTTCGGCAGCTCCAGCTCGAACAGCGCCGCGCCCGCCGTCGTCGTCTCCGGCGCGGGCTTACCGTTTTCGTCCAGCTCGGCGAGGGTGACGACGGGAACGGTCAGCGACCCCGACTCCACGACCTTGCCCGAGGCGTCCGTGAGCTCCCAGCGCAGCGACGGCTCGAGGACCTGGGGCGGCGGCAGCTCGTTGTCGTGGGTCGGGCGCAACCCGACCAGGGTCAGCTCGTCTCCTGCCATGAGCACGGTCGCGACCACCCGCTCCGCCGGACGCAGATCCGGAGCGGTGCCCCCTCCGGGCTCGCCCAGCCCGCCGGCGCCACGGTCTGCGGAGCAGCCGAAGAGCGTCAGCAGAGCCAGGAGCGCGACGAGCCACGGAGCCAGGTGCCGAGAGGACAGCATGCCCTGGTGTACGTGCTTGTGCGCGCGTTGCTCCCCGGCGTCGGGGCAGTTCCACAGCGGCAGGAATATTCGAGCTCCGCTGCGCGCGACGAACCGCCAACTCGGGTCGGCGGCTCGTCCAGGGGTGGGAAGGCCGGCGCTACGCGGCGCTCACGCTGCGGGCGCTCACTCCTTCGCGCCGGTCAAGGTGACCTGCGAGCTGGCGGCCCAGCCGCGCACCATGACGTGCACCGGAGCCGGCGTCGTGATCTCCACCGCGCAGCTCTCCTTGCTGCCGTACTTGTAGGGGCGGCAGTCGTAGAGCGTCTTGGTCGGAGCCGAGCCGACGCGCACGTAGAGGTCGGCGTCGCCGCTGCCCGTCATCTTGAACACGTAGCGACCTGCGGCGAGCGTCGGGGTCTCGAAGCGCTCCTCGGCGTTCTTGGCGACGCTCTTGGACTCGCTCATGCCGCCCCACTCCTCCGGCTGACCACCGCCGCCGCCGCCGGGGACGAACGCGTTGTCCTCTTCGCCGCTGACCAGGATGATCTGGCTGCTCGAGACGTTCTTGAAGATCCCCTCGAAGGTCGCCGGCTCGGCGTGCTTCAAGAGGCCGTCGAAGATCGCCATGGTCGCCTCCGGCATGTTGCTGAAGTACGAGGGCATCGCGTTGGTGACCAGGTCGAGGTACTTGGTGCCGGTCGCGTCGTCCGGGTTCACCGCTGCGTGCGCGTCCCAGAGCGCCGAGTCCACGTAAGCGTAGGTGTCGCAGCCGTTCATGAACACGAGGGCGTACTGACCGGCCTTCCACTCGCCCTTCTGCGCCAGAGCGCGCACGTTGGCGCCGAGGCCCGCGTGACCGTTGTAGACGATGTAGTCCGCGGTCGGGGTGAGGCCCGCGTAGCGCTGGTCGAACGTGGCGCCGGCGGTGCGCACGTTGTCCACGAGCAGCGCCGTGACCTTGACCTTCTTGCCGTCGGCGAGCGTCGCGGCGAAGGTGATGTCCGGCACGCCGACGCCCGGGCTGGACGGGATGGTCTCCGGCGTCGTGGTGAGGCCGTGGCTCCCGAGCCGTGACTTCATCGCGGCGACGAACTCGTTGTAGGCAGCGATGCCGGCGTCGCTGCTGGTGGTCGCACCGTCGTCGTACTTGCCGTAGATGGCCACGACCTCGAGCGCGTCGTCTTGCCAGACCTTGTCGTACTCGGGGTACTTGCCAGTGGTCTGCGTGCCGGAGGGACGAACCTCCGCCGTCACCTCCGCGATGTCCTCCGCCGCCAGGTTGCAGCGCGTCGCCTTCGGCCGGTAGTAGTACCACATGCTCCCGGCGGTCACGTCGTGCGCGCCCCAGTCCACGCAGTCGTGGCTGTACTTCTCCGTGAAGGCCTCGTAGCCCTCGTACGTCCCGTCCTTGGGCAGGCGAAGCGTGTAGGTCGTCGGCACCGCGTTCTTCTTGCCCCACGCGACGGGCAGCTTCGCGTGGTAGGTGACGAGGGTCTTGCCCCCGGCGGCGGGCGCGGTCTGGATGTTCGTGAGCTGGACCTTGTCGAGCCGGCCCACGGAGCTCTCTCCGTTGAGCAGGCCGATGGTGTAGAGCAGCTGGTCTTCGATCGCGCGCTTGGTGTTCCAGGTGTTCGAGACCAGGACCTCACCGTCGAACTCGAGCTCGAGGAAGACGGCCATGTGGCTCGCGTCGGCCTTGCCGTCCTCGGGCTTGACCAGATCCCCCTCGTCGATGGTCTGCGTCCCCGGGCCGCCGGGCTCTGCGCTCTCCGCGGCGCACGCCATGGCGAGCGCGGAACCGATGCCGATGAGCCCAACGAGCGAACGGTTGATCTTCATGACGTCCTCGACTCCGGGGTGGATGTGACCTGATGTGGTGAGTACACCTACATAAGCACACCCGCAAGCGAAATCGGGCCCTGTCAGTGTAACAACTTGTAATTCAAAGCTTTTGTTGGCGCCTGCAGAGAAGGAACGCGACCGCCAGCAGCCAGACCCCGCTGAGCCGCGCTGGCGCGCCGGCGACCCGGCACCCGCAGCCGTCGTCGGCCTCGATGACCTCGCCGCTGGGGGTCTGAGGGGCGCCGCCGGATGCGGGTGAGCCGCCGCTCGAGACGGCCCCGCCGGAACCGCCCCCGCCGGGCGCGCCGCCTGCTCCGCCTGCGTCGGCGCCGGGCGGTTCGAACCCGCTGGCGAGGGAGACCTCGAGCTTCTGGCCAGCGGTCGAGTTGAACAGCAGCATGAACGCGCTGCCCAGGCCGACCAGCCGCGGCCGCGCGCGACCCTCGCCGCCGTGCGTCTGCTTGCCCACGGTCGCTTGTGCGGTCCACGTCGCGCCGCCGTCGGTGGACGCCGACCACACGAGCTGCGAGTCACTGGCTTCCTGCGACCCGTTCGTGACCAGCGCCACGGCGAGCACCGTAGCGCCGTCGTCGGACGCCGCCACCGCGCCGAGCCCCGTGGACAGGTGCCAGGTGCCGAGCCCGTCGAACACGCGCACGTCGGAGGCGAACACCGCCGCTCCCTTCGCGTCGTAGCGGTTGTAGTAGAGCTGCTGCTCGGCGCCGTACACGAAGTGTGCGTGGCCGTTCTGATCGAACCACACGTCCGGAAAGCCGCGCCGGCCGCTGCCGGCCTGATGCGTCACGACGCTCGCGCCGAAGTCTCCCACCACGTTGCCGCCGCCGTCGGCGAACGCGATGCTCGCGCTGCCGTCGGGATCCGGCTTGCCCGCGACCAGCGCGATGCGCTCGCCGTGCGCCCGCAGCCGCGCATCCGCGTCCGCGCGCCAGAGATCCGCGAGGCTCCCGAGCTGCGACGGTGTGGCCGACGCGGACCACAGGTGCAGGTCGCCCCACACGTTCGCGCCGGCCTGTGAGCTGAGCGCGAGCGAGAGGGAGCTCACGGCCGTGACCGCCACCACGTAGTTGCGCGCGACGGGGCTGCCCAGGAGCACGTCCACGTCCCAGCTCCCCGAGGCGCTGCGCCGCCGATAGCGGATGTCGTGGCCATCCGCGAAGGAGCCGCCATGCCGCGTGACGATGTGCACGGCGCCGTCGGGGCCGACCGCGATGGCCGGCGGGAAGTCGAGCCCGCCCTGGCGCCCGTCCCCCTCGGGCTCGGTGAGCACGACCGCCCCCGCGGCCGTGAGCTCGGCGTATTCGCTCGCTATCACGTGCACGTTGCCGCTCGGCCCGCGCACCGCGTCGAACTGCCGCCCATCCAGGACCGGGCCGAGGTGCGACCAGCTGGGCTCGGCTCGGGCCGTGGCCCCGAGGCTCGCGACCAGCGTGAACGCGAGCGCCAAGCGGGAGCGACGCAGCATCCGGCGAGGATAGAGGATCTGGACGCCTCGGGCGACGACGTTCCCCGGCGAGCCGTCAGCGTGGATGCACGCGCGAGCAGACGGCTCGATAGCCCATCTTGCACGCGCGCTCGAGGTACTCCACCGCGCGCGTCTCGTCCTTGGGGAGGCCCTCGTTCCCAGCGCGGTAGGTGAACCCGATGTTCGAGCAGCCTTCGGCCACTCCGCGCGCGCACTCCGCCTTCGAGAGCTCGACCGCCTTCTGAAACGCGGCCTTCGCCTTCGCGGCGTCGGCGGGCACACCGAGCCCGTCGCGGTGGCAGCGTCCGACGTTCTTGCAGGCGAGCGCGTGCTTCGCGTCGCAGTTCTTCGTGTACAGCTGGAACGCGCGCTTCGCGTCCACGGGCCGGCCTTGCCCCTTCTCGAACATCACGGCCAGGTTGTTGCAGCCGCGAATGTCTCCCAGGTCGCACGCTCTCTCGTAGAAGTCTGCGGCGCGCGTCTCGTCGTGCGGAAGCCCCAGCGCGGCGTCGGAGTACGCCACGCCGAGGGCGAGACAGCTGGTGGCTTCCCCCTTCTCGCACGCATCGGCGAGAGCGCGCGCCTTGGGCGGCGCGCTGGGCGATTCGCTGGGCGCCTTCGAGGCCTCCGGGTGCTCTGGGGCCGCGGGCCGCTCACACGCCGAGAGCGCGGCGACGAGCGCGACGAGGACCACTGCCTTGGGGCTCACGGCATACCTCCGGGGTCGGGCATTGCCTGGCGAGGGTGCCCCTTCGGAGCGCAGGGATCGATCGTCTCCTTCACTCGGCAGCGACCGCTGGAACAAACCGCCGAAAGCTCCGGATTCGGGAAGCCGGCGCAGAGGGGGCAACCGGTCTGGGGCCGGCCGTACGGGTTGCCGTTCTCGACCGAGGGCTGGTTCACGGCGGTCGCGATCGAGGCGGGGAGGACGCCACAGGTGCAGCAGGTCGTCGGCACGATGAGGCAGCTTCGAGCTGACCGGTGCGCTCGAGGTCGTGTCCCCGAACGACGGAGCTCAAGCGACCCTTCCGCTCACCTTCAAATGGAAGGACGCCTCGGGCGAGGACCACTACGAGCCGCGCGTGTACGAAGACCGCTGCCAGCCGGAGCCGGCGGTGTGGTCGTTGCACAGCCCAGCGTCAGGCACAGCGCGCGCCCGTGACGCCTCGACGCTCTACGGACCTCCAGCCGGGCGGCGGGTGCGCGTTCGAAGTGACGCCTCCGCGCTCCGGAACTGACCTTCTGGCCTGGATCGCGGCTGCCTTGGCCGCACGGCGCCGCTGGCGGGCCTCTGCGGTGGCGCCCAGGCGCGTTAGATGCGCTCGATCCAGATCGGCGCCGTCCAAGCCGCGCGGTCGACGTCGAGCTCGAGCACCTCGACCTAGAAGAAGTGCTCGCCGGGGGCTGCGAGGTCGAGCTCGAACACGTGCCGGCCGGCGGAGAGGTTCTTCTGCTCGGCGGCGATCTCGACCTTGCCGCCCAGGGTGCCGTGGAACACCCGGAGCTCGAAGGGGCCGCTGTAGTCGGGATCGGCGAGCCAGACCTTGGCGCCCACGGTCGCGCTCGCGCTCTGGGTGCGCCCGCCCATAGCCCGAGCAAAGCGATCATGCGAAACTGCACGTCGTGATGGGGCGGCAGAAGTTGACGGATCGTGTCTTATGCGATCTTCGTGTTCCGTTTAGGTTGGAATTCGGGACTCTGTGAGAATTCGGGACTCTGTGAGGACTTCTGCGGGCTCGCGCTTGCGTGCGTCGCCGGCGTGTGTGGTGCTTGCACATCCGACACGGACTGCGGGCGCCACGAGAGCTGCGTGCTCGACCATTGCTTGGACACCTCGCGTGTGTCTTGCCGGAGCTATCGGGACTGCGGTTCAGGATCCGTCTGCATGCTGAGCGGGCTATCACCAGACCCGAGGGGCAAGGCCGAGCTTCGATCATTCTGCTCGTCCGAAGGCGCTGCGAGCCCGTAAGGCGCGGCAATCACTATCGTGTCAAACTTCAGGGGCACTCGGAAATGAGCACGTTTCGCGAAGAGCTACAGCGCCTGTGGGCAACACCACTGGTCGTAATGATGCTCGCGAGCTGCGGAGAATCGACTTCGGACACGACCGGAGAAGGGTCCGGGGGCACAGCCGGCGGTGGGGGCGTCGACAGCGCTGTGGACGCTTCGGCGTACGAGCTGTGCGACGGGAGTCCCGACCTTCGTTTCGGTTACCAGGTGTTGGGTGGCGGTCAGATGGTGCTCGGGACCCCGCTGCTCACGCAGAATGGATTCTTCTATCTCGTTATCGACGGCACGTGTCGGTATTGGACCTTCGGTTCGAAGGAAATGCGAGGCTGGTGGCAGGCGACACATACGGGCGTGCTCTCCCCCGAACAAGCCACCTCGCTTTCCGCCGACCTGGATCTTTCGAGCTGGTCTGACCGGCACGAGGTCGGCGGATGGTGCGATGCACCAACCGTATTCCTCTGGCGCAAGGGGGCGCTCCTGCACTGGTCGCACAGCTGCAACGCGCCCGATCAACCCGGACAGATCATCCCTGCGCTGGGCAAGAAGACGCAAGCTTGGGTCGACGACCTTTGGCCCAAAGGGACCGCAGTCGAGACGCCCGTGCGGTTCGCTGCGATCACAGTCCCGCCCAGCCTGGACGACTCGAAGCGACCGACGACGACACTGAGCATCGATCTGGCGCCCACGGCGTTGAGCTATCCGCAGGGTTACCAGCTTGAGCAGGACGACCCTGGCTTACTCGTTTCGGAGCCTGGCCTTTTGGCAGAGTTGAGAAAAGAGCGTGAACGTGTGATTGCCGGGGACTATCTCCTGTTCGACGGCGACCCCTACGTGTTGCCGGTGAGACAGAACGGAGTGCTCTACTTCGTCTACTTCCGCGACACGATTCCCCTGGAGGATTCGAACGGCTTGATTCGTCCCCCTCCAGTAGGCAAGTAGCGTCATGGTCGGTTCCCTGTCCGGAACGGCCCCGCCCAGGGGTTCCATCGGTCGACTTGAAGCGCGTAGGGCAAACGAACTGCCAAATTCCACCGAGTCCAAGGGTACGCGGCGTCGATGGTCGGGTCGAGTGCTGCCCGCGAACCCCGCGGGACGGCCGGCAGGCGTGATTCGGCGGAGATTGTCGGCGATGCGCCCTGCGCAGGACAGACCTCCGCCTTCGGCGCGACGCTCCCCGACGCCTCACCCCTCCCCGAACCCCAACATCAACTGCTCGGGCACCCGAGCGCCGACGCGGGTCGCAGGAGGCGCCCTGGGCCCGAGGCCATGCTCCGCTAGCAAGCGGGTGATCTGGGCGCGGGTGTTGGCGACCTCAGCCCAGCGCATGGGTCCGGAGCAGCGCGGGCAGGTCTCGACGTCGGCCGCGAAGACGTGGGCGAGGAGCCAGGCCCACCGCTTGCGCGGCGCCGGCGCGTCGTCCGTGTCGCCGAGCAGCTCGAGCTGATCGCCGCACGCGGGCGCGGGCTTGTTCGCCGTCGAATCGGCCAGCGGCCGAGGCACGACGAAACGCCGGCGCGCGGAGTGGCTCGAGAGCACGCCGAAGTAGCGGAGCAAATGGAAGCGCGGCGGGGGCACGGCAGCGACGAGCCGCGGGATGAGGTCCGCGGGCTCGAACACCAGCGCGCGCGTGCCGTCCCGCCACGCCCGCTTGAAGCCGAGCTCGAGCTTGCCGTCCGCGCGGCGCTCGAGGCGGTCCTGCGGGACGGGAGGGCGGGTGATGTACTCGCAGAGCCGCTCCACTCTCCGGCGATCCCGGCCGTCCACGACCTGAGCGGCGTGGATGTTGATGCCGCGGACCTCGGCGACGGGCTGGTCGGTCACGTCGATGGCGCGAGGGTGCGCGGGTGGCTCCGGCGACGCGATGAGTCGGAGGGGCGGCTGGCCGGCTCGGTCGCCGCTCACGGAGAGGCCCTGCGCGGCGGCGGCGTAGCACGCAGCAAGGCCGGGCTCGTCGAGGGCGAGCTCGGGCGGCGTGTCGTCCGCGAGCTCGGGCTCGAGACTCTTGCCGTGCGCTCGCAGGATCTTCTCGACCCGAACGGCGGTGCGCGCGGCGACCTCGGCGATGTCGGCCTGCGTGGGCGCGACCAGCTCGCGGAACTCGAGCGGCGCACGAGGGTCGCCATTTTCGTGAACGTAGACACCGTCGAGCACCAGAGCGTGGCAGTGAACGTTGAGCCGGAGCGCGCGTCCGTGCGCTGCACCGCGACCACCGCGCCGGTGTGTGCGTCTGCGACGCTCGCGAGGCCAAGCTCGCGCTTCGCGCGCCAGCGTAGCGAGCGGTCCACCTCCGCCATGAACGCGCTCATTACCTCAGAACAGAGCTTTCGGTCGTAACCGAGTAGCGCGCGCAGGCCCCACGGCAACGAGCAGATCCAGTGGCGGATGGGCACGCGCGGCAGGACGCTCTGCTCCAAGTGGACGGCGGTGTCCGCCATCCGACGACCGAGGCAGGAGGGGCAGAATCCCCTCCTCTTGCAGCTCAGCGCCACCAGCTCGGAGTACCCGCATTTGCGGCAGACCAGATGCAGACGCCCCGCTCCAGCCGTCCGCAGCGAAGATACTCCTCGAACTCCTTCACCACGAAGGAGGCTAGCCCGAGCAAAGCGATCATGCGAAACTGCACGTCGTGATGGGGCGGCAGAAGTTGACGGATCGTGTCTTATGCGATCTTCGTGTTCCGTTTAGGTTGGAATTCGGGACTCTGTGAGAATTCGGGACTCTGTGAGATCACTCGCCCACGCCCTCGCCCGCGCACCCCTGGTTCAGAGCGCGCATGCGCGTCCGCGCGCCGCACCTCTCCGCCAAGTGCGGGCCCCTCGCCGCGCCCCGCCGCCCTGCGCGCCTGGGTTCAGTGGTGCGGAAAAACCCTCAGTGCGCGCCCTTTTTGGGCCGTAGCTTCGCGCCCTCGGTGACGTGCTGGTTCCAGGTCGCGGGCGCGAAGCCGTTGTCCACGGGGACCATGCTGATGCAGTCGGGCACCGGGCACACGATCTTGCACAGGTTGCAGCCGACGCACTCGCTCTCGTCCACGATGGGCACCCGAGTGGCAGGGTCGCCGTTGCCTTCCTTCGCCGGGTGGATGCACTGGTGGGCGCCGTCGTGGCAGGCGACGACGCAGAGCTGGCAGCCGATGCACTTCTTGGCGTCGATCTTGGCGATGGTCTCGTAGTTCAGATCGAGGTCGCCCCACTCCGAATACGCCGGCACGGCCTTGCCCACGAGCTGATCCAACGTCTGGAAGCCGTGCGTCGCCATGTACTCGTCGAGGCCCTCGATCATGTCCTCGACGATGCGGTAGCCCTTCAGCATGACCTCCGTGCACACCTGCACGCTGGAGGCGCCGAGCAGCATGAACTCCACGGCGTCGCGCCAGTTGGTGATGCCGCCGATGCCGCTGACCGGGATCTTGAAGTCGCCGGAGCGCGTCAGGCGCGCCAGCATGTGGAGCGCGATGGGCTTGACCGCGGCGCCGCAGTAGCCGCCGTTGGTGCTCTGGCCGCCGACGCGCGGCTCGGGCACGAAGCGGTCGATGTCCACGGAGATGATGCTCTTGATGGTGTTGATGAGCGAGACGCCGTGGGCGCCGCCCTTCTGAGCGGCCAGGCCGTGCGGCAAGATGTCCGACACGTTGGGGGTGAGCTTCACCAGCACGGGGACCGTGGAGTACTCGACGGCCCAGGCCGTGATGCGCTCGTTGACCCGCGGCTCCTGCCCCACGGCGGAGCCCATGCCGCGCTCGCACATGCCGTGCGGACAGCCGAAATTGAGCTCCAGGCCGTCGGCGCCCGCGTCGATGGAGCGCTTGATGATGTCCTTCCACTCTTCCTGCGTCTCGACCATGAGCGAGACGACCACGGCGTTCTTCGGGTACTTCTTCTTGGTCTCGTAGATCTCCCGGAAGTTCGTCTCCAGCGGGCGGTCCGTGATGAGCTCGATGTTGTTGAAGCCGATGGCGCGCGTGCCGGAGTAGTTGATGGCGCCGAAGCGGCTGGACACGTTCTGGATCGGTTGACCCAGCGTCTTCCACACCGCCCCGCCCCAGCCGGCGTCGAACGCTCGCTGCACCTGAGCCCCAGAGTTCGCCGGCGGCGCCGAGGCGAGCCAGAACGGGTTCGGCGAGCGGATGCCCGCGCAGTTCGTGGACAGATCAGGCATCTTTGCCTCCCAGCTGACGGTGAATGGCGGCAGCCGCGGCTTTGCCCTCGGCGGCGGCGTTCACCACTTCCTTGCCGCCGTTCCGGCAGTCGCCGCCGGCGTACCAACCCTTGCGCCCGGTGGCGCCGTGCTCGTCGGTCGTGACGCGGCCCTTGTCGACGACGATGCCGGGCAGACCGGCGAGCAGCTGCCCGAGCGTGGACTGCCCGATGGCGAGCAGGACCAGCTCGGCGTCCACCGTGAACTCGCTGCCGGCGATGGGCTTCTTTTGCGCGTCGGTGCGAACGAGGCGCGCCCGCTCGACCTTGCCGTTGCCTTCGAAGGCGACGGGCACCGCCTGGAACAGCGCGGAGACCCCGACCTCGCGCGCGGCCAGCCACTCGTGCCGGTAGCCCGGCATCTTGGCCTCGGTGCCGCGGTAGACCAGGCTCACGCTCGGAACGCCGAGGCCAGCGAGCTCGCGCACCCCGTCGATGGCGGTGTTGCCGCCGCCGATCACCAAGGCGCTCTTCACGCCCGCGAGCGGGAGCTTCTCCAGCTTCAAGCGCTCGATCAGCGCCACGGCGCCGTGGACGCCCGGCAGCTCTTCGCCCGGCACGCCGAGCCGCGTGTCCGGTCCGAGCCCGACGCCGACGAACACCGCGTCGTGCTTCTTTTCCAGCTCCTCGAAGGAGATGTCTGTGCCGATCTCGACGCCCGTCTTCACCTCGACGCCGCCGATGCCGAGCACCCACTCGACCTCCTCCAGCGAGCGGTCCGCGCGCATCTTGTAGGGCGCGACGCCGGTGGTGTTGAGGCCGCCGATGACCTGCCGCTTCTCGTAGATGGTGCAGGCATGACCCAGGCGCCTGAGCTCGTGTGCGGCGGCGAGCGACGCAGGGCCGGCGCCGATCAGGCCCACGCTCTTGCCCGTGGGCGGGCCGGCCTCGAAGAAGCGCCAACCCTTCTCGAAGGCCTGGTCGGTGGCGAAGCGCTGGAGCTTGCCGATCTGGATCGGCGGCACGCCCATGGTGTTGTAGACGCAGTCGCCGACGCACAAGACCTCGACCGGGCACACCCGCGCGCAGCTCATGCCCAGGATGTTCGAGTCGAAGATGGTGCGCGCCGAGCCCTTGACGTTGCCGGTGGCGATCTTGCGGATGAACTCCGGCACGTCGATGTGCGTCGGGCACGCCTTGGTGCAGGGGGCGTCCGAGCAATACAGGCAGCGGTTCGCTTCCACGGCCGCCTGGTGCGGCGTGTACTCGTGCTTGTAGTCGGAGAAGACGCTCTCGCTCCGATCGGTGGGTATCGGCTTCGCCATCGTCCTGACTCTACCCACTTATCTTGCCCCAGGGCAGACCCTTGCCCGCGGAGCCCTTGAACATGAACAGGCCCACCGTGATCGACTCCAGCCGCTCCCGGAGGCAGATCTTGCAGGCGAAGCTGCCGGCGGAGACCGAGGCCACCGCGTCGGCCTCGCTGCCGCACAGGTCGCAGCGCGCCGTGGTGCTCGGGTCCTCGCTGGGCTGATCGCCGTGCAGCGTGCCGCGCGCATGGACGCGGACGTCGATCGGGGTCTTGCTCATGCTGCTTCCTCCCTACCGCCCGCCTTTAACACGACGGGGCGCTTGTCCGTAGCGCCATTCGGTGGCATTCACGCGGCCAACCGCAGCCGGTCCCGGCGCGGTCAAAGGAGAACCCCGTGCCCTGCGTTTGTGGAATTGGCGAGTCCACCGAGACCCACTGCTTGCCCATCATCAAGGGGGAGAAGTCCGCGGAGAGCGCCGAAGCGCTGATGCGCGCGCGCTACGCCGCCTACGCCCTGGGCGAGGTGGACTTCATCCTGAAGTCGCACACCCCCGAGGCCGGCAAGGACGTGGACCGGGCGCAGACCGAGGCCTGGAGCAAGAACAGCAAGTGGCTAGGGCTCGAGGTGCTCGGCACCGAGGGCGGCGGGGCGAGCGACGACAAGGGTAGTGTCGAGTTCGTCGCACGCTACAAGATCAAGAACGTCACGCTCGAGCACCGCGAGCGCGCCAAGTTCGAGAAGCACGAAGGCAAGTGGCTGTTCGCCGACGCCGAGCAGATCGCCGGACCCCCGATCAAGAACGAGGGGCCACGCATCGGGCGCAACGATCCTTGCCACTGCGGCAGCGGCAAGAAATTCAAGAAGTGCCACGGCAAAGCAGCGTGACGCCGAGCGAGCTCGGCCGAATCGCGCTGGAAGTGGCGCGCGAAGCCGGCGCGCTCGCCCTGAGCGGCTTCCGCCAGCGCATGGACGTGGCCGAGAAGGGCTTGCGCGATCTGGTCACCGAGTTCGATCTGGCCTCGGAGCGACTGATCCGCGCGCGCCTCTCCGAGCTCACTCCGGAGCTGCCGATCGTGGGCGAAGAAGAGGGCGGCGAGCGCGGAGCCGAGCGCGTCTGGTACTGCGACCCCATCGACGGCACCACCAACTACGCGCACGGCCACCCGGTCTGGGGCGTGAGCATCGGCGTGATGGAGGGGGAGACGCCGCTCGCCGGCGCCGTGGTTGCTCCGGCCCTCGGCCTCGAGTGGTCGGGCCACCGCGGCGGCCCCGCGTTCCGCAACGGCGAGCCGTGCCGGGTGAGCGCCACCGAGACGCTCGAGCATTCGTTGCTCGCCACGGGCTTCCCGCGCGAGCGCGAGCGCGAGCCCGACAACAACTTCGCGGCGTTCGCCCGGGTGAAGAAGCGCTGCCACGGAGTCCGCCGCTGCGGTGCGGCCGCCCTGGACCTGTGCTGGGTCGCCGACGGGACCTACGACGGCTACTGGGAGCGCCGGCTGAACCCCTGGGATCTGGCTGGGGGCTCGGCCATCGTGCTCGCTGCAGGTGGGCAACTGTCCCACCTGAACGGCGGCGCGCCGAGGCTCGCGGAGGGGCATCTGGTCGCGACAAACGGCAAGATCCACCCGACCCTGGTCGATCTCCTCGGAGAGCCCTGAGCGCAACTGCGCTCCCGTCATCTGGCCCTGCCGACAAACCTCTGCGATCCTCTCGGTCTGCCGATGTCCGGAGGTAGCGAGAGGGACGGGTCCGGCGACGACCCCATGGAGTCGTCCAAGCCGACCAAACACCCGCTGCCGCTCTCCGATCACTACCGGCCCACCGTACCGGCGCCCAAGGTCCCGCTACCGGCGGCGGCGATGCAACCCGGGCCGGTGCCTCGCCCGGACGAGGACGAGTCCACGGCGGTGTTCCCCGGGGCCCCGCGCATGCCTTCGGGCACCGACGAGGACCGCCCGGCCAAAGCCAGGGCAAAGCCCGTCCCTCGCGATCCCGGACCGCCGCCGCCGATCCGCAGAGACGACTCCCGTGCCTTCCGCTCGAGCCAGCTGCCGGGGCGGGAAGACTCCCGAGCCTTTCGTCTGAGCGGGCTCCCCGCTCGCGACGAATCGCGGGCCTTTCGCCTGCGAGAGCTGGCGCGCCGGCGCCCGATGGGTCGCCCCGGTGAGCCGAGCGTGCTCCTGGTGAGCGCGCCGGAGACGCTGAGCGCGGCCCTCGAGCCCGCGCTCGCGCGGCACCGCGTGCAAGTGGTGCGGGCCGACACCCAAGAGGTCACCGACGCCGTGATCTACTTGGCGCCGGACCTGGTCGTGCTGGCCGGTGACGCCGCGCGCGACTCCGGGCACCACATCTTGCGCGCGCTGGCGCTCTCACCGCAGAGCAGCGTGGTGCCAGTCGCCATCCTGGACGACAACACCGAGCTCGAGGCGCGCTTGATGGCGTTTCGTCATGGCGCCGCCGCCGTCATCCCGCGCTCCGCGAGCATGGACGAGATGGCCGAGCGCATCGCGACCCTGGCGCGGGAGATCCCGGAGCGAGAGGCGGAGTCGCTGGGCGACGTCGGAGAGGCGACGCTGCAAGAGCTGGTGTCCGCCCTCGAGCACGAGCTCCGCACCGGCATCTTGAGTGTGCGCGCGGCGGGTGGCGCAGACTCCCAGGCAGTGCGCATCGTGCTGGGCGGCGGCCGCGCGCTGACCGAGACCATCGACGAGTTCGTGTCGCGCGTGCGCGAGCACGTCGTGACCGCCGAGCCCCTGCAGTACGAGTTCGACGAGCGGGCCGCCGGCACCGTGCAGCTCCTGGGCGGCCTGGACGAGGAGCCGGCCGAGGCACGCGTGGACGTGAAGGGGCTGCGGGTCGTCTTGGCCGACGCCGACGCGGCCCGCGCGGACGCCGTGGCGCAGGAGCTCAGAGAGCGCGGCGTGGACGTGGTCGTCACCGACCTCGATCCGAGCGAGGTGCGCTTCCACCGCATCCGCACCATGGACCCGGCGGTGCTGCTGATCGGCGAACGCGAGGCGCAAGGCGAGGGCTACGAGCTGATGCGGCGCATGCGTCGCGACACGCGCCTGCGTTGGGCCTCCTTGCTGGTGGTGCGCTGGGACGAAGTCTGGTCGGAAGAGCGCGCGGTGCCTGCCATCGAGCGCATCCTCGGCACGCTCTCCGCGCTCGCCGAGCCGGAGCGGGCGCTCTCGGAGCGCGCCGACTCGCGCGCCGCCTTCGACACCCGGCTCGAGATCACCGGGCCGGCGCGCCTTCTGCGCGGCCTCGCCTCCGCCACCAAGGCCGTGCGCGTCACGGTGCAGAACCCGCGCCTGCGCGTACGCATCGACGTCTCGGAGGGGCTGGTGGTGGGCGCCTCCGGCGAGGTGCTCGCGCCGGATCCCCGCGAGCTCTCCGGTCCGGTCGCGCTCGCGGCGTTGCTCGTGGTGTCGAGCGGACGGGTGCACGTCGAGCCCACGGAGCAGCCGCAGACCGCGAACCTGATGACCACGCCGGACGTCGCGCTGAACATGGCGGACGCCGAACCGCCGCCGATTCCGCCGAGCATTCCCATGCCGGCGGTGATGGAGAGCCGCCAGCGGCGGCGCTCCGAACGGCCTCCGGCTTCGCGGCGGCAGAAGCCCAAGCCTGGGAGCTCGCTCAACACGATCGGTTACGCGCTGGCGGGACTCGTCGGCGTGCTCGTGATCGGCACGGTCGTGGTGCTGGCGCTGCGCCCGAAGCAGGAACAGAAGATGACCCCGAGCGCCGTGCCCAGCGAGGCCCCGGCGCCCCAGGCGGCCACGACGGCGAGCGCCAAGCCCGCTCCCAAGCCCGAGGCGCCGCCTGCGCCGGAGCCGCCCCAGCTCTCGCCGGACGAGGCGGATGCTCTGGCCTCCGCTCCGACCTGCGAGAAGCTGCTCGGCAACATGCCGCCAAGCCCTGGCGTGTACCCCGGCGCCGCCTACGACCAGGTGCGAGCAGCGCGCAAGGAGCTCGCGCGCGGGGACATGGACGGCGCGCAGGCCGCCTACTGCAAGGCGATGCGCTTCGACCCGAAGAACGCCGAAGCTCACTCGGGGCTGGCTCGCGTGTTGATGAGCCGGCGCGACGCGAAGTCCGCGGTGCAGTGGGCTCGCGAGGCCGTCAAGCTGAACCCCGAAGAGACGAACTACCAGATCTTGCTCGGCGACGCGCTGGCGCTCTCCGGCGACATGCCGAAGGCCGTGGACCCGATCCTGCTCGGCTACGGTATCGGACCATCCGATGCCGCTGCCCGCGACAAGCTCGTGCGCGCGCAGCTCAAGCTGGGTGGGGAGGCCGCACGGAGGCAGGACCACCTGGCCGCCGAGCGCGCCTACCGTCGCGCGCTGACCCTCGAGGGCCAGAACGCCGCCGCGGCCACGGGGATGGCGCGGGCTCTGCTCGAGCAGGGTCAGCCCAAGGCTGCGACCTTCTGGGCGCGGAAGGCCACCGCGCTCGACCCGAAGTCGGCCGCGGCGTTCGTGGTCCTGGGGGACTCGCTGGGCAAATCCGGCGAGCCGAGCGCGGCCTCCGCGGCCTGGAAGAAGGCCGCCGCGATCGATCCGAACGACCCGGCGGCGCGCGCGCGCGCCATGACCACCGAGTGAGGCTTGCCGCCAGGCAAAGCGGACCCTAGTAAAGCCGAATGCCCGCCGGCAGCCTGCTCGCCCTGCTCGACGACATCGCTTCGACGCTCGACGACGTCGCGACCATGACCAAGGTCGCCACCAAGAAGACGGCGGGCGTGCTCGGCGACGATCTGGCGCTCAACGCCGAGCAGGTCAGCGGCGTGAACCCGGACCGCGAGCTACCGGTGGTGTGGGCCGTGGCCAAGGGCTCGGCGGTGAACAAGTTGATCCTCGTGCCAGCGGCCCTGGGGATCAGCGCCATCGCACCCTGGCTGGTGACGCCGCTGCTGATGCTCGGCGGCGCGTACCTCTGCTATGAGGGCTTCGAGAAGGTTTCCCACAAGCTCTTCCACGGGAAGGCTGACGAAGCGGCCAGGCCGAAGGTGGAAGAGCCGACCGACCCCGTTGCGCTCGAGCGCCTGCGCGTCCGCGGCGCCGTCCGCACGGACTTCGTGCTCTCCGCGGAGATCATCGTGATCGCGCTGGGCACCGTCACCGCCGCGTCGTTCCAGCACCGCGTGCTGGTGCTGTGCGCGATCGCGGCGTTGATGACCGTCGGCGTGTACGGGCTGGTGGCCGGCATCGTGAAGCTCGACGACCTGGGGCTCGCGCTCCGCAAGCGCACGAACGCCGTCGCGCGCGCCATCGGTGCGGGCATCCTGCGGGCAGCGCCGTATCTGATGAAGACGCTCTCCGTCGCCGGCACCGTCGCCATGTTCCTGGTGGGTGGCGGCATCGTGACGCATGGCGTGCCGGGCTTGCACTCGCGGATCCAGGGCTGGAAGGAGCACGCCGGGCCCGCGGAGGCCGTCGTGCCGACGGTCGTGGACGGACTGGTCGGCGTGCTGGTCGGCGGTCTGGTGCTCGCGGTCGTCAGCGTCGTCCAGCGCGTCGCGCTGCGCGGCCGCCACGCTGCGGGGTGACCCTCAGCGGTCCGGGTCGCCCAGGTACTCGAAGTGCATGGTGTCCTCGAGCGAGTCGTGCCCGAGCCAGTAGAAGCCGTGCTGCTCGAAGGCGTCGATCCAGCAGCGCGTCAGCTCGGTCTTCTCGTACACGCTCTTGGCGCCGTTCTGGCAGTAGCGATGGCTGGGCCAGGGATCGACGCAGCCACAGCACGGGTTGCGATCCGGGTCGATGTCGATGGCGATGCCGAACATGTGGTTCGAGACCTCGCCTTTGCGGAACGTGTTCGACTCGCGGAAGCCGCCGATCGCCTTGGGGACGTAGCGCTTGCCACGACCGTTGCAGCTCGTGCGGATGGTGCGCTCCACGCAGCGCAGCTTGGGCACGATTTTCTTGTGCACGCGGATGGGTAGGCCCATGAAGGTGGTGTCCGCGGCCTGCGAGATGGCGCTGTGCTGGGCGAAGCCCTCGAGGCCCGCGCCCTCGACCCAGCCGTAGCGCTCGGCGCGAAAGCGCAGCGCCTTCGGCAGCCCGCCGTTCTTGAGGTAGTTCTTCCGGATCAAGAAGGACTTGGGCTTTTCGCGCTTGCAGCCCTGCGTCTTCTTCTTCGCCTTCGCGCGTCGAGCCGCCTCGGCGCCCTTGGGCGCGCGCGCCGTGGAGCCGCGCTTCACCTCGGCCTGGCCGAGGCCAGGCAGCGCCGAGAGGAGCGCGCAGAGGATCAGGCTCCCGCCCGCGAAGCGACGGATCGACGGCATGAGCCCGAACCCGTAGCGCGTGATCGGGGGAATGCCCAAGAAATTCCGTCCGAAATCTTGGCCCCTGCGTGTGCGTTTCGCATACACGGGGCAGGAGCCGGGCCCGGTGCTAGCTTTTTCCCCCTGCGTGACCGACAGAACGATGTTCGAAGAGCTGGGGGAGGCGCGCCTGCGCAGCATCATCGACCGTTTCGTCGATCGCATCGCCGACGACGGCATGATCGGCTTCTTCTTCCACGGCGTGGACCGCGCTCGGCTCAAGCAGCGGGAATACGAGCTGGCCGCCGGGCATTTGGGCGCGGACGTGGCGTACACCGGCCGCCCCCTCGACGTGGCTCACGCCCGGCACCGGATCATGGGAGGACAGTTCATGCGCCGGCTGAAGCTGCTCCGCGACGTTCTCGACGAGCACCAGGTGCCCCGCCACATCGTGGACCACTGGGTCGCCCACACGGAGCGGCAGCGCCCCCTCGTGACCCGCGACAGGGGCAGCGAGTGCAGCGCCGGTCCGAAGCAGGAGGAGAAGCCATGAACCGGACCATCATGCTCGTGGCGCTCGGCACGCTCTCGGCGTGCTCGACCGTGGGCTCGAACTGGATGGCCCAGCCCCTGCCTGAGGAGGGGTTCCCCGCGCTGTCGAGCGGCGCCGGCGGCAAGGCCAGCGGCAACCGCCCGGGCACCGACCCCGTCCGCGGCACGCGCACGCTGGGCGAAGAGCAGCCGGAGAAGGGCGCCAAGAGCCTGAGCGACGAGCCGCTGCGGCCCGTCCGTCAGCTGGGCGGCAAGCTCGAGGGCAAGGTGCTCGGCAAGTTCCGCAACACCTACTACGACTTCCCGAGCGAGGCCGACCACAGCGGCCCGCCCGTCGCGCTCAAGAACCCCGAGTGCCAGACCATCAAGGACGTGCCGAAAGGCTTCTACGAAGCGGTCTGCGTGCAGGGCAGCGGAACGCTCGCCGGCGGTCAGACCGTCAGCTTCGCGAAGCGCGATTGCGCGTGCGCCGCCGTGTGCAGCAAGACCAACCAGAAGATCTGCTTCGACGCCCTGGATCCGAAGCAGTTCCCCTACGGTCGCGGCGCGACCGGCGGACCCATCACGCCGCTCTACACCGTCGCCGTGGACAGCGACGTGATCCCGCTCGGCACGACGATCTACATCCCGGAGCTCGAGGGCATGCCCCGCGACGCCGAGTCCTCCGGACTGCACGACGGCTGCTTCATGGCCCAGGACCGCGGGCTGCGCGTGAAGGGCAAGCACGTGGACGTCTTCGCCGGCGATCCGAGCATGACCCGGCTCTGGAACAAGCTGGTGCCGAGCAACGACGGCGTGACCGTGGTGCTCGACAGCCCCAAGTGCGCCCGGGCGGGCAGTGACGCTCCCGCCGTCGGCCCGAGCCCGGCTCCGAAAGCCAGCGAGCCGGAGCCGAAGAAGAAGGGCAAGGGCAAGAAGGACTGAGCGCCAGGTCGTGCGCTGAGCGCTCAAGGCTGGAATTCGAACGCGCCCGAGTCGCACTTGCCGACCCGCGGCTCGCCGCGCTGATCGAATTCCGAGCAGGTCCCCCCGACGTCGATGGCGGGGCTCCCGGCGGCGAGCGCCATCGTCTTCGTGGGCCCGCCGTTGTCCGCCAAGGCTCCCAGAGCGGGATCGGCGAAGACTGCGCCGGAAGTACACGGCGTGTCCTTGCTGCCGCTGTTCTTCTTGTCCGGCCACTGGATCACGCCGCCGCCGTCGTCGAAGGTCTCGTGGCAAGCCAGGGCGCTGTACTGGTTCGCCGTCTTGTTGTTGGCGAAGATCACGTTGGTGAGCTTCACCTTGCCGCTCTGGCCCTTGAAGATCACCGGGCCGTAGTCGGCGGAGTTGTTCGCGAAGGTGACGTTCGCGACCTCCACGTTGCCGTTGCCGGCCCAGAGCGCGCCGGCGTTGCCGGGCGTCGTATTGCCGTCGAACGTGCAGTTCTCCACCTTGGCGTCGCTGCCGCCGCCGAGGAACAGCCCACCCGCGTGCTGGCCGGTGGAGTTGCCGGAGAAGGTGGAGGTCGTGAGGGAGAGCGGCACGCCCTCGTGGTAGACGCTGCCGGTCCCGGTGCCCTCCATCACGTTCTGGTCGAACGTGCAGCGCTCGATGCTCGCGCCGGTGCCCTCCAGGTTGTAGGAAAAGAGCGCGCTGCCGTGCACCTTGGCGCTGTTCTTTTCGAACACGGTGCCGCACATGACGAAGTCCTTCGGGGCGTCCAGCCACATGCGGTCGATGTAGAGGCCTCCGCCGTTGCCGTATTGGCCGCTGGCTGCGTAGGTCGTGGCGGCGTTGCCGAAGAACACGCAGTTGGCCACGCTCAGGTTGGTGCTGCGGCTGAGCACGCCGCCGCCGGTGGAGCCGCTGTTGTTCTCGAACACGCAGCCAGAGAGCACCGCGCGGGTGAGCCCGCCGGCGTAGATGGCGCCGCCGCCCACGTCGTGGTCCTGGCTCGCGCTGTGGTTGTTCTCGAAGCGCACGTCGATGGCCTCGAGCGTGCCGAACCAGGGGTGCAGGAGCCCCGCGCCGCTCTCGTTCTCACTCCCCGCCGGCACGAAACCGTCGCGGATGGTGATGCGCTGGATGACGAAGTCGATGTGGTGGTCGAGCTCGAGCACGCGCACCTTGCCGCCCCCGCTGAGCGTGATCTGGCCGCCGCCGTCGAGCAGCATCGACTTCGGAACGAACACCGACTTGGTCAGCGTGATGGTGTGCTCGCCCCCGCAGTCGAACGTGACGGTGCCGCCGTCCACCTTCGCCACGGCGTCGTGGAGAGCCTGCTCGGTGCACGACGCGGCCGTCCCGCTGCCGACCTTCTCGACCTGACCCTTGGGCTCGTGCGGTGCGAGCTTGTTCGGGCAGTCGAGGGTCGGAGGCGTGCCCGCAGAGCCGCCGCTCCCCGCGGCACCGGAGCCCCCTGAGCCGCTCGAGCCGCCGCCGCCGCCGCTCGAGCCGCCGCTGCCGCTCGAGCCGCCGCTGCCGCCACCGCCACCGGCGCCGCCCTTGGAGTCGTCGCCGTCCCCGCAGCCGAGCGCCAAGAGCAGGGGTGCGAGAGCTGCCAGCCGCCCGAACGTGCTCGCCGTCATCAGGTGATGTTACGCCCCTCCCCGGAGGCAGTCGACTCGGTTGACCGAAGCGAGCGAAGCGCCGACCATCGGAGTGTGGGGAGCGCAGCGTCGCACGCCCGGCGGCACCTCGAAACCGATGCGGCCGTGTTGGAGGTGGAGCTTGAGCCGCCCCGGGGTGTGTTCGTCACCGGCTTCGCCCCCGACAGTGAAGACGCGCTCACCCGCACGGGCGGGGCGGTCCTGTCCAAGCCGTTCTTGCCAGCGGCGCTCCTGGCCTGTGTGCAGGAGGAGATGACCCGGTGAGGGTCACTCCTTCGTGCCGTAGATCTTCGCCTGCTGCTCGGCCAGATCCGTGAACGCCTGCGCGAGATCGGGGTGCGGCTCGTCGAGGGCGACCGCGACCTTGCTGCGCCAGAGCGTGTTCTCTTCGTGGTTGAGCTGATCGCGACGCACCACCTTCCCCGTCATCGTCTTCGACTCGCCTTCCACGAAGAACACGGAGAGCTTCACCGTCTGGCCGACGTCGAGATCCGCGCGGGTCAGGAGCAAGATCCCGGTCGCGCTGCCGTCGTGGGTGATCGCTGCTTTGACGGGTCCGTCCCCGGTGTCGATCTCGGCTCCGATGTACGCAGAGTGACGGGGAGAGATGCGGCGCTCGTCGGTCATGGCTCGCCCGGAACCTACCACACCGCGCGAAATCAAGCTGCGGCCTGGCGCAGGGCTCGGCGCAGCGCTCCGCCGACGCGAACGAAGAAGCGCACGAGCGCCCCACGGCGCTCGAGCGTCGCGGGCACTTGGCGCAGCACGGGTCGCGCCGGGACGGCTCGAAGGTCCACGAAGCGACGGACGGCGTCCGAGAACACAGCGGGCTGATCCAGGTGCGGGAAGTGCCCGACTCCCGGGTAGACCAAGAGCTCCGCGCCGGCGAGGCGGTCGCGAGCCGCGAGCCCGTGCGCGATCGGGATCACGCGGTCGTGGGTTCCCCAGTGCAGCATCAGGGGCGGCAACGCCGGAACCTCGTGGATGCGGTCCCAGGTGTGCAAGTACTGGCCGAACAGATCGATGGCCCCCGACACGGTGCGCGTGAATGCGCGCCCGGAGCCGGGCGCCGAGTTCATCCACGTCAGCCGGTCGATCTCGTTGGGCTCCGGGTTTCCGAGGTCGCTCGAGGCCACGCGCATCATCACGCGCGTGCCCAGGCGCATCGCCACCGGTGTGATCAGCGGCCCGAGCACGGGGAACGAAGCGAGACGCATGCCGATTCCGACTTCCCTGCCGAGCCCACCGGGCGCCACCAGCACCAAACGCTCGATGCGCTGCGGGTCATCGAGGAGCATCCACTGCGCCACACCCCCGCCAAACGAGTGACCCACCACCTGAACGCGCTCGAGCTCGAGCGCGTCGAGGAAGCCCCGCAGTGTCTCGGCGTACCAGGCCAGGGTGTACGGTGCGTCGGGCCGCCCCGAGAGACCGTGTCCGGGCAGATCCACCAGCAGGACACGGTGATGGGGCGCGAGCAGCGGCAGCACCCTGCGCCAGGTGCGGTGGCAGTCGCCGAGCCCGTGGAGCAAGAGCAAGGGCGGGCCCGAGCCCGCTTCCGTCCAGGCCAGCGTCGTCTCGCCCACCCGGGTCGCTCGCGGCGTATCCAGCATTTCGAGGGCCATCGTCGTCTCCGAGTCACGTTGTGATACATCGTGATACGTCTTTGCGCAAGCGGTAACCCGCTGGTAACCGCGGGGGAGGCGAGCGTGAAAGCCCACGAATTCCGCCTGGCACCGGCCGTGCAAAGCGAGCCGCCATGCGAAGACTGCTCGGCGTGGCGTTTCTGACCTGGGGTTGCGGCGGGAACACGGTGGCAGAAAGGCCCGAGCCTCCGGAGCCGGGCGGGGTGGTCCCGCCTGCCGATCCCACCCACGCGAGCGCCCCGGCCGCCGAGACCCGCGCGCTCGCCCTCGGCAGTCGCCACTCCTGCCGCATCGACGCCGAGGCGCGGCTCTGGTGCTGGGGCGACAACTGGCAGGGTCAGCTCGGCACCGGGACCGCGGGGCACGGCAAGCAGAGCGACGAGCGCACGACGCCGACGCTCGTCTCGGGGCTCGCCGAGGTGGCCCGAGCGGACGCGAGCGCGCACCACACCTGCGCGGTCACGCGCGACGCGCGCTTGCACTGCTGGGGCTTCAACGGCGAGGGCGAGCTCGGTCAAGGCAAGGTGACCGGGCTCGAAGAGGACCCGGCCGACCTCTTGCCGCGCAGCGTGTCCGGTCTCGAGCCCGTCCGCGAGGTCGCCGCGGGCAATGGCTTCAGCTGCGCGTTGCTCGAGAGCGGGTCCGCGCGGTGCTGGGGCACCAACTACGCGGGGCAGCTGGGCGCGGGGTTCGCTTCCCTCGAAGACTCGCCGTCGCCCCTCGACGTGGTGGGCCTCAGCGCGGAGTCGCTCTTCGCCGGCTGGGACTACACCTGCGCGCTGCGCGCTTCCGGCACGCTCGCCTGCTGGGGCGCGGGCGAGCAGCTCGGTACGGGTGCCGCGCTGGAAAAGGCGACCTCGCCGGTGAACGTGTCGCTGAACGACGTGACGTACGCAGCCGCCGGCGTGAACCACGCCTGCGCGCTGACCAGTGACGGCAAGCTCTGGTGCTGGGGTCGGGGCTCCGACGGGCAGCTCGGCGTCGCAACCGCTAGCGAAGAGGTACTGCTCGCGCCGGTGCTCGTGCCAGTCTCCGGGGTGAAAGCCCTGGCGCTCGGCTTCGCTCACTCGTGCGCGCTCGACGCAGCCGGCAGTGTCTCGTGCTGGGGTCGCAACGACTGGGGCCAGCTGGGGGTTGGAGCTCTCGTCGACAAGACGACCGCCCCCCTCGGCGTCGCGTTGCCAGAGCGCATCGTCGAGCTCGCGGCGGGCTGGGACCACTCCTGCGCCCTGGGCGAGAGCGGCGCGCTCTACTGCTGGGGCGCCAACGACCGCGGGCAGCTGGGCCAAGGCACCCTGGGCGGGAGCATTGCGCTGCCGGCCGAGGTCTTCTTCGACTGACTCACGGGTGCTCCTGCCACCAGTCCGTCTCCGAGCGCGGGTCCATGAAGCTGCCGCTGTCGCGCACGGTCACGAGGGTCTGCCCCGCGCACGCGGTGCCGAGCACGTCTCCACCGTGCAGCGCCGGCAGCTGCTTGCGACCAGCCGCGTCGTCGGAGTCGTACCGCGAGCGCAGCGCCGGCGCAGGGCAGATGCCCACGATGCTGATGGTGTAGCCGACCACCACGTTGTCCTCGCCGGTGTACTTGAGCGTGATGGAGTCCCCGTCCACGTAGAGCGCTCGGGCCTGGAGGCCACCCGAAGCAATCTCGTAGCCGCTCTGGGGCAGCTTCAGCGTCTGCCCCGCGCTGGTCTTGAAGGTCGAGGCGGTCACCGGCCAGGGCATGTTCGAGAGCGCACCCTTGCAGCCGTGCTGACCGCAGCTCCAGTCCCAGTCGTACATCCGGAAGTTCGCTGCGAAAGGCTGGCCCGGCGGGTCGAAGAGCGTGTGCAGTCGCGGGGCCTTCGCGTCCACGCCCACCGAGTCCGGCGGGTAGTAGACGAAGCCGATCTCGTTCGCGCCGCAGTCGACCTTCGTACACGGCTCCCAGCCGCGGTTCTTGACGTTCAGATCTCCATGCTGCGGTGGCGGGTGATCCGTGGTCGGCGCGCCGACCGTGGGCGACGACGGGTACGAGCTCGGACCCACGTTCGGGCAGGTCGCGGGACAAGCCGGGGCGAAGCTGCCCGTGCTGCCGCCGCTGCCGCCCGTGCTGCCGCCGCTGCCGCCGCTGCCGCCCGAGGCTGCTCCGCCCGTGCCGCCGCTGCCACCCCCGCCGCTGCCGTTTCCGCCGCCGCCTGGCCAGGTGCCACCGCTCGATACGCTGCCGCCGCTGCCCGCGCTGCCGCCTCCGCCGGTCACTGGGTCGTCCGCGCTAGAAGCGCTGCAGCCCAAGAGTAACAGGGCACCACACAGCCCGAGCACTCGCATACGACAAGAGTGAGAGCAGCGCGCGGAGGGGTCAAGCTGCTACTCTCGGAGCGATGAGGCTCGCGCTCTGCCTGCTCGTCGTCTCGCTCTCTCGGTGCTCGTCGGACGACTCGAGCAGCGCATCGAGCGGCGGCGCGAGCTCGGGCGGGGCGAGCGGGATGGGTGGCAGCGTCGGTGACGCAGGCTGGCCCGACAGCGGCTCCGGCGGCAGTCCGAGCGGCGGCGGGACGTCTGGCGGCAGCGGCGGCACGGCTCCCGCGGGAGATTGCACCGCGCTCGGCGCCTGGAAACAAACGGCACCGTTCACCGACGCGAGCCACGTCTCGCACCCGCTGCCGTCGTTCGGCGTGAACGGCTACTACTACGTACACACCATGGCCAGCGGCGGCGGCGAGCGCGTGCTCTACTCCGCGAAGCAGAACGCGGACGGCAGCCTGGGCGCTTGGCAGGTCGCCTCGCCCGATCACGGCGGTGGTCCCCACGGTTTCACCGCCGTGGTGGCGAACGGCGAGCCGTTCCACTTCCGCAACGGCCACATCGCCCGCTACCCGCTCGACGCGAGCGGCAAGATGACCGGCGACGTCGTGCTGCTCGAGTCGAACCCGGACGCTGCGTTCGGCGGCAACCGCTACGTCTGGGACAGCGCGCTCGTCGCCACCTTCCCCAGCGCGAGCTGGGTGCTCCACCTGGGCGGCTTCAGCTTCACCGGCTACACCTACGCGCCGAACGTCTACCGCAGCAAGATCCCGGTCGAGTCGGCGTTCACCGCCGTCGGCGCCGACCACCCGGCCACGCGCCCCGGCAGGTGCGCCTTTTGGAACGGCTTCGTCTGGAGCGGCGAAGGCGACGGCTCGAAGTACTGGCGCGCGAAGCTGCAGGCGAGCGGCAGTTTGGAGGCCTGGAGCGAGCTCGGCACGCTGCCCGCCGGCACCGACAACCAGCGCGGCGACTGGTTCGTGATCGACGGCACGCTGTTCGTGGTGCGTGGCGCCAAGGTGTTCGGCGCCAAGATCGACGCCACCGGCACGCTCGCCAGCTTTCAGGAGCAGACCGCGCTGCCCGAGGCGCAGATCGACGTGAGCTGGGGCGACGGGCACCTCGAGGGGAGCGCTCACGCCGTGCTCGGAGACTTCGTCTACCTGACGGGCAAGAAGAGCGTGCTCTACGCGCCGGTGCTGAGGCAAGTGCCCTGCGCGCCCTGAGGCTCACTTCGGCTCGTCGTCGTCCTTCTCCACCAGCTTCTGGAAGTTACGGAACGCGAGCCACATCACCAGGATGATGACGCCCACGACCACCATCCCGACGATGTCGCGAGTGGTGACGCCCGATGTGGAAGCGCTTGGGACGTCGAGGTTCATCTGCGGTTCGTGAGCCGGAGCTCGTCCAGGAGGCGGCCGATGCGGCGGAATTTCTCCGACCGGCCAAACTGCAACAAGTGCCCCCCGTGCCAGCTCTCGAGCGGCGCGCCGAAGTGGTGCGCGATGCGCCGCGCGTGCGCCGGCGGCGTGATGCGATCCGCCCGGGCCGCGACGACCAGCATGCGCTCGCCCGGCACCAGCGGCGCGCGCCCGAGCGGGCTGACCACGCGGTGCGCCGCCTCCAGCGCGCGGTGCTGGAGCTCGGTCTCGTGCGGCGCCGAGCCCAGGCGGCCTTGGTCCCGCGCGAAGTCCGCCAGTGACGCCAGCGGGATGATCGGGATTGCAAAGGCGAGCTCCGCCTCGACCGTGGCCAGGAGCGAGGTGGTGTACCCACCGAGGCTCATGCCCATGACGCCGACCGCCGGGTGCCCGCGCTCGCGCAGCCAGCGCACGAGATCGCGGAGATCTGCCATGGCCTGCCGGAAGCCCTCGTTCGACATGCGCGGGTCGCTGCCGGGGAAGGGCGGCGGCTGACCCAGCCGGCGCGCCGGACCGCGCACGGCGTGGAACGGCAGCACCGGTAGGACGGCGTCGAGGCCGATGCGATCGAGCCACTCCATGGGCCAGACGCGCTGCTCCAGATCGTACTGGCCGGCCATGTAGCCGTGGATCAGGAGCGCGACGGGGCGCGGCTCGGGCCCGAAGAACGCCCGCGCCGCGGCCACGCGGTTCTCCGCGTAGCGGCCGAAGCGCTCGGCGACACCGGCCTCGAAGGGCTGGTAGTCGCTCGACCAGGAGAGATCCACCACGCGATGCCCGCCGGCGCTCCAGCGCACCACGCGCTCGGCCGGCGCGATGCTGCGGGGCTCGCGGAAGTAGCCCGGGGCGTCGTGCGGGTAGAGCTCGGCGATGGCCCGGAGGGCCTGCATCCGCTCGGCGTGACCGAGGGACTCGGCGCGGCTCTTCTTGCGCGAGCCCTGGCTACCCGCGTACGCGGCGAGGGTCGCGGCGCGGTCCACCGCCGCTGCTGCACCCCCGAGCAGGCGTCTGGCCGTGCGCTGGATCACGGGCGAAAGGCTACCCCCGCTCCGGGAGGCGTGCTAGGTCGCCGCACAGCATGGCGGACAGCGAGAAGAAGAAGCGCTCGGGCCGGGCGCGCGAGGCAGCAGCCGAGCCCAGCGAAGCCAAGCCGAAGAAGAAGGCCGCGGCCACCGCTACGGAACCCGAAGAGAAGCTCTTGAAGCCCTGGGGCCCGCTGATCTGGCTGCTCATCCCGCTCTTCGCCTGCGTCGCGTACGGCCTGGCCACGCGCGGGCAGTGACGCTCATCTCCAGCCGACGCGCCGGTAGCACAGGCTCGCGACGCCGACCCAGACCAGGGCGAGCGCCGCGGCGACCCCGAGCTGCAGCCACTGCGCGCGCCGGACGATGCCGGCCAAGGCGGCCAGCAGGAGCTCCGGGCCGTGCCGCTCGATGAGTAGCCAGGTCACCGGCTCGAGCGGGCTGTCCTTGCCGGTCACGAGCAGTACGCCGGTGGCGAACAGGTAGGACAGCGCGCCTAGGCTCGCGCCGCGCTGGGTCTTCGCCAGCGACGCGATGCTGAACCCGATGGCCACCGAGGCGAGCGCCACCGCCGCGAGCGTCCCCCAGAAGAACGGGCGGCCGAGCGCCGCAGGCGCCGCGATGCCGCCGAGCAGCGCCGCGAGCGCGAACGCGAACAAGAAGTAGAAGCCGAGCTTGGCGCTCACGATCTCGCTCGGCGCGACCGGCGAGAGCGCGATGGCTGCCAGCGTCCCGCGCTCGCGCTCCTCGCAGGTCATGCTGGGCAGGAGGAAAATCCCCACGAAGAACAGCCCGAGCAGCACGAGGCCCATGGCGATGGCCTCCCGCGCTCCCGCTCCGCTCACGGAGCGAAACGGCGAGCGCTCGACGTCGAACCGCGGCACCACGCTGCCTCCGGGATCGACCCGCTGCCGGAAGCGCGCGTGCGCTTCACGCAAGGCCCAGGCGTCGTCCCGGGAGTCGATGGCGCCGATCTGGCGTGCCTCGAGCGCGCGAGTGGCGTCGTCCACGCCCGATCGGTCCAGGTAGAACTGGCGTGTCTCGCGCCAGACCCAGGCCTCGCACCAGGCCGCGGACTCCGCCGCGCCGGGCGCGTGCCAGGTCCAGATCTCGTAGCCCCCGGTGTCCTCGTTCGGGCGCAGCTGGATCCCCACCGAGCCGGTCGGGTAGCGGATCATGCCGCGGTGGTTCTCCATCTGGCGGAAGCTCACGCGCGCTCGGAGCTCGGGGGGCACGCGAGCTTCCAGGTGCCTCACCCATTCGCTCTGGTCCCAGGTGTCGATCACGCACTTGCCCGCGCTCGCCGAGCCGAACGCGCCCTCGAGCGCCCGCGCGCCAGCGAACGACAGGAGCACCGCCGCCACCAACAGGAGCAGCAGCATGCCGACCGTGCCACGATGCGCTGCGACGCGCCGCGCCTCCTTCACGAACAGAGTTCGGAGCACGTAGCCGCGCATCAGCCCTCACCCGCGACGATCTCCAGGAACGCGGCCTCCAGATCCCGAGCACGGCTGTTCACGCTGAGCACGCTCCCCGCGCGGACGAGCTCGGCCAGCTCCTGCCGCGCGAGCTCGTCGGCCAGATCGAAGCTCCGCCGTTCGCCTCCCGCGAGCACCACGTCCACCCACTGCTCGGTGTGCGCTCGCTTCAGCTCCGACGGTGTGCCGAGCGCGACGCGGCGACCGCGACGGAGCACCGCCACGCGATCGCAGATCTCGTCCACCTCGGCCATGTCGTGGGTGGTGAGCAGCACCGTCGTTCCGGCCCGGCCGAGCTCCGTGAGCAGGCGGCGCACCAGTCGGACGGAGTGCACGTCCAGGTTGGCCGTCGGCTCGTCGAGGTACACGAGCCTCGGGCCGTGCAACAGCGCGCGCGCGATCAAGAGCTTCCGGCGCATGCCCTGCGAGTAGCCCCGCACCGGCAGGTCTGCCGCGTCGTCCAGCTCCGTGAGCCCGAGGCACTCGCTCACGCGCTGGCGCGGCGTGCGGTAGAGCTGGGCGAACAGCTCCAGGTTCTGCCTGCCGCTCAGCTCCTCGAAGTGGTTGTCGCGGTCGGGCACGTAGCCGAGCTTCGGCTTGAGGCCGGCGAAGTCGTGCGCCAGATCGTGGCCCAGCGCCTCGGCGCGGCCGCTGCTCGGTCGAAGCTGACCAGTGAGCACGCGCAGCGTGGTGCTCTTGCCGGCGCCGTTCGGCCCGAGCAGGCCGAAGAGCTCTCCCTGCCTCACCTCGAGGTCGAGGGCATCGACAGCGACGAAGTCGCCGTAGCGAACGCTGAGCGCCTCGAGCCGGAGCGCCGGAGTCACGCCCGCTTGGACTTCTTGCGCGGCCGGACTTCCTCTTCCTCTTCGTCCTCGTCCGCTTCGTCGGCGTCGTCGCCCTCGTCCTCTTCCACGACGGGGCGCTTCGACTTGAGCTTCTTGGTGGAGTCGCCCTTCTTCAGGCGCTTGGGCTCGTCGCTCGCTTCCTTCTCTTCACCCTCGCCCCCCTCGATGCCCTTCTTGAAGTTGCGGATGCCCTGACCGAGTCCCTTGCCCACCTCGGACAGCCGCTTGGGCCCGAAGACGAGCAGGAGGATGACGATGACGACGATCCAGTGGACGAGGCTGAATGAACCCATGAAGCGGGTCCGGTCTAGCAGCGGGGCGCCGGCCTGCCAAGAGACAGGCTCGAAAGCCGCCTCAGCCGCGGCCGGCCCGGGCCAGGCGCTCCTCCGCCATCGTGTCGGCGATGAGGTGCGTGGGCTTCATGGCCCGCTGGGCGCGCTCCGCAATCTCGTAGATGGTCTCGTAGATCTTCATGACCTTGGCTCGGCTCTTGTCGGCGTCGTAGCCCTCGAGCTCGGTCGCGACGTTGATCAGGCCGCCGGCGTTGATGGCGTAGTCGGGGGCGTAGAGGATGCCCCGCTGCATCAGGTCGTCTCCGTGGCGGGGCTCGGCCAGCTGGTTGTTGGCCGCGCCAGCCACGATTTTGCAGCGCAGCTTGGGGATGGTCGTGTCGTTCAGCGCGCTGCCCAGCGCGCAGGGCGCGAGCACGTCGCACTCGGCGCCGAAGAGCGTGTCGAGCCCGACGATGTCGGCGCCGAACTCGCGCGCCGCGCGCTCGCTCTTGAGCGGATCGACGTCCGCGACCGTCAGCTTCGCGCCCAGCGAGTGGAGCTCCTTGCACAAGTAGTAGCCGACGTGGCCGATGCCCTGCACCGCGACGTGTAGGCCCTTGATGTCGTCGCGCTTCATCACGAACTTCACCGCCGCCTCGATGCCGCGCCGCACGCCGAGCGCCGTGAACGGGCTGGGGTCGCCGGAGCCGCCGTTCTCCGGAGCAACGCCGGTCACGTGCTTGGTCGAGGTGCGGATCACCTCCATGTCCTCGAGGCTCGTGCCGCTGTCCTCCGCGGTGATGTAGTGCCCGGCCAGCTCGTCCACGAAGGTCCCGAAGGCGCGGAACAGTGCGCCGCGGTTGAAGTCCGTCCGGGGCTTGATGATCACGCTCTTGCCACCGCCGAGGGAGAGCCCCGTGATCGCCGCCTTGTAGGTCATGCCGCGCGCCAGGCGCAGCGCGTCCACGATCGCGGCTTCCTCGTCGTCGTAGTGGATGAAGCGGCAGCCGCCGAGCGAGGGGCCGAGCCGCGTGTCGTGCACGGCGATGATGGCGTTCATGCCCGTGCCGGCGTCGCGCTTCAGGTGGAGCTGGCCGTAGCCATATTGCGAGAGCAGATCGAAAACGCCCATGATTTTGCCTCCGTCGAAGCGACGCGGGAGCCTAGCAAGAACCCCCTGCGAGCCGGCCGGGATTCGTCTGACGCTGGATTTTCGCGCGCACGAGCTTCGCCTTCGCGGCTATCTTCGGCGCATGCGCGTTCCCGGACTGGCCGTGGTTCTCCTCGCAGCGGTCGGCTCGGCGGGCTGCTTTCCAGACTACGAAGTCGGGGGAGGCAGCGGTGGCAATGGCGGTGGACCCGTGTACATCGGCGTGACCGGCGCGACCTTCGAAGACGACCTGGGCTCGGATCAGTTCCGGGTGCGTTTCACCAACTCCTTCCAGGTGGATCAATACGAGGTCACCGTGCAGCGCTTCCGGAACTGGCTCGACTCGGGAGGCACGCTGCCTTGCGACGGCTGCAGCCTGGACCCCGGCGGGCCGTACGAGAAGACCATGATCTGGGACGCCGCGTGGAACGACTACGCGACTGACTCCCACTTCGCGACCGACAACCCGACCGGCACCTGCACCGCGCCCCCGCCCTACGCGCCGCCCACGACCTGGATGGTCGGCGAGCCACAGAACAACGACTACCCGATGACCTGCGTCTCGTGGTTCCAGGCCGCCGCGTTCTGCTTCTGGGAGGGCAATCGTCTGCTCACGCAGGCGGAGTGGATGTACGTGGCGACCAGCAGCGGCAAGCGCAAGACCGACTACCCCTGGGGCAACGAGCCGCCGACCTGCGACCGCGCCACGATCGCGGACTGCGACTTCCCGAAGAACGTCGGCGACGACACCTACGACGGGCGCACGCTGGACGGCGTGCAGGATCTGGCCGGAAGCGTCTACGAGTGGGTGTGGGACGCGACCTGGACCTCGGGCTCGCCGCCTTTGGACGTGGAGAACTACACGGGGCCCGCGCCGTCGGGCCCGGCGGAGGCCGTGCTCAGGGCGCGACGCGGCGGTGCGTTCATCAACGACTCGTCCTCGGATCACCTGAGGAACGACTTCGTCGAGCCGTTCGCCGCCGGTGAGTTCTACGCCGACGCCGGCTTCCGCTGCGCGCGCAGCGACTTCTGAGTCAGAACCGCCCGCTCAGCACTGCGCCCGCGACTCCCGGGCCGAGCGCGGGAGCGACGCGGGTTGATGCAGCCTTCTCCTGCCCCGAGCCGGACAGGAGCAGGTAGCCGCCGGTGGCTATTGCTGCGGCGCCGACGCCCCAGAACGCGATGCCGAGGGTCGTGTAGGTCTTGCCCTTGTTCTCCAGATCGTCCACGTCGGACTCGCGCTCCGCCGGGCAGGCGTCCTGCTCGGGACAGATCGCGTCCAGCGAGTCGATCTGATCGCCGCGCAGCTTCCACATGAAGAAGCCGCCGGCGGTCACGAGGACGCCGCCGCCGATCACGAGCCAGGGCACGATGGACGATCCGGGTTTCGTCTCCACTGGCGGCTGAGGGTGGTCCTCCGGCGCGTTCGGCGCTGGTGCGGCGGGCGGTGGAGTCGGAGTCGCGGGCGGCGCCTCCGCGCTCGGCGCTTCGAGCTCCACTCGGCTCTTGGCCCCCTCGCTGGCCTTGAAGCTCTGCTTGACCTTGGTGCCGGCGAAGTCAGCGACGAGCTCGTGCTGACCCGGGTTCACCGGGATGGGCGCCTCCAGCGCCGCGCTCGAGAGCGCGTTGCCGTCCAGGGTCATGCTGCTCGGCTTGGTCGTCCCCTTGACGTTGATCTCCAGCATGGGCACCCGCGGACGGAGCGCCCTGAGCTCGCTCTCCGACGCAGACTCGACCTGGGCGTTGCCCTCGGCCTTGGCGCTCTCGGCAGCTCGCTCGAAGCTGACGATGGCCTCGACCAGCGCGCCGGTCTTGGCCTCGCAGAGGCCGACGTGGAACAGGATCTGCGGCGTCTTCTTCACCGCGGCCGCGCGCCGGAAGCGCTCGAGGGCTTCGGCGAACTGCGACTTCTCCTCCAGCGCCAGCCCCTCGGTGAACCACTGCTTGGCGGCGGCGATCTCGGAGGCGCTCTGCGCGCGAGCGGGGCCGAGGCTCCCGACCAGGAGGCCGAAACCGAGGAGCGCTGCAGCGAAATGGCGCATGCCCCGGAGCTTAGCGGAACCGGCCGCGGCATTCTGCGCTAGATTTGCCCGCGGTGAACGTCGGGGCCATCGTCGCAGGCAAGTACCGGATCCTTCGCAAGCTGGGCGAGGGTGGGATGGGTAGCGTGTGGCTGGCCAAGAACGAGGTCACCGAGCGCGAGCTCGCCATCAAGTTCCTGCACGAGACCTCCGATCGCCCGCACACCGCCGACCAGCTGAGCCGCTTCTTTCAGGAAGCCCGCGTCGCCGGCAAGCTCCGCCACCCCAGCATCGTCGAGATCTTCGACGCCGGCACGGAGCCCACGCTCAAGAACGCGCCCTACCTGGTGATGGAGCTGCTCGACGGCATCGGTCTCGAGCAAGCCATCCAGCGGGCCAGCGCCCTGCCGCTGGGCATCTCCCTCGAGATCATGGCCGACGTGTGCCGCGCGCTCGCGCTCGCCCACGACAAGGGCATCATCCACCGCGACCTCAAGCCATCGAACGTGTACCTGCACAAGTCCGGGTCCGGTGCCCTGGTGCCCAAGGTGCTCGACTTCGGCATCAGCAAGGTGCTGGTGGACGAGAGCACAGGCAAGCAGGTGACCGGGATGACGCGCACCGGCGCCGTGCTCGGCTCGCCGCTCTACATGAGCCCCGAGCAGGCCGCCGGAGACAAGAGCATCGACGCGCGCAGCGACGTGCACGCGCTCGGGGTCTTGCTCTGGGAGTGCCTGGTCGGGCGACCGCCGTTCATCGCCGACACCTATGGGCTGCTCCTGGTGGAGATCATCCAGGGTGATCGCCCGAATCTCGGCAGCGTGTTGGCCGGCGTTCCGCCGGACGTCGCGGAGCTGGTAGGTCGAGCCATCGCGCGGGACCGCAACCTGCGGCAGCGTGACGCGGGTGTGCTGGCGAAGGAGCTGGAAGCAGCGCTCGAGCGGCTCGGTCACTCTCCCGTGCTGTCCACTCGGGACGGAGCCGAACGGTTCTTCGCGCTCGTGGGCGGAGAAGGGGCTAGTCGAGCGTTCGAAGGCACCACGACCACGGCTGCGCTGGAATTGCCTACGCCCGCACCAGAGGCACCGGCCCCCGCTCAGAGCGCCCAGCAGGACCCGCCGACGGCGCCTCTCCGCCCGCTCGACCAGGCGCCACCCGTGTCCCGGGTTCCCGGACAGCGCTCGCCGCTGCCGCTCGCGGGCGTCGTTGCGGGGGTCGTCCTCCTGGCAGGAGCCGGCGTGTTCTTCGCGATGCGGTCGAGCCCGGAACAAGGCGCCCCCTCGGCCGAGCCGGCTGGGCCGGCGACCGCCGGAGCGGTGGCGACGGCGACGGCGTCACCCGAACCCAGCGTCGCGCCGCTGCTCTCTGCACAGGCGCCGCCTCCCAGCGCCGGCGTCGTCGAGCCTCCGCCCAAGAAGCCGGCCGTGGTGGCTGCGAAGCCGAGGCCGCCGGAGGCGCAGCCCAAGCCAAAGCCGACCGCGCCCCCGGTACACCACGGCGTGACCAGCTCCGGGCTGTGACTCACGGGCTCACGGCACGTTCGCGAGCTCCTCCGCCAGACAATCGATCGCCGGGCTCCGCCTGCGCCGCTCGATGCAGGCGCGGTAGCTCGTCGCACGACGATGCCCGATCGCCGATTGCTCGGAGTGTGCGTAGTCGTCGATGAGCTCTCGCGCAGCGTCCAGCTCATCGAGGCGCTCCAGACACACGGCCATCAGGAACAAGGTAGCGTTGGTGCAGGAGCCGGCGTAGGACTCGCGGAACGCCGCGAGCGCCTCCTCGAAGCGCCGGTCCCGGAGCGCGACGGTCCCGCGAGAGCGCGCCGCGGCCGCATGCTCGACGCCCTCGGGCGTGTCGTCCCTGACGCAGGGTTCGTCGTGGGTGCGAGCCCGCACCCGGGCCGGGGTCTCTGCGGCGTCACTCCCGGGAGGCGGCGGCGGCACGACCAGCGCAGTCGTCGGAGCGGCCTGGGGTGTCCCGGCGCACCCGGTCGCGACGATCAGTGCGAACGCACCCAACCAGCGCATCGACCCGGACTCTAGCTTATGCTGCGAGCGTCATGGCTCGGACCCTGCTCGTCGTCGTGCTGGCCCTGGGCTGCAGCTCGAACGAGAGCCAGCCCGCCGCGGCGAGCGGCGGAGCGAGCGGCAGCGGTGGCCTGGACGCAGGCGACGACGCCGCCGAAGCAGGCGGCGACGCCGCCGACGCCAGCGCCCCGAGCTGCGGCACCTGCGTCGGCGTGTGCATCAAGGCGGGCTACACCGGCTTCAGCGGGAGCTGCGACGAGAAGGACTGCGTGTGCGCCGACTGCGCGGGCTGCGTCGAGAGCTGTCAGAAGGACGGCTTCAGCGGCTTCAAAGGCGTGTGCAGCGACGCCGGCTGCACCTGTGCGGACAAGTGCGGCAACTGCCCGAGCATGTGCCTGGACGCCGGCTTCGACGTCTGGAGCGGCGTGTGCGACGACAAGACCTGCTACTGCAACTGAGCCAGCAGCTTGGCGAGCTCGGGCTTCACCACCTTGCCCACGGGGTTGCGCGGGAAGTCGGCGAGCACGACGACGCGCTTCGGCACCTTGTAGGACGCGATGCGCGACTTCGCCCAGGCGCGTAGCGCTTCGCCTTCCAGCTCCTCACGCCGCCCTTCCCGGGCGATCACCGCCGCGACGGCGATTTCCCCCCAGGTCTCGTCCGGCAGACCGACCACGGCCACGTCCGCGACGGCGTCGTGCTCGCGCAGCACCTCCTCGATCTCGAGCGCCGAGAGCTTGTAGCCACCGCTCTTCAGGATGTCCACGGAGGTGCGCCCCAAGATCTTCACGTAGCCGTGCTCGAGAAAGGTGGCTGTGTCGCCGCTCCGGAACCAGCCGTCAACGAACGCCTCGCGCGTGGCCTCCGGGTTGTCGTCGTAGCCCAGGAACACGCTCGGCCCCTTCAGCCAGATCTCGCCGGGCTCGCCCGGGCCGACGTCGCTGCCGTCCTCTTTGACGATGCGGAGCGACATGCCGGGGAGCACCGGCCCGGCGCTGCCGGGCACGCGCTCGCCGTCCACGGGGTTGCTGCTGCCGACGCCGATCTCCGTCATGCCGAAGCGCTCGAGCGGGTAGCGTCCGGTGAGCTCCCGGAACCGCTCGCCCACCGTCGCCGGCAGCGCCGCCGAGCCGCTGGTCACCAGGCGGAGCGCTCCGGCGTGCGAGGCCCAGCGCGCCCGCGTCTCGGGGTCCGCCGCGTCGAAGGCGTCGAGCAGCTTCTTGTGCATGGTGGGCACGCCCATCAGCACGCTGGCTCGCGCCATCTCCTCCCACAGGCGCGGGCCGTCGAACTTCTCCAGCATGCGCGTGGTGCTGCCGGCCAGGAGCGAGGTGAGCAGGGCGATGCCGAGCCCGTGCAGGTGGTGCAGCGGCAGACAGTGCAGGAGCACGTCGGCGGCGGACCAGTGCCAGGCTTCGCCGAGCAGGCGCGCCGTGGCCTCGAGGTTGCCCTGGGAGATCAGCGCGCCCTTCGGCCTGCCGGTGGTGCCGCTGGTATAGAGGATGACCGCGACGTCGTCCGCCCGGGTGTCGGCGAGCGCTGGTGGGAGTCGGCTCTCGCGCAGCGCCTCGATCGCGAGCACGGGTAGCGCGCCCGCCCAAGGGGCGACTCGGGCGGCGGTGTCCGCGCTGACCACGATGGCCGCGGCGCGACTGACCTCGACGAACCACGCCTGCTCGGCCTCCGGGTGCAGGTGCGAGAGAGGAACCGCGACGGCGTCCGCGGCGATGATGCCCAGGAAGGCCTCGACCCAACCCGAGCCCTGGGTCACCAGCATCGCCACGCGCTTGCCGCCGAGGCCACGCGCTCTGAGCTCCGCGGCCACGCGCGCCACGCGCTCGCCCAGGAGCGCGAAGGACACGCGCTCTCGGTCGTCGATGATGGCGGGGTGCTCGGCGCGCTCGCGCGCGAGCTCGGCGAAGCGGTGGACCAGCGGGCTCTCGGACAAGCCCCGGCATCCTTCCACGAGGCTCACCTCTTGGCGAGACGGCGCTCGTGCCAGAGGAGCAGCTCCCGCGCGCGGCCGCCAGGCGTCGGACCGGGCGCGGGTCTTGCGCCATGGCTCGCGCGCAAGGGACTTCGGAGATCACGCCGGGCGTGCGGCGCCGAGCATCGACGGCGGCGCCCGGAGCTCGGCGGCCCGTACCGAGTCGTCGCCGGCAACTCCCGCACGCTGGAGGCGCCGCTACTTGCCGGGGAAGGGTCGCAGCGACTTGCACACCTCGATCGCCGCGGCCGACGGGGTGGTGTTCGACGTGCTGCACATGATCGCCTTGCCGTTCGGCGCCTTGGCGGTCGCGGAGACCGTCTTCGTCCCGCCGTTGCTGGTGAACCACCACTTGCCGCTCTGGCCCGGCGTCGAGCCGCTCGCCTCGAGCTTCGCGCTTCCCAATTCTTCGTCCGACGCGAGCTGTTCCTCGTAAGTCTTGAAGTTGCTGTTCTTGAACCCGACGGTGAGGGTGACGCCGTCGCCCATGTCCGGCCCGTCGATGTTGATCAGCTCCGAGTAGAGCTCGCTCTTCTGAATCGTCCCTTTGACTTCGTAGCCCTTCGGAAGGGTGATGCAGAGCTGCTTGTCCGGGTCGCCGTAGTCCGTGCCACAGCCGCTCTCCGTCTTCTCGGCCGGTTTGGCCTGCTCACCGGCCTTCTCCTTGTTGCACGCGACGGTGAGCGAGGCAGACAGGAGAGCAGGGACGAGGCCGATTATTCTGAGTTGGAGCATGCGCGCGAGCGTACCTAGTCACGACGCGGACATCAACGCTCGCACGGCGATGCGGCGCGAGCAACGTGGACCGGGAGTCCGCGCGAGCGCCCTCGAACCGGGTCAGGCCAGCCGCCCGGCTTCGCGCTCGCGCAGCTTGTAGCGCTGGACCTTGCCAGCGGCTGTCTTGGGCAAGTCGGCGACGAGCTCGATGAAGCGCGGATACTTGTAGGGCGCGAGGCGCTCCTTCACGGCGGCCTGAGTGTACGACGCCTTTGGGGCGACCGGTCGAGCCGGACGAGCAGAGCCAGAACGCTGGATCGTCGGCGTACAGGGCGCCCAGGAAGCACACCGGCCAGTCGTTGCAGTCCTGCATCAAGAGCAGCACGCGCTCCTCGCGTCGGATGCCCAGGTAGCGCAGCCCGGCAGCAAGACGGCGAACGCGCTCATCCGGCGTGCCGTAGCCGAGCGTGCCCAGGTCGTCAGCGAACGCGATCTTGGAGGCCCGCGCGGTATTCTGGTCGAGCAAATGCCTGGCGAAGTTGAACCGCGCCCGGGGGGGCCTCGACCACGGGCGGATCGGTCATGGCTCCAGGGAGCCTCACACCGGCCCAAGCGAAGCCCGCGCCGCCGTTGCAGGGGAGACGCGGCCAGTCGGATCGCGGTCATGCCGAAGCGCCCGAGCGGATGGCGGACGGAGGCTCCCGGGAGCGCTCGCCCAGCGTCGCCGGGAGGGCCGCTGTGTCGCTGGTCAACAGGCTCACTTCTTGGCGAGACGGCGCTCGTGCCAGAGCAGCATCTCCAGGGTGCCCACCTCGCGCAGCCAGGGCTGGTTGTGCGGACCGGGCGGAACGGACAGGTCGTGCTCCACGCCGCGCTTGCCGAGCTCCTTGGCGAAGGCCTCGTTGGCCTTGCGGAACGGGTCCTCACTGGACGTGCCGACGTGCACGGCGACGCCCTTGGACAGCGACGCGATGCGCTCGGCGTAGCGGATGGCCGAGGGCACGTTGAACGCGGCCTGCACGCCGCCGAAGGTCCCGAACAGCTTCGGCTTGCGCAGGAACACCTCGACACCGACGTAGCCGCCGAGCGAGCAACCGTCGAGGCCGGTGTGCGCCGGCCCGGTCAAGCACGGCACCTTGGCGTGCACCGCCGGCAGCAGCGTGCTTTCGATGAAGTCCGCGTACCGGTCCAGCGTCTTCGCCGCAGGGCCGACCTTGTGCGGGTTCGGAGTGACGGGACACACCAGCACCAAGCCGCCAAAGGCTCGCTGCTCGAGCGCTGCGTTGACCTTCTCGACGTGCGCGTCGGAAAACCACGGGTACTTCGGGTAGAGCTTCTTCACCGGCGGGCGGCGCAGGCGCTCGTACGAGCGCACGGCCCCGTAGCGGTCGCCCCAGGCGTGGATCCCCAGGAGCTCGTTGCCCGTCTCGCCGAGCCCGTGCAAGAGCACCAGCACCGGCAGCTTCGTGCCGGCCGGCACGTGCGCCGGCTGGAGCACCAGCGCGCGGCGCGCGATGCGTTTGTCCGCGTCGAGCAGGAGGTCGTGTTGCACGAAGTCCGCTGACTCGGGCGTGGCGCCCCGCGCCGGGAGCGCGAAGCTCCCCGCGGCGGCTCCGCACAGACCGAGGAACTGACGCCGGCGCATCCGCCAATTCGTAGCACCGCCGGGGCGTGATAGCCTGTGGCCCATGCGCGCTCGACTCGTGCTCCCGGTCCTCCTGACTTTGGCGGCCTGCGGCGGAAACGACAGCAGCGACGGCAGCGGCGGCTCTTCCGGGGGCGGCAGCGGCGGCCAGAGCAGCGGCGGCTCGGCAGGCTCCGGGGGTGGTGCCGGGGCGAGCGGCGGCAGCGCGGGCACGAACAGTGGCGGCAGCGCGGGCAGCGGTACCGGCGGCAGCAGTACCGGCGGCACCGGCGGCAGCGGCACCGGCGGCACCGGCGGCTCGACCGCCACCGACAACTGCCAGCCGCTCTGCGACGCCATCATCGCCGCAAAGTGCAGCAAGGGGCCGACCATGTCCGGCTGCCTCCTGACCTGCAAGGCGCTGACGTCGTCGGCGAAGTGCGACCCCAGCGCGAATGCCTACTTCGCCTGCGCCAAGCAGAGCGGCATCCAGTGCACCGCGGGCGGCGACGCCTACGCTCCCGGCTGCGGCATCGACTGGCTGAAGGCCATCGACTGCGCCACGACCGAGAACCCGAACCCGGCGATCGTCGTGCCTTGCGCGACCTACTGCGACAAGGTCGTAGCGGCGGGCTGCCCGCTCAACGCCGCCAAGGCCGAGTGCAACTCCAACTGCAAGTGGTTCGGCGCCACCGGCACCGGGTGCGACGACGAGTGGGGCACCTTCCTCGGCTGCGCGAACTCCGCCAACATGGTCTGCGTGCTCGGCTACGCGGCGGCGCAGGGCTGCGGCACGCAGTTCACGGCCTACTCGAAGTGCGTCGACGCCGCCGGCAAGTGAGCGATGAGGCGCGCCAGCTCGCTCTTCTGCTCGCTGCTCCTGGCTTGTGCCCCAGAGCGGCCGCAGCGCGCGGGGCAAACCTCGCAAGCGCCGGTCGCGGTCGCCTCCGGCTGGACCGCGGGGGCGGCGCTGATCGAGGCCGGCACGGTCGCGGGACGCGCCGACTTCCGTCGCCTGCTCCGCTACACGCGCGCCAGCGGAAGCCTCGAGCTCCAGGACTCCGATCCCTTCGCGTCGGGGACCGAGTCGAAGACGGCGCGGGTGCTGAACCTGAGCCGCGTGCTCTCCCCGGAGGAACGCCAGCGCGTGGAGGCCGTTCTGGACCGCGTGCAGCCCGACGCGGCTGCGCTCGAGCGGCGCTGTGCCCCTGGCGGGTGCGTGTGGCTCGAACGGGTCGGCGCCGACGGGACGCGCCAGCGGTTGGAGCACCTCGAGAGCGCCCAGCCCGTGTTGCGCGAGCTATCCGCCCTCTTCCCGGAAGCGCGCCAGTTTTGAAGCTCGCGCTGCTCGCCTTCGCGCTCGTTCTCGCGATCGCGCTGCCCGCCTCCGCCCACCAGCTCGGCCGGAGCTACTGCACCGTGCAGACCGCACCGGGCGGGCTCGACGTCACCGTCGAGACGAGCTTCGAGCACCTGGTGCCGGTGCTGGGCCTGTCGCCGGCGCCGAGCGACGCCGACGTGCTCGCCGCTCGCGCGGCGCTCGTCGCGGCGCACACCCGGGCGATCTCGGCCCGGTCGCCGGCCGGCGCCTGCGCCGTCGAGGCCGGCCCGACCGAGCTCGCGAGCGCCGAAGGCCAGCGGGTCGTCCGGGTGCCCCTCGCCTTCGCCTGCCCGCCCGGCCCGGTCACGCTGCGCAACGCCTGGCGCCTCGACGTGGATCCGGCGAGCGAGATCGTGTGCGCCGTGGACGGTTCGGCCTGGGCGTTCCGCGTGGGAAGCGAGGAACGTGACGTGGGCACGCCGCCGACGCCGGCACAGGTGCTCGTCTCGTTCGTGAAGCTCGGCGTCCACCACGTGCTCTCCGGCATCGACCACGTCCTGTTCGTGGTGGCGCTGCTCTTAGCAGCCGCCCGCGCCAGCCGCGACCAGACGCTGCTCCGCGGCCTTCGCCAGGTGGCGCTGGTGGTCACGGGCTTCACGCTCGGCCACTCGCTCACGCTGATCGCGGCGGGCCTCGGCTGGGTGCGGGTCGAGCCGCGCCTGACCGAGAGTGTCATCGCCCTCAGCATCGTGGCGGTCGCCGTCGAGAACGTCCTGCGCCGCGAGATCCGCTGGCGTGCGCTCACGGCGACGCTGTTCGGGCTGGTCCACGGCTTCGGCTTCGCCAGCGTATTGGCGGAGGCGGAGCTGCCGCGACGCGGCGCAGTGTGGGCCCTCTTGACCTTCAACGTCGGCATCGAGCTCGGCCAGCTCGGGGTGGTCGCCGTGATCTTCGTCCCCGCCGCCCTCGCCGCGCGCCGAGACTGGTACGAGCGCCGCCTGCTCTGGCCGGCCTCTCTGGTCATCGCGGCGCTGGCCGCGCTCTGGTTCGTGAAGCGGGCGTTCGGGCTGGAGTTTGCGCCGTGGCTGGGCGGGTAGCCGGCTCTACTCCAGCACCCGCGCCGGATCCCCGAGAAACTCGAAGTGCATGGTGTCCTCCAGCTCGTCGTGGCCGAGCCAGTAGAAGCCGTAGCGCTCGAACACCTCGACCCAGCAGCGCGGCATCGCCATGCGCTCGAAGGGCGAGCTGACCTTCTGCTTGCACGCGGGGTGCTCCTTCCAGAAATCCACGCAGCCGCAACACGGGTTCAAGTCCGAGTCGATGTCGAGGGCGATGCCGTAAACGTGATTGGAGACCTCGTAGTCCTTGTAGGTGTTGCCGGTGCGCAGCCCGCCCACGGTCTTGGGCCGATACGGGTGCTCGGCGCAGTCGCGGCGCAACGCCGCCTCCACGCAGCGCAGCGCGGGCACGACCTTCTGGTTCAGTACCAACGGCAGCCCCATGAACGTGGTGCGCTTGGCGTAGAACTGCGGTGGGTGCGCGTTGTCGCGGCGGCGGCCGAAGCCCGGGAAGCGCCCGTATTGGCGCGTGCGGTACTCGATGGCGCGACGGCGTGCCTCTTCGATCTGCCGCTGTACGGCGGCCGGGGCGCCGATCTTCGCGATCTGGTGCTTGCGCAGCAGGAAGTCCTGCGCGGCTTGCTCGCGACAGCGCGGCTCGGTCGTGCCTGAGGCGGCAGACGGTGCGGGCGGCGCCGGCGGTGGAGCGGGTGGAGTGCTCGCTGCCGCGCCGATCGAGGCAAGCGTCGCTGGCTCGACGGAGCGCTCGTCGCCCGCCGCCTCACGGCAGCCCAGCGCGAGGAGCAGAGCGCACAGCGGCGCGCAGTCGCGCGGCGACATCCCCCCAGGCTACAGGAACACGGCTAGATCCACCACGACGGCATCGGCTCGCGGGTCCCCGCGTAGCGCGCGACGAGCACGCGCCGCTCGCGCCAGAGGAGCAGCCCACCTCCCAGCGCGAGCCCGAGACCCACGGCCACCGGCACCACGTCGAGCTGACGCTCCACCAGCGCGTCGGAGTAGCGCACGGTGAGCACTACCGTGGTGTTGTAGACCAGGTGAGCGATCACGGGCGTCAAGAGCGTGCCCGTGCACAGTCGCCCGGCGGCGAACCCGAAGCCGAGCACGATGGTTCCGGCGATCTGCGTGGGCTCCAGGTGGAACAGCCCGAACAGGACGGAGGGCACGATCAGCCCGAGGGCGAAGCGCCGCTCGAACGGCAGCGTGATGAGCCCGCGGAACAGCGCCTCCTCCGCCAGCGCGGGCATCACCCCGAGCGCGAACACCAAGAGCACGACGCCCGAGCCGGAGGCCCCACGGGCAGCGTTCACCACGATGCGCGAGGCCGTCACGTCTTGGGCAGTCAGCCGGTGCATCAGCTCGCCCATGACCTCCGCCAGCGGCGCCAGCCCGAACACGACCACGACCGCGCCGAGCACGCCGAGCAGCGAGGGCCGCCCGAGCGGCAGCGCGATGCGCAGCGGGGTCTTCAGGATCCGGAGCCAGACGCCGAGGGTGATCAACACCGCGACCTCGTTGGCGATGGTCCCGCCCGCGATCCAGTACGGGTCGTTGATGAGCGGCGAGGTCTTGGGGTCCCCGAGCGCGAGCATCGGGTTCTGCCCGGACACCGCGGCGGACGCCGCCGCCGCGGACGCCACGGCGAGCCCCGCACCCAGGATGGCGATCGCAGCGGTCACCCAGATCAGGAGCGCTTGCAGCGGGGACGGAATCCTCGCCGCGCCGCTGGGTGCAGTCGCGGGATCCGGCGCTGTCTCGCGGTTCGGCTCCATCGGGTCCGTCACGATGCCCTACCACCGCCGGCCGCGGGCTGCGCGTTTCGTGCCGAATAGGCACCCCTCGTGTATCGTCCAACCCCGGTCGACATGCGGCTCACGCGCTTGATTGTTCCCCTGGTCCTCCTCGGCCTCTACGCAGGCTGCGGCAGCTCGAAATCCCGCCCCGGCGACGCCTACGGAACGGAGGATCAATTCTGCAAACAATGGGGCAAGGCCGCCTGCAACAGCACGGTCGTCAGCGCCTGCGCCGCCGCCAGCGTGGACAGCTGCGTCGAGAAGCAGGCCGCGTTCTGCATGGGGCTGGTGCCACCGTACTACGCCTCCAAGAACGCCAAGTCCTGCATCGACAAGGTGAAGGCGGCCTACGCGGACGGAAAGCTCACCGCCGCGGAGAAGGCCGTCGTCCGCGACGCGGCCGCACCCTGCGACAAGCTGAACAAAGGCCCGAAGCTGGCCGGGGAGACCTGCGACGCCTCCGACGAGTGCGACGGGCTCGCGGATCTGGAATGCGTGATCAAGCCGGGCGCCCCCGACGGGACGTGCCAGGTGCCGAAGGAGGTCGGGGGCGGCTTCTCGTGCAAGGCACCGGACGAGGTCTGCGCCGAGGGTTTCTACTGCGACGGCTCGAACTGCATCGCGGGCAAGACCAGCGGCGAGACATGCAGCGAAGATGTGGCGTGCGCGCCGGAGTTCCTGTGCCAGGGCACCCTCTGCCTACCCAAGGGAGACACCGCCGCCAGCTGCCAGTCCGACGCCGAGTGCAAGAGCGGCATCTGCGCGAAGCCGGCGGTCGGCCCGGGCAAATGCGTCGATTCGGTGGTGCTGACGCCGACGGACCCGATCTGCCAGAGCCTCGGCTGAAGCGAAACGCCTTGCCACCCGCCCCGGAGCGTCGTTCAAATCCGGGCCGATGACCCGCTCGGCCTTCGTTGTGCTCGCCCTCGCGTCCCTCGGCCTCGGGGCCTGCGACGACCCGCCGCCGAAGAAGAACCCGTTCGAGGGACCGAAGAAGGACACCGTCGAGCCGCCCAAGGACGCTGCTCCGCCCAAGCCCGCCGGCCCGCCGGAGCTCGGCATCGACGACCTCGGGCCCAAGGTCGGCTTCTCGCGCGTGCTGCTCGACAAGCCGGAGGGTCGGGACAAGCTGCGCGAGGAGCTGACGCAGAACAAGCAGCACTACGAGGGCAAGGAGGCGACGCTCTCGGTCATCCGCAAGGCCAAGCTCGCTTGGGTCACCACCATGCTGAGCGAGCTGGGGAAGATCGGCGCGACCAAGGTCATCGTGAAGACCGAGACGCGCAAGGACTACCCCGGCGAGCTTCCCTTCACGCCGGAGGTGAAGGCGCCGACGCCGGAGCCCTGCGCGGTGGTGGGCATGATCCTCGACGACCGCAGCGCCGCGGTCTGGAAGATCTCCGGCGGCACCGCCATCAAGCGCGCCAAGGGCCTGGCGGGGCCCGACCTGTCCACCACTGGCGAGACCATCGAGCGCTTCGCCAAGGGCTGCAAAGGCTCGAACGTGTTCTTCGTCTCGGCCCAAGAGGGCGTCGAGTGGGGCCTGGCCTACGACCTCGCGGCCTCGACCCGTGTACTGGAGGACGTGAAGCTCGAGACCTTCGTGCTACTGGAGAAGACGCCGACCGCAGGACGCAAGGTCGAGCTCTCGAAGTGAGATCCAGATGAAACTCCGCACGCTGCTCCTCGGCCATCACGACGATCACTCGATCCCTCGGATCGGCGAGGCGCTCGATCGCATGGACCCCAAGAGCCGCCTGGCTGCGACCCGCAGCGCGACCAAAGAAGACATGGCGACGCTCTGGGAGCTGATGAAGAACCAGGCGGTGGACGCCGATTTCTTCGTGCCCTCGGGGACGGATCCGCTGAAGGAGGTGATCCACGAGGGCAAGAACTCGCTGCCTGCGTTCACCCACTTCCAGAAGCGCTTCTGCCGCGCCGACGACGACTCCGGAGACGTCTACGGCTACAACCACGGCAGCACCGAGTGGCTGACCGGACCCGGCTACTTCGTGGCGCACGCCGCCAAGGACGAGACGGAGCCGCCCAGCGACTACCTCATCGACTACACCCGCGTGCCCCCGAAGAAGGCCGACGGCTGGCCGGAGATCCGCGACAACGACGGCGGCATCGGCGCTCTGGTCTATGGTCGGATGAAAGACTACATGCGCAAGGTGTCGACCCACGTTTCCATCGGGAAAGCCTATAAACGAGGCAAAGAGGTCGGGGCGTACTTTCTGCTCTGCCGCCAAGAACCGGAGTGAGCGCCGCGTCTCGCGGTCACGACTTCGATAAGCAGGGCTCGCGCTGGGGCGCCCAGGCGCTAAACTCAGCCGACATCCGAGTTTAGGAGTATCGTCGAGCAAATGGGCGGCACGGTCGCGGGCGCGAAAACCCTGGGGCGCTACGAGCTGGTCAGCGAGGTCGCAAAGGGCCAGCTGGGCCCGCTTTGGGCGGCAAAAGCCACTGGCGACGACCCGACGCCGGTCCTGGTGCGGCGGGTGTCCACGGCCGCACCCACCACGCCGGACGAGATCGACTCCCTGTGCGAGGGCGCCTGGTGGATGCTGGAGCTCTCGGATCCGGGCGTTGCCCGCGGCATCGACGTCGTGAAGACGGAGGGCGAGCTGGGCGTGGTGATGGAGTACGCCGAGGGCGAGGTGCTGCGCTCGCTCCTGCGACTAGCCAGCTTCAAGCGCCGTCCGATCCCGGTGCACGTGGGCCTGCGCATCGCGGTGGACGTGCTCGAAGCCGTCGAGCAGGCCGCCGCCGCAGGGGCGCCGCTCAGCGCGGGACAGAGCTCGTTCGTCGCCGGGGGCATCGTGCCGGACAGCGTGCTGGTGGGACGCGACGGACACGCGCGACTGCTCGACATCGGCGTGCTGGGCCCCGCCGCGCGCGTCGGGCCCATCGCTCGCCACCCGGAGATGGCGTCCTACGCAGCGCCGGAGCAGCTGGACGATCCGAGCAAGACGGATCTGCGCGCCAACGTCTACGCCGTCGGCGTGATGCTCTGGGAGATGCTCTCCGGAAAGCGCTTGTTCGTGGGCTCCACTCACCAGGCCGTGGTCGAGAAGGTGAAGGCGGGCGGCGCTCAGCGGCTCGACGCCGCCAAGCCGGTGGGAGGCGAGGCCATTTCGACGGCGGTGGCCGACATCGTGGCGAAGGCCATGGAGACGAGCGCCGACGCGCGCCACGCCTCGCCGAAAGAGCTCCGGGAAGCGCTCGAAGGCAGCGGCGAGGTCGCGACGCGCGAGCAGGTCGCCGCGCTGGTCGAGGACTTCGCAGGCAACACGCTGGCCGCGCGCAAGAAGCTGATCGAGAAGGCGCTCTCGGGCGCCGTGGCGAAGCCTGCCGACAAGCCCGTTCCCAAGCCCGTCGTCGCGGCGGCCAAGGCGCCCGAGAAGGAGCCCGCCAAAGCCCCGCCGCCGCCGCAACGCCCGCCGCCCCGCAAGGCCACCTTGATCGGCATCCAGCCCGTGGCCGACGCCGCGCAGTTCCTGGCGGATCTCGGGGCCAAACCGGCTGGCGCAGCCGACGTCGTGCCGCCGCCACGGCCCCCGCTCGAGTCGCTGGACGCCGAGGAGCTCGAGTCGATCTCGAAGGTCGAGATCGAGCCCTTCCCCGGCAGCGAAGCGCCCACCAAACCCGCCACCCAAGAAGCAGAGAAGCTCGCCGCACAGTCCGCGCCCGAAGCCGAGAACATCAAGACTCAGTTCCTGGGCACGCCGGCTCCCGACGCCGCGACGGCCATCGCGGCCGCGGCGGCCGAGACCGCTTCACCCAAGCCGCCCGAGGCCGGCGCTTCGCCCAAGCCGCCGGTGGCGGACATCGAGCCGCCGCCGGCCTCGCTCGACGTCGACGTCGTCAGCACCGAGCCACACAAGCCGGACAACGCCGCGGGTGGCCTGGACTGGGCAGCCATGGCGTCCAACCTCCCGGCGCCGGAGGGCGATGACGAGCCGACGAAGATCAAGGAAGAGGGCGGCGAGAAGAAGGAAGAGAAGCGCGACGAGTCGGCGGTCGCCTGGGTCGGACCGCCGCCCGGCACGCCGCTCGACGAAGCGCCTCCGGAGGCGGACGCCGAGATCGACGAGCCGCTGCCGTCCATCGTCCCCGAGCGTACACAGCGCATGCGCAAGATGGTGGCCGTCGGCATCGGCGCGCTCGTGGGCCTGCTCGCGCTCGCGCTCCTGATCTCGAAGCTGGGCGGAAAGGGCGAGACCGACGAGGCCGCGCCGACGGAGACGCCGGCTGCGACGAAGAAGGCCGAGGAGCCCAAGAAGGAAGAGCCCAAGGCCGAAGAGCCCAAGAAGGAAGAGCCCAAGGCCGAGGAGCCCAAGGCCGAAGAGCCCAAGAAGGAAGAGCCCAAGGCCGAAGAGCCCAAGAAGGAAGAGCCCAAGGCCGAGGAGCCCGCGCCGAAGCCGGTCGCGGCGAAGCCAACGACGACCAAGCCGGTCACGACGACCAAGCCGACGACGACGACCAAGCCGACGACGACGACCAAGCCGACGACGACGACCAAGCCGACGACCAAGCCGAAGCCCAAGTTCACGCCGTCGGGGATCTGACAGGGAAGACGCCATGCATCATCCGATCTCGATTGCGAACCTCCGCGCCGCGCTGTTCACCAGCGCGCTCGCTCTGTCCACCGTGACGGCCGCCACCTGGGCCGAGGCGCAAGGCGCCGCCCCGGAGAGCGCGACCGCCGAGCAGAAGGCGACCGCGCAGAAGGCGTTCGAAAAGGGCATGAAGGCCTCGAAGGCGAAGAAGCACGAAGACGCGCTCGCTGCGTTCAAGGAGTCTTACGGCGCCGTCGCCAGCCCGAACTCGCACCTGATGGTGGCCCGCGAGCTGGTCGAGCTCGGCCGCCTGGAGGAGGCGTGGGCCGAGTACGAGAAGACGGTGGTCGAGGCCGAGGCCGCCGCGCAGAAAGATCCGAAGTACGCGGACACCGCAACCGGTGCCAAGAACGAGCAGAACGATCTGAAGGGCAAGCTCGGCTTCGTGAAGCTGACGGTCACCGGCGCGGGACCTGGCTCTCGAGTCACGGTGCGCGGCAAGGAGATCCCGGAGGCCGACTGGGGCAAGCCCGTCGCCGTGATGCCCGGCTCGGTGCGGGTCGAGCTCGTCGCCAGCGACGGCAAAGAGATCGTGCAAGAGGTGAACGCCACCGCCGGCAGCGAGACGCCGGTCACACTCGCTCCGCCGGCCGCTGCGCCGGCTGCCGGAAACGCAGCGGGCGAGGGCTCCGCCAAGCTCGAGGCCTCGACGAGCGGCAAGGGTCCCAGCATGCGAACCTGGGCGTACATCGCCGGCGGCGTCGGCGTCGCCGGCCTCGCCACCTTCGGCATCTTCGGCGCGATGAACAACGCCAAGCACAGCAAGCTCGAGGACGAGTGCAAAGACGGCGTGTGCCCATCCAACCTCGAGGACGAGAAGGACACGGGCAAGACCTACCAGACCATCGCCAACGTCGGCCTGGTCGTGGGCGTGGTGGGACTCGGCACCGGAACCGTGCTCTACCTGATGAGCGGGAAGAAGACCGAGAAGGCCGCTGCTCTGCCGAAACGGCGCGGACCGCGGGTCGAGTCCGTCAGCGTCGGCTATCAATCGGTGCTGGTCAGCGGCTCGTTCTGAGAGCCTTGACGGCCTGACGGGCGGGACGCAACCTGTCTCGTCCCCCGGGACCCCGGTCGATGGCAGCGCGCAAGAAGAAGAGCGGATCCCGCACGGAAGAGCCCGTGTCGGCAGAGGAGCAGGAGCCGGGCGAAGAGGCCGAGGCGGCCGGCGACGGCGAGGACGAGCTCCTCGGCGAGGTGAGCGAAGACGCCTTCGTCGAGACCACCGCCGAGGTGATGGAAGAAGTGCCGCTCGTTGCCAAGGACGACGAGCGCGGCTCGTCGCTGGCTCGCCTCGACCCGATGACCATCTACATGCGGGAGGTGCAACGCCACCCGCTGCTCACTCCGGAGGAGGCGCACGAGCTGGCCGTGCGCTACGCGGAGACGCAGGACGTGGAGGCCGCCGCGCGGCTGGTCACGGCGAACCTCAGGCTCGTGGTCAAGATCGCCTACGAGTACCGGCGCGCCTACCGCAACATGATGGACCTCGTGCAGGAGGGGAACATCGGGCTGATGCAGGCGGTGAAGCGCTACGACCCCTACCGCGGGGTCAAGCTGTCGAGCTACGCGGCCTGGTGGATCCGCGCGTACATCCTGCGCTTCATCCTCAACAACTGGCGCATGGTGAAGATCGGCACCACGCAAGCGCAGCGTAAGCTCTTCTTCAACCTGAGCAAGGAGAAGCAGAAGCTCACCGCCATGGGCATCGAGCCCACCCACGCCGAGATCGCCAAACGTCTGGACGTGGACGAGCAGGACGTGGTGGAGATGGATCGCCGTCTTGCGCGCTCGGACGCGTCGCTCGACGCCAGCGTGGGTGACGCCGAAGGCCGGCAGACCACGCGCATGGATCTCTTGCCGGCGACCTCCGCGGGACCGGAGGAGTCGGCAGAGTCGAGCGAGATTCAGGAGCTCTTGAAGCGACACTTGGCGGAGTTCCGCACCACGCTCAAGGACAAGGACATCGCCATCTTCGACAAGCGTTTGGTCGCGGACGAGCCGCTCACGCTTCAGGAGCTGGGCGATCAGTTCGGTGTCTCGCGCGAGCGTGTGCGCCAGCTCGAAGCGCGCCTCACCGGCAAGCTGCGGGCGTTCCTGCGCGATCGGCTCGGAGACGCGGTCGGCGTCGGCGGCGCCTGAGGCCCGCTGCCATGGCCGGCCAGCTCGCCCTCGTCGGCACGCCCATCGGCAACCTCGGAGACCTGACGCTCCGGGCCATCGAGACCCTGAAGTCCGCCGACCGCGTCGCCGCCGAGGACACCCGGCGCACCCGCGCGCTCCTCTCGCACCTGGGCATCACGGGCAAGCCGCTGGTCTCCCTGGACGCCCACGCGGGTGAGCGCGAGCTCGACGCGTTGCTCGATCACGTCGCCGCTGGCGAGCAGGTCGCCTTCGTGACGGACGCGGGCATGCCATCGGTTAGCGACCCGGGTACCGAGCTCACGCGCGCGGCAATCGCACGCGGCCTGCCGGTGACGGTGATCCCGGGGCCTTCCGCGGTGAGCACGGCGGTGGCGCTGTCGGGCCTGGTGGAGTCGGCGTATTCGTTCGTCGGGTTCCTGCCGCGCCAAGGACAGAAGCGCCGTGCGGCTCTCGACGCCATCGCCGGTCGCGCCGAGCCGGTGGTGATCTTCGAGGCCGCCAATCGCACGCTCGCGACGCTGAGGGAGCTGGCCGAGCGCACGCCCTCGCGCCAGGCGGCCGTGTGCCGCGAGCTCACCAAGCTGCACGAGGAGGCGCTGCGAGGCCCGCTCGCGGAGCTGGCAGAGCTCGACCGCGAGCTCAGGGGCGAGGTCGTGATCGTGCTCGGCGCGTTCTTGCCGGAAGAGACCCTCCCCAGCGACGCCGAGCTGGACGCGCGCATCCGCGAGGAGCTCGCGGCGGGCGCGTCGGCGCGCGACGTGGCCGACGACCTCGCCGCCTGGAGCGGACGCGCGCGCCGCGAGGTGTACGCGCGGGTGATCGAGCTGAGGAGAAGCTAGCTCGGTCCGTCAGGCCCTCTTCCTCTGCGCCTTCCAGAACAAGAACGCCGGCAGGAACAGCACCGCCGCCAGGACGCACAGGATCTCGCCCACCGCCGCGGCGAGGCCGAAGCTCACGATGCCCCGGTTGATGCTCAGCATCAGCGCCAGGTAGCCGATGGTCGTGGTCAGCGAGCAGAGCACGACGGCGCCGCCCGTCTCCACCACCACCGAGTAGAGCTTGTCCGGCCCTTCGATGCGGACGCGTTGCATCAGGTTGTGGGCGTATTCGGCGGCGATGCCGATGGTGATGGGCAGGGTGACGAAGTTCAGGAAGTTGAGCTGGATCTTCTTCAGGTACATGAACGCCAGGAGACCCGCGACGCCGCCGAGCCAGGGCAGGAACACGCCCCAGGCCGCGCGGTTCAGCCCGAAGGCCACCAGGATGATCAGCACCGAGCCGAGCGCCGAGACCGTGATGGCCTTCGGCGCGTCCTCGACCACGGTCATGATCATGTCGGCGTAGATCACCGCGCGCCCCGAGCCCTGGATCACCTCGCCGTTGGGCAGGGGCGTGCTGCGGAAGCTCTCCGCCCAGCGGATCAGGTAGCGCGCGTTCCAGACGCTCGCGTCGGAGCGGGGCACGATGTACACGATGTTGCCGCGGGTGCCGTTCTTCTCGGTGAAGGGCCGCGCCACCTGCTCGGGAAGATCGGCGATCTCGATGGCGTCGAGCTTCCCCTTGGGGATGTGCCCCTCGAGCTTCGCCCAGTCGGCGTCGTTGATGACGCCGTGCTTGCGGGCCCGCTCCACGCGATCGCGGATGGTCTCGATGAGCGGGAGCTTCTCCGCTTGCCGGTCGGGCAAGAGCGAGAAGATGGTCACGACTTTCTCGAAGGGCTTCGCGTCCGCCGGCGCGGCCGCCAGTCGCTTGTCGAGCTCCGCCTTGAGCAACGGCACCTGATCGAGGCGCTCGGTCATGATGGCCATGCCGTCTTGACCGATGCGGCCGACCAGGTAGCCCACCTCGTGGGAGAGCTCCCCCGCTGCGGTGCGGTCCTTGCGCTCGTTGCGCACGTTCCGCATGTCGTATTCCATGGGATCGCCGAGCAGGTAGCGCGCCCCGAGCCCGAGCGAGGCCAGGGCCAGCACGACGCCGACCACGCTCAGCGTGCGCGGAGCGAGCCGCGCCAGCTTCGCGAAGGCCACGCCGTAGTAGCCGCGCAGCTTGCTCTCGCCGCTGCCCTCGGCCGGCTTGAACATCGGCGTGACCCCCTCGCTGGCCGCCAGAATCGCCGGCATGAACAGGTAGGTGGCGAGCCAGCACAACAGCATGCCGTAACCGCCGATGATCCCGAAGTGCTTGAAGCCGCGGAAGTCGGTGACGATCAGCGAGCCGTAGGCCAGGCACGCGGTCCCGGCCGCGGAGAGCGTGGGCACCCACGAGTCCCGGTGGGCGACCAGCACGGCCTCGGCCACGTCGAGCCGCTGATCGCGACGCGCCTCGATGTAGCGCGCCATGTACATGATGCCGTAGTTGATGCCGTTGCCCGCGATGATGCTGACCAGAAAGCCCGTGGAGCTGTTCAGGTAGCCGATGGTGAAGCGCGTCAGCCCGAAGGTCCAGAGCAGCGCGACCAGCACCGTGGCCCCCATCACCATCACCGTACGCACGCGCAGGAAGAACAGGAGCACGCTGCCCAGGACGCCGGCCAAGCCCCAGCCGCCCACGTGGCTCAGGTCGTTGATGATGGCGTCGTACTCCTCGGCGCTGGTGATGACGTCGCCGGTGTAGCCGACCTCCATCGAGGCATCGATCGTCTCGGGGTTCGTCTCCGCCACGGCGGCGGCGACGGCCGCCTTGAAGTCGGCGGTCGCCTGCTTGCCCGACACCGGCGTGCGCACGAGCACGGCGACCTTCGTCCCCTCCGCGTTCATGTAGTAACGATCGCGGTAGGCCGGCCCGGTCTTCGGCGCCGCTGGGTCGTCCTCCTTCTTCTTCGGCGTGAGCCGCTTCTCGATCTCGTCGGCCGTGAGCGGCGGGGGCGCCTCCGTCTCGTCGTCGTCGAGGAGCGTCCCCTGCTTCTTCGCGATCTCGTAGTCGTAGCGCTCGACGACCTCGTCGTGGGCCTTCTTCAGATCGTCGTAGGCCGCGTAGAAGAGCTTGTTCTTCTCGAAGAACGCCTGGGCGTCCTGAACGCCGTAGTCCACTGCCCCGACGCGCTCCGGCCCCAGCGCCACGAGCCGCGGGACGAGCTGGTCCACGAAGCGCTTCAGCCCTTCGGGGTTCGCCTGGGGAACCTGCGCGATGATCGACAGCGTCGAGGCGCCGGCCAGGCGCGCGGACACCCGACGCATCTCGATCACGCTCGGCTTGTTGTCCGGCAAGAGCTCGGCGAAGTCCGCCTTGAAGCCCAGGCCCTTTGCGGACAAGCCCGCCGGCAACAGGCTGACGAGCGCCAGCACGATGAACAGCCAGGGACGCTTCGCCTGCAGCTGGCCGAGGCGCTGGAGCGGGGTCGGGAAGCGGTGGGTCATCCGAGCGTCCGGTAATCTCCATTACCAGGGGCGCGGCGGCGGGGCGAGCGGCGTGTCGTGCTCTGCTCGCCCCGCGCGTCGCCAGCTCGTCAGGGCGTCAAGCCGAACAGGCCGGCGAGCCCGAGCAGTACGAGGACCACTGGGATCACCACCCACAACACCTGGGCGAGCTTCGACTCCGGCGAGCCTTGCTGCTCGCCTTCGGGTACACGGCTCATGTGAGCCTCCGTCGAAATGGGAAATGTCAGAGAGGCGTTCGTCGCTGAGCGACGACGTGAAGTTCGTTCGATTCAGGCGCGCGCGACGGGCACGGGCCAGTCCGGTGGAACCTTGCGACGGCACACGCGCCGGATGGACTCCCGCTGGTCGGGGAGCCGGCGCTCGGGCTCGAGTGCGCTCGCCGGGCCCACTCGGGACCAAGCGCCCGACGACCGGACCAACGCTGCGAGCGGGGGGGAAGCGACGTCCGCGCGGAAGACCGGCGCCTCGACGGCGAGCGGCGCCAGCGTCTGGGCCGCCCGAAGCTCGGTGTTGCGGGGGGTCGGCGCCGACAGCGCGCTCGCCGGACGGAGCGAGGCGAACCAGGCTGGCAGCCGGGCGGGCGTGACGGCGAACAGGCTGAGCCCGAGGAGCAGGACGGACGCGACCCAGCGGCGCACGGCGGAGATATGAGCCTTGCCGGGCGCCGGGTCAACTCCCGGGAAAACCCGCGGTTTCCCGCCTCTCCGAGCCCCGCTCGACCTGTGCTAAGACGCTCGCTCCACCGTGTTCGAAGCGCTGACCAAAGGCTTTCGTGAAGCCAAGAATCGTCTCGCTGGGCTCGCCGAGCTGAACGAGAACAACATCAAGCCCGCGCTCAGCGAGGTGCGCCTGTCGTTGCTCGAGGCGGACGTCGAGATAGGCGTAGTCAAGCGCTTCCTCTCGAAGGTCGAGCAGAAGGCCATCGGCCAGACGGTCCAGACCCGGGTGAAGGTCGGCGGGGAGACCCACCGCGTGAGCGCCGAGGATCAGTTCGTCAAGGTCTGCCACGACGAGCTGATCGAGATGATGCAGAGCGACGCCGAGCCCGTCGCCTGGGCGGACAAGGGGCAGCGCACCGCCATCATGATGGTGGGTCTGCAAGGCTCCGGCAAGACCACCACGGCGGCCAAGCTCGCCCGCTGGTTCGAGAAGCAGGACAAGAAGCCGATGCTGGTGGCGGCGGACATGCAGCGTCCCGCCGCGGTCGAACAGCTCAAGGTGCTGGGTGACCAGATCGGCATCCCGGTGTTCAACATCGCCGGCGCCACTCCGCTCGAAATCTGCACGCAGGCCGACGCCGAGGCGAAGAAGCTCGGGCGCGACGTCGTCATCTACGACACCGCCGGCCGCCTCGCCATCGACGAGCCGCTGATGCAGGAGCTGGCGGCGATCAAGAGCGCGATCGCGCCGAAGAACATCTACCTGGTCGTCGACGCGATGATCGGCCAGGACGCGGTGCAGACCGCCAAGTCGTTCAACGAGCGGCTGGGCATCACCGGCGTCGTGCTCACCAAGCTGGACGGCGACGCGCGCGGCGGTGCCGCGCTCAGCGTGCGCGAGGTCACCGGCGCGCCCATCGTCTTCACCGGCGTCGGCGAGACCCTGGACAAGCTCGAGCCGTTCCGCCCGGAGGGCATGGCCAGCCGCGTGCTCGGCATGGGCGACGTGGTGGGCCTGATCCAGGACTTCGAGCAGGTCGTCGATCAGAAGAAGGCCGAAGAAGACGCCCTGCGCATGATGCAGGGGGAGTTCACGCTCGAGGACTTCCTGAACCAAGTGCGGATGATCCAACAGATGGGATCGCTGAAGGACCTGGTCGAGAAGATCCCGGGCATGGGCGGCATGCTCCCGGCGGGCGTGAACCTGGACGACAAGGAGCTGGTGCGCATCCAGGCGATGATCCAGTCGATGACGCTGCAAGAGCGCAAGGATCCTCACGCGCTGATCCGCGAGCCCGGTCGCGTGAAGCGCATCGCCAAGGGCTCCGCTCAGCCCGAGCAGGGCGTGACCGAGCTGATCCAGAAGTTCCTGTTCATGAAGCAGATGATGGGCGGCATGGGGGGGATGGGCGACCTGGGCATGCTCGGGAAGATCCCCGGCATGAAGAACATCGCTGCCGCGCGCCAGCTCAAGAAGGCCATGAAGGGCGGGGGCATGCCCGGCATGCCGGGCATGGGCTTCCCCGGCATGCCCGGCATGGGAATGCCCGGCATGGGGATGCCCGGCATGGGGATGCCCGGCATGGGCTTCCCGGGCATGGGCATGCCCGGCATGGGCGGCGCGGAGCCACCGAAGATGCGCCAGCTCAGCAAGGCCGAGAAGAACGCCAAGAAGGCCGACCGCAAGCGCGAGCGTGCGGCGCGCAAGAAGCACAAAGGAAAGAAATGACGGGGTTGTCGCGACTGAGTCTGGGGCTCTTCGTCTCGCTGGTTGTCTCGGCTTGCGCCAAGGAGCCGAAGCAGGATCCCGCGAGCATCGACACGAACCTCGCGCAATACGTGCTCGACGAGGTGCCGAACGATTTGAAGAACACCACCTTCATCGACTTCGAGGGCAAGGTTCAGCTCATCGGCTGGGAGCTCGAGCCGGCCGGCGTGGTCGGGCCGGGCCAGAAGCTGAAGCTGAAGCTCTACTGGAAGAGCGCGCAGAAGCTCGGTCCGGGCTGGAGCCTGTTCACGCACTTCGTCGCTCCCGGCGGGGCACGCGTCGACGCCAACATGGGAGGCGTCGCCTTCGACGACATCGGCCCTTTGCGCGCGCGAAGCGGCGCCGGCACCCCGCAGGCGCTGGGGCCCAGCGCCTGGCAGCCCGGCAAGATCTACGTGGACGTTCAGGAGCTCGAGATGCCGCGCCAGCTCGTCGTGCCCGAGGTCGGCATCGTGGTCGGCGTCTGGAAGGGCGGGACCCGACTGGATCCGATCAGCGGCTCTTCGGACCGCGAGCGCCGCGCCATCGTCACCCACGTCAAGACGGGAGTCACGCCGCCCCCGCCCGCGAGGCGCGCCGAGCGCCCCCAGCAGAAGTCCTGAACCGGAGACATGCACATGCGTCGCTCGGGATCGATCTTCGCCTCCATCGCCCTCTCGCTCACCTTGGCCGCCTGCGTCGGCGGCTCGACGGACACGAGCGCCGAAGACAAGGAGCGCCTCAAGGTCTACGTGCTCGACAAGGCACCGGAGGACATGCCGGTGAAGCTCGGGGTCAACTTCGACGGCAAGGTCACGTTGCTGGGCGCCAAGATCACGCCCGCCGGTGTCGCGAAGGCAGGCACGCAGGTGAAGGTCACCATGTATTGGCGCGCGGACAAGAAGCTGGAGGCCGGCTGGAACTTGTTCACGCACGTGCTCGACGGCTCCGGCGAGCGCATCCTGAACATCGACAACGTCGGCCCGCTGCGCGAGTGGAAGGGAGACAAGCAGGTGCTGTCGCCCAGCCAGTGGGAGCCCGGCAAGGTCTACGTGGACGAGCAGGACTTCACCGTCCCGAACAACCTGCGCACCGACAAGATCCAGTTCACGACCGGCATCTGGCGCGAGAACGATCGCCTGAAGATCATCGGCGGCCCGGCCGATCGGGAGAACCGCGGCATCGTCGCCACCATCTCGACCGGGGCCCCGGCCACACCGGCCACGCCTGAGCCGAGCACGCGCGTGCCCGCGCTCCGGGTGAACAAGCTGGACAAGGGCGTGAAGCTCACCCTCGACGGCAAGCTGGACGAGCCGGCCTGGGCCAGCGCTCCCTCCACTGGCCCGTTCGTGGACGTGCGCAACGGCAAGCCCGCCGCGGGCTTCCCCGTCAGCGGAAGCGTGAAGCTCTTGTGGGACGAGCAGAACCTCTACCTCGGCTTCGACGTGAAGGATCCGGACATCGTGAGCGGCTTCGACAAGAAGCAGAAGGATCCGCACCTCTGGACCAAGGACACCGTCGAGATCATGGTCGACCCCGATGGCGACGGTGACAACAAGGACTACTACGAGATCCAGGTCAACCCCGAAGGCCTGGTGTTCGACTCGCAGTTCGACGACTACAACTCGCCCAAGAAGGATCCAGACGGTCCCTTCGGTCACCAGGAGTGGGAAGCCAAGCTGAAGAGCGGCATCGTGGTGAACGGCACGCTCGACAAGCCGGGCGACAAGGACGAAGGCTACGTGGTCGAGCTCGCCATCCCGTGGAAGAGCTTCGGCAAGGCCAAGGCCGCGCCGCCCAAGATCGGCGACATCTGGCGCATGAACTTCTACGCGATGCAGGAGAACAACGGCGTCGCCTGGAGCGCCATCCTGGGCCAGGGCAACTTCCATCGCGCCTCGCGCTTCGGCCGCGTGATGTTCGCGGACAAGGACTTCGTGCCGCCGGTCCCGTTCGGGGCGCCGGGAGCCGCGCCGATGCTGCTCGCGCCCCCGCCGCCCCCGCCCGGCCCGTCCGGCTCCGCCCCGCCCGGCGCCATGCCGCGCCTGCGAGTCGCCCCCGGCATCATCCGCACGCCGCCGCCGATCGTGCCGCCGCCGCCCCAGCAGCCGCCGCCCTGACCCGAGTCAGCGGCCCAGGTAGAGCCCGCGATCGCCCCGCGTCCCGCCTGTCTTCTCGTCCCCGCGCTGGCCGTTGATCGGTTTGTCGTGCCAGAACTCCCAGCGGCGCTCGCCGAAGTGCCACGACGCGAAGCTCAGGCGCGTGTCCGTGATCCGCACCACGCCGAAGCTCCACTGCTCGTGCTTGGTGGAGCCCACGTTGTAGACGTCGATGCCCTCCCAGCGGTAGCGGCCGGAGGCGTGGTAGTGCCCGTGAAATAGCGCGACGACGTTGTAGCCGAACACCACCCGCGCGAGGTCGGCGCGGTAGCGCCCGTCGCCGAACCAGTTGTCTGTCGAGTAAGGGCCACGCAACGGGAAGTGCTGGTAGACGACCACCGGTCGCTCCTTTCCGACGCGCGCCAGATCGCGCTCCAGGAACGCGAGCCCCTCCTCGTCCGGCGCCTCGCCCAGGCACACCACCCGCAGGTCGTCCCAGTCGAAGGCGTAGCGCGTGCCGCCGTGACGTTCGCGGATCCGATCGAGGGTGAACCAGCTGTGGTTCTTGTCGTGATTGCCGTGCGCCTCGTACACCGGCCAGGCGAGCTGCCCGTCGGCGCCGCGGTGCCCGTACCAGCTGACGAAATGGCTCCACTGCCAGGGCTTGCCGTCTTCGGTCAGATCGCCGGCGATCAGGACGCCGCGAGGCGTGCCGACCGCGCCGCCGAGGTCGCTCGGGAACGGGCGTCCCGGCAGGCCGTTCATCTCGGCGATCTGCTTGGCGTTGAGCCGATCGCTGTCGGACGGCTCCTTCACGGGGTCGCGTAAGCCGCCGTCCGCTCCGTGCTCCGACGCCGCGAAGCCCACGTGGGTGTCCGCCGCGACCAGGAAGGTGACGTCGAGGCTGCCGAGGCGTGCCTGCCGGAGCGGCGGCTCCGGCGCTGCCGCGGAGACCTCCGCCGCGAGGGCGCGGCGCGGCGCTTCGTGCCGAATGCCCCGCCCGAGCCACAGCGCACAGGCCAGGGTCAGCGCGCCGGCCCCGAAGAGCGACAGCTTCCTGATGGCGGGGCTCACCTTGCCAGGATGGGGCCCCGCTCCCGGTCCCGCCAGCCTGGCTCACCGGAGCTTGTACTTGGCCACCACCTGGCCCTCGATCTCCGCGCAACGGCTGGCCTTCTGCTTGCCGGCGGCGACGTCGCGCTCGGCGCCCGCGAGCAGCTCGCCCGCCCGCCGGGCGTCATCGTCACCGGCGTCCGAGGCCAGGGACTTCTTCACGGCGCGCACCGCGTCCAGGCCCTTGGTGTAGAGCTCGTAGGCCGAGACGCACTCGGTCCGCAGGCCGCACACGTCCGGCAGCTCGCACGGTACGGCGCGGAGCGCGGCAAGCCGGGCCGGCTTGTCCTCGTTGTCGGCCTCGCGCAGCGCGCGCACGGCGCTCACCACACGCTCCGCCTCGGCCCGCGCGCCGGCGCTGGCGCCGCCTTCACACGCGACCGTCAGGAGCAGAGCGAGCGCGCCGGCCCTCAGTCGGCCGCCTTGGGCGCGGGTCCCATCTGCACGCGCTCACCGACATACGAGCCGATCAGCGTGAAGAACACGCCGAGGGCGCTCATCAGCACGTACATCCACCAGGGCATCGTCTTCACGGTCTGGCCGCGCAAGAGCAGGAAGGCAGTGGGGATGGCCACCAAGAACGCGGCCACCACCGGCTCGACGAAGGTGCGTCCGGGGGAGATCAGCCCGATCAACAGGCCTCCGATGAACCACACCGGGATGGCGATCAACATGCCTGCGGAGCCTTCGAAGTCGAAGGCCGGCACGACCATGGGCAGGCCCATGACGATTGCCGCGGTCAGCACGCCCTGAATCACCAGGGCGATACCGAACCACATCAGGCTGAAGCCCTCCTGCTGGTAGCGGCGCTCGAGCTCCTCCTGGCGCGACATCACGCGCTTCAGGTCCTCGACCTTCGCTCCGCAGGACACGCAGCGGTTGTTGGGCAGCGGCGAGTTGTTCTTGAAGCCGCAGGAGGGGCAGATGATCTTTTTGGGGGCAGCCATGACTACGGCCTGAGCCCGTCCCGGGGCTCGGGGCGACCAGCCTAGCCGGAAATCCCGAGGGCGGAAAACAGGGGCGCGGCCGCGGCCCGCGCGCCCGGGGCAAATCCGCGGTATATCGAAGGGGTCGGCCTCGCAGAGCCAGCCCTGGAACCTCTGCCCCGAGCCGGCTGTCCGAGCCCCCGATGACCCGCCGCCCCGCCGCCGAGCTCCCGCCGCTAGCGCTCCCGGTCGAAACCGACCCCGAGCTCGAGGCGCTGCCGACCCCACGGCGCCCCGGCCGGACGCTGACGCTCACCACCATGACCGTGACCGCGGTGCTGGCGCTCGGCATGGTGTGGGCGATCCGCGGCGAGGCCGGCTACGCGTTGCACAAGGGCTCGCCGACCAGCCTCGGGAACCTCACCGAGCTCGAGCCGCGGCCAGAGCTCGCCAACACCTGGGTGCAGGGAGAGGCGCTGCTCAGCTCGACGCGTGCCGTGCGTTACAGTCGTCCGCTGGAGCAGGGGGGCTACCGCCTGGCGCCCATCGCGGGCAACGATCGCGTCTGGGTGCAGGTGCGCGTGCCCGACGGCATGGAAGGTCCCCGCTTCGTACCACCTACCTCCTTCGTGGGGCGCCTGATCCCGTTCTCCCAAGCCAGCATCCGCCACTCGGGGCTGACGGACGCCGCGGCGCGAGCCAGCGAGGGCAAGCTCCCGGAGAACGCCTGGCTCTTGATCGACGGCGAGGCCCCGACGACCACGCGCTGGGCGCTCGGTCTCGTCGTGCTGTTCCTGGCCTTCGCGTGCTTCAACATCTGGGGCCTCGTCCGCCTGCTCAGGCCGGTAGTAGAAGACGGCTGACATCCCGTGTAGAAGGCCGGCATGGCCGTCACCTACCGCGACGCTGGAGTGGACATCGACGCGGGCGACGAGCTCGTCGAGCGCATCAAGCCGCTGGCCCGGAGCACCCGCATCGCGGAGGTCGTGGACGGCGTGGGCGGTTTCGCCGGGCTGTGCGCGCTGCCCTCGGACGTCGAGGACCCACTCCTGGTCAGCGGAACGGACGGCGTCGGCACCAAGCTGAAGGTCGCTTTCGCCACCGGCAAGCACGACAGCATCGGCATCGATCTGGTGGCGATGTGCGCCAACGACGTGCTCACCACCGGCGCGCGCCCGCTGTTCTTCTTGGACTACTTCGCCTGCGGCAAGCTCGACGTCGCTGTCGCCGAGCGGGTCATCGCCGGCATCGCAGACGGCTGCAGGCAGGCGGGGTGCGCCCTGATCGGCGGCGAGACCGCGGAGCTGCCGGGCATGTACCAAGAGGGCGAGTACGACCTCGCCGGCTTCTGCGTCGGCGTGGTGGCCCGGAAGGCGGTGCTCGGCCCGGCTCGTGTAGAGGTGGGTGACGCGGTGATCGGCGTCGCGTCGAGCGGCCTGCACTCGAACGGATACTCTCTGGCGCGGCGCGTGCTCGAGCAGGAGATGAAGCTCGCGCTCGACGCCCGCCTGCCCGAGCTCGAGGAGAGCGTCGGCGACACCCTGCTCACGCCGACGAGGATCTACGCCAAGGCCTGCCTGGGCCTGGGCAAGGCGCTGGGATCGGGCCTGCACGCTTTGTGTCACGTCACCGGCGGCGGCATCGAGGGCAACCTGCCGCGCGTCTTGCCGGCTGGAACGAGCGCGAGAATTCGGCTCGGGCACCGCCGGCCTCGGGTGTTCGACGTGATCGCGCGCGGCGGGCCCGTCACCGAAGCGGAGATGCGCCGGACCTTCAACCTGGGGGTCGGCCTGGTCGCAGTGGTCGAGGGACGGCGACGCGACGCCGCCCTCGCCGCGCTCGGGGCAGCGGGCGAGGAGGCATGGAGCATGGGCGAGATCGTCGCGACCGAGCCCGGCGCCGAGGCCAGCGTCGAGGTCGTGGAGGGCTGAGCTTGCTCGAGCTGGGCGTGCTGGTCTCCGGCAGCGGGACCAACCTTCAGGCGGTCCTGGATGCGATCGCCAACCGGCAGCTCGACGCGCGGGTGCGCCTGGTCATCTCCAACAAAGCCGGCGCCCCCGCCCTGGAGCGCGCGCGGCGCGCGGGCGTCTCCACGCTGGTCTTGTCGCACCGGGACTTCGCCACGCGCGAGGCCTACGACGACGAGCTGGTGGAAGCGCTCACCTCCGCCCGGGTGGGGCTGGTGCTCTTGGCCGGCTTCATGCGCATGCTCACGCCGGTGTTCCTACGGGCCTTTCCGGCGCGCATCGTCAACATCCACCCCTCGCTCTTGCCCGCCTTCCCCGGCCTGCGCGCCCAGGCGCAGGCGCTGGCCCACGGCGTGAAGCTCAGCGGGTGCACGGTGCACTTCGTGGACGACGGCGTGGACACGGGGCCCATCATCACGCAGCGCGCGGTGCCGGTGCTGGACGACGACAGCGTCGAGAGCCTGACCGCGCGCATCCTGGAGCAGGAGCACCTGGCGCTGGTGGAGGCGCTCGGCTGGCTGGCAGCGGGCCGGGTCGAGCTGGTCGCGGCGACTGCCGAATCGCGCGGGCGCGCGCGGCTGAGGGCCGGGTGACCGCGCGGCACTTCGACGTGGTCGTGCTCGGGCGTTCGCTCGGCGCGCTCTCGGCAGCTGCGCTGCTCGCCCGGCGCGACTTCCGGGTGCTGCTGCTCGGCCAGGGACAGCGCCCCCCGAGCTACGAGTACGAGCGCTTCCGCCTGAAGCGCCGCGCCTTCACGCTCTTGTTCGGCGCGAGCCCGGTCTGGTCGCGGATGCTCCACGAGCTGGCGCAGAGCCCGCGTTTCCGCCGCATGGTGCGGCCGCTCGACCCGATGTTCGTGGTGTCGAGCGAGGGCCGCCACCTCGAGGTCCCGCCCGAAATGGAGCTCTTCACGCGGGAAATCGACCGCGAGTTCCCGGAGGTGCGCCAGCTCGTGGACGAGCTCTACGCCAGCTTCGCGCAGGTGAACGCGGCGGTGGACGCGGTGTTCGAGAAGGACGCCGTGTGGCCCCCCGGCACGCTCTGGGAGCGCATCGAGACGCGACGCGCCTCGGCGCTCTTGCCGCTGGTGCGCGGCGCGGAGACGGACCTCCTGGGAAAATTCCCGGTCGGCCATCCCTACCGCGAGATCGTGACGCTGCCGCCGCTCTTCGCGACCAGCCTGTTCGCGCCCGGCGACTACCTGCCGCCGCTGGCGCTGGCGCGCCTGCACGGCTCCTGGACTCGGGGCATCCAGGCGCTCGAGCGTGGCGAAGACGAGCTGGAGGACTTCCTGCTCGAGCGCATCGAGGCCCACGGTGGCGAGTGCCGGCTTTCGCAGCGCGCCACCGCGCTGGTGGTGCGCTTGGGCAAGATCGCCGGCGTGCTCGAGGACGGTGAGGAGGAGATCACCGGCGCCGACTCCGTCGTGACGGACTTGTCCGGCGAAGCCGTCGCCGACCTGTCCGGCGGCGACGGCATCACCGCGGGGGCGCGCCGTGACTGGCCGCGCCTCACCGCCAGCGCCGGACGCTTCGTCGTCAGCCTGGTAGTGAAGCGCGCCGCATTGCCGGATCCACTCGGGGCCGAAGCCTTCCTGACCGCGCGCTCCGGGGCGAGGCCGGACCCTCGCCGCCCGGCCGTCCACCTGCAGCGCCTGGATACGGGCAGCGACGAGAGCACGCTGGTGGCGGAGACGGTGCTGCCGCTGCGCGGTCCGCTCACGGTGCTCGAGGCGCGCGAGGCCGTCTTGGCCACGCTGCGCGAGCACTTGCCCTTCCTGGACGACCACATCCTGATCGTGGACTCTCCCCACGACGGGCTACCTCTCCTCGACAGCAGCCGGGGCTCGCCGCGCGAGATGGACCGCATCCACCTGAGCCACGCGACGGCCGGCACGGAGCCCATGCAGTGGCTCTGGAGCGTCGAGCCCACCGGCTACCTCGACCTCGGCGGCGAGCCGATCCGTGGCCCGATCCCAGGCACGTTCCTCGTGGGTTCCACGGTACTGCCCGCGCTGGGCCAGGAGGGTCAGCTGCTCGCGGCTTGGGGGGCGGCTCGCATCATCACCCACAGGGACAAGGGACGCCAGAAGATGCGCCGCCAGATGTGGACGAAGATAGAAACGTAGTATCCTTCACCCGATGCTACGCACGCTCTCCGCGGTGCTCTTTGCCTTCGGCCTGTTCCTCACGGCTTCTTCCGTCTCGGCCCAATCCAAGTCGAGTGTCCAGGTGCTGGCCATCGGCAGCGAGGACGCCTTCGAGCAGGCTCAGGCGCTGACCATCGCGCTCAAGCGCGCCATCAGCCGTGCCGACGGCTGGGCGCTGACCAAGGGCGACTACTCCCTGGAAGTGATGACCGCCGCGCTTGGCTGTCCGATCCCGCCCGACGCCGGCTGCCAGAAGAAGATCTCCGACAAGGTCGGCGCCAGCCGCTACATCTGGGGCACGCTGGCGAAGAGCGGCAAGAAGGAGGTCGTCGCCGTGCTGCGGCTCTGGGAGAGCGGCGAGCAGAAGAAGGACGTGCAGATCAAGTACGCCTCCAACCTCACCGACCCGTCGGACGACACGTTGATGAGCATCGCCTCCGACGCCTTCGCCAAGCTGACCGGTGAGGCGACCGGCGTGGTGGTGGTGAGCGCGGGCAGCGTGAACGGCAAGGTGTTCGTGGACGGCAAGGAAGTCGGGACCGTCACCGACGGCCGCACCGAGCTCACGCTGCCGAGCGGTGAGCACAAGATCATGGTCCGCGCGGATGGCTACAACGACGCGGTCGGGACGGTCAGCGTTCGAGCCGGCTCCAGCGCCGAGGTCACGCTGAACCCCACGCCCGCCGGCAGCGGCAAGCCGGGCGGCGGGGATCCGTCGGCGGACAAGGGTAGCGCGAACAGCGGCAAGATCATCGGGTACCTCGGCGTGGCCGTCGGCGGCGCCATGGTGCTAGGCGGCTCGTACTTCTGGATCAAGTCGTACTCGCAGACCAGCGACTCCGAGTACGAGGACTACCGCAAGACGCAGGTCTTGAAGGGCGAGGACACCTGCAAGGTCGCCGGGGCCAAGTCCCAGTCGCCGGACAAGGATCTGGCGGCGCGGTCGGCGAACATCGTGGACATCTGCGACGCCAACAAGCGCAACAAGACGCTGGCCTGGATCCTCACGCCGGCTGGCGCGGTCATCGCTGGCGTCGGCGCATATTTCCTCATGACCAGCGACTCGAAGCCGGCGAGCGCGAAGGCCAAGCCCCGCCCTCCGCGGGTGACGCCGCTGGTGGGGCTCGGCCCCAAAGGCGGCGAAGTGCACGTGAACGTCACGTTCTGACATGCGTGTCACCGGCGGGCGGCTCGGCGGGCGCACGCTCAAGGCGCCGCGCGGGCGCGCGACCCGCCCGACCAGCGACCGGGCTCGCGAGAGCCTGTTCCAGATCCTGGGCGCGCTCGACGGGCTCCGCGTCGCGGATCTGTACGCGGGCACCGGCGCGCTCGGCATCGAGGCGCTGTCGCGGGGCGCCGCCTGGGTGACCTTCGTCGAGGCCGAACGGGCCGCCGCGAAGGTGCTGCGGGAGAACCTCGCGGCCCTCGAGCTCGGGGCGACCACCCAGGTGTTGGTGCTGCCCGTCGAGCGCGCAGCGGAACCCCTCCGCGCCCGCGCGCCGTACGATCTGGTGCTGGCGGATCCGCCATGGGCCGACGCCGCCCGCGCGATGACGACGCTCGTCATGCTGCTGCCGGCGCTGGCGCTGCGCGCCGGGGGACGCTTGGTGGTCGAGCACGCCGCCCGGGACGCGCTGCCCGTTCCCGCCGGCTTTCCGCTGGTCCTCACTGACGCGCGCGCCTGGGGCGACACCGCGGTTTCCATGTTCAGCGCCCCAACGCCGGGAAAAGGCTGAGATTTTTTGTCGCCCGCGGCGCGGCGGGTGGACTATATTGCCGGGACCGTTTCGAGGAAGCTGGATGGCGCAATCGGTGGCGCCCCCGCCCAAAGGGGGAAGTGGAGCCTTCATAGCCGCAGCAATTGCGATGCTGCTGCTGATGGGAGGCTTGATCTTCTGGAAGCTGCGGGGGAGCGACGAGAAGCCGGTGGCGAGCGTGCAGCCTCCACCCCCGGCCACCACACCCCAGGTCTTCGAGCAGCCCCCGCCTCCCCCGCCTCCCCCGCCTCCCCCGGAGGAAGACGCGGGGAAGAAGCCCGCCGGCAAGGTCGTCGGCGTGGGCGGCGGCGGCTGTGCAGGCGAGTGCAAGGGCACAGCCGGGGCCACGCTTCAGTCTGCCCTGGCGGCCAAGGCGGGCGCCGCTCGTGGCTGCTACGAGCGCGGCCTCCGGCAAAACGCCACCTTGCAGGGCAAATTGGTGATCAGCGTGCGGGTCGGTCCGGGCGGTCAGGTGTGCAGCGCCGGTGTGGCCTCAAACGCCCTGGGTGATCCGGGCGTGGCCTCCTGCGTGGTGGGCCTGTTCCGCTCGGCGAGCTTCCCGGCCCCCGAGGGGGGTTGCGTCGACACCCAAGTTCCGATGAACTTCGTGCCGAAGGGCGGAGGCAAGTGATGCGCGCTCGAAGCTTTCAAGGTCCGATGGTGCTCGCAGCGAGCGTCGTCATGGGGCTCTTGGTCGCCTGGGGCTGCGGCGACGACGAGAACAAGACACCGAGCTGCCCCGAGCTGCCGCTCTACGACGTGCACGACGCATCGGGTACGGACAAGCAGGCGCGCGAGCAGGCGGCGGCCGCGGGCTGCGTCACCAAGCCCGGCACCGCCACGACCGCCGCGGCGGGCGCGCCCGGCGGCGGCGGCAGCGCGGGCGCCGGCGGCTCGAGCGGCGGCACGGCCGGCGCTGGCGGCACCAGCGACGCCGCCGCGGACTGAGTGGACCCGGCGTTCGGCGTCCTCTTGGCGGTCGCGTACGACGGCGGGCCGTTCTCGGGTTTCGCTCGCCAGACGGAGGCTCGCACCGTAGCCGGTGAGCTCGACGGGGCGGTGCGCGCCATCGACGCGCGCGCGTCGCTGGTACGCGGCGTCAGTCGTACCGACGCCGGCGTGCACGCGCGCGAGCAGTGTGTGGCGTTCGACACCACGCGCGACATCCAACCGCGCGGTTGGGCGCTCGCGTTGGCCCAACACCTGCCCGACGAGATCTCGGTGGTGCGCGCCGCGCGGGTGCCGGTCGGCTACGATCCGCGCGCGCACGCGCTCACCAAGACCTACCGCTACTCGCTGCTCGAGCGCGCCGTCCGCGATCCCTTCCTGTCGCGCTTCAGCTGGCGCGTGGCGGAGAGGTTGAACCACCCGGCCATGGCCGAGGAGGCGCGGGCGCTGGTGGGCGAGCACGACTTCGCGGCCTTCCGCGCCGCCGGTGATCCGCGCCAGGACACCGTTCGGCACATCCTGCGCGCCGAGCTCGAGGCGGCAACGGACGGGCGCCTCGACATCGTCGTGACCGGCAACCGCTTCCTCTACAAGATGGTGCGGATCATCGCGGGAACGCTGGTGGACGTGGGGCGCGGCCGGCTGCCTACCGGGACGGTGGCGCGCGCCCTCGCCGGCGGGTCCCGCGGCGACCTGGGGGTCACCGCGCCCCCCGAGGGCTTGTGCCTGGAGCGGGTCTGCCTCGACGAGGCCGGCAGCGACGCGTGGCCTGACCAGTTTCCGCGCGATTGACGAAACGAGGGTCGTAACGTAGTGACTGGCCGCCCGAAGCCGGTTCCTGGGCGGACCCGTGCGGGTGAGGAGCATCCCCGATGGGACTGAAAGACAAGATCTCGGAACGCGGCAAGAAGATCCTCCTGAGCCCGACGGTGATGCGCTGGGTCTCGGACGACCGCGTGATGAGAGGCGTGGAGGGCCTGATGGATGCGCCCTCGCGGATGAAGGCGGCGTGGGCCGTGCTGAAGAACGGCCACGACCTGCCCGCCATCGATCCGGCCGTGGACGACTCCATGGGCGAGATCGACGCGGCCGCCGCGCCGAGCCCGAAGCCCAAGGCCAACGGCTCTGCCGCGCACGTCCCGACCAGCGCGCGCTCGCTCGGCTCCGAAGACATGAAGGAGTCCTTGAAGGAGCGCAGCTCGCTCTCCGGCATCGGCGGCCGCGACGTGTTCGAGAAGTGCTTCCAGTTCAGCGCCGCGGACAACGCGCGCAAGATGGGGATCTACCCCTTCTTTCGCCCGCTCGATCTGAACGACGGGCCGGAGGCCGTGATCGACGGCAAGCGCGTGGTGATGTTCGGCTCCAACAACTACCTGGGTCTGACCACCCACCCCAAGGTACGCGAAGCGGCCAAAGCCGCCATCGACCGCTTCGGAACCAGCATGACCGGCTCACGCCTGGTCAACGGCTCCATGAAGATGCACGAGGAGTTCGAGCACAAGCTCGCGGCCTGGTTCGGCAAGGAGAGCGCGCTGGTCTTCACCACGGGCTACCAGGTCAACATCGCCACCTGCTCGGCGCTGCTCAGCAACAAGAAGAGCGTCGCGGTCATCGACCGCAACGTCCACGCCTCGCTCTACGACGGTGTTCGGCTCGGGCAGTCGGCGGGCGCGCGCCTGGTGCGCTACCGCCACAACGACGCCGAATCCCTCGACAAAGCCCTGGAGAAGGTGGACGCCGGCGAGGGCGCGCTGGTCGTCACCGACGGCGTGTTCAGCGCGGAGGGCGAGATCGCCAAGCTGGACGAGCTGGTGCCCGTGGTGAAGAAGCACGGCGCCCGCGTGTTCGTGGACGACGCCCACGCGCTGGGCGTGATCGGCCCCGGCGGGCGCGGCACCGCCCACCACTTCGGCCTGGAAAACCAGGTCGATCTGATGGGCGGCACCTTCAGCAAGTCGCTGGCCAGCATCGGCGGCTGGCTGGTGGGCGAGCGCAAGGTCCTCGACTACATCCGCCACTTCGCGCCGAGCTTCCTGTTCGCCGCCGCCGCCGCGCCGCCGAACGTGGCCGCCGCCATGGCCGCCTTCGAGCTCATGCAGGAGGAGAGCTGGCGCATCCAGAAGCTGCACGACAACTTCACCTACATGCGGGACGGCCTGAAGAGCCTGGGCTTCGACCTCGGCCACACCCAGACGTCGGTCATCCCGATCTACATCCGCGAGGATTTGCGCACGATCATGATGTGGCGCGATCTGCTCGAGGAGTACGGCATCTACACCAACCCGTTCATCTCGCCGGGCGTTCCGCCGAAGCACGCCATGCTGCGCACCAGCTACATGGCGACGCACGAGAAGACGCACCTCGACCGCGGGCTGGAGGCCTTCGAGAAGGTCGGCAAGAAGTACGGCGTGATCTGAGCAGGACATGCGCCGCGCCCTGGTCGTCGCCGCCCTGCTCGTCTTCGCTCCAGCGGCGCGCGCTGCGTGCCCAGTGGGCCTGACGATCAGCGTGGACAACGACACTCCGGGCTCGGGCTACTCCGAGGTGAAGCCCGAGAACTGGGTCAGCCACAGCGTGGACGCCTGCAAGGGCAACTACCGCTACCTGAGCGCCTACGTCGGCGACGGCACCCGCAAGGGCAAGGCCATCTGGCAGCCGAAGATCACCACCGCGGGCATGTACGAGGTCACCACCAGCTACCGCGCGACCACCAACCGGACCAACGACGCCGACTACACGCTGTTCGACGATCAGGGCGGCACGCAGAAGAAGAGCGTGGACCAGACCCAGGGCGACGGCTGCACCAAGATGGTGATCGGCACCGCCTACTGCGCCGTCGGCGGCAGCTGCCGGCTCGTGCTCGACGGCGACGACGGCAAGAGCGACTCCGCCGACGAGACCGTTTTCGTGCTGAAGAGCTGCGACGCCACTGCGGACGCCGGCACGCCCGGACCCTGCGCCGGCATCGAGGCGGTCGCCGCGTACGAGCTGTGCGCCCAGAGCGCGACCACCTGCTCCGGGGTCTACAACGACGGCTCGAGCTGCGCGGCGTTCTGCGGCGCGGCCGGCATGGTGTGCACGGCGCGCTTCGGCGCCGGCCCCGGATGCAGCAAGGAGACCCAGAACCCCTTCGCCTGCGGCGCCAACAACGGACATCAGTCGAACTGGTGCGACTGCGCCTACCCGCCCGGCTCCGGCGGCAGCGGCGGCAGCGGCGGCAGCGGCGGCGCGGGCGGCGGCGTTGCGGGCGGCGCCGGCGTCGCGGGCAGCGCGCCGAGCGGCGGCGCGGCTGGCAGCGGCGGCGGCTGGACCGGAACCGGCGCCAGCATCGGCAAGGCGGACGCGGGTCCGAACGTGAAGGGCGGAACCACCGGCGATGACGACGGCGGCTGTGGCTGCCGCCTGGCTGGGCGGTCCGGGCGCAGTCCCTGGGCCACGCTCTTGGCGCTCGCCGCCTTGGGCTTCGGCGCGCGGCGGCGCTTTTTGTGGCGCGATTGACTCCGCGCCATTCAGCGTCGTATTCCGCGCGCCATGTCGGTGGAAGTTCGTGAGACCCCGATCGGGGGCGACCTGCGCGATTTCTTGGACGTCGTGGACTACGTGTACCGCGACGACCCGAATTTCGTCCGCCCCCTCGATTTCGACCTGAAGCAGCGGCTGAGCAAGAAGAACCCCTTCTTCGAGCACGCGGAGGCCACCACCTTCACCGCCTACAAGAACGGCTGGTGCGTCGGCCGGGCCAGCGCGCAGATCGATCGCGGACACCTGGAGCGCTACAAGGACGACGTCGGTTTCTTCGGCTTCCTGGACACGGTGGACGACCCGGAGGTGGCGAAGGCCCTGCTCGACGCGGCCGCCAAGTGGCTCTCGCGCCGCGGCATGAAGAAGATGCGGGGGCCGCTGTCGCTCAACATCAACGAGGAGATGGGCTGCCTGATCGAGGGCTTCGACACGCCGCCGATGATCTTGATGCCTCACCACCAGCGCTACCAAGGTGGGCTCATCGAGCAAGCCGGGCTCGCCAAGATCAAGGACGTGTTCGCCTGGCGCTACACCGTCGGCAACGTGCCGAAGCGGGCCGAGAAGGCCATGGCCGACGTGGACGCCATGCCCGAGGTGAAGCTGCGCCACGTGGACAAGGGCAACGTCGAGCGCGACGTGCGCATCATCATGGACGTCTTCAACGACGCCTGGAGCGACAACTGGGGCTTCGTCGCGCTGACGGAGGCCGAGCTCACCAAGATGGCGAGCGAGCTCAAGCCGATCTTGATGCCGGAGCTGACTTACATCGCCGAGATCGACGGCTCACCGGCGGCGGTGGCGCTGGCGTTGCCGAACGTCAACGAGCTGATCGGCGACCTGCACGGCAAGCTCTTCCCCTTGGGACTGCCCAAGCTGCTCTACCGGCTGAAGGTGAAGGGACCCAAGTCGGCGCGGCTGATCATCCTGGGCATCCGCAAGAAGTACCGCGGCGTGAAGAAATACGGCGCGCTCAGCACCTGCCTGTACGCGAAGATGCACCGCTCCGCCGAAGCCATCGGGGTCACGTGGGGCGAGCTGTCGTGGACGCTCGAGGACAACGCCGCCGTGAACGTCGGCATCAAGTTCATGGGCGGCGAGATCTACAAGAAGTACCGGGTCTACGAGCGGGACCTCGCCTGATTCTCGCGCCTCGGGCGCGGCCGCCGTAGACTCCGCCCGTGCGCCTGCTCCTCGTCACCGTGCTCGGGCTGACTGCCGCGTGCAGCAGCGACGAAGGGACGGGGAAGCAGCCGGCCGCCGGCGGCGCGTCGAGCGGTGGCGCGTCGAGCGGCGGCGCGTCGAGCGGCGGTCAAGCGGGACAGAGCGGAGGGAGCGCCGGCACCGGCGGCGGGGCTGCCGGCAGCGGAGGCAGCGGCGGTACGGCGGACGGCCCGACGCGTTACCCGGCGAACGCCGTCACTTCCCCGGTGAACGAGCACGTCGCCAAGCGCCTGCGCGCCATCGCCAGCCTGGACGCGAGCCGCAAGCCGGACGTGTTCATGAAGGTCGGCGACTCGCATACCGTGAGCAAGAACCTGATGTATTGCTTCGCGGGCCCGTCGCAGCCGAGCTACCAGCTCGAGCTAGCCGGCAACGACGCCCTCTTGCCGAGCATCCAGCACTTCCGCAAGGGCAGCGCGGCGGGGACCACGCCGTTCGACCGCGCCTCGCTGGCGGCCGTGGTCGGCAAGAGCGCGAGCTGGGCCACCGCCGGCAGCCCCTCGCCGATGAGCCAGGAGCTCGGCGCGCTGAACCCGCGCTTCGCGCTGGTGAGCTACGGCACCAACGACATGCAGATGGGGGTGACCTTCGCCAGCGCGCTCTGGCCCTTCCACGAGAACCTGTCGAAGCTGCTCGATCAGCTCGAGAGCTCCGGCGTCGTGCCGATCGTGGCAGGGCTCTTGCCTCGGGGAGACGACGCCACGGCGGCGCTCTGGGCCGAGGTCTACGACGTGGTCACCCGCGGCATCGCCGAAGGCCGGCAGCTGCCCTACCTGAGCATGTACCTGGGCACGAAGGATCTGCCCAAACAAGGGCTCGCCGGCGACAACCTGCACGGCAACGTGTACGTCGCCGGGTCGAGCCAACCTTGCGTGTTCACCAGCGCGGGCCTCGCCTTCAGCTACAACGTGCGGAATCTCACCAGCATGCAGCAGCTCGACGTGGTCAAGCGCGTCGTGGTGGACACGGAACAGGCCCCGGACGCGACCGTACCGGGAACGAGCGGCACCGGCACGAGCGCCGACCCCTTCGTGGTGGATGCACTCCCGTTCACGCACCACGCCAACACCGACGCCGCCCCGGACGACGCCATCGAGGTCTACGCCGGCTGCGGCTCGACGGCGGACGAGTCGGGCCCGGAGCAGTACTACACGCTGGTGGTGAGCGAGCCCACGCCGATCCGCGCCATGCTCTTCGACCGCGAGGGCGTGGACGTGGACCTGCACCTGCTCTCCGGGGGGACGACCGGGGCGGCGTGCAAGGCCCGCCACGATCGTCTGATCGAGCGCACGCTGCCGGCCGGCGCTCACACCTTCGTGGTGGACAGCTTCGTGGCATCGGGGAAGGCGCAGTCGGGCGAGTACATGCTGGCGATCACGCGCTGCGCCCCGACGGACGCCGCGTGCCAGTGACAGCTCTCGCGTCGCGCGGGGTTCTGCCGTAGAGTTCGGCCATGATGCGATGGCTCCTCCGGAGCGTCACGGTGAGCGGGCTCGCGCTCCTCGGCTTCGTGGCCTGCAGCGCCGAGGAAGGCGGCGGCCCGCCCTCCGCGCCGTGTACCGATCAGACCAAGGGCGCGGCGCCCATTTGCGGCAAGACCTGCGCAAATCGCTGCGGCTGCACCGACTGTCAGCCCGGTGCCCAGACCTTCATCGGCGGCACTGCGTACGTCTGCCAGAACGGTTGCTTCGCGGCCACATCCGGCACGGGCGGCAGCGGCAGCGGCGGCAGCAGCAGCGGCGGTGCGAGCGGCAGCGGCGGCGGCGATCCGTGTGCGGGCGTGGACTGCAACGCCAGCCCGCCGATCTGCGGAGCCTGCACCACGTGCGCCTGCTGCACGTGTACCAACGGCGAATTCAAGGACATCGGTGGCACGACCTACGTTTGCACCGGCGACTGCTACGCCTCGGGCAGCGGCGACGGCGGCTGAAGTTCTCGAGCTCAGGCGCCCAGGCGGTAGAAGGTCGCCCCTGCGCTGACCAGCGGTGTGGGCTCGTTCTTGAACTTGCGACCGAGCGCCTCGACCGCCTCGGTGTCCACGTACAGGCCCGCACCCCAGCCATCCGGCGCGTCGGCCTGATCGTGGTGCGCGGCGGTGTCGGCCCAGAGCGCGCGCCGCAGCGGCTCGCTGGGCGCCGAGGCGACGGCGACGAACACGCCGTTCATCTCCGGGAGCTCGCTGCCGGCCTCGTCGGCGAGCCAGCGGCCGCCGTAGCTCACCACGCCCACGGTCGCAAAGCCTTGCTCGGAGAGGCGCGCCCGCACCAGCTTCAGCCAGGCGATCGGGTCCTCGGTCTGATCGCCGTCGGCGAGCTCCAGGTAGAGCGCGTGGCCGAGATCCAGGGCCCGCACGTCCTGACCCAGCGCGAAGATGCCCAGCGCGTCGCGCCAGGCGTCGCGAAACGCGCGCCAGCGCCGGGCGAACTCGGCGGGCTCCTGGCTGTACTCCTCTTGCTCGAGATCGGCCCAGGAGAGCAGCAGGCCGAAGGCGTTCTCGTCGTCCATGGATCGATGGTCTTTCACCCCAGCGGACCGCGCTCGTCAATCGAGGATCAAGGGCGGCGCGCCGGCTCGGCGCCGGAGCGCGTTCAGCGCGCGCATCACGTGCGGGCGAGCCACCAGCTTGCGCTCCAGCGTGCGCTTGCCGGGGAAGTCGAGGAGCACCAGCGCCATGACGATGGTCAAGATCCCCTGGCCCGGCAGGACCAACATGGCGAGCCCGGCGACGAGCAGGAGCCCGCCCGCCACGTTCTTCGCGACGTGCAGCGGACGGCGCCACTTGGGGCTGCGAATGACGCTGATGGGCGCTTCGTGGTCGTGGCGCACGAAGTAGTCCCGCGGCAGGCGTGCGACGAACCAGGGCAGAGCGACGACACTGGCCACCAGGAGGAGCAGCGAGAGCAGCGTCACGGTGGCGAGCACCTGAGGCGTGATCAGCCAGTCGAGCGCTGGGCGCGCCCACGCGGGCATGCTGCTCTTCAGCCACTCGGTCACTCACGAGACGTTAGCCACTGAAACGTGTTCGTCGAGCCGCCTCGACGGCGGCGAGCGCGGCGCGGGCCTTGTTCCGCGTCTCCTTGGCCTCCAGCTCGGGCACGCTGTCGGCCACGATGCCCGCTCCGGCGCTGACCTCGAAGCGGCCGTCTCGGAGCACCACCGTGCGGATGGCGATGGCGAAGTCGAGCTCCCGGCCCGCGCTGACCCAGCCCACCGCGCCGCCATAGACCCCGCGCGGACGCGGCTCGAGCTCGCGGATGATCTGCATGGCACGCACCTTCGGCGCGCCGGTCAGGGTGCCCGCCGGAAAGGTCGCGCGGAGCACGTCCCAGGGGCCGACGGCGTCGGTGAGCTCGCCGGCGACCTCGCTCACGATGTGCATCACGTGGCTGAAGCGCTCCACGACCAAACGCTTCTCCAGGCGCACGCTGCCCGGGCGGCTGACGCGCCCGACGTCGTTGCGCCCGAGGTCAATGAGCATGACGTGCTCCGCCAGCTCCTTGGGATCGGAGAGCATCTCCTCGGCCAGAACGGCGTCTTCGGCCGGCGTCCTGCCTCGACGCCGCGTCCCCGCGATGGGTCGAACGGTGACCGTCGAGCCCTCGACGCGCACCAGGGTCTCCGGGCTGGCTCCGGCCAGCGCGATCGCCGGAGCGTCGTCCCGCGCCGGCAGCTCGAACAGGTACATGTAGGGCGCCGGAGAGAGCACGCGGAGCGCCCGGTAGACGTCGAAGGCGTCGGCGCCGAGCGCCGGCACGGAGAAGGTGCGCGCCGCCACCACCTGGAAGGCGTCACCGGCCAAGATGTGCTCCTTCACTCGCAGAACGCTCTGCCCGTAGGCCTCGTCGCAGGTGTCGAGCTCGAGGTCCGCGGGGACCAGGCTCGGATCTGGCGCCGGGAGCGGCGGCAGCGCGGCGGCCCGTGAGAGCAGCTGCTCTGCTCGCTCGACCTCCTCGGCGCGGGTTCCGGCCAGGGTCGCGGTGTGGGTCAGGTTGTCGAAGACCACGACCGTGGGCTCCCCGACCAGGCGCACTACGGGGGTGGACGGTCCCGGCCAGGGATCGACGCTGAACGCCGAGTGCACGGCGTCGTAGCTGACGACGCCGAAGTGGGACGTCGCGAGCTTCTTCGCGATGTCGGCTTCATGAGAGGGAAGCGCGGGCAAGAGCTCGGCGAGACGCGCGAAGGGATCACGGCCCGACTGCGCAGAAATTACGACCTCGCTCCGGGGTCGCACTCCCAGGATGGAGTAGCGTCCCCAGCGCTCGCCGGGGACCACGCTCTCGAGCAGGAAGCAGCCCTTCCCTGCGTCGCGGCGCAGCGCCGCGTAGGCGCCCACCGGAGTGATGCCGTCCACGACCAGCGTCTTCTCGAACACGGTCATCGTTCCCGAGTCTTACCAGGTTCAGCGGTGTATGCTTCGCCCGATGCGGTTCTGGCTGCTCTTACTGCTCGTCCTCGCGCCGGGTTGTCGCAAGGTCAGCGAGCGCACGCTCCGGGACACCGAGTCCCGGAGCATCAAGGCCAGCTGCGATCGCGAGGGCAAGTGCGAGCTCGCGCTGGTGGCCGGACAGCACGCGCCCGACAAGAAGGCGCTGGCGCTACACACCACCGGCAACCTGGTCGGAGTGTGCGACGTCGGCGAGAGCAATGAGCCGGACGCGACGACCGACTGCCGCGCGCTGGTCTGCGACGCCGACGTGGACTGCCCGCCGATGCACGGCTTGAAGGACGGCACCTGCATCAACGGTCTGTGCCGCGAGCCTTCGGCGAGCATCGGCGTAGACGACGCAGTGATGCTCTGCTTCGCCGGCACCGGGCTCGGCACGACCTCGCCGGATCGGCTGGCCTTGGCGCTGAACTGCGGCAGCCCGTGCCGGGTTCCGGCCGTCTGCCGCCAGCCCTGAGCCAGCGGTTCCATCGCGGCGGGATCTGCAATAGCGTCCCGCCCCCATGCTCGAACGGAAGTCCGTCCGCGCCAGCGTCGCCCTTGCGGCCTACGCCGAGCCGGTGCTCGAAGGCCGCCGCGTCATCGTGTTCGGGGACTCGTCCTCCGGGCTCGCCGAGCAGTTGCTCGAGCGCGGCGCGCGCCTGGTCCACGTCTACGACCCGGACGCGGCGCGGGTCGCCGAGAGCACGGTCCGCAACAGATCGCAGAACATCGCCATCGCGGCCCTCTCGGACATGGGCCTCGCCCTGCGCGAAGGCGCGTTCGACGTCGGCGTGGTCGAAGACCTGACCATGACCGGTCCGGCGCACTCGGTGCTCAAGCGCCTGCGCCGGGCGCTCTCGCCCCGGGGGGTCGCCTTGGTCGCCGCGCCGAACCCGGAGGTGAGCGAGCGCTTGCTGCCTGGTGGCCCGAGCTTCGACTCGGCCCTCGACTACTACCAGCTCTACGACGCGGTCGCCTCCGAGTTCCAGCACGTGCGCATGCTCGGCCAGACGCCGTTCGTCGGCTTCGCGGTGGTGGACTTCGCCGCGCAGGAGACGCCCGAGCCGTCGCTGGACACCGCGTTCGTTCCCGGCGGCGCGGAGGAGCCGGAGTGGTTCATCGCGTTCGCGAGCTCGGTGCCGCTGCGCCTGGACGAGTTCCAGATCGTGCAGCTCCCGCTGGAGATCTTGAGCGCGCGCCCCCAGAGCGCCAAGAGCGACGCGGAGCTCGGTTCGGCGCGCGAGGCCGAGCGGCGCATGCGCGAGCGCATGGCCGACCTCGAGGCGGAGGTGAGCGAGCTCGAGGGCCAGCTGCGAACCGCGCGCACCCGCGACGCGAGCGCCGAGGAGGTCATCACCCTGCGCGCGGAGCTGGCCAAGCGCGAGCGCTGGGTGGCCGAGGTCGAGGCGCGCGCCGCGGTCGCCGACGCCCGGGCCGACGAGGCTGAGACCGAGCTCGAGGCGCTGCGCGACGAGATCGCCCGCGAGCGCGCGGCCGCCGGCGAGCCGCTCAGAGTGCTCGAAGGCCAGGTCGCAGCGCTCCGGGAGGAGCTGGCGAAGGAGAGCGCCGACAACCACCAGCTCCGGGAGCGCATCGAGCATCAGGACCAGCGCATCAGTGCGCTCTCGGCGGTGGACGCCGAGAAGGAGGGCGACGAGGTCGACTCCCTGGAGGCGCAGCTCAAGGCCAGGGGCGCCGAGGTCCGTCGGCTGGAGCGGGATCTCCGGCAGGTGGAGCGGCTCGGCCGGGAGCTGCTCGAGACCCTGACCGAGCTGGCGCAGCGCAACGCGGTCAGCGAGGCCGACCTGGAGGCCGCGCGCTGGAGCCTCTCGGCGGCCTCCGGCTCGGACGGCACCCAGGCCGAGCGCCAGCTGGAACGGGCCCTGGCGGCCCTCCAGCAGCGCCTGGTCCTCGAGGCCCAGGCCCGCAAGGCGGAGCCCTCTTGAGCCGCTTCGTCGCGTTGACAGGGGTCTTTCGGAGCTTATTGTCTAGTCTCATCGTCCTCCCGGTCCGGGCCCCGGTTCAATGAGCGAAAAGCGCGACTACTACGAGGTGCTCGAGGTCTCGAAGGAGGCCAGTGCGGACGACGTCCGCAAGGCCTACCGCAAAGCGGCGCTCAAGTTCCATCCGGACCGGAACCCCGGGGACCCGACGGCCGAGGCGAAATTCAAGGAGGCCACCGAGGCCTACAGCGTGCTCTCGGACGAGCAGAAGCGCGCCCAATACGACCGCTTCGGCCACGCCGGGATGGGCGGGGGCTTCGATTTCCAGCAGGCCGGGATGGGCGACATCCTGAGCCAGTTCCAGGACCTGTTCTCGGACTTCTTCGGGGGCTTTGGCGGCTTCGGCGGCCAGCGCCGGCGCCAGCGCGGCCCGGAGCGCGGGCAAGACGTGCGCGTCGAGGCCCACATCAGCCTGAAGGACGCCTTCACCGGCGTGAAGCACGAGGTCGGCATCCGCGGCAGCGCCCCTTGCGAGACCTGCTCGGGCACCGGCGCCGCGGCGGGCGCGCGTCCCGAGCGCTGCCAGCAGTGCGGCGGCAACGGCCAGGTCACGACCCAGCGTGGCTTCATCATGTTCAGCACCACGTGCCCGGTCTGTCGGGGCTCCGGCGAGTTCATTTCGAAGCCCTGTGCGGACTGCTCGGGTACGCGCTACGTCGAGAAGAAGCGCAAGGTGCTGGTCACTTTCCCCGCCGGCATCGACAGCGGTCAAACGCTGCGCGTCCCCGGTCAGGGCATGCCGGGCCCCGCCAACGGCGTTCCCGGCGACCTCTACGTGGACGTGGTGCTCGAAGAGGACGAGAGCTTCCAGCGCGACGGCCACGACCTGGTCGCTCGCCGCGAGATCACCTTCCCGGAGGCGGCGCTCGGCAGCGAGATCACGGTCGAGCTCCCGGACGGCGTGAGCGTGAGCGCCGAGGTCCCCGCCGGCACGCAGCCCGGGACGGTGATCAGCATTCGCGGCAAGGGCATGCCCCGCCTCGACGGCCGCGGGCGCGGGGACCTGCACGTGGTGACCGAGGTCGCCGTTCCGAAGAAGCTCAGCCGGCGCGCCAAGAAGCTCCTGGAAGAGCTGGAAGAAGAGCTGGGCGAGTCCGGGGACAAGGCAGCCCGCACGGCCTGAGGGGTATTTCTTCACTCCGTTGACGACAGCGAACGCCACGCGACGCTTCCACTCTGTCGAAACAGCCGCCGCCGGTCCCGGCCGGTTCTCACACTCCCGCCTCGATGGCGCACCGTGATCTGATCATGGCAAGACTGTCCACGTGACTACCCGAACCGAGACGCGAGGCGTTCCAGCTCCGAGAGCGTGGCGTCCCAGCTCGACGCCTCGGCGTTCTGGCACAGGAAGCGCTCGATCTCCGGAAGCGCCTGGATGCTGCGATCCACCCTGGGATCGCTGCCCTTGGCGTAGGCGCCCAGCGTGATGAGATCGCGCTTCTCTTCGTAGGTCGCGATCAACGCGCGCAGCTGCCGCGCGGCCGCGACGTGATTCGAGCCGACCACCGCGTCCATCACCCGCGACAAGGAAGCCGGCACGTCGATGGCGGGATAGTGTCCGCGGGCGGCGATGCGGCGGTCCATCACGATGTGCCCATCCAGGATGCCGCGCACTTCGTCGGCGATCGGCTCCTCCATGTCTCCGCCCTCGACGAGCACGGTGTAGATGGCGGTGATGGCGCCGCGCTCGCTCTGACCGCTGCGCTCGAGCAGGCGCGGCAAGAGCGCGAACACGCTGGGCGGGTAGCCGCGCCGCGCCGGCGGCTCACCGGCCGCCAAGCCCACCTCGCGTTGGGCACGCGCGACACGCGTGACCGAGTCCACGAGCAGGAGCACGCTCTTGCCGGCGTCGCGGAAGCTCTCGGCGACGGCCGTCGCCACCTGCACGGCCTTGAGCCGTTCGAGCGCGGGAGCGTCGCTGGTCGCGACGACCACGACGGAACGCCGGCGCCCGACCTCACCCAGCGAGTGCTCCAGGAAATCGCCGACCTCGCGCCCGCGCTCGCCGACCAGCGCGACCACCACGACGTCGGCGCTGGTGCCCCGAGCGATGGCGCCGAGCAGCGTGCTCTTGCCGACGCCCGAGCCCGCGAACAAGCCGACGCGCTGCCCCACGCCCAGGCTCAGCAGGCCGTCGATGACGCGCACTCCCGTCGCGAGCGGCTCGGAGACCGGACGGCGGCCGAGCGCGGGAGGAGGCGCGCGATCCACCAGCACCCGCGCCAGGCCCTCCGGCAAGGGGCGCCCGTCGGCAGGCCGTCCCAGGCCGTCGAGCACCCGACCCAGGAGGGCGGGCCCCGCGGCGATCTCGAGCGGCGCGCCGGTGGACTCGACGGGGTCGTCCACGCCGACCCCGGTCAGCTCGCCCAGCGGGATGGCGACGGCCTCGCCCTGCTCGAAGCCCACGATCTCCGCCTGGAGCGGGCTGCCGCGGCGCTTGAGCACGACCACGTCCCCGACCCGGGCGCCGGGCAGGCTCAACCGAACCGACAGCCCGGTCACCGCCCGGACCCGGCCCTCCGCCAGGAGCGCCGGGGAGTCCGCGAGCCGCGCTCTGAGGGCGTCGAAATCCATCCCCACCGAGGCTACACCCGCGCCGAGGCCCACCCAAGAGTTGCCCCCGCCGCGAGAGAGGTGCCAGGCTTTTGCCGTGCGGACTCTGCTGATTCTGGTCTCGGCCCTCACCCTGGCGGTCACGGGCTGCCGGGTCTCGGCCAGCGCCAACGCCAACCTCAACACCGGCAAGAAGAACAGCGAGGAGTTCGACGACGAACCTCCGGTGCAGGGCCAGGGGCAAGCCGACGACATGGCCTCGGAGTACGCGCTGCTCGGAGCGCGGCACGACGTCGCCCTCGCGCCGGACAAGAAGACGCCGGTGTGCAGCTGTCTCGCCGTCGCCCTGGGCGCGCCCGGTGATCCGTCGTTCAAGTGGCAAGGCCCGGCACCGACCATCGATCCGGAGACGCAGCTCGTCGTCGCCGTCAGCTCCGAGGGCATCGCCTGCGCCGGCGCCAAGGCCGACAGCCTGGGAGCTTCGTACTGGGGCTACAAACAATCGGGGGACGACGTCATCGTGACCATCGAGAACGCCCGGATGGGTCGTCCTCTGACCGCGGGCGCGATCATCCCCAAGCCCGTGGGCAACGGTCAGGTGTACGTGCAGGCGGCGAGCAAGGCGGTGCCCTACGGCCGGCCGCTCGTGACCGGCGACAAGCTGTGCAAGTTGGGCAACCCGGGGCCCGTGCGCAAGACCGTCGCGCCCGGCAGCGCCGAAGAAGAGCAGGACTGGTGAGCCGTCAGCCGGCGGGACGACCGAGCGCCCGAGCCAGCGCGGCACGCCGCTCCTGAATCACCGGGCCCAGGTTCGAGACCACGAAGGCCGCGAACTGATCCTTCGGAACCGGCGAGCAGACCTCGGCGTAGGCGTACTGGATCGCGCGGCGCATGTCCGCCGCGGTCTGGAAGCGATCACCCGGCTCCCGCGACATGGCGCGGTGCACGATCTCCGCCACGGCGCGGGGTGTGCCGGCCGGCAACGGCGGCAGAGGCTCGCCGAACTTGATCTGGCGCACGATGGTCGCGATGTCCCCTTCGTAGGGCAATCGCGAGGAAATCAGCCGATACAGCACCACTCCAGCCGCCCAGACGTCGGTCCGCCGATCCGGCGCCAGGCGCAGGACCTGCTCCGGCGCCATGTAGCTGACCTTGCCCTTGAGCACGCCGGTGCGCGTCTGCTCGGCCAGTCGCTCCGAGGCCTTCGCCACGCCGAAGTCGATGAGCTTCACGTCACCGGACGAGCTCAGCATGATGTTGGCCGGCGAGACGTCGCGGTGCACCAGGTTGATGAGCGCGCCCTTCTTGTCGCGAAGCTCGTGGGCGTTGTGCAGGCCCAAGCACGCCTCGCCGACGATGCGCAGCGCTATGGACAGCGGCACCTCCTTGCCCTTCGCGCTCAGCGCTCGGAGCAGCGCGCTCAGCGAGTCACCTTCGACCCACTCGAGGGCGACGAACGGGATGTCGCCGTGCATGCCCACGTCGCGAATCGCGACCACGTTCGGATGGCGGATCTCCGAAAGCAGGCGCGCCTCGTCCAGGAACATGTGGACGAAGGACACGTCCGAGGACAGGTTCGGCAGGAGCGTCTTCAGCGCCACTACCTCGCGCTCGCCGCTCCGGCGCTGCCGCGCCGCGAGCCACACCGCGGCCATGCCGCCCTTGGCGATCTGCGTGACCAGCTCGTAGCGTCCGACGTAGCGTCCGTTCTCGAGCGGCTCGGGCATGGCCGGAACCAGCGGCGGCTCCGAGGCCTGGCTGACGACGCGCGCCCAGCGCTTGGCGAGGGGGCTGGTCTCGGTGAAGGTGTCCTCTCCCCAGTCGCTCTCGGGTGGCGCGTCGGATGGGCGCTCGGGGGGGGTGCGTTGACTCATGGAGGCACGGCCGTCGTCTCAGGATACGCAGCCGCGTGCTGCGAGCAAAAACCCGCAGACTCAGGGTAACAGGAAGCCCCCCGGGCAGGCAGCCCGGGGCAATCGCCGGGAAAAGGCGCCTTCTTCGCCAGATGTGACGAGCAAGATCCGAGCTCGGTCGCCCGGAATGACGACTGCACGCCCGGCCAGTGATAGGTGTCGGGCATGTCCGACCGCGGGCTCGACGACCCCGCAGCCTTTCGCCTGACCGCTCCCACGGACCCGGTGCCCCGCGCCCCGAGCAGCCCCACGACGTTTCACGTCGCCCGCGAAGACGCGGTGACCTGGCTCGGCTCGCTGGCGGACGGCAGCGTGGACCTGGTGGTCACCGATCCGGCCTACGAGTCGCTGGAGAAGCACCGCGCCATTGGCACCACCACGCGCCTCAAGCAGAGCAAGGCGAGCAGCAACGACTGGTTCCGGATCTTCCCGAACGCGCGCTTTCCGGAGCTGTTCGCCGAGCTCTACCGCGTGCTCCGCAAGAACAGCCACCTCTACCTGTTCTGCGACCAGGAGACGATGTTCGTCGCCAAGCCCATCGCCGAGCAGGTGGGCTTCAAGTTCTGGAAGGCCCTGATCTGGGACAAGGAGCTCCTGGGAATGGGCTACCACTACCGCTCGCGACACGAGCTCATCTTGTTCCTCGAGAAGGGCAAGCGAAAGCTCACCGATCTGTCCATCGCCGACGTGATCCGTTGCCCGCGCATCCGCGGCGGCTACCCTGCGGAGAAGCCGGTGGCGCTCTCGGAGATCTTGCTGCGCCAGAGCAGTGAGCCGGGGGCTCTGGTCATCGATCCGTTCACCGGCTCGGGCTCGGTGGGTGTGGCGGCTGCCAAGCTCGGCCGCCACTTCCTGGGCACTGACGTGTGTGCGGAGGCCGTTCAGACCGCAGAGCGGCGCCTCTCGGAAGCGGGTGCCCGGCGAGACGACTGCATGTACGATGTTGCCCGGCGATGACCGGAAACCAGTACCGCAGGCTCGTCGCGCGCTATCTGCTCTCGGCCTACTCGGGCCGGGGCCTGCACATCTACGAAGAGGTGAGCCTCGGCACCAGCATCATCGGCAAGCAGCGGCGCGTGGACCTCCTGCTCCTGCTCCCGGCGACGGGTGAGGCGCTGGCGCTGGAGTGCAAGTACCAGGACTCGTCCGGCACCACGGACGAGAAGATCCCCTACGCGCTCGAGGACTTGAAGGCGCTGCGCGTGCCGGCGGTGATCGCCTACGCCGGCGGCGGCTGGTCCGACGGCGTCTTGCACCTGCTCCAGAGCTCTTCGCTCGCCGCGTTTTGTCTGCCGGACGAGGCCATGAAGCCCGCGCCGCGCAAGCAGGGGGACTCCATCGACAGCGGCACCTGGCAGCTCGACCACGTGCTCGCACAAACCTTCCGCTGGTGGGACGTCGTGCTCTCCGGACGCACGCCGCTCTTGCTGTGAGCGCCGAACGACCCTGGCCGCGGCGCGCGCCCTGGCTGCGCCTCGTGCTCTTCGCCGGATTCCTGGCGAGCCTGCCCTTCGCCTGGACGGAGGAGATCCCGTCGGGCTGCGGCGCAGGCCAGCCCGGCGTACCCGTGGTCGAGAGCGGGTGGCAGCTGCTGTCTCGGGAGCCGCAGGTCGTCGTCATCCTGGGCGTGCTGCTGGTCGGCGCGCTGGTGCTCGCGCTCTTGGCGCGCAAGGCCCACACCGGCGTGCGCCTCGCCGCGCACGTCGTGGCGACGCTGGCCGGCGCGTTGCTGTTCTCCCTGGCGCACTTCGCCGCAACCTTCGCCCTCTTCGCCCGCGTTCGCATCCTGCCTGGCGGGTGGCTGGGCCTCGGCTGCCTGGCGCTCGCGACCCTCGATGCGCTCGCCCGCACGATCGGCGAGCTGGTGCAGCTCGTGCGAGAGCGAAGGCAGCGCCCCCGCGGTTAGACCTCGGCTATCCTGTTGGGATGCGAAGCTGGGCGGTGGCACTGGGTTTCGGCATGGCCCTCGCGGCCTGCGGCGACGACGAGAGCGGCGGCGGGTCGGGCGGAAGCTCGAGTGGGGGCGTGGGCGGCAGCGGGGCGAGCGGCGGCAGCGGAGGCAGCGGCGGCAGCTCCGCGAGCGGCGGCTCGGGCGGCGCCGGGGGCAGCTCGGCCAGCAGCGGCAGCGGAGGCACGAGCGGGAGCGACGGCGGCGGCGGCGCGGCCGGCTCCGGCGGCAGCGGAGGCCCGGCCCCGCTGCCCTACGACCTGCACTCCCTCGACCGGCTTCAGTGCAAATACGACAAGGGCGCGCTCACCACCGAGACCGTCGGACCCCAGGTGCCGCACGGGGACACGCTTCCGTTCGAGCACATCGTCGTCTTGATGATGGAGAACCGGAGCTTCGATCACTACTTCTCGAAGCTGCCCGCCTACGGCGTCACGGACGTGGACGTGGCAACCGACCAGGACTTCAACGTCGATCCGACCAACAACGAGAAGATCTACCGCTTCCACGAGACGCGCTTCTGCATCGAGGACGTGAACCACGACTGGGAGCCGGTCCACGAGCAGTGGAACCAGGGCATGCTGGACGGCTTCGTGAAGACCAACAACCCGGGCGGCGCCCGGGCCATGGGCTACCACGACCAGAACGACTTCCCGTTCTACTACTGGATGGCGAAGACCTACTCGATCAGCGATCGCTTCTTCAGCTCGACGCTCGGCCCGACCTGGCCCAATCGCTTCTTCTTCTACGCCGGCACGGCCTGGGGCAACACCAAGACGGAGACCATCGATCCGGTCGCGGACCCCATCTACAAGCAAGCGCCACGCATCACGGATCAGATGAAGGCCGCGGGCAAGACCTGGAAGATCTACCGCGACGGACTGGTCTCGTTCGCCGTGCTCTTCGGCCTGAACGCCGAGAACCTGGGCGTCAAGATGTCCGACTTCGCCACCGACGTCGCCAACGACCAGCTCCCGAACCTGGTGCTGATCGATCCGTCCTTCAGCGGCGCGAACCAGAACGACGAGCACCCGCCCGCGAACCCGCAGCTCGGACAGAAGCTGGTGGCGGACGTGTACGCCACCCTGACCTCGAACCCGACGGTCTGGAAGAAGACGGTGTTCTTCCTGATCTACGACGAGCACGGCGGCTACTACGACCATGTGCCGCCGCCGCAGGCGTGCCAGCCGGACAACTACCAGCCCCCCACGCACGGCTTCGGCCGCCTGGGCTTCCGCGTGCCGATCCTGGTCGCCTCCCCGTACGTGAAGGCCGGCTACGTCAGCCACTTCGTCACCGATCTGACCAGCGTCACGCGCTTCATCCAGAACCGCTTCGACCTGCCGGCGCTCACCGCGCGGGACGCCAACGCCTGGCCCATGCTGGACATGTTCGACTTCGCGAGCCCGCCCTTCCTCACGCCCCCGGCGGGCGTGCCGAGCGCCGCGCCGGATCCGGCCCACGTGCAGTGGTGCCTGAACAACCCGCCGGGTACCGGCAAGCCCTGACTTGGACTAGGCTTCGCCCGCTCGCACGAGTGGCGGAATTGGCAGACGCACCGGATTTAGGTTCCGGTTCCCGAGAGGGAGTGAAGGTTCAAGTCCTTTCTCGTGCACCGTTGAAATCGCTCAGCTAGTGGAGGCTCACAGCGGCTTGACACGTTGCGAAACGTCGGTAAATCTTAGCAAGTGCCTACGAATCGTAACGCTTCGAGCCATTCAGGAGAACCAGCCGGGCAGGCGGTCTTTCGGCCTCGGGAGGTCGCAAAGAAGGGTGTGTCGAGGACCGCGCTCGGGCGCCTCACCCGAGCCGGAAAGCTGGAGCGAGTCGGTCGGGGCCTGTACGTGTCGGCCGGGGCCAAGGTCACCGAGCACCACACGCTGGTCGAAGCCGCAAAGAGAGTGCCGGCCGGGATCGTGTGCCTGCTCTCGGCTCTCGCCTTCCACGGGATGACGACGCAGAGCCCCCACGAGGTCTGGGTTGCCATCGACGTGAAGGCAAGGAAACCGAAGACAGATTGGCCGCCAATGCGGATCGTGCGCTTCTCCGGAAGGGCTCGAACGTTCGGCGTCGAGGAGCACGTCATCGAGGGCGTGGAGGTCAAGGTCACTTCGCGTGCCAAGACCGTCGCCGACTGCTTCAAGTACCGGAACAAGATCGGGATCGACGTGGCGGTCGAGGCCCTGCGTGATTACCTCGGCAAGAGGGGGCGCTCGATGGACGATCTTCTTCGAGCGGCCGAAGTCTGTCGGGTATCCAGAGTGATGAAGCCGTACATGGAGTCGTTCTCGTGACGAAGAACGTCGCCCACTCGGTCCGGGACCGGCTCCTGCAGCTCTCGAAGGAGCGAGGTGAGGAGTACAACTTCGTCCTCGCCCGTTACGCTCTGGAGCGCCTGCTCTACAGGATCACGCAATCGGTTCACCATCTGGTCGAAGCATCCGCATCGAGCCACGAAGGATCTCGACCTGCTCGGCTATGGTGCTCCGAGTCTCGAACGACTCGCGGACGTGTTCCGTGGCGTCTGCGCGACCGAAGTAGATGACGATGGGGTCGTCTTTGATCCGAGGACGGTCTCAGCCAACCGCATCAAGGAGGATGAGGTGACCTTGCTCGACCTTCTCATCCCTCGGCAGATCACCAAGGTGCTCATCTACCCGAAGCCGGTCAGCATGCGCTGGGGGCCGACGAAGCTCCGCTCGTTTTGCGCCGACACGCTTGGTGTGGAGCCCCAACCTGACACGGCGTTCCTGTTCACCAACAAGAAGCAGGACACTCTCCTGCTCTACCTCGTGAGCGAGGACGGCGATCAGATCCTCACGAAGAAGCTCGACCGGGGCGCGTTCCTGGTGCCGACTGGCAAGCCGGGGGCTGCCTTCGTCACCATGCGCCGTTCGGCGCTTCCTAGGCTTTTCCGGTAAGGTTGCTGCTCGGCCGTCGTACGAACATCTCGGGGAACCTGCGTTGCCCCGGCTCTTGCTTGCTTGGTTGCGCCAAGGCAGGGACTCCGCCGTTTCGCTCGTTTCACTTATTGCGGTTATTGCGTTTGGGTGCTAGGTTGAATCCATGAACGCGACGGCTCTGAAGATTCCGACCACCAAGGACTCCGAGCAGGCCCAGGTGGCTGTGCGAGCCCTGTCGGGGGTCCTGCGCCGGAAATCCAGCCGGACCATCCGGGTGCGACCGGAAGGTGCAAAGGAAGAAGTTTCCGTCTCTGTCCCGCGAGAGGCCTTCGAGCTGTTCCTCGACATCTTGGCGCAGATGGCAAACGGAAACGCGGTTTCCATCGTCCCCGTGCATGCTGAGCTGACGACGCAGCAGGCGGCAGACATGTTGAACGTGTCCAGACCGTTCCTGGTCGGACTCCTCGACGAGGGGAAGATCGCGTTCCGGATGGTGGGGACGCATCGCCGAGTCAAGGTGGCCGACCTCCTGACCTACAAGCAGAAGGACTCGAAGTACAGGAAGGCTGTGCTCGACGAGCTGACCGCCGAAGCACAGAAGCATGGTCTCGGGTACTGAAGACCGATGGCGTTCGTCGTCATCTACGATGCGTGTGCGCTGTACCCAGCACCGCTGCGAGATCTCCTCATTCGAATCGGAATGGTCGGTCTGGTTCGGGTCCGGTGGACCGAAGCAATCCTCGACGAGTGCTTCCGCTCGATCCAGGAGCAACGCCCCGACCTGAAGCCGGAGGCCCTGGTTCGAACTCGTGAGCTGATGCGGGAAGCCATCGCCGACTGCACCGTCACCGGGTACGAGCACTTGATCGACGGCCTCTCGCTTCCGGATCCGGACGACCGGCATGTTCTTGCCGCCGCGATCCGTGCTGGTGCTCAGGCCATCGTGACCTTCAACCTGAGGGACTTCCCGCACTCGGCCCTGGAACCCTACGGCCTGGAGGCCGTCCATCCGGACGATTTCGTGCTGGACCTGATCGACCTCGCGCCCGCTGCCATTGCAGGAGTCGTTCGCGAGCAGGCCGGTTCATTGAGGAACCCGCCGAGAACGCTTCCGGAGTTGCTCGACACCCTCAAGCAGTGCAGCCTAGATCAGTCGGTCGCCAAGCTGCGAGAGCTGCACGGCGACCACGTCGGATCGGAGACGGGGGAAGGGTAAGCGGCGTGAGCCTCATGTCGCGAATCGGACGACGCATTCTGAGGTGCGCCGTGGTGGTCGTACCGTTTGCCGTGTGTGGCCTGGCGGCATGTGGCGGCAACACGGATGAGACTGGCGGCTCAGTAGGCACGGAATGCACGGGCGACGCCGACTGCCGTGGCGGCCTCATCTGCCTCGCCTCGAACGATGCCACGACGAGCAGCGGCGGGCCGGCACATGGGTACTGCACCAAGGAATGCGACGCTGAGCCGGGCGCGGCCTGCGACGACCTCGACGCGAGGTGCTGGACCCTCCTGATGGGGCCTGCCAAGCATTGCCTTCTGAGCTGCATTCCGGGTTTGCCGGGTGTCTGCCACGGACGCGAAGATCTGGCGTGCATGCTGATCTCCGGCGACACCGGGCTCTGCGTTCCCGTATGCGCGTCCGACGACGATTGTGACCCTGAATTCTGCCATCCCGGCACTGGGTTTTGCGTCTCCAACCCGGCGGTTTCGGATCCCATCGGGACGCCCTGCACTGCGGTCATGTCGCCCTACTCAACCTGCAAGGCATGCCTCGGCTTGGGTGGAGGCCCGCCAGAACCCGGAGTCTGCTCGAAAGTGTGCGTTGCTACCCGTAGCGACGCCTGCGGTGACGGAGCCCGGTGCATCGCGCTTGGGACCGGCGTTGCTCCAAAACCCGGCACGCTGGGTTGGTGCTACCAGTCGTGCGCGACGGATGGAGAATGCCTCTCGGGCTCGCCTGCCCAGTGTGTCCCCGATGCAAGCGGACAAGGCGTATGTAAGGCCCCTTGACCAGCCCTCCTCCAATCGTCGGCGAATCGTCGGAAACGTCGCTGAACGACGCCGAACGGCGTGATACGGTGACCTGCAACCCCTCGGATCACCTCGGTTCGCATCCGTTCGCGACAGAAGCTCCCGATTTAGGTTCCGGCGCCCAAAAGGTGTGTGGGTTCGAGTCCCTCCTCGTGCACCGTTGAGATCCAAGGCCGATGCCTCACAACCTCGACCTGATCCTCACGCTGACCGGCGGCCTCGCGGCGGCGCTGCTCCTGGGCTTCGTCACCCAGAAGCTGAAGCTCTCGCCGATCGTGGGCTACCTGCTCGCGGGGGTGGCGGTGGGGCCGTTCACGCCGGGTTTCGTCGCGCACGGCGCGATCAGTGAGCAGTTCGCCGAGCTCGGCGTGATCCTGCTCCTGTTCGGCGTGGGGCTGCACTTCCACCTGAAGGAGCTGCTGGCGGTGCGCCACGTCGTGCTCCCGGGCGCGCTGGTGCAGATCGGCCTGGCCACGGCCGGCGGGTACCTGGTGACGCGGGCCTTCGGCTGGGGGTCGGGCGCGGCCATCGTGTTCGGCCTGAGCATCTCCATCGCCAGCACGGTCGTGCTGTTGCGCGTGCTCTCCGACGCGGACGTCCTGCACACCTCCGCCGGCCACATCGCCATCGGCTGGCTGATCGTGCAGGACCTGGTCATGGTCCTGGTGCTCGTGATGCTGCCCATCCTCTCGGGCAAGGCCGGCGGCGGCGGCGGCACTCAGGAGCTCTTGATGTCCGCTGGGCTCGCGGTGCTGAAGATCGCGCTCCTGGTCGCCTTCACGCTGCTCGTGGGCAATCGCGTGATCCCGGCGCTCCTGGGCTACGTCGCGAAGACCCGGTCCCGCGAGCTGTTCACGCTGACCGTGCTGGTGCTGGCCCTCGGCATCGCGGTCGGTTCGGCGAAGTTGTTCGGCGCGTCGATGGCGCTGGGCGCCTTCCTGGCTGGCATGGTGGTCGGCCAGTCGGAGTTCGCGACCCGGGCCGCGTCGGAGGCGTTGCCGATGCGCGACGCCTTCGCGGTGCTCTTCTTCGTGTCGATGGGCATGCTGTTCGACCCGGCCCAGGTGGTGCCCAACATCGGGCTCACCGCCGCCACGCTCGGCCTGGTGCTGATCGGCACCCCGCTGGTGACGCTGGGGATGACCCTGGCCCGCGGGCAGTCGGCGAAGAACGCCGTCTCCGTGGCGCTCGGCATGGCACAGATCGGCGAGTTCTCGTTCATCGTGGCCGCGCTCGGGCGGCAGCTGGGCCTGTTGCCGGATCGGGCGACGCAGTCCCTGGTCGCAGTCTCCATGATCTGCATCACGCTGAACCCGCTCATCTACCGGCTGGCACCGCCGCTCTCGCGCTGGCTCGACGCCCGCCTGCGGCGGCGGAGCGCCAAGGCCGACGAGCCAGGTCCACCGGTGGACGCCGCGCACCGAACGGTGGTCATCGGCTACGGACCGGTGGGTCGGACGCTGTCGAAGCTGCTGATCGAGAACCAGATCGAGCCGACCGTGATCGAGCTGAACCACGAGACGGTGAACGGCCTGAACAAGCAGGGCATCCGCGCCATCTTCGGCGACGCCACGCAGCAGGCCGTGCTGGAGGAGGCGGGCGTGCGCACGGCGGGCAGCCTGGTGTTCGCCGCCTCCGGCTCGCCGGACGCCGTCATCCGCCAGGCGCGGGAGCTCAACCCGAAGATCACCATCATGGCGCGGACGACCTACGTGGGTGAGGTCGCGTCGCTCCGGCAGGCCGGCGCTCACACCGTGGTCTCGGCGGAGGGCGAGGTGGCCCTGGCCATGGCCGAGCACCTGCTCCGCGGTCTCGGCGCCACGGGCGATCAGCTGGACCGGGAGCGCGATCGGGCGCGCGCCGAGCTGACCCCCGGGTGACGCTCAGTCGTCATCCACTTCGTTCGGCTCGTCCGGCACGCCCAGCCAGCCGCGGACACGGAAGTAGATCAGCAGGCCGACGCCCAAGAGGCCCATGCCGCCGAGCACGATGAAGTAGCCGTTCGGCCACTTGAGCTCCGGCATGTGCTCGAAGTTCATGCCGTACACGCCCACGATGAAGGTCAGCGGAATGAAGATGGTCGTCACCACGGTGAGCAGCCGCATCACGTCGTTGGTGCGGTTCGAGATCACGGACATGTAAGTATTCGTGAGCTCGCTCACCAGCTCGCGGTAGCTCTCGGCCATTTCCGAGACCTGGATGCAGTGGTCGTAGGTGTCACGCAGGTAGATCCGCGCCGAGTCGGTGACCATCGGCACGGGATCGCGGATCAAGCTGGAGAGCGCGTCGCGGAGCGGCCAGACCGCGCGCCGCACCAGGAGCAGCGTGCGCTTCACCTCGTGCACGCGCATGAGGAGCTCCGGCCGCGGGCGCTTCATCACCCGCTCCTCCAGCACCTCGAGCTCGTCCGCGAAGACCTCGAGCAACGGGTAATATCCGTCCACGATGGTGTCGATGATCGAGTAGGCGAGGTAGTCCGCGCCGGAGCCGCGCAGCATGCCGACGTTGTCGCGGAGGCGCGACCGCACTGGATCGAACAGGTCGCCGTGTCTCTCCTGGAAGGTCAAGAGATAACCCTTGCCGATGAAGACGCTGACCTGCTCGTTGTGCAGGTCCCCGTTCTCGTCCAGGCGCAGCATGCCGCAGATGAAGAGCTGCTGGCCCTCGTAGCTCTCGGTCTTCGGTCGCTGCGGCACGTTGACGACGTCGGCCAACGCGAGCGGGTGCAGCGCGAACAGATCCGCGAGCTGACGCAGCACCTTCTCGTCGCCGAGCCCCTGTACGTCCACCCACGTGACGGCGTGCGAACGCATCAACTCACGCAGCTCGGAGACGCGATCGAGGTCGCCTTCGTGCAGGTGATCCGCGTCGTAAGCCATGACGTGGATGCGCGGCTTCGGAGCGTCCTTGCCGATGACCAGGGCGCCGGGCCGCGCGCCCACCGGCGGGTTCTTCTTGAGGAAGAGCGAGACGGTCGGCGCGATCCTGCGCAGCGACTTCGGTGCTTCCTCTTCCATCGCGGGCCGAGCTTAGCGGAGGTCACGCGCCGCACGAAAGGCGCACGGTGTCCGCCACCGGGTTGGCTTCGAAATCCCGGAGCGCGTCTGAAAGCGCCAAGGCGCGCTCACGGGGCAAGCTAACCTCCCGCGCGAGCTTGGCGTACGCGGCTTCGACTCGCCCCGGCTCTCCCGGTGCTCCGATGGGAATGTCCTGCCGCGCCTGGTAGCGCTCGCCGTCTTGGGTCTCGAGGCGGACCTGGGCCGGAAACACCATGCGGAAGCGCGTGAAGTCGCGGGGCCCGGAGCGTCCACCGCCGCGGCGCCGCGCGGCGCCGAGCATGCGGCCGAGCGTGCTCCACTCGCCGAGCAGCGCGCTCGGCCGCACGCCCGTGCGCTTCTTGCCGCCGAGCTGCTTCTGATAGCCGGCCAGCACGGCGGCGAGCTGGGTCGGCCGGAGCTGGCCCAGCGTGCCACCCCCGCCCAGAGCGCCGTCGAAGGCCCGGACCACCGCCAGGCTCATGCCCCAGTCGTGACGGAGCTCGGTCTTGCCGACGATCTCGCGGATCGCCGCGTCGTTCGCGTCCAGGGCCTCCTGGCTCAGCGCAGCGCCGTCGTGGGCGCCGGCGGCGACGGCGATGCCCACGTTGAACGGGATGGAGAAGTTGACGTTCACAGGCGAGAGCGGCTCACCCGGACGCACGTGCTCGCTCGACAGGTTGTCCATCTCGACGCTGAGCAGGTTCGCGTCGACGACGATGCGCTTCACATCTGCGGGCACGAGATCGCGTCCAGTCGCCTCGCGATACTCCGCGAGCACGGCGAACAGCGCGTCGAGCGTGGTGTCGATGTAAGCGCAGCCGGGGTAACGCTTGAAGGCCAGCGTGTCGCTGACCCAGGCTTCACCCAGCCCGGAGAGCATCTTCGGCAGCGGCGCCCAGGAGAAAGAGGCCCAGAAGCCCTTGCGCGGGTGCTCGAAGATCTCCCGCGCCCCGGTCATGCCGGCGCGCGCGAAGGCGGCTGCCTGCATCCCCACCACGGTCGGGTGCGCCGCGGTCAGCACCTTGCTCCCGGGGCCCATGAAGCCGGGCCAGAGCGTGAAGGTGGGCTGGTAGAGCGCGATGGCGAGCGCGTTGGCCGTCTGGACGGGCGAGAGACGCCAGAGCTTGGCGGCGACCACGGCGCCCTCCACGGCGTGGATGAAGCTCCAGGCCTGGCCGTTCTGCGGGCCGAGCACGGCGCTGGCGCCGACCCGACCGCCGAGCTCGTTGGCCAGCACCATGGCGGTGAGCACGTCCTTCGGGGCGTGGCTCTCCGCCTCGCCGAGAGCGAGGCCGGCGAGCACCGCCGAGTGTCCGGTGTGCCCCATGTACAGGTAGTCGTCGTAGTCGAGCGCCATGGAGTAGGCGCTGTTCACGAGCACGGCATCTTGGACCGACCAGCGCTCGCCGCTCGCGATCACGCTGGCTCGACCCGTGGCAGCCCAGCCCTTCACCGCAGTCCGTACCGCGCCCGCGTCGCGGCTGTGCTGGCCGGCGTGGATGGCGGCTATCACGCTGGCGATCTGCGCGCGGGTGAGCTCCCGAACGCGCTCCGGCACGTCGCCGTGCTCGACGGCGCACACCCACTCCGCGAGCGTCTCGACGACCGTCATCGCCGAGCGTCCGTCAGTTCTTGGCTCGACCCTTCGGCGAGTCCCAGCGCGGTTTCACGTGGACCTTCAGCACGTCGCGGAGCAGGCCGATGTGGGCGCAGTGGTCCATCTTGTCGTTGCCGTCGTAGCCGCGGACGTGGAAGCTCCCCTTGGAGAAGCGCGCGTTCAGGTCCAGGCCCATCGGGTCGGCGCCCCGAGGCTTGGTCTTCCGCGGCTTTCCGCCGACCTTCTCGATCAGGTACTTCGCGGTCTCGGTCGTCGAGGCGTAGCCCGGCGGGATGATCGACGAGTGGCTGACGAACATCAGCTTCTGGCGCGCCGAGGCCTCCTTCGCGAACTCGACGAACGGCAGGAGCTGCGCCCCGTTGAGGGAGTCTCCGGCGTAGCCGCTGTGCAGCCCGTCGAGCAGGATGACCGTGTCGACGACCTTCTTGCCGTAGGCCTGCCCGAGGATCTCGCCGACCGCGCCGTAGCCGGCGCTCCAACCCGAGAGGCCCACGTGCCTCACGTGGGCGTTCTTCTTGCCGGTCTTGTCGGCCATCGCCTTCTCGACGCTCTCCACCAGCTTCTTGAAGGAGTCCGGTGCCGAGAACGCCGAAGCGTAAGGTCCCGAGCCGATGCCCAGGTCGATGCCCACCAGCACGGCGCCGTCCATCACCTGCGTCCACTCCTTGCGCACCGGCTCGTGGCCGTGGAAGTGGAACATCACGTCGAAGGCGCCGTTCGCGGCGATGCCGCCCTTGCCGGGCGAGATCATCTGCCCCATCGAGGGCGCGCGGCTCCACTTGTCGTAGACGCCCCAGCCCTTGTCCGGCGTGTTGCAGGGGTTGATGCCGCGCTCTTGGGCCGTCTTCTGCGTCTGCGTCTCGGCGCTGGGCTTCTCGACGACCCAATTGGCAGGCTTGGTGTCCGCCTTCTCGTCGGGCTTTTTGTCGGCCTTGGTGTCTTCGGAAGGCTTGACCTTCACGAGGCCCGGCTTGGCCTTGGCGGCGACCTTCTCTTCGTCCGCCTTCTGCTTCTTCGCCTTCGCGATCGCGTCGCCCCGCTTGTCGGCCTTCTTCGCAGTCTTGTCGGTCTTCTGCGGCTTGGCCTTGCTCTTCTGCTTCCTCTGCTTGGCAGCCTTGGCCGGCGCGTCGGCGGGCGCCGCGAGCGCGGGCTGCGCCAGACCGAGCCCGAACGCCAGAGCCAGGAGCCCGGTCGCACGTCGCAGAATCTGGGGGGCACGCAGCATGAGGGAGGGCCCCACCGTGGCCCACGGGCGCGGTCTTTTCAACTTCGTGGCAACGATTTTCGTGCCGGATCCCGCGTCGCGCACGAAAGCCAGCGGATCTCGCGATTTTGGCCTGGCTTGACCAAACGCTCAGGGGTTGTCGAGACTCGGCTCGTGATGCGCCGATTTTCGCAGTGGCTGGGCCCCGTACTCATCGGCTCTCTCTCGGCGTGCGCGCCGAGCCCGGCGGCACCGCCGCCCAGGGCCGAGAGCCCGAAGGCTCAGCCTACCGCCGCTGCTCCCGAAGCGGCCGAGCCCGAAAGCAGCTGTCCCAGGGGCATGCTGCTCGTACCGGGCGGCACGCTCTGGCTCGGCTCGCCCGCGGGCAGCGGCAGCGCCGACGAGCGCCCCGAGCAGAAGGTGTCCGTAGCCGAATACTGTCTCGATGCCCGCGAGGTGAGCGTGGCGGACTATCGTGCGTGTGAGTCGAACAGAGCCTGTGAAGCGCTGCCCACCGAGGTGCGCCTGCTCTCTCCGCTCCCCGAGGCCGAGCACAAGGCGCAGAGCGCGCAGTGCAGCGCCAACCTCGCCGACAACGCCGACCTGCCCGCGAGCTGCGTGAGCTTCGAGGAGGCCACCCGCTACTGTGCGTGGAAGGGCCTGCGCCTGCCGAGCGAGCCGGAGTGGGAGTGGGCGGCGACCGGAGGCGACGACAAGCTCGCCTGGCCCTGGGGTCAGGCGCTGCCTTCGGACGAGAACGCTTGCTGGAATCGGCGCGTGCCGTGCAGGGTCGGCAGCAGGAAGGCCGGCGCCTTCGACATCCACGACCTCGCCGGCGGCGTCAGCGAGTGGACGAGCACGGCCTACGGCCCGTACGGCGGCGCCGCCCCGGACGCGAGCAAGAAGGTCGTGCGCGGCGGCAACTGGGAGAGCACGAAGGAAGACGCGCTCCGTCCGGAGAAGCGCGCAGCTCATCCGGCGAGCTACCGGGACGTGACGTTGGGCTTCCGCTGCGCGAAGGATCGCTGAGATGAGCTGCGTGCGCCTGAGCATCGAACCCGATTTGTGCGGACCCGTGAGCGTCGGCACGGTGAAGGTGATCCGCGTGGTCGAGCGGACGCTCGAGTTGAGCCTGGGCGAGGCGCTCCGCTACGTGAACCGCTCGGTCTTCGACGGCGAGACGGTGTGCATTCCTGCGCCCTCGCCCGCCGCCGCCGCCGCTTGTGTGGCAGAGCTCGATGCGCTTCGTACCGGCGCCAGCGTGCGCGCGCACGCCGAGGCGGATTGATGGACTTCGACCCCGCTAGGGTCGTCCGCCGCGAAGCCCTGTTCGGAGGCGTGGGCAGCGTGCTGGTCCAGGCGCTCGAAGAGAGCCCGCTGCCGGCGCCGTTCACCACGGTCCTGCTGTGCGAGCTCTCGCCGGGCGGTCGGGTCGGCGCCCATGTGCAGCAGACGGACTCCGAGATCGTCGTGGGCCTCGCGGGAGAGGCGGTGCTCTACGTGGACGGTCTGGCCCACGCGCTCCGCCCTGGCGGCGCTGCGGGTCTGCCTCTCGGGGGCAAGCTCGAGATCGACAACGCCAGCGCGGAAGCGCCGTTCCGCTACCTGATCGTCAAGGCCGCCTACTTGCCGTCGCGGTAGTTCGAGACGGCGAGCGACGCACCGGTCTCGAACGGGGGGAGCAGATCCTCTTCGAGCTGCTTGAAGCTGTGGAGCGATGGGCACTTCTTGTCCGCCCGGGTGATCTTCTTCTCGGAGAGCACCTTGCCGGTCTTGGTGTCCCGCAGCCTGACGACATAGTCCCAGCCGTAGGTGGTGAGCGTGCCGCCCATCTTGGAGGGGTCGAGCGGCTTCATCTCGCAGGTGGTGAGCTTCTTCTTCTTCGTGACCTCGATGCAGGCGACCAAGCTCGCGTCCTCCAGCGAGACGGCGAGGCCATCTTTGTAGGCGACGACGCTCTCGTAGGGCACGTGCTCGAGCTTGCCCGCCGGGTCGCTCTTGACGAACAGCGCGGCTCGGGCCTTGTCGCGCGGCTGGGGCTCGATGTTCGGCACCCCCTGGCCCGCGCAGACCTTCTCGAGCTCGGAGACGCTCGGCCGGTAGGGCAGCTTGGGCGGCGGCGGGGCTGGAGTCGCCGCCGGGGCGGCAGTGGAGGCAGCGCTCTTCTCCGAGCCCTTGCAGGCCAGGAGCGCGCTGAAGATCAGGAGGAGCCAGAGCTTCGGATTCATCCGGGTTCCTGCTGTGTGCTGCAGTGCAGAGTGCCGAGACCGAGCACCAGATCGCGGCAGAATACGCCGACCACCTCCCGCTTCGGGAAGAGCTCGCGCATCACGCCGAGCACCTGGCCGTCCCGGGGGTCGTTGAAGGTGGGGACGAGCAGGACGCCGTTGGCCAGGTAGAAATTCGCGTAGCTCGCCGGCAAGCGCTGACCGGCGAACACCACGGGCTCCGGCATGGGCAGCGGCACGACCTCGAGCTTCCTCCCCCGGGCGTCCGTGGCGCCGCGCAGGCGCTCGGCCGCCCGGGCCAAGATGCGCTGGTTCGGGTCGCGCCGGTTCTTCTCCTGGCAGAGCACGACGCGCCCTGGCGCAACGAAACGCGCGAAGTCGTCGATGTGCCCGCTGGTGTCGTCCCCCTCGATGCCCTCCGGCAGCCACAGCACCTTGTCGACGCCGAGCTCCTCGCGGAACACCCGCTCCGTGCCCTCGCGGCCGAGAGCCCGATTGCGCGCCCGCGGCCCGCTGAGCAGGCACTGCTCGGTAGCGAGCAGCGTGCCCTCGCCATCCACGTCGATGGCGCCGCCCTCCAGCACGACCCGTGCCGGCTTGCCGTGCCGGCGGTAGGCCGGTCGGGACACGAGCTCCGCGTAGCGCGTGGCGACGGCGTCGCCCGCCTCGTCGTCGCGCTTCCAGTCCGGGTAGCGCGCCCAGCCGTTGAACTGCCACTTCACGGCCGCGACGCGCCGCTGGCGGTCCACCACGAAGCTGGGAAGGAAGTCCCGGGTCCAGGAGCGATTGGTGGGCGCGACGAAGAAGTCCACGCGAGCGAGGTCCACGCCCTCCTGCGCGAGCTTCTTCTTGGCGTGGCTCCTCTGGGCGCGGCTCGAGACGAGCAGCCGCACGCGCTCGCGGCGGTGGAGCAGCCGAGCCATCTCCACGAACACCCACTCGACCATCAGCCCTTTGCCGGGCCAGTCCGTCTCGTTGTGGGGCCAGGCGAGCCAGGTCGCCGCGTGGGGCTCCCACTCGGCGGGCATGCGGAAGCGCGTCTGTCTTGCCGCAGCGCTAGCGGCCATCACTTGCCCCGATCCAGGTAGCGCTCGAGCAACCCCGCGTAGGCGTCGATGCGGCGATCGCGCAAGAACGGCCAGCCGCGACGCTGCTCTTCGATGCGTCCGAGGTCGAGCTCGACCACCAGCGTCTCCTCGCCGGTGCCCGCCTCCGCGAGCACCACACCAGCCGGATCGCACACGAACGAGTGGCCCCAGAACTCGAGCCCGCCGTCGTTCGGCCCCTCGTGGCCGACGCGGTTCACCGCCACCACGAACACGCCGTTGGCGATGGCGTGGCTCTTCTGCATGGTCTGCCAGGCGGCGAGCTGCGCCGCGCCGTGCGACGCTTTCTCTTGCGGGTGCCAGCCGATGGCCGTCGGGTAGAACAGGATCTGGGCCCCGGCCAGCGCGGTGAGGCGCGCGCCCTCCGGGTACCACTGGTCCCAGCACACGAGCGGGCCGACCTTGGCGAAGGGCGTGTCCACGCTCATGAAGCCGAGATCACCCGGCGTGAAGTAGAACTTCTCGTAGAACAGCGGGTCGTCGGGGATGTGCATCTTGCGGTACACGCCCAGCTCTTCGCCCCGCGTGCCGAGCACGACGGTGGTGTTGTGGTAGAGGCCCGGCGCGCGGCGCTCGAACATGCTGGTCAGGACCACCACGCCGAGCTCCTGGGCGACCTTCGCGACGGCCGAGACGGTGGGGCCGTCTTTGGCCTCGCCCAGGTCGAACAACGCCGCGTCTTCGACCTGGCAGAAGTAGGGCGAGGCGAACAGCTCCTGCAAGCAAACGATCTGGGCGCCGCGCCCCGCCGCGACCCGGACCTGAGCCAGCGCCTTGTCGATGTTGGCGCTCTTGTCGTCCAGCGTCGACATCTGCACGAGGCCGACCTTCACGCTCTGCTTGGCCATCTTGGCCGGAAGCTAGCCGAAGCCGTGGGCCTGGGGAACCCGGCTCGTCAGCTGCAGCTGCCGGACGGCGCACAGGCGCCACCCACGCAGTGTTCGCTGTAGCAGACGTCGTCCACCGTGCACTGGGCGCCGAGGTGCTGGCGCGCGCGGCAGGTGCCGTTCTCGCAGCGGGCGCCGGCGGCGCACAGATCGTCGTCGAACAGCTTCCCGCACGCCTGCCCTGCCGCCGGGCGCGGCGTACAGGTGCCGTCGAACGAGTTCTGCAGCACCTTGCAGTACTGATCCGTGGGGCAGCCGTCGGGAATCGCGATCTTGCAGGCGGCGCCCGCGGCGAAGGGCGCGCCGCACGCGGTCACGATCTTGCCGGTGGTCGTGTCCACGCTCTGCACGATGCAGCGCAGGTCGGCGGTGCACGCTGGCTTGCCGTCGAAGAAGCAGGGGTCGCCCAGCTTGCCGGAGAACCCGTCCTCGAAGGTCTTGCATGCGCCCGGCTTCTTGCCGTCATCGTCGCTGCCAAGGCAGAAGAGCCCAGGCTGACACTCCGGCGCGGTGCCGCCGCCTTCGCAGGGCTGGCCCAACGCTGCCGGCACGATGCACTTGTCCGTGGCCTCCGAGCACTTGAGCCCCGCGGCGCAGTCCGAGTCCTGGTCGCAGCTGCCTCCCGCCAACTCCTTCGACGAGCACTTGCCGGGACAAGCCGCGGCGACCTTGCAGTAGGTGTCGCCACCCTTGCACTCCATGTCCGCCTGACAGTCGCCGCCGACCTCGACGGTGCCGTCGAGGGCGGCGGTACACTCGGTGGGCTCACCCTCCAGGCTGCAGCCCCGCTTCTCGATGGCGCTCAGGCAGGCTTTGACCTTCGTGCCGTCGTAGAGGACCTTGCCGTCGTCGATGGCCTGCTTGATGCGCGGCAGCTCGTCGCCGATGGCGGTCTCGTAGTTGGTCTGGCAGCTTTCGCCGGCCAGAAACACCTCGAGCAGACCGGCGAAGCAGGCCTCGTACGCCTTGCAGACGGCGCCGGCGTAGAGCCCCGGCACGTCCTCGATGGGCACGCTGCTCTCGCTCAGGCCGCTGTCGCTGTCGCCGCCGCAGGCGCCGACCAGCAGGGAAGCACACAGACTCGCACCGAACCAACGCATCGCCGCTCGCATGGGGGGGTCCTCCAGCAACTCGTGTGCCAGTCAGGATCGCACGCTTTCGCGTGCCAGACGAGGGGCCCGGGACGGGGGTTCACACCCGGCTCGTGACCCGCCGGCGACGCTCCCGACTTGCGGTCTCCCGCTCGATTTCCTACCACCGGAGCGCCGTGCGGGTCCTCGACGCCGACCTCTCCTCGCTCACCCGCTTCGAGCGCGTGGCCTTGAGGCTGGGCGCCGCCGTCAACGAGTCGCCGCGGGTGAAGCGCGCGGCCCGCCGCTTCAACGAGGCGTTCACCGGTCGCTGGATGACGCTGGTGTCGGACCGGCGCATGACCTTGCTCGGGCTCGAGCACATGCTGGCGCTCCGGCCCGACCGCGGGGTAGTGCTGGCGGCGAACCACCGCAGCTTCTTCGACATGTACATGGTGCTCACGCACCTGCACAAACACGTGGACTGGTGCGAGCGCGCCTACTTCCCGGTGCGCGCTCAGTTCTGGTACGACCACCCGCTGGGCGTCCTGACCAACGTGGTGGCCAGCGCCATGAGCATGTACCCGCCGGTCTACCGCGAGACCGAGAAGCGCGCCGTCACGCGAGTCGGTCTCGACTTCTTGGCAGAAGAGCTGAAGAAGCCCGGTACGGTCGTCGGCATCCACCCCGAAGGCACGCGCAACAAGGGCGACGACCCCTACGCTCTCCTTCCCCCCGAGCAGGGCTTCGGCCGCGTGGTGCTCGGCTCGGCGCCCATCGTGGTGCCGGTGTTCGTCAACGGGATGACGAACGACTTCATCGCGGAGTGCCGCTCCACCCTCGACGGCACGGGCATCCCCATCATCATCGCCTTCGGTCCGCCGGTCGAATTCGGCGAGCTGCTCGCGGCCGATCCTGCGCGACTGCGGGCGCAGATCGCGGTCGGCCGGCGCGTGCTCGACGAGATCGCGAAGCTCGCCGAGCTCGAGCGCGCGGAGCGAGCGGCACGCTGACGCGCGTGCTCGAACCGCAGCGCCGGCCCGCCATTCACTCGAGCTTCGGGTAGCGCAGCGGCTCGCGGAACTCCGGCAGCATGTTGTCGTCGGTCACGATGCCGGCCCGGCCGGTGCGGCCGAGCAGCGCCTCCCGGCCCTCCAGGTCACCGTAGGCGAGCAGGCTCTCGAGCAGCTCGCGGTCGTCGTCCCGCGCGACGTCGATGACGGGCCGCCCCTCGATGCGAAGTCCTTCGAGCGAGCGCCTCCAGCGCCGGCGATCGAAGTCGATGGGAGCGTCGCTCACCGCGATGAAGTTGTTGACGCGGAGCGCGTGGGGGAACCCGCTGGCGGCCGTCCGGAGCACGTCCTCCGACCACGTCGTGTTGAAGTAGAACACCCCGCCCGGGAGCAGGTGACCGCGCACGATCTCGTGGAACTCGCGCGAGACCAGGTTCGTGATGTGGGCGCGCCAGTGCCATGTGGTGTTCATCACGATCAGGTCGAAGCGGCGGTCGGGGTTGCGCAACAGCCATCGCCGGCCGTCGTCGAAGGCCAGCGTCACCTTCGGATTCGCCAGCAGGCCCCTCACCTCGGCGTGCTCGGCGATGAGCTCGGCGTACCCCGGGTTGATCTCGACCACGGTCAAGCGTTCGACACCGGGCAGGTGCGCCACCACCTGCGCCCAGGAGCCCGACGACAGACCGATCATCAGCACCTCGCGCGGCGCGCCGTGCAAGGCGCCGATGGCCAGAGCGCGCACGATGCCGTTGCGGTCACGGTGAATGGAGGTGCTCACGACGCCGTCGTAAGCCCCGCCTCCGTAGACCGTGCCGTCGTCCGTCACCGTGATGACCCCGCTCTTGGTCTCGATGACGCGCGCGAAGCGCTGGTTCGTGAGCTCGTGCTTGTAGAGCAGCCGCTCGTATAGACGGTCGTAGCCCCGCGGTAGCGACCAAGCCACGAGCGCGGTCAGGAGCGACAGCGACCCGAGGGCGACTCCCAGCTGTCGGCGCGGCACGCGACTGGCGACGAAGAGCAGCGCCGAGAGCCCGAAGCCCGCGTAGGCGAGCCCGCGCGCGATCTGCAGAATGGGCCACGCGTCCAGGAGCACGAAGCCCGTGAGCACGCTACCCAGCGCCGAGCCGACGATGTTGGCGAGGTACACGTAGGACAGTCGCGCCCCGGCCCGCTCGTCGGGGTCGATGCCGAAGTGACTGGTGAGCGGCAGCACCGCGCCGAGCAGCGCGGCCCCCAGCGCGACCATGCCGAGCCCCGCGCGAAAGTCCGTGTGCTTCGCCGACCACGCGAAGACCGGGACCACCGCCGCGCTCGCGGCATTGGCCAGGCCGACGAAGGCGCCGAGCGGGAGCAACGCTCGGAGCTCGCCGCCATGCCGCGCGTCGCGGCAGAACAGCCGGCTCCCCCACGAGCCCAGCGCCAATCCACCCAGGTACGCCGCGAGGAGCAGGCCGAAGCTCGCGGCGATGCCGCGGGTCATGAAGGCGATCACCCGATACCAGAGGATCTCGTAGGACAGCGCGAGGAACCCGCTGGCTCCCGCGATCAGGACGGCGATTCGGAGCCTCACGAGCCGGCCTCGACGGGGCGGCGGGAGCTGCGGAACAACGCGTAGCTGCCGACCGCGACGGCCACGTTGATCGCGACCGCGATGCGCACGGTGGCGGCCTGACCCAGCGGGGCGAAGAGCGCCAGCGGCGCCGCGGCCGCCGCGGCCGCCGAGCCCAGGGTGTTGGCGAAGTACAGCCCGCCGACCGCACGGCCCACGTTGCCGGTGGCGCGCACGTGGTGGGCGACCAGGAGCGGCAGCGTGCTGCCCATGAGCAGCGTGGGCAGGAGCACGAGCAGGAACGTGACCAGCGCCGTGGTGAGCGGTGACTGGTGCAGGGTCGCCCGCCCGACCTCGCGGAACAACGCCAGCGAGAAGAAGCCGAACGCGCCGATCCCGAGCTCCACCAGCGCGAACCACAAGAGCGCGGGCCGCCGGGGATCCTTCGACACCGCGCCGCCCGCCAAGCTACCCAGCCCGAGCCCGAGCATGAACGCGGTCACCACCACGGTGACCGACTCGACGTTGATCCCGTAGATGGCGTAGAGCGAGCGCTGCCACACGACCTGGTAGAGCAGCGCAGCGAAGCCCGAGAGCACGAAGACGGCGTGCAGCACTCGCCGAGGCTACCTCAGCCGCAGAGGTTGTAGCCGGGAAGGATGGTGCTGCCCTTGCAGGTCGTGCCGGAGGGGCAAACGCCGGCGTTCTTGCCGCACACGACGCGATTGGTGTTGCCGCTGCAAGACGACTTGCAGCTGAGCTCCGAGTAGAACCAGTAGCCCTGACGATTCTGCACCAGGTTCCCGCAGCAGACCTGGCCACCGTAGCAGTCCTCGGGTCCGTCGCAGCGCACGCTGGTCCCCGGGCAGCTCTGCAAGAACAGGTTGCACGTGCCCTTCAGGCTCCCGGTCGAGTAGCTCTGACAGCAATAGGTGAGCGAGCCGTCGCAGCTGCTGGTCCCACAGGCGACGAAGCTGCTGATCCCTCCGCCGCCACCCGTGCCGCCGCTTGCGCCGCCCGTGCCGCCGACGGCCCCGCTGCCGCCGACGCCTCCACTGCCACCGACGGCTCCGCTGCCACCGACCGCTCCGCTGCCACCGACGGCTCCGCTGCCACCGACGGCTCCGCCGCCGCCGCTGCCTCCCACGTTGCCAGCGCCACCGCTGGCGTCGCCGGCGGTTCCGCCGGAGGCGGCGGTCCCGCCGATGCCGGCCTCGTTCCCGCTGCCGCCGCTCGCGGTGCCGGCTGCGCCCCCGAGCGCGACGCCGCCGCTTCCGCTCAGATTGCCCGTGCCGCCGCCGCCCGGGCTGCCGCCCTTCCCGTAGAGGCCTTCGTCGCTCTCGCCGCCGCAGCCGACGATCAGCACGCCGCAGACGAAAAGCGATGCAAACAGCGAACGGGAGAGCATGGCACTGTCCTTCCGAGCTCCCCGTTAGGCTAGCGCCGGCTGCCGCGCCGAGCCAGGGACATCTCGTGAAGACCCGCGCGGCAGCAACATCGAGCTCGGATCGCGGGTACAGTACCGAGCGCCCCACCGTGCGACGAATTGCCGTCCTCCTCTCCTTGTCGCTCACCGCCTGTCCCCGTGCGCCGGACAAACCCGAGCCCGCGTCGGTCGCGGTGCCTGGGCCCGCGAGCGCGAGTGTCGCAGCCGAGCCGCCCGGGCCCGCCGAGCGCACGCGCGACGAGGCCGTGCTGCTCGGAACGATCCATCGCCTGGGCACCAAGCTCTGCAAGAGCATCGACCAGGCGGACTGGGAGGACGTACACCTGCGCGCGGGCCTGGTGCGCCTGGAAGGGAACGTGGGCGGGCTCGAGGCGTTGCGCGGCACGCCCGTCATCCTGTTCGGCTCCGTGCTCGAGCAGGGTGAGCCCAAGCTGCCGCGAGACCCCGGAACCTGCCTGCCGATCCAAAGGCGCTCGGACTGGATCGACGGTCCGGACGGCGTGATCCTCCGACGCGACGCGGGCCCGGGCCTCGCGTCGTTCCGCGTTCGGGCCAGCCGGCGCTTCGAGCAGCTCGCGGCTCGCCTCGACGGCGACGACCTGGCCATCGACTTCACGAACCCCCTCGACGTCGGCCTGGAGCAGGTGGCGCTGCTCGTGCACTACGAGGGCTGCTACGGCAAGGCGCTCACGCACACCGAGCGCCGCGAGCTCGGTGCGCTCGCGGCGGGCGCCAGGAAGTCCGCGCGCGCGACCGGCATGGCGAACGTGACGCAAGGCTCTCGCCCGAACCTGACGCATCGTGCGGTTTCGGTCCAGGTGACGGGACGAGCGCCGAGTGTCTACTTCGATCTCGACGTGCCGCTCGGCGGGCTCGGGGTCCAGCTCTCGTGTCCCAAGCGCTGAATGCTCGCTGCCGCCCCGCCCCTCCGCTAACCTGAGCGCGTGCTGTGTCCCAACTGCCAGTCGCCCTTGCAGGAGGGACGCATCGAGCTGCGTTCGCCCCGGCTCTGGCCTGCCAGTCGCGTCGACGATGCATCCCTGTGCTTCACGGACGCCGCGGGAAACGCGATCTACCCAGAGGTCGGACATCGAGGCTTCCGCTGTCGGGAGTGCGACACGGTCGTGGTCTTGGGTCGTCCGGACGCCGAGCTCACCTGCTTCGAGTGCGGCACGCTCATCGTGGGTGACGCCGAGCGGTGCCCCGACTGCGGATGGAGCTGGAAGTAGTCGTTCAGTTGAGGGTGGCGGTGAACATCAACCCGAGGGCGTTGGCAGAGTGCTTCGCGTCGAACTCGGGGCCGAGCAGCGTGACGATGTTGTCTTCCGCCTCGACGTGCTGAAGTCGCAGGAGCACGCCCATCCCCCACTGCTTGGCGATCCACCACTCGTGCCCGACTCCCAGCGCCAGGCCGTAGCCAGTCGCGCCGCCGGGCTCGTCCATCGACCTCAGCGCCACGCCGCTCGTGGCACCAAGGCCGAAGCCCAGCTCGAAGTGCAGCCCGGATGCGGGGTCTGGGTAGTAGTCCACCATGGGGCCGAAGGTCACCACCGCGTAGCCGTCGCTCGTCTGGGTCTCGACGTCGCCGAAATCGGACTTCACTCCGTAGGCGGCGTTCAGGAAGAAGCCACCGGCGAGGATCAGCCCAGGCGCCAGCGCGCCACCCACCGCGAGCTCGTTGGCCTGGCCGAACCCGGTCACGGTTCCCTCCTGCTCGAAGCCGAAGGCGCCGCTCTGGCTCATGCTGACGTCGTCACGAACGAGGCCGACGCCGACGCCGAGCCGCACGTAGACACCGTCGTGGAAATATTCGCCGGGCTGGCGCCCAGGCTGCGCCGCGCTCGGTTGGGCCAGGAATAGCAGCGCCGCCAGGAGCCCCACGCGAGGGTTCGAGAGCATTCGCCTACCCTAGCCGGCGTCGAACCGCTCACCAAGGGTGGCCGGTGTGGTAGACGATGACGAAAGAGGGATGGCGCGGCGGAGATGAAGCTGTGGAACCGCGTCCTTGGCCCGAGCGCTCCGTCGTCGGCGGACCCGCGCGCGTTTCAGCAGGAGCGCGTCGCCCTGTACGTGAAGCTCTTGCTGATCCTGCTCGGGAGCTTCTACCTGATCGACGCGATTGGGGCCGTCGGCCGAGCGGGGGCCCGCGGCATGCTCGAGCTGGGCATGCTGTTCCACTTGGCGCTGCTCCTGGGCCTGCTCTCGGCCTGGCGGTTCGTGCGCCGGGGCGAGCGCTCGATGACTGCCCTCGGGGTGATCGACGCCGCGAGCACCTTCGGGATCTGCCTGATGGGCGCCGGGCTGCTGGCCACGATTCCTGCCCAGCTGGTCGTCCCGGGGCCTGCGTTTGCAGTGGCGTTCGCGGTCGTCGCCCGCGCGGCGATCGTGCCGAGCAGCGGACCACGGACCTTCGCAGTCGGCGTCGTGGCCAGCCTGATCGTCACCTACGGCTACTGGCACCGGGGGGCCGAGGCGCAGCCCGAGCCCGGCTTCGTGTTCGCCTGGACCATCGCCTTCGCGCTCGCGTCGGCGGCGGTGTCGCGCGTGATCTACGGTCTGCAGCGACAGGTGCAGGAGGCGCGCCAGCTCGGGCAATATGTGCTCGAGGACAAGCTCGGCGAAGGTGGGATGGGCGCCGTGTACCGAGCGCACCACGCCATGCTGCGGCGGGACACCGCGGTGAAGCTATTGCTGCCGGAGCGCGCGGGAGCCGAGAGCCTGGTGCGCTTCGAGCGAGAGGTGCGCCAGACGGCTCGGCTGAGCCACCCGAACACGGTCACCATCTTCGACTACGGTCGCACGCCCGACGGCACCTTCTACTATGCGATGGAGCTCTTGGATGGCGCTGATCTGGGCGAGATCGTGGAGGTCGGCGGGCCCATGCCGGCGGAGCGGGTGGTCAACGTGCTCTCTTGCGTCGCCGGAGCGCTCGCAGAAGCGCACGACATCGGGCTCATCCACCGGGACATCAAGCCCGCCAACATCATCTTGTGCCAGCAAGGTGGAGCGCCCGACGTGCCCAAGATCGTCGATTTCGGCCTGGTCAAGCAGATCGACGCGGGTGGCGACGTGCTCCAGACGAAGGCGGACACCCTCCTCGGAACGCCGCTCTACATGTCCCCGGAGTCCATCCGAAACCCGGAGGCGGTGGACGGTCGGAGCGACATCTACGCGCTGGGCGCGGTCGGCTACTACATGCTGACGGGCCACCACGTGTTCGAGGGCACAGCCGTGGTGGACGTGTGCCTGAAACACCTCGACGCCGTGCCGACGCCGCCGTCGGAGCGTCTGGGGCAGCCCGTGCCTGCGGCGCTCGAGCAGCTCTTGCTCCAGTGCTTGGCCAAGGACCCCGCCGAGCGCCCGCAGACCGCGCTGGAGCTGCAAGAGCGCCTGCGCGACACCGGCCTGCCGCCCTGGGACGCGAAGCGGGCCCGGGAGTGGTGGAGCACTCACGGCGCCACCCTGCGGTCGCGTCGCGCTGCTGCGGAGCCGCTGAGCGGGAGCGATCGCACACTGGCCGTGGACTACGGGCAGCGGAGCTGAGCGCGCCTGCTGGGCGCCAGGAAGTACTGCACCAAGAGCCCCAGCGCACCCGCGAGCAAGATCCAGTCGATCGCGACACCGAGCCGCAGCGCGCCGAACAGCGCGTAGCAGGTGGCTGTCGAAGCCAGGAGCAGCCGCCACGCGCCGCCCACGAGCCCGCCGCCCACGAGGGCGAGACCGCATACCAGGGCGAGCGTCGGGCAGGGCACGGTGCCGGTCGGTGCGCGATACAGGTACACGAGCGGCGATCCGTCGAGGAAGTGTGGGTAGGCCCAGCCGAAGGCGACGAGTAGGACGCCCAGCATGGAAGACCAGTCCGGCCCCCGCGCCACCGGGGACGAGGCTCCGCCGAGAGCGAGGGCCGTCAGCGCCGTGGTGATGAGCGCAAAAACCGCGCCGTTGAAGGGATTGCCGAACACCCATGCGAGGATGCTCACCGACGCGAGCGGCAGACCGAGCGACACGGCGGCGACGCGCACCGACGGGCGAAATCCGAACGCGAAGGCGACGCCGACGAGCGCGATCACGACGTGCCACGCGACCGCGACGGCGCTGGCTTCGTTGGCGATTCGAGTGAGGTTGGCAACTATTTCGCGGGTTCCGGGCAGGATGCGACCTCTGCACGGAGATCGCAACGAGCATGCCAAAGCGTCGCTCTTTCTGCTTTCGCCGCCGTGCGGGTCGCTCTAGAAGCCGACCATGCTGCGCGCGCTCGGCCTGCTCTGGCTGGCGTTCTTCCAGACGCTCGCGGCGCGCCTGCGCGATGGCCCGCTCCGCCCCAGCTGGTCCTTCACGTTCCAGTGGATGGTGCGCTACCTGCGCGTCGACTGGGAGCGGACCGCCGACTGGGATTTTGCGCGGCTGCGCGAGGAGATGAACCGGCGACCGTATCCGAAGAAGCTCGTCCGTCTCGTTGACCTCCGCGACGAGGTGCTGGGCGGAGTGCCGGCGGTGGTCTTCGCGCCGCGCACGCCGCCGCGGGCGGGCGCGATCTTGTTCTTCCATGGGGGCTCGTACGTGTACGGCTCCGCTCGGACGACTCACGCGGAGCTCTTGGCAGGGCTGGCCAAAGACACCGGCGTGGAGGTCTTCGGGCTCGAGTATCGACTGGCACCCGAGCACCCGTACCCCGCGCAGCTCGAGGACGCCCTCGCGGCCTTCGACGCGCTGGTTGCGCGCGGCATCGCGCCCGAGAGGATAGTGCTCGCTGGGGACTCGGCTGGAGGCAACCTCGCCATCGTGGCGCAGATTGCGCTCAGGGACCGCGGCGGAGCCCGCGCCCGAGCGCTCGCGTTGCTCTCGCCGTGGGCCGACCTGAGCATGCCCGGGGACTCGTTCCGGACGAACGAGCGCTTCGATTTCGGGCGTCGGCAGGAGCTGGTTCGGCAGGCGGCCGCCTTCGCCGGCGACGTGCCGCTCGACGATCCGCGCCTCTCGCCGGTCCACGCGCGCCTCGACGGGCTCGGACCCGTGTTCGTCTCGGTCGGCGGCTGCGAGACCCCGAAGGACGACATCCTGGCGCTGGTGGACGCGCTCCGGCGCGCGGGCGTCGAGACTCGCGTCCACGAGGCGAGCGACATGCCGCACAACCCCGCCGTGTTCGCGGCCTACCACCCGAGCGGGCGCGAGGCGTTCGAGGCGCTGGTGGAGCTCGTCCGCGGGGAGCTGCCCGAGCTCAAGGAGGACAGGCCGACGTGAGCAGGAGCACGTCGAAGCGCTTGCCCGGCTGCTCCGCCGCGGTGATCGCGCCGGGCAGCCCGATGGGCTGCGCCACCTTGGGCGCGACCATCGGCAAGCTCAGGGGCTTCCCGTCGAAGGTCCCGGACAGCGCGGGAGCGCCGAACACGTCCTGCACGCTGCGAAGCTCGTAGCTGGCGCCGATCGGCACGACGCTGGTCACGTCCAGCTCGACGCTGTCGGCCTGATCCCAATTGTAGACGATGACGTGAGCGCGGCCCGGCTGGTGAGGATTCGGACGCACCACGACCTTGGCGCCGCTGGGAGCGTTGGTCAGATAGGTGTTGTTCGGGTGGCTCGCGGTCGTGACCCCGCTGACGTCGCCGATGAACGTGTTGCCGGTCATCGTGACGCTCTGCCAGGAAGGCTGAAAGATCGTCTGCCCGACGATGTAGTTGTCCTCGAGCTTCACATCCTCGTTGGGCGCGTCCCAGCCGAGGCGGAGGCTCCGCTCGCCCAGCCCCTGGGCCCAACCGTAGTTCTCTCGAAGCTCGAGCCGCGACACCGGGTGCGTGCCGTTGTGGCCCACTAGACAGCCGTCGTAGTACTTGCTCTCCGCGGCGCCCGCGCTCTCGGGGATGGCCGACGCGGCGCCGTTTCCGAACCAGACGTTACCGGCGAGCTCGTAGCCCTGGGCGAAGTAGGTGTCGCTGTCGGAGTAGGCGTGCACGCCGAAGCCGAACGCGTTGAACAGCACGTTGTCACGGACGTGCTTCGTGCCGTCTCGGTTCTGCAGATACAGGTGATGTCCGTGGGAACGATCGACGTCGTCCCAGCCGTTGTTGTAGAGGATGTTACCGGCCACCTCGAGCTCCAGGGCGAACTCGGGGTTCTGAGCACCGGCGCTGTTGCAGATGATCCCGGTCCCCACGTCGTGCACGATCAGGTTCACCAGCTTCGCGTGCTGGGCCTCCACGTAGATACCGCTCGGCCGCGAGCTCTGGCGGTCGGTCTTGCTGTTGGTGATCTCCAGGTCCCGGATGACCACCCACTGTTTGTAGACCTGTAGGGTCGGCTCCGTGGAGCTCTGCCCGTCGAGCACCGCCCACTCGCCGGGCGCGCTCCGGAGCGTAATGGGCGCCCCGCTCTGGCCCGCGAGCTTGCTGACGAAGCCGCCGCTGTAGACGCCGCCATGGACCAGCACCGTGTCGCCGGGCAAGACCGCTGCGGGGCCGAGCAGCGCGGTGGGCAGATCCCATGGGTCGCCCGCGCTACCGTCGCCGCCGGTCGTGCCGCTGGTCGCGACGTGAAACACCTTGCCGCCCGATGCGCCGCCGGCTCCGGCGCAGCTCGGGATGGGTGTGCCGCCGCCGCCGCCGCTGCCGCCGCCGGTCGCGCCGCTGCCGCCGCTGCCGCCGCTGGACTGGGTCCCCCCACCGCCGCTCGAGCTGCCGCCACTCGAGTCGCTCTCGCCACAGCCGAGCAGGCAGCAGGCGGCGAACGCCGGCCACAGTCGCGTGAACATCCCGCGATGATACGCCGTTCTGCGCTCAGTGGTAGGTGATGGCCGCGCCGATGCTCGGGTAGAAGTAGCGGTAGGTCACGTCGGTCTTCGTGCTGAGCATCGAGTAGAGGATGCGCGCGAACGGACCCACGCTCCACTCGTCGGCGATCCAGAAGTCGTAACCGGCGCCGAAGCCGAAGAAGAACCCCGTCGGGTCGTTGCCGGAGCTGGCCCCCGAGGCCGACACGAAGTCCAGGCCGGCGAAGCCTGCCAGGCCTTGCAGGTGCAGGCCCTCGCGAGGATCCAGGTAGTAGTTCCCGAACGCCGCGGCACCGGCGAAGAGCAGCGACCCTTCGAGATCCCGACTGGTGACGCCGTCGTCTACCCCAGGCCGATTCGTGCGGCCCGTGATCAAGGCGCCGCCGACCACTAGCCCGGGCATCAGCGTGCCCCCGAAGAGGAGATCCAGGCCGCCCTGGAGGCCGCTGTACTCGATCTCTCGGGAAGCGTCGGCGGTCAGCATCAGGAGCCCCACGTTGAGCCCGCCGCGAAAGAAGAACCCGTCGTGGATCCGCGCGCCGCTCGTGCGGGAGGGCGCGGCTTCCACCGGCGCAGCCGGTCCCTCGGGCTCCGGCGTCGTCTCCTCATCGTCGATCGGCAGCGTGTCGCCCACCTCTTGCGCCAGCGCAGAACCCGCCAGCGCGGTCAGCAAGGTGACGACGACGACGACAGCGCCACTTCGCATAGCGTTTTCAGCTATCGCACGCCGAAACGCACCCCGTCAACGATCGGGTCCATACGCCGGGCCTCGAGCGAGCAGGCGAGCCAGCTCGCTCTGGGTTCGGAGCCCCAGCTTCTGCATCGCCTGCCGGATGCGCCGGGAGACCGCCGACACCGACAAGCCCACCTCCACCGCGATCACCTTGAGCGGCGAGCCGCGGGCGCGGGCGGCGAGCATCTGCCACTCCGCACGGGAGATGAGCTCCTGGCCGCGGCGTCGCTCGGCGATCAGGTAACGCCTGCCATCGTGATCGAATTGATCGACCACGCTCCAGTCGCCCCGCACGAAGGACAACCAGGGCTCGAGCTCTTCCTCTGCTCGCTCCGAGCACAACGCGGCAAACGCCACTCGCCTCAACTCGTCTGGGCTCATCGGGCCTCTTCGGGGAGCTCGTCACCGAGCTCGACGGCGGCGCAGCGCAGCGCGAGTGTGCTGCGGGAGAAGACTCCGGCCTTCCTGAAGATCGAGGCGAGCTGATTCGCAACCGTCCGGGGCGAGCTGCCGCGCGCGCGGGCGACTTGGGCATTCGAGGCCCCCGCGAGCACGAGCCGGAGGACGTCGTGCTCGGCTGCCGTCAGCGTGGGCAGCGCGCTACCGCGATGCAGCGGGAAGCTCATGACCAGGACGTTGCGTTCGTCGAGCTCGAGCCGACAACCCCTGAGGCCGACCGGCGCCGGACAAGGCGGCACCCACTCCTCCGCGTGATCCCCGTGTCGCGCCATGCCCGCGCACGATGCAATGGGCATGCCGGCGGTCGGTGGCACACCGAGCGGGCTCGAGGCGACTGCGTTTGCGACGCACAGGCGTGTTTGCCACCCCGCTGTGGTGGTTCGGAAACGGGCGAAAACTGACCAAGCGGCGACGCACCCGCCGCCCAGGTGTGCCACCCCGCGCACAGGCGCGCGGCGACGCGCACGAGCCCGCTGGGACGGCTCACTTCTCCCGCGCGCAGACGCGCTGGCCCAGGTCGCCCCGGGGCGTCGGCCAGTAGGCGCAGCGCGGCGGCCTGCCTCCGCCGCTGGAGTAGGCGTGGACGCGCCCATCGATGGCGACCGTCAGCGCCCCCGCGGCGTTCGAGAGCAACCAGTAGCTCGGGGTCCTCCCGGCCAGCGGGAGCGGGATCTGCCAGGCGAGCTCTCCGTTCAGGCCGATGGCTGCGAGGTGCAGCGGGCTCCCCGGCTCGACCTTCGCCGTCGTCGTCACGAACAGGTGCCCGCGATCGTCCAGCACCGGTCCTCCCACGATCTGCTCGTCCAGCGTCGCGCTCCACTCGCTGTTGCCTTCGGGCGAGAAGCGGCCCAGCAAGTTGAAGGTCATCGTGGAAACCCCCGGCTCCAGGTGCTGGCCACCGACGACGTAGAGGGTGCCCTCGGCGTCGATCACCGTGGGACCGTCCCAGGAGATGAACGTGGGTCCCCCGCCGACGAACGAGTTGCGAGGCGTGCCGTCGAGGTCGAGGATCCACATGCCTCGTCCGGTGATGAAATCCGGGCCTGCCGCGAGGAATTGACCGATGCCGAAGCTCGGGAGCACCGTGTCGAACACGGCCTTCCCGCTCTTGGTGAACGCCCGGATCGGCTCGCCGTTGCCCGAGCCCGTGCCACCCGCGAGCACGACGTGCCCGGCCGCGTCGAGGGCGAGCTGCTGGGCGCCGAGCGGATAGCCGGCCCCGCCCAGGTAGTGCTCGACCTTCGCCACCGGGTGCATCTGACCCGTCACGCTCACGGACACGATGAACACGTCGAGATCGTTCGCGACCAAGCTGAACACGGTGCCCTGAGCGTCCGCGGCGGTGAAGCCCATGCCCACCACCTTGCCGGGCGGCACCCCGAGCCCGCCGCCCTGGGCGAAGCCCGCGAGGTCGGCGATGAACGCGGGCTCACCGGTGTCCAGGTGGAGGGCCACGATGTTCCCGATGCCGACGAGCAGCAACCGGCCGCCCGCCACCATCACTTGGGGCACGTAGCCCGAGGCGGCGATCGAGTGAGAGACGTCGGCTTGCCAGCGCAGCGCGCCACAGGCGTCGAGAGCGTAGACCGTCTTCACGTAGAGCGCGCTCTCTGCACCCAAGTAGTAGGTCGAGCCGGCTTCGTCGGCGGCCACGGGACCGAGCAACGAGAGCTCGCCGACGGGCAGCGCTCTGCTCCAGACCTCTGCTCCGGCGGGCGCTGCAGCGATGCTCTCGGCGCAGGCCAGGGGGATGCTCGGCGCAGCGCAGGGGTCTGCCGAGCCGCCCGTACCCGAGTCGCTCGGGAGCGCGCTGCGCGAGCCGCAGGCGCTCACCAGGACCCACACCACGGCGGTTCCGAGCCGCGCGACGCACGTCATGGCGCTGACCCTAGCCCAGGTGCAGCGCCGGTGCCCCAGGGGCCATCGACCGTCCGCGGACGTTCGCGGGCGTTCGCGAGCAGCGGCGAGTTGCCGACGAGCTTCGCGGTCGGGTCGTATCGGCTCCGGCGCGGCGCTCGCGGAGGCGGACCCGGCGATACGATGGGCCTCAGTGTTCGTGATGCCCGTGGTCGGGCACTGCGATGGGGAACGAGGTCGGCACCTCTCCGGGTCGATTGAACGTGACCACGACCTTCGTGACCGGGACCTTCCCGAGCGGCCGTCCCTCCGCCACCCAGAACGCGCCACGCGCGTCCGGGTCGAGGTCGAGCCGCTCCTGCTGAGCCCCGGGGCGTTCGAGCGTCATCGATACGGCGGCGAGCGTAGACGCCGGCAGGGGCTGTCGCGCCCCGTCGCTGAAGTGGACTTCGTGCCTGCCTGCCGAGTGGAGCACGGTCTCGAAGTGCAGATCGGCCGTCATGCTGATGATCCCGCCGTGGGCGGGGTCGTGGCTGCCGTGGACCACGGCAGGGGGCGTGTTCCCTCGCGGCTCTGGGCGCGACTCGGCGTCCTCCTTCGCGCACGCCGAGACCATCATCAACAAGAGCGCGCTGGCGAGCCCGACTACAGCTCTCCTCGTTCGTACCTTGGTGCTCATTTGCTCGTTCCTCCTCCCCCGAGCAGACGCGCACCGACGGGACACATTACACGGGGTGGCAGCGCGATGGGCACGCCGTCGGTCAGGCTCCGATGCAAGCCGCGGCGATCTCACGGATGTGGGTGTCGTCGGTCCCGCAGCACCCGCCCAAGACGCGGAGCTGCGGCAGCATGCCGACCAGTTCCTCGTACTCGGCGCCGAGCTCTCCGGGATCACCCGCGTCCAGGTCGGGCGACTCGTCCAACTCTTCGTGGCTCCGGGTGGAGGCATTGGCACGGATCCCTTGGATCCGCGCCGTCCACCCCGCTCCTCCCTCGAGCGCGTGCGTGAAGTGAGTCGGGTGGGCGCAGTTGATCATGTAGTAGGCGACGCTCGCGTCCGTCGCTGCGTCCACAGCCTCCATCGCGCCCCGGAGCGTCTCGCCACTCGGCAGTGTGCCGTCCGTCTCGAGCGTGAACGAGACCACGTGCCGGACCTTTGCAGCACTTGCCGCGCGCGCGAAGCCGACGGCCTCGTTCACGTTCGTCATCGTGAAGGCGGAGACGAGGTCGACGCCCGCGTCGCGGAGCACCTCGATCTGCTCCCGGTGGTAGCCTTCCGCCTGCTCGGGAGTCATCAGCTCGCCAGCCACGTAGCCGTCGCCTCGCGGCCCGACGCTGCCGCTGATCACGAGCGGCAGGTCGGCCGTCTCGTGAGCCGCGCGCAGCTCGCGCAGGAGCTCGACCCCAGCGGCGTTGAGCTCGCGCAGCTCGCGGCGCGAGATACCGAGCTTCTCCGCCCAGTCGGGGTTCGCCCGCCAGCTCGGCCCCTCGAGGACGAAGCCGGTGCCAGCCTGGCGCGCGAGCTCCAAGTAGCGTTCGTAGTAGGCGCGCAGGCGAGCCCGACCCTCCTCGACTCGGAGGAGGACGAACGCGGCGAAACAGGGCAGATCGAGCCCCTCGTGGAAGACGAGCGTCGTCTCGAGCCCGCCGTCGGTGAGGAAGCGGCGAGGCTGTTCGTGAGGCAGGATGGTGGTGCGGGTGATTGCTTGGTTCATGCCCGAATGGGCGTGAGGGCCGGCCTCACATCGTGAGGCGCCACCGAACCTCGCGCTCGGGGTCGTAGGCGCAGAAGGTCCCGGTCCGCACGGAGACACCCAAATGCCGGCCGAGCTCGGGGTGCGCCTCGGCGATCTTCTTGAGTGCGCTACGTACTCTCCAGGTCACCGCCGTCCGGGCCTTTTCCACCGGGTCGCCCAGCTTCCGAGCTCGCCCCCCGAGCCCCAGGGCGGCCACGAGCTGGTCAGTGACCTGCTCGAGCTCAGCTCGGGCCTTTCCGAGGCGTCCTAGGTCGTGCTTGGCCTCGGAGTCGGCGATCTCGTCCTCGAGCTCCTGGATGCGGCGCTGGCACGCGGCGCGGGCGCGGCCATCCATCGCCGCGCCCCCATCGCCTTCGTGAACGCGCCCGGCGATCTCCATCACGTGGAAGCGCTGGCCGGGGGACGAGAGCAACAGGCCGAGGTCGCGGCAGCCCTTCATGTCCCTGATCTGCGCCGTCTTGCCGGCGAACGTGAGGCTCCAGGTGCCCGCGGCCGGATCGAGCGCAAACGCCGCCGCCTCGGTCGACCTGGCAGGAAGGTACGCGCCCTCTCGTGGTGCGGACGTGAGGCCGGCCTTGCGCAGGCCGTCGGCCAGGTAGGCCGCGTCCTCGGGGCGAGCGAAAGGGTTCACGTGCAACAGGTACGCGAGCGGCTCGTCCGGGTCGGGGACGCGCCCGAACGTGATCTTCTGCTGGAAGATGCCGAGGAACTGCGCGAAATGGCGCCGGGCCGCCGCCATCTCGTCCAGATGCGCGTACGCCGCAGCGATGTACGCCGACTGATCGACGATCAGGTTGGGCGGCGCTCTCTCGACCAGCGCCAGCGCGTCCTTCGGGCGCCGCGCGACGAAGTACGGGATGGCTCCGTAGACGCAGTAGACCTCGTCGTGAAGCGGGTTCAGGCGGAACGCCTTCTCGGTCATGGCGATCCCCGTCTCGGGCTCGCCGAGATACGCGTACCAGAAGCCGACCTGGGCGAGACAGTCGGCGTCGTTCGGGCACAGCGCGATGGCCCGCTCGAGGTGGCGGCGCGCTGGCGCGTACTGGCGCCGGTAGACCAGGACGCGCCCGAGAACGGAGTGGGCGAGGTGATCGGTGTCGTCGAGGTCCACCGCCTTCTTCGCGTACTCGAACGCGAGCCGCTCGCTCGTCTCCCATTCCGACCAGAGCTGGCAGCTCCACTCGTTGAAGTGGCTGAGCGAGAGGCCGAGGTAGCCCCGCGCATAGCTCGGGTCGAGCGTGAGCACGCGCTCGAACAGGTCGCGCGCTTCGGCGTCCGCAGTGATCGTTCCCTGCGCCAGACAGGCGCGACCGCGGAGCCAGCAGTCGTAGGCCTCGAGGGTGGTGACGGGGCGCGCTTTCGCGCGGACGAGACGCGAACGGTGGATGTGACCCTTCAGGTGATTGGCCACGCGAGCGGCGACGTCGTCCTGCACGGCGAAGAGCTCTCGCAACGGGACGTCGTACCGCTGACTCCAGAGCTGCACTCCGGACGGGACCTCGATCAGGTCGGCTCGGACGCGCAGTGACGACGGGCTCGGGACGATCGCGCTGTCGAGCAGATGAGTGACGCCGAAACGCGCGGCGAGTCGCTCGGGGTGGAGCTCCTCCTTCGTCAGCGCGAGCGAAGTCCGCGCGGAGAGCACCTCGAACTCGGGGAACCTCGCGAGCTCGGCGATCACGTCTTCGAGAAAGCCGTTCGCCAGGCGCACCGCCTCGGGATCGCCGGGCTGTTCGCGGACCGGCGCCACCGCGATCGAAGCCGCACGGGGTTCTGTCGGGCTCGGCATCTCCGCGTCGAAGGTTACGCACCACCGACCGCGACACAACCGTGGACGCGGGCCGACGGCTCCCGCGCTCGCGAGGGGTCCGGAAACGCCTCGCCACAGGGCGAGAGGCAATCGGACGGGCCGCAGCGCGGGCGAGCGCTCGCGTCCCGTCCGCCTCCGGCGCGGCGCCGCCCTCACTCCTTCGCTTGCGCGAGCTCGACCTCGATCTCGATGTCCACGTTCTCGCCGACGAGCACGCCGCCGGCCTCGAGGGCGACGTTCCAGGTCAGACCGTAGTCCTTCCGGTTGAGCTTCCCGCGCGCGGTCAGGCCGCGCTTGACGTTGCCCCAGGGGTCTTTCACCGCCGGGGGCAGCTCGTCCACCTCCAGCGTGATCGGCTTGGTGATCCCGCGAATCGTCAGGTCGCCGGTGAGTCGCAGGGAGTCCCCCTTGCCTCGGCGCACCTCCGTGGAGCGGAACGTGACGGTGGGGTAGCGCTCCACGTCGAAGAAGTCGGCGCTCCGCAGGTGCTCGTCGCGCTTCGCCTCGCGGGTGTCGATGCCCGTCACGTCGATGCTGGCCTCGACGCGCGAGCGCGTCACGTCTGCCTCGTCGATGACGGCCGAGCCGGTGACCGGGCCGAGCAGGCCGCGCACGTGGGCGACCATCAGGTGGCGGACCCGGAAGCCGGCGGCGGCATGGGTCGGGTCGATCTGCCAGCGGGTCTGGCGGCTCGGGGTGGTGCTGGGGCTCTGGGTTTCGAGGTGGTTCATGTCGTTTCTCCCTTTCGAGCCACAACATGCGCCCATCCGTGCCATCTGCCCAATTGATAATGTATATTGTTGATCATCATGTCCTTGAATATGCGGGCGCTGAACTTGAACCTCCTGCCGGTGCTCTCCGCGCTGTTGGAGGAGCGCAACGTCACGCGCGCGGCGCGCCGCCTGGGCATGACGCAACCAGCCGTCAGCAACTCGCTCGCTCAGCTCCGCGGCTTGCTCGACGATCCGATCCTGGTCCGCTCGGGCTCACACATGGTGCCGACCGAGCGCGCGCTGACCTTGGCGGCGCCCCTCGCCGCCGCGCTCCAGAGCCTGGGCACCGCGCTCGAGCCCAGCGCCGAGCTCGACCCGAGCGCGCTCGAGCGCAGCTTCACGCTGGCGACGACGGACTACGTGACGTTCGTGCTCCTACCCAAGCTGCTCGCGAAGCTGTCGGAGGTAGCTCCCGGCGTCCGACTGCGCGTTCAAGCCTGGCCGCACCACCGGGTCCCGCCTTCGCTGGAGCGCAACGAGGCCGACCTGCACGTTGGCTTCTACGAGAGCGTGCCGCCGGGTCACCGGCACGAGCGGCTCTTCCAGGATTCGTTCGTCTGCGTCGTCCGGCACGCGCACCCGAAGGTGGGCAAGCGCCTGACGTTGGCGACCTACCTGAAGCTCGGCCATGTGCTGGTGACCCCCGAGCCGGAGGCCAAGGGCATCGTGGACGTGGAGCTCGAGCGCCGCGGTCTCGAGCGCCGCGTGGAGCTCCGGCTGCCCCACTTCTTGATGGTGCCCGCCGTCGTGGCGAGCACCGATCTGGTGGCCGCCCTCGACCGCCGCGTGGCGGAGCCGTTCTCGCGCATGTTTCGGTTGCGCCTGTTCCGACCACCCCTCGCGCTGCCGGCAGGTGGCGTGGGTCAGGTCTGGCACGCGCGTACGGACGACTCTCCGGCCCACCGCTGGCTCCGCGAGCTGATCCGCGACGTGGCCTCGGGGTTGTGATAGCCCGTCTGCGTCTGCATGACGTGCCGCTCGTCGTTCGAGGTCGCCTTCGCCGTCGCGACTACGCTCGCGCTCTGCGCCTGTGACAAGACCAAGACCACGTCCCCCGCGCCCGCGTCCAGCCCAGATCTCTCGGTCGCTGCCAGCGCCCCTCGACCCCCGGGGAGCGCGAGCGCGGGCTCCACCCCGGAGCCGGACGGAGCGTCACCGAGCGCCCTCGACCCACCGAAGCTACGCGACGCGGAGAGGGAAATCGCGACCATCGCGCCCTTCGACGAAGCGGGCCCCGCGGAGGCGAAGCAGCGCGTTGCTGCCGCCCTCGCGGTTTGCGGGGACTTCCGCGAACCGGCTGTGTGGGGACGCGACGGCGACGGGTCGGGGGCGGCGCCGAGCGGCGAGCTCGTCTCCCTGTGCGCGCCCGCCACGGCGGCGAAGCTGCTCGTGCTGAGCGCGAGCCTCGAAGCCAACGACGACGCCGAGGGAGCGAAGAAGAGCGTCACGCTTGCGCTCGCGCTCGACCCCAACCTCCAGCTCCCACCTGCTGCGCCCGCGCCGCTCCGAACCGCGTTCGCGGAAGCCAAGAAGCGCAAGCCGGGGACCGTCCGGCTCGGCGCCATCACGACGACCGCCACGACGGGGCAGAAGTCCCTCGAGGACTCCCTCGCACGCCTCGTTCCCCAGTTCCGCGCATGCTACACGCTCGGCCTGCTCGACAATCCGAACCTTCAGGGTCGCGTCAGCATCTTGGCTGTGCTCGGCGAGGCGGGGCGCGTGCAGAGCGCCACTGCGTCAGGTGACATCCCCGACGGTCGAGTCGTGAAGTGCGCGACCAACGTGATCCGGCGCGCCGTCCTCGCGCCGCCGGACAGGGCGCCCGCCAGGATCGCAGTGCCGCTCCTGGCGAGCCCGTGAGTGGAGGGGCCGCGCATAGCGCTGGACTATGATTCAGCCTCAACTTTTCGATTGGACCAATACGGGACCCGGCCGCATCTGAAGCGCATGTCCTGGTCGTTTCAGATCGCCCGCGCGTTCGGCATTCCCATCCGAGTCCACCTGACGTTCCTCTTGATCGTGGCCTGGGCCGCCTTCAGCTGGGGTGGTCGCCATGGGTTCCACGGCGCCCTGTTCGGAGTGATCTCGACGCTAGCCCTGTTCGTCAGCGTGACGCTCCACGAGCTCGGCCACGGCGTGGCCGCCCAACGGCGCGGGCTCCGCGTGCTCGAGATCGTGCTCTTGCCCCTGGGTGGTGTCGCCGCCCTCGACGGCAAGCCGGCTCGCCCGCGCGACGAGCTGTGGATCGCGCTGGCAGGTCCGGCCGTGAACTTCGCCCTGGCGGTCGTCCTGGGCGGCGCAGCCGTCGGCCTGCATGCCATGGGCTTGCTCGACGTCGCCAAGATCCGCGGCCTCGTGCCCTCCTGGAGCACGCTGCTCGCTCTGCTCGTGCTCGGGAACCTGAGCCTGGGCCTCTTCAACCTGCTGCCCATCTTCCCGATGGACGGCGGCCGCGTGCTCCGAGCGCTGCTCGCAGGTCGTTTCGGCATGGCGCGTGGAACGCGCTGGGCCGCGGGGTTCGGTCAGATCGCGGCGCTGGGAATGGGCACGTTCGCCCTGGTCAACGGCGCGTTCCTGTTGGCGCTGATCGCGGTGATGGTCTTCTTCGCCGCGGGTCGCGAACGCCTCGACGCGACGGCGCGCAGCGCCCTCGCCGGGCTCCGCGCGGGCGACGTCGCGCGGGGCCCGAGCGTGCTCCTCCAGCCGGGAGAGCTCGTCGGAGCGGCGCTCCGGCGGACGCTCCGTACGTCGGACGACGTCTTCCCCGTGGTGCTGGGAGAGACCCTCGTCGGCGTGGTCACTCGAGACGCTTTGGTCTTCGCCGGTCGGGCGGGGCGTCACGACGACCCGGTGGCCGCGCTCCAGACCCGAGCGTGGTCCGAGGTGGACGTGAACGCTCCGGTCGAGGTCGTGCTCGACGAGCTCGAGCGCGGGCAAAGCGCCCTGGCGGTGGTGCTCGATGAAGGCGTTCCAGTCGGCGTCATCGCCCGAGAGCACCTGCTATCGTCGGTGCTGGCGACCAGCGCCGTCCTGGGCGGGAGCCGACCTCGCCTCACGGCCGAGCCGTGAGGTCGCCCTCGCGCCCAGCGTGCTCTTCCAGTAACCCCGTGCCTCTCCCCGCACGCAGTGTGCGGCTCGCTGCACACTCGACGGCGCTCGCGCCCTGAAGCTGCGCTCGGCGTTCCGGCACGGCCATTGCTCCTCCAGATCCGCGGAGGACGCGACCATGGCTCTCGACCTGCGACCCAAGTCTGTTCTGCTCGCCGCCGCGCTCGTCGCCCTGGCCACCGGCTGCACCCTGATCGGGGCGGGCATCGGGGAGGGCTCCAGCCCGGGCGAGAACCCTCGGGAGCTCGACCGATCCGAGATCGACCAGATCCCGACCGGCAAGAAGGTCACGGTCAGAATGCTCACCGGTGGGCACTACAGCGGCAACTTCGACCCGGCCTGGCGGAACCCGGACGGGACGCTGGACCCGAGCGCGATCGCGCTGGTGGATGGCGGGCGCCGTCGTCGCATCGCAGTGGGCGACATCCACTCCGTCACCATCGCAGGCAAGCCGGGTGGAGCCCTGGTGGGCGCGGGCATCGGCCTCGCCGCCGACGTCGCGCTGGTCGCCTTGGCCGTCAGCGCCTCCCGATCTTCGGGCGGCAGCGGCGGCAGCGGCGGCGAACAGAGCGCGGGCTCCTGCCCCCTCATCTACAGCGTCGACGGCACGTCGCGGCACCTTGACGCGGAGGTGCTCGTCGCCACCGTCTTCCCAGGTCTGGACCGCACGGACTTCGTGCGGCTCGAGCACGCAAAGGCCGAGAACGGCGAGATCCGCATCGAGGTGGAAGGTCAGCTCGGCGAGACACAGCGAGCTCTGGCCGACGCAGGCGGGTGAGCTTCGCACCATCGCCCATCCGACGCCGCCCACTCGCGCGCGCGACTGGCAGAACGCCGACATCCTCCAGAAGCTCCAGAGCGCCGATGGCAATGCCTGGGTGAGCACCCCGTTCGGCCGACGCGCCGACGTCCCCGAGGAGGTCCGGGACTACGTCGAGCTCGAGTTCTCGCTCCCGAGGGGCTCGGGCCCCGGCACCCTGCTGCTCCACGCGCGTAACACGCTGTGGGCGGCGCACCTCGAGCGCGAGATGCTCGCCGTCGAGCCGGGAGCCGTCAACCCGCTGTACGCCGCGTTGCGCACGCTTCCCAAGCTCCAGGCCGCCGTTCGTACCGGTATGATCCGCGAGCTGGCGCTCCTGGTGAAGGTCGAGGAAAGCGGCAAGTGGCGCACGATCGACCATGTGTGGCCGGTCGGACCCGCGACGACGCGTGCGGTCGCGGTCCCGGTGGACCTGTCGGGAGTGAGGGGCAAGCTGGTGAGGATCCGCCTCGAGTCGAGCGCGGGGCTGTGGAGCCTGGACCGCGCGGCGCTCGAGCTCGGCCCGCCACGCCGGGTGAACGCCGTCGAGCTTCGAGCCACGACCGCGCGCGACTCGAGCAAGCGGGACCGGCGGCAGGAGCTGGAGCGCGCCGACGCTCGCTACTTCGACATGCCGAATGCCGAGCGAGCAGCGCTCTCGTTTCGCGCTCCACCACCCGCACCTGGTCTCGACCGCAGCGTGTTCGTGAAGGCCACGGGCTGGTACAGCGTGCACCCCGATGCGAGCCGCGCACCGCGCGTGGATCTGCTCGGGCTGATCGCCGAGCCCGGGGCCTTCGGGCGCTTCTCGGTCGCAGACGTCGCCGCACACGCGGCAGGGGGTGCAAGGTGAGCCCCTCGTCCCCGTCACTCTCCGACTTCTTCGGCAGTCAGTCGGATGACCTGTTCGAGAAGTGCCGCCGGCTGAACGACTTCGTCGGTATGGCGAAGGCCGCGGGCATCTACGACTCTCAGTACCGCGTGACCCTGGACGGCCCGCTGGACCACCGGATCCGCGTCGAGAACCCGTTCACCGGTGTCACCCAGGAGATGATCTGCTTCGACTCCAACAGCTACCTCGGGTTGCACCTGCACCCGCGGGTCGTCGCGGCCGTCGAGCGTGCGCTCCGCCGCGTGGGCTACGGAACACCCAGCGCACAGCTCCTCGGCGGGACGAACCGGTACCTGCGCGAGCTCGAGGAGACCGTCGCCGACTTCCACGGGCGCAAGGCAGCCATCATCTTCCCCTCCGGCTACGCCGCGAACGTCGGCACGCTGACCGCGTTGCTGCGACCGGAAGACCTGTTCGTGTGCGACCGCTTCGCCCACGCCAGCATCCAGGACGGCTGCCGCTACTCCGGCGCGCGCTTCGGCGGAGCGTTCGCTCACGCCGACCTGGACGACGCCGAGCGCTTGCTGCTGCGCGACGCGCCTGCGGCCCGCGGCAAGCTCATCGTCACGGACAGCGTCTACAGCATGCACGGCGAGCTCGCGCCACTGCCGGCGCTGCGTGCGCTGGCCGATCGTCATGGTGCGCGACTCATGCTCGACGAGGCGCACTCGGTGGGCGTCCTGGGCGCGACGGGGCGCGGCATCGAGGAGCACTTCGACATGCCGGGCAGCATCGACGTGTTGATGGGCACCTTCAGCAAGGCACCCGGCTCTCTCGGCGGCTACGTCTGCGGCGGCGAAGACCTGATCGAGTACCTGCGCTTCTTCGCGCGCGCGGGGATGTTCACGGCGTCGCTACCAGCGGCGACCTGCGCGGGCATCTGCGAGGCGCTGCGCGTCATGCAGGAGGAGCCCGAACATCGGCTGCGCCTCGTACAGAACGCGAAGCAGCTCTGGGATGGATTGCAGAGCGCGGGCCTCTCGGTGCCTGCCAGCCCGTCGCCCATCGTCCCCGTCGCGGTCGGTGAGGATCACGTGCTGTGGACCGTCGCGCGAGAGCTGTTCGATGCCGGGATCAAGGTCGGCAGCGTGAGTCATCCGGCCGTTCCCCGCGGCGAGAGCATCCTGCGCCTGACTGTGAACGCGCGCCACACCGACGCCGACATCGAGCGCACCGTGGAGGTCCTGCGGCACGTGGGCTCCCGCCACGGGCTGCTCTCCGAGCGAGAGAGAGACCAGGCCGCATGACGCAGCCGTCGAGCGCGAACGCGCTGCCCCGCCCCGGATTCTGGCGCGCGTACTGGGTCACCCTGCGTCCGTACCTGTTCTTCGTGTCGGGCGCCGCAGGGCTCGCGGGGCTCGCGGTGCCCGAGCGGACCGCCCACGCCACACTCGTGGCCGCCTTCGCCGCCTTCTTCTGCTCCTACGGTCTGGGCCAGGCGTTGACGGACGTGTTCCAGGTGGACACCGACTCGCTCTCGTCGCCCTATCGGCCGCTGGTGCGCGGCGAGGTGTCGCGCCCGCAGGTCTTCCTGGTGAGCCTGGGGGGGCTCACGCTCTGTGCCGCCACGTTCTGGTTCATCAACGCCGAGACGGCGCTCTTGTCCGTGGCCGGGGTACTCGGGCTCGCGACCTACACGCCGCTGAAGCGCCGCTGGTGGGGCGGCCCGGCGTGGAACTCGTGGATCGTGGCGCTCTTGCCGCTGCTCGGCTTCCTGTGTGGAGCGCAGACGCTCCGCAGCATGCCCGCGGATCCCTTCCTGCCGTGGCTCGTGGGCAGCGTGTTCTGCTCGTACGCCGTCTTCGTCTTGCTCGGCTACCTCAAGGACGTGAGCGCAGACCGCGCGACCGGCTACGAGACGTTGCCGGTGCGCTTCGGGCGCAGGGCTACCGTCGCGGTCAGCGCCGTGTTCGCCGCCGCTGCGCTGGCCTTCACGAGCCTGCTCTCGCTGCGCGTCTTCGAGCAGCGTCCACCCACGCCCCTGGCCACGCTGCTTGGCGCCGGCCTCGTCTGCCTGGCGCTGGTCTGGCTCGTGCTCGCCCATCTGCGCATGGCGTGCACGGATCGGGACGACCAGGCCCACCCCGCCATTGCCTGCTCGGTCCGCGCGTTCGTCGCGCTGCACGCCGGCGAGGCGGCATGGCTGCGCCCGGAGCTCGCGCTCTTGGGCGTCTTCCTCGTCGTTGGTCTCGAGCTCGCGCTGGCGGCTCGACCTTGCGAGAGCCAGATATGACGGAGAGAGCGCGTGCCCTGGTGATCCTCAACCCCGCGGCTGCGCAGGGTGCGGCGCGGGTGAAGTACGCGCGGGTCCGGGCTGCGGTGGAGGCGCACTTTCACCTGCGAACCGAGGAGCTCGATGCCCACGGCGCCTGGCAGCACGCCGTCCGGGAGGAGCTCGGGGAGGGCACCCGGACGTTCCTGGCCGCAGGCGGAGACGGCACCGTCTCCGCGGTCACGGGCGCGCTCGTCTCGGCTCACGGGAACGTCCCGCTCGCTCAGATCGCGCTCGGCGCCGTGGGCCTCGGCTCGAGCAACGATTTCCACAAGCCGGCGCGCGCCTCGGTCGCGGGCATCCCGCTCCGCATCGACCGGAGGGGCGCGACGCCGCGCGACATCGTCCGCGTTCGCTATCAGACGGAGCGCGAGCGACGGCACGAGCGCTTCTTCGTCATCAGCGCCTCGTTCGGGGTCACGGCGGAGGCCAATGCGTTCTTCAACCGTGGCGACGCGCTCCTCCGCGCGCTCAAGCGTCGCTGGACCGGCGCGGCAATCGCATACGCAGCGCTGCGCACGCTCTGCCTGCACTCGGCCGCCCGGGGCCGAGTCCGCGTCGGCGGGCGCGACTTCGCCGTCTCGCTCGCCAACCTCAGCATCATGAAGACCCCACACCTGTCCGGCAGCTTGCGCTACGACACCCCGGTCGGCGGCGCGAGCGGGCTCGTGGCCGTGAACCTGTGCGAGACCCGGAGTCGCGCCAGGCTGGCTCAGACCCTTGCGAACCTCGGCCGAGGTCGCTTCGTGGGACAACCCGGTACACGGCACTGGATGGCGGAAGCGCTGGAGGTGGAGCTCGACGACGAGCGCCTGCTCGAGCTCGACGGGGAGACGGTACGCGCGCGGCGCGCTTGGTTCGACCTGCTGGACGAGAGGATCATGACATGCAGCTGATGCACGCAATCGCGGAGAACCGCCTGCTCTCGCGCTGGGCGGCGGCGCTCCCGCGCTCGCCTGGCCAAGTCGGCTCGGTTCACCAGACGGACGCCGAGCTCGTGCCGCTCGGGGACGGTCGCCTCCTGGCCCTGACCGTCGATACCGTGCTCGAGGAGATCGAGCTCGGGCTCTACCGAGACCCGCGCACGGCGGGACGAGTCGCGGCCGCAGCAGCCTTGTCCGACCTGGCCGCCGTGGGTGCGGAGCCGCTCGGCCTCCTGCTCTCGGTGAGCCTCCCCAGCCGGGACACAGAGGCCGTGCAGCAGGCGGTCGCCGAGGGAGTCGCTCAGACCTGTCGCGCGGCCGGGACCTTCGTGCTGGGCGGCGACACCAACGAGGGTCGAACGCTGTCGGTGACGTGTGTCGCCGCGGGGATCGTCCCGATGCAGGGACACCTCTCCCGCGTGGGCATGGCTCCGGGAGACACCGTCTTCGCTTCCGGTCCGCTCGGCTCGGGGACGACCGTCGCGGCCTTCGCGCTGCTCGGGCTCGCAGAGCGAGAGCGGGTCGAATCGGACTGGCAACCGCAGCAGCGAATCGGGGAGGGCAAGGCGCTGCGCGGCATCGCATCGGCGTGCATGGACACGAGCGACGGCCTCGTCGCGACCGTGGACCAGCTCGTTCGTCTGAACCAGGTGGCGCTCCGGATCGACGTGCCGCTCGATTCCCTCCTCGACGCCCGGTCGGCGGCCCTGCAGCGCGCGCTCCAGCTGTCGGCTCTACCCTTCCTCGCAGCCCCGCACGGCGAGTTCGAGCTGGTGTTCAGCGTGCCGGAGTCGCGGCTGGGCGCGCTCGAGTCGGCGGCCAAGGCGATGAGCTGGCGGCCGCTGCGCCTCGGGCGGGTCGAGGTGGGAGCTGGGCTCTTCGTCGGGTCGGCGCCGCTCGACGGGGCTCGACTGCGCAACCTGGCCGGCGCGGCGCCAGGCGATCTCGGCGCCTACATCAGCGCGCTGTCCGCGCTCTGAGCCGCTCGGCCATCGCAGACTCCTGCTCCCGGCCACTGCGAGCAAGGCGCCGCTCGTACCCACGGCGCTGCCGCTCCGCTATTGCGCCGAGAGCAGCTCGTCCTTCGACGCGAACAGCGACTCGATCTCGGCGGCGTACTTCTGGGCGATGACGTTACGCTTGATCTTCATGGTCGGCGTCAGCTCGCCGCCGTCGACCGAGAATGCGACCGGGAGCACGCGGATGCGCTTGATGGTCTGATACCTCGCGACCTTGCTGTTGCAGTGCTCCTCGATGGCGGCGAACAGGTGCTTCTCCACCTTGGGGTCCTTCGCCATGTTCTCCAGCGAATCCTTCTGGGTGCCGGCGTCCGCGGCCAACCCGTCGAGGTTCTCGGGGTCGAGCACGAGCAGGGCCGCCAGGAACGGCATGCGGTCGCCGACGACCACGGCCTGCGCAATCCCGCGGATCTGGTTGATGTAGCCTTCCATCTCGGCCGGCGCGACGTTCTTGCCTCCGGCGGTGATGAGCAGGTCCTTCTTCCGGCCCGTGATCTTCAGGTAGCCGTCCGCGTCGAAGGCCCCGAGATCGCCGGTGTGGACCCAGCCCTCCGCGTCGATGAGCTCCTCCGTCTCCGCGGGCATGCGCAGGTAGCCCCGGGTCATGGTGCGACCGCGCGCGAGGATTTCCCCGTCGTCGGCGACCTTCACCTCGCAGCCCTCGAGCGGCGTACCCACCGTCCCGAAGCGGGCCTCGCCGAAGCGACAGCCGGTGAGGATCCCCGTCGTCTCGCTCATCCCGTAGTACTCGTGGATGGCGATGCCGAGCGACGCGAAGAACTTCAGCGTCCCCACCGAGATCGGGGCTGCGGCGGTGCCGGCCATGACCAGGCGGTCGAGCCCCAAGGCGGAGCGCACCTTGCCGAGCACCAGCTTGTGGGCGAGCGCGCGCCCGAGCCCGGAGACGGGGGCTTTCTCGGCGAGCTCGCGGGTCATCGCCTCGAGCTCCGTGTCCCGAGCCCAGCGGGCGAGCGCGCCCTTGATGCCGGTCGCGGCCGAGAGCTTCGCCTCGAGCGCTGCCTGGAACTTCTCCCACACGCGCGGCACGGCCACGAACACGGTCGGGCGGGCCTCGAGCAGGTGGTCCTTCACCTGAGAGATGTCGGGACAGAAGTAGACCTCTCCCCCCGCCCCCATCGACATCAGGTTCGTCATGATCTGCTCGGCGATGTGGCAGAGCGGCAGGTAGCTCACGACGATGTAGGGCTTGCGCTCGGGGCCGCGGAAGATGGGGACGTGGTTGAAGAGCATCTCCTGCATCCCGAGGAGATTGCCGTGATCGAGCATCACACCCTTCGCGACGCCGGTCGTCCCCGACGTGTAGATCAACAGGCAGGTGTCGTCGTGCCCGAGCGATGCGAGGCGCCCGTCGAGCTCGGTGTCCGGCTCGGCACGCCCCTTGTCACGGAGCGCGGTCAGGCTCATGGCCCCGTCGTCCTCGCCGTCGAGCATGGCGACCAGGTGCTCCACCTGTACCTGGCTTGGGTCGAGCGCGATGGCCGCGCGGTACTGGCTGACGAGCGCCTTGGTGTCCGCGATTGCGATCTTCGAGCGCGAGTTGCGGAGGATGTGCGCGAATTGCTCGACCGTGTTGGTCGGGTACCCCGGCGCTGGGATCCCCTTGGCGGCCATGATGCCGAACTGGCAGAGGACCCACTCCATCCGGTTCGCTCCGACGACCGCGACGCAGTCGCCCGGTTGGTGCCCGAGCGCGATGAGGCCCTTGGCTACCTCGCGTACCTGGGCGAAGTACTCGGCCCAGGTGAGCGTCTTCCAGACACCATCGACCTTGCCGTGGATGGCAGCAGCGTCGGGCGTCTCACTAGCGTGCGCTGCGAGTTGGTGAACCAGGCTCTGGGTGCTCTTCATGGCTTCTTCTCGGAGGTGGCCGGCCATCGTAGGACGCGCCCACGGTCGCGTCGATGGGCTGGCTTCCGGCCAAGGCCCTGGCTCACGCCTTCCCGGGACGACGGATGCCGAGAGCTCGCATGCGCGAGCTCAGAGTCGAGGCATTCATGCCGAGGAGCGCCGCAGCTCCGCTCGGGCCCGCGACCTTCCAAGCGGCGGCTTCGAGCGCGCGCTGGATGTTCGCGCGCTCGAGCTCCAACAGCTCGTCGGCCGTGAGGATCCGGTCGGGGAGCGCTGGCGACGATTCGCCCCGCAGGTCGGAGGGCGGCGCCGTGCTCGGGAGCGCGCGGTCGATTTCGAACACCCCGCGCGTCGACAGGATGACGCCGCGCTCGACCACGTTCTCCAGCTCCCGCACGTTTCCAGGCCACGGATAGGCCTGGAGACGCTCGAGGACGGGCGCGGAGAGCGGGGCGAGCCTGCGCCCCAGCTTCTTGGCGAACTTCTCCGCGAAGGCCTGCGCGAGCACCGGGATGTCGTCGCGGCGCTCGCGCAGCGGCGGGATGGAGATCGGGAAGACGTCGAGTCGGTAGAAGAGGTCTTCGCGGAACGTCCCCCGCTTCACGCTCTCGCGGAGGTCGCGATGCGTCGCGGCGATGATGCGCACGTCGACCTTGATGGTCTTCGCGCTGCCGACGGGCTCGAGCTCACCGGTCTGCAGCACGCGCAAGAGCTTGGGCTGGAGCTCCAGGGGCAGCTCGCCGATCTCGTCCAGAAACAGCGTGCCGCCGTCCGCGAGCGTGAAGCGGCCATCGCGCCGCTGGATCGCGCCCGTGAACGCGCCTTTCTCGTGACCGAACAGCTCGCTCTCGATGAGGTTGGCGGGGATCGCGCCACAGTTGACGCGCACCACCGGGCGGTCGGCTCGCTTGCTCCCGGCATGGATGGCCTCGGCGAACAGCTCCTTGCCGGTTCCGGTCTCACCCAGGAGCAACACGGTCGCGTCCGTCGCCGCCACGTTCCCCACCTGCGCCAGCGAGTCGAGCAGCGCCTTGGACGACCCCAGGATCGGGTCGAAGGTCCGGAGCGAGCCGAGCTCGCGGCGCAACAGCTCGGTCTCGCGGGTGAGCGAACGGATGCGCTCCTCTGCCGCGATGCGCTCCTCGACGTCGCGCAGGATCAGCGTGAAGAACCCGCGACCGCCGGCGCGATAGTGAGAGAGCGTGGCCTCGGCATGGAAGGGGCGACCGCCGGCGCTTCGCGCGCGCAGGCCGCCGGCGATCCACGAGCTCTGGTCCTTTCCACTCGAGACGACCAGCGCGGAGGCTTGCTTGCGCAACAAGTCGGCGGATTCGCCCTCCACGAGCTCGCGGAAGGCCCGACCGGGGCACGACGCCTCGTCCAGCTCGAACGCGCGGGCGGCAGCGGAGTTCACGAGCACGATGCGGAGGTCGTCGTCGAGGACCACGATGGCGTCCATGGCGCTCCCGAGCAGCTGGCTGAGCTGGGCCTCGCGCTCCCGGGTGGCTCTCTCGGCGCGCAGGCGCCGGAGCTCGGCAGAGGCGCGGTTGGCGAAGATCTGGAAAATCGCGGCCCCGCGCGGCTCCGGCGGCATGGGCTTGTCGTCGAGCACGGCGAGCTGTCCGATGATGGCCCCGTCGACGTCCAGCAGCGGCACACCCATGTAGCTCACGGCTCCGTAGTGCCGGAGCGACGGGTCACCGCGGTAGAGGTCCACGATTCGGTCCGGAATGTGGACCGTGCGGCGCTCGTCGAGCGCGGTCTGGCAGGGCGTGCCCTCGACCGGATAGGAGAAGCCGTCGAGCCACTCGTCGCGCATCTTCATCGAGACGGCCACGAGCTCGCGATTGTGCTCCGAGTACAGGGCGATCCAGGCGCCCATGGTCCCCATGGTGCGGCTCAGGTTCGTGACGAGCGCGGAGAAGAAGCTCTCTCCGGTTTCGGTGGCCGTCCCTTCGACGATGCTCCGAAGCGCCGCCAGCTCGTCGAGGTCGCTCAGGGAGGCCATCGTCGCTCGTGAGATTCCGCCAATCCACTCGTGAGATATCACAAGTCGCGAAATCTCACGCCTCGAGCCGGTGCCGGTCCTCGCGCGAACACGTCGGAAATCCCAGCGGAATCAGCCCGAGGGCGGCCGCGGCACGGCTCCTGCTGAGGCGGAGGGAATCATGGCTACTTCCTGTCCCAGCGAGCTCGACGTCGACGCGCTGCGCGAGCGCATCCGCGACGTCTACACCCGAGTCGCCGAAGATCCCAGCGGCGACTTCCATTTCCACCGGGGCGCACGCTACGCGGTCGACGTCCTCGGCTACGACGCCGACGAGCTGTCGGCGCTGCCTCGTCGGACGACCGACCGCTTCGCGGGAGTCGGTAATCCGCTCGCCTGGGCCGCGCTCGAGCCCGGGATGACCGTGCTCGATCACGCGTGCGGCGCTGGAATGGACGTGCTCATCGCTGCCAGGCGGGTTGGACCCGAGGGGCACGTGATCGGCGTCGACATGACGCCGCTCATGCGCCAAGCGGCCCTGCTCTCGGCGCGCGAAGCCGGGCTCGCCGACCGCGTGGACATCCGTGCCGGCATGTTCGAGGACCTCCCGGTCGCGAGCGCGAGCGTGGACGTCGTCCTGTCGAACGGTGTGCTGAACCTCGCCCCCGACAAGCGGCGCGTGCTCTCCGAGGTACGCCGAGTGCTCAGGCCCGGCGGTTTGCTCTGCCTGTCCGACGTGGTCGTACAGCGCGAGCTCAGCTTGCGCGCCCGCAGCGAGGCAGAGCTCTGGGCGGCCTGCGTCGGCGGCGCGCTGGTGGAGAGCGAGCTCTCGTCGCTGGCCGCCGAGATGGGCTTCGTCCACGGGGAAGTGCGCGCGCGCTTCGCCAGCTTCGCGGGCAGCAGCGCGGAGGCGCGCGTGTCCGGCGATCTCCGGCTCGGCGCCGTCACGTTCACCGCGCGTCGCGCGCTTTGATCTCGAAACGAAACGAAAACCAACAACCCAGTCCGAGGAGACGCCAACATGACCGAACACACCAACATGAACCCCACTCCGACCCACGCTCGCTATGCCCGCGCGGTGGCTGCTTCCAAGCGCGCCCGCTGGGACATCGAGGACGTCTTCCGCGGAAGGAGCCTGGGCGCCGACCAGAAATTCCTGCCCGACGGCCTGTCCAAGGCGGACCGGGTCGCCTTCCTCACGGCCAGCGAACGCCGCTGGATGAGCCGAGTGCAGGGGCGCACGTACGCCAACGTCTTCGGCCTGGTCGAGCGCTTCATCAACGCCAAGATCCTGGAGCTCAGCGCGCGGCATCACTTCGGCGATCAGACCGCGCTCGAGGCGCTGGTTCGCTTCAGCGAGGAGGAGCTCAAGCACCAGGAGCTGTTCCGCCGCGTGGACGTCATGTGCGCCGCCGTCATGCCCGAAGGCTACCGCCTGGTGGCCGATCCCAACGAGGTCGCCCACGTGGTCTTGGGCAAGTCCACGTGGTCGGTGCTGGCGCTGACCTGTCTCATCGAGCTCTTCACCCAGACCCACTACACCGAGAGCATCGCGCCCGACCCGGAGCTGAACCCGCTCTTCAAGGACATCTTCCGCTACCACTGGATGGAGGAGAGCCAACACGCCGTCGTCGACGAGCTCGAGTGGCGCGCAGCCGACGCGCGCACCAGCCCCGAGCGGCGCGAGCAGGCCGTCAGCGACCTGATCGACTTGGTGGGTGCGGTGGACGGCATCTTGCAGGCTCAAGCGGCGGCAGACGCGGCTTACTTCGTCGCCCACCTCGATCGGAAGCTCGGCGAAGCCCAGACGGCCGAGGTCGAGCAGGTCTTCCTCGGCGCGTACCGCTACCAGTACATCCTGTCGGGCGTGGAGCGCACGCGGTTCCCGGCCATCCTGAGCGAGCTCATCTCGGACGCAGACATGAGCCGCGTCGTCGCGGCGCTCGCACCGCTCGCCTGAGCAGCTCGACGGGACGGGCCGTGTGCGCGGCCCGTTCCGTCGAGACACCACTTCCCGAGCCTGGCCAGCCATGACCCCCGCCACTTCCGCTCTGCTCGGCTTCGCCGCCTGGACGCTCGCCACCCTGGTGTTCACCATCGGCGCGCACCGCTGGAGCCGGATCCTCGCGGGAACGGCCCGGATCCACGCGTTTCCCCCCGACGCCTCCGACGGACCCGACTGGTATCGCCGCGCGACGCGCGCGCACATGAACTGCGTGGAGAACCTCCCCGTCTTCGCAGCCATCGTGGCGGCGATCGCGACGACGGGCGCGACCGGCCGGGTCTTCGACGTTCTCCCGCCCGTCGTCCTCGGCGCGCGGGTGTGCCAAACGGTCACTCACGTGGGGTTCCCCGTGACCGCCGGCTCCGTCTCGGTGCGCTTCAGCTTCTTCTGCATCCAGCTCGTCGCGATGCTCGGCCTGATGGCGGCGTTGGTCTGGCCGTGAGGGGTTCGCGACGCAGGACCGCGCGACCCGTGGGCGAGCGAGCGATTCAGAAGTGTCGGCGGTCGCTTCGGCTTGACTGCGGAGTCGGTCCGGTCCAACGCCGACACCGGACGCTCGCGGGCGTGGGTGCTCGCCGAGGGAACCGGAAGGCAAGGTGAACTGATGGCGTTTCTCGATGCCGCTGCGCTGCTCTTGGTGCTGGCCGCGGCCTTTGGCTTCGTGAACCATCACGTGCTCAAGCTGCCGTTCGCGATCGGCTTGATGGTGAGCGGCTTGCTCGCGTCGGGCGGAGTGCTCGTGCTGGATGCGCTGGTTCCCGCGTGGGGTGCCGCCGAGATGGTCCGGCGGGTGGTGATCGGGATCGACTTCTCCGAGACCGTTCTCAGCGGCATGCTGAGCCTGCTGCTCTTCGCCGGTGCGTTGCACACCGACCTCAGCCAGCTGAAAGAGCGCATCGCGACGATCAGCGCGCTGGCCTCGGTGGGCGTCGTCATCAGCACGGCGGTCGCCGGCGGCATCGCGTTCCTGGGGTTCCGCGCGTTCGGGGTGGAAATCGGCTGGATCTGGTGCCTGGCGTTCGGCGCGCTGATCTCGCCGACCGATCCGATCGCCGTGCTCGGGATCATGAAGGCTGCCAAGGCGCCGAAGCAGCTTGAGGTCAAGGTCATCGGCGAGAGCCTGTTCAACGACGGCACGGGCGTCGTGCTGTTCACGATTTTGGTCGGCGCAGGAGTCGCGACGATGTCTGCCGCCCCCGGGGCCGCAGAAGAGGCGCTCGGCACCGGCAAGATCGTCTCGCTGCTGGTCAAGGAGATCGTGGGTGGTGTCGCGCTCGGGCTAGCGCTGGGCTGGGTCTGCTATCGCGGATTTCGAACGCTCGACGAGCCCAATCTCGAGATTCTCATGTCGGTGGCGACGGTGTTCGCGATCGGAGTCGTGGCGAGCAGGGCGCACGTGTCCGCGCCCCTGGCGGCGGTGGCCGCGGGCCTGTTGATCGGCAACCGAGGTCGCTTGCACGCCATGAGCGAGCGGACCGCCCAGAGCTTGGACGTGGTCTGGATGTTCATCGACGAGATGCTGAACGCGGTCCTGTTCCTGCTGATCGGCTTCGAGGTGTTCGCGATCGACTACTCTCGCAAGAGCTACTGGATGGTCCTCTCGTGCCTGATCCCGGGCGTGTTGCTCGCTCGATTCGTCGGTGTGGCGCTGCCGATCGCCATTCTGCGACTCCGGCGCGAGATCGACCCCGGCACCGTGCGTGTCCTCACCTGGGGGGGCTTGAAGGGCGGCATCTCGGTGGCGCTCGCGATGAAGCTTCCCGAGTTCGAGGGCCGTAACGCCGTCCTCACCGTCACCTACGGCATCGTCATCTTCTCGATCATCGTGCAAGGGCTCACGGTGGGCCGCCTGATCCGCCGAGTGTATCCGCAGCCGAGCTAGTCGGCGCGGGCGCGGGAGGACGTCGAAAGCGCGGCGCTCGAGGCCTGCACCGCGACTCGGACCCCTCAGCTCGCCGCGAGCTGCTTTCGCCGTGAGCCGACGTAGACCTCGCCGGTCGTGCCGTGGATGCTCACCACGTCCCCCTTCTTGATGCGGTGGAGCACGTTGCCCTGAGCATCGCGGATCAGGGCCTCGTGCCGGTCCCCGAAGACGCTCAGGTTCTGACCGCTGACCACGCCCGAGTAGTCACGATCGAGCCCGTTGCACGCGACGGCCGCGTGCGAGGTCGAGCCGCCGCGAGCGGTGAGCAGCCCACCCGCGGAGATGATCAGCGGGATGTCGTCTGGCGTCGGGTTCTCGATGATCAGCAACAACCCGTCCACGTCGTCGCGCTGACTGAGATCGACCTTGGACAACTCGGCGAGATCGGCGTCGTCGAACACCGCCAGCCCGCGGAAGCCGCCGCCGCGCACTCCGAGGCCGCGCGTGGCGGGCTCGCCGGGCTCCAGAAAGCGGTCCGTCGCCTGGTCGATGCGCGCCTCCGCACGTCGCGTCTGCAACACGCTCAGCACGCCCCGCTCCACCGTGAACTCGATCTCCTGGTCGGTGCCCATGAAGCGCCGGATCTTCGCTACCGCGTGCTTGAGCCGCGTCTCGAGCATGGGCATCAAGGTCTCCAGCTCGCCGATCGGGCGGAACGAGTCGGCGAAGGTGACGCCGCTCACCAGATCGTCCCCGGCGGCCGAGAACTTGACCTCGCCGTCGAACGCCCGCACGCCGGCGCTCGTCGGGAACGTCCGGGTGATGACACCGGTCAGAGAGGCGCGCGTCTCGTCCATTCCCGGCTCGATGCTGTCGTTGACGCTGTTCCCGAACGCCATCTCTTGCACGATGACGGCCGTGCTCCAGCTGTGGCAAAGGCCCTTGATCTCGCGGAAGCGGCTCGCCGTGTCCGCGTCCCAGCAGGCGTAGACGGCGTTCACCGCGCAAACCAGCTGTGAGAACGGGTCGGCCAGCGCCGCGTCGAGCTCTCTGCCGTAGCCGGCTTCGCGCAGCCGGCGCTTGGACTCGTCGGCGACCTCCTTCATCGCCTCCCAGGGCAGCTCGTGCTTGTAGCGCACGCCGTGGCGCTGCTTGGCCTTCTCGACCAGATCGTGTTGCTCGAGGTCCACGCCCCAGACCGCGCCGGAATACGATGCCAGGAAGCGCCGGTACGAGTCGTAGGCTCGCCAGGGACCGTCCGCGGCGAGCTTCTCGGCGATGGCGTCGTTCATGCCGACGAACACCACGGTGGAGAGGATGCCGGGCATGCTGAAGACCGAGCCACCGCGCACCGCGAGCACCATCGGGCTCTCTTCCACCACGCCGAAGCGCTTCTCGACGCCGTCGCGCCGACTGACGTCACGCTCGAGAATGGCCAAGTGCTCGGCGAGCTCGCGGCGCAACCGCGCCGGATCGCGCCGCTGGAGGCCTGCTCGGCCGTAGCTCGTGGGCAAGACGAAGCCGTCGCGGGTCGGGACGTTCAGGTAGCTGATGTAGCAGAGCCCGCTCCCCTTGCCGCCGTAACGCTCCCGCAGGCTGCGTGTCCCGCTCTCGTCTCGCACCCATTCGGCGATCGCTGCACGGTGCGAGATGTGGAGCACCGGGTCGGTGACTCGTGCGAGGTCCAGCTCGGGCCGCGGCTTGCGCAGCGGCTCCCCCCGGGCGAGCCGCGCGCGCACGAACGTCGCGGCGAAGTCCGAGAAGCTCACCATGCAGTTGAGGTCGTGCATGTAGCGCTGGATGTTGGCGAGGATCTGCCGCAGGTCGCCGGGCTGCAGCCCGAGGCGCTCCTGCATCTTCTCGTACGGCATGGTCACCCGCTGGCGCACCCGGTGGTAGACGCGCTCGATGTTCTCGAGCACGTTCAAGAGCTCCTCGTCGCTGCGCATCGGATCGGCGAGCATCACGCCGAAGTCGTTCAGCTCACGCGAGAACAACCCGTCGAAGCGCAGGTTCGTCGCGCACATCCGGATGATCTCGACGCACTGAGCGAGGTCGACCCCGTGCTCGTGATAACTCGTGGCCACGTGCCGGAGCGCGAGGTAGCCCATCTCTTCGAGCAGTCCCTCGAGCTGACAGAGGTAGTAGCGCTGCTCGTCGAAGGCCGCGTCTTGAATCAGCTTCACGATCAGCGCGCGTGCCGTGCGCGTCTTGTCGAACGCCTCGAAGAAGCGCTCGGCCTCGTGCGCCTCCAGCGTCTGCGCAAGGGCGTTGAACAGCTCGTCCTGGTGGGCGGCGCGGATCTCGCGCACGAAGGCCTCCACGCCTTCGCGCAGCGCGCGCTCGGTGGACTCGCGGTCGAAGCCGGCCTCGTCGGGCTTCTGCTGCGCGGCCTCGGCGATGCGCGTTCTCAGCTCTCCGCCAAGGCCTTCGGGCCACCAGAAGCTCTGGGTCTTGCCCTCCAGAATGCGCAGGTGATGGTAGTAGACCCAGCGGTTCTTCTCGATCAGACCCTTCTCGACGATGGTCTCGAGCTCCTGTTCGATCGAGCTCCCGAACTCGCAGCGGGTGAGCACCTCGGCATAAGATTCCTGCCACTCCTCGATCCGCTTGACGATCTGCGAGGTGCCGAGCAAGCGCTGCAGGTCGTCGACCACGCGTTCCAAGATCTCGAGCGGCTCGCCCTTGCCGCGGGCGTCGTGGTCGGCCTTGCTCGGCTCCCCGAAGCCGAGGTTCGCCAGGCCCGCGCTGTCGCCGGTCTGGAGAAACTCACGGTAGGCGAGCGCGATCTGCAGCGTGCGCTTCCCGAGCGCGTGGTGGCACGTCCGCCTGAGCTCGTTCACCACCGCGCTACCGGGCACCCGGATCTCGGCCAGCTCGATGGTGTCGTTCCACAGCCGGTCGATCACGTTCGGCTTTCCCACCAGGCTCGACAGATTGCGCACGACGAGGCGAGACAGGAGCAACAGCCGGCGGCGCAGGGGGCCGTTCAGGAAGCGGGTCAGCTGCGCCGTGAGGGCTCGGATCTCGGGCTGCAGGTTCTTGGCCCCCAGCAGGTCCTTGACGGACAGGTGGCTGAGCCGCGCCGCGAGCGCCCTGAGCCAGAACACCGCATGATTTCGGTTGGTCGTGGCGTTGACCTTCTCGAGCAGAGCCGCGACGTCCCGGATGCGGACGATGGGAAGCAGCGGTGTCTCTTCGGGGCGGACCAAGTAGAGCAGGGACTCGAGGTCGATCGGCTCGCCGCTCGCGCCGGCGACGCGCAGCACCAGGGCGTCCGTGAAGATCGTGCCGGGGGCGAAGCGCCTCTCGACGAGCACCGAGCTCTGCTCGGCCGCGGCGCGATGCAAGCTCAGCTCGTTGTCGATCAGGTATGGGATCAGCAGCTGCTCGCCGCTCCTGAACACCCGGTTGTTCACGATGCCGAAAGGACGCTCCGGTCGGGCGAGGCGTGACTTGGCCGCGAGGTAGCCGCGGAGCGCGGCCTGAAGGTCGGGCTTTTCACCGAGCAGCGTCGAGGCCAACGCGCGGTCGAGCTCCGCCAGGACGGCGGCGTCCGGGCTCGGCGCTCCGGCGCTGGCCGGCGGCTCCGATTCTGCTGACTCCGGCTCCACCTGCTCGGTCGGCGCGAGCGCGCGCGCCGGCGAGTACGCGTCCCGCAGCGCGCGGAAGTAGTCCTTTGCGAAAGCGACGTCGGGGCCGTCGCCTTCGCCCCGCGCGAGCTCGCCGAGCGCGTGCTCTGCGAGCGCTGCCGGCGGCTCGGTCACGTGCTCGCGGATCCAGCGCACCACGCCGGCGGCTCCGACCATGCGATCACCGGCGGGTTGCTCCTTCCCGAGACGTTCGAAGAATCGACGCGTGAAGCCGAAGTCCCCCTCGGCGAGCTTGCGCGTGGCGTCGAACGCGAGCGACTCGTAGCGAGCGGTCGCGTCGCCGGGGATGCGCTCGAGTGACGCTTCCCGTCGAGCGTAGGCGGCGACGTAGCGGTAGACGCCCTTTGGCCCGAACGCCTCGAGCTGGTCGGCGTCATAGAGGAGCTGCGCCTCGAGCCCCGCCTGCTTGCGCCGCTCGACTCCCGCCGAGCTTCGATCTTCGTGCAGCACGATGGCATCGGCCACGCGCTCGACCTCTCTCTCGCCGAACCCCCGGAGCTCGGGCAGCAGCGCCCGCGCGCGCTCCGCTCCTTCGGCTCCGTGAGGGGCCTTCTCCGCGGCGACATCGTGCAGGCCAATCGCAGCCGCCAGCACGCGCCAGTCCACCTCTTGCTCCACACCGAGCGCGGCGACCAGGCGCTCTGCTCGGCCGAGGAGGTCCTTGGCGTGTACGAGGCCGTGATGAGCGTCGTTGCGGTAGCCCGCTCCGAGACGCTCGGCGATCGAGTCGAGCACCTCCGCCGCGACGGCCGGCGACGCGCTCGTCGCGGCCAGCTCCGGCGCCCGCTGGGCCGGGACCGGGAGCAGCTCCGGCACGAGCTCCGGCTCCGGCTCCGGCTTCGGTCGGGCTCTGCGCGGAGGACGTGGCGGCTGGGCGCTCGGCGCCACCAGCTGGGGCTCGGCGCCCGGCGCGAGATAGATGCCGGTGAGCTCGCGCAGCACGTCGTGCAGCGGCTTGCCTTCGCGCTCGAGCAGACCCGTCACCTCGCGCAGCGCTGCGACGTAATCTTCGAAGCGGCTGCCGGCGATCTCCACACCGTGGAGCGCGGCGAGCCGGTCCACGATGGACATCATCTCCTCCCGCAACAGCTCGTAGAGCTCCTTGCCCTGCACGCGAGCGATGGCGCGCCCCAGCGCCAGCGACACGCTCAACATGGCGTTCATGCCGATGTTCTGCTTGCGCTGCATCACGCGAATACGGTCTACCAGCGCGGCATCTTCGGCGATTTTGCCGCGACGGGTGGCGGTTCGGAGCTCGAGGCCGAGCAGCGCGCGGTCGAGGTCGAGCAGGCCGAGCTCCGCCACGTTCTTGCCCTCGAACCACGGCGCCAAGATCCGGGTCACGTTGTCCACGGCTCCGAGACAACCCTTGCCTCCGTAGCGCTGCGCGCGAAGGTAGAGCTCGGTGAGATCGTCGTCGCCCTCGGCGCGGATGCGGGCCTCGTCCAGGCCCTTCTTGAACGCGTGGACGCCGAGCTCCACGTCCTTGAACAGCGAGGGGAAGCGGTCGACCACCTCCTTGTGCTCGGCATACTCGACGGCGGAGTCGACCAGGTGGATGGCCTCGCCGGTCCCGGCCGACGTCCCGAGCGGCGTCGCGCCCCTGAAACGCAGCGAGACGCTGCCCGCGGGCAGCCAGATCTCTGCCGTGCTGCCCACCGTGGGAATGCCCGCGTTCGTCGGCTCCTCGTAGCCCCGGATCTTCCGCACCAGCGCCTGATCGCCCTCGGCGAGCCCCTGGCTGTCGAGCGACTCGTCGAGCTTCAGCAGCAGCTCGGACACGGCCTGGTACTTCACCAGCCGCTCGGTGTTGGCGCCGCCGCCGGCCTTGAGCCCGAGCGAGTTGGCCGCGAGCGCGATGTGCGCCTCCATGTCGTCGTTGGGGCTCTTCGAACGGTGCGACACCACCAGCTCGAGGCCCTTGCCCAGCGCCACCAGCATCGCCAGCAAGGTCTCGTAGAGGGACCCAATCTGGTTGGCCTTGATCAGGGCGCAGTTGATCAGTCCCTGATCGGCGGCCTGCTCGATGGTCTTGTCGTTGGTGGTGACCAGGTCGTCGCCGATGATGAACACGCTCTTGCCGAGCTTCTCTTCGAGCAGGCGCCAGCCCTCGTGGTCGTTCTCGGAGAAGCCGTCTTCGATGGACAGAAGCGGGATCTCGTACTTCTCGATCGCCTGGGTGTACACCTCGAGCACGCCGTCGCGATCGAGCACCGTCTTGGCCTTGTCGCGCCAGAACAGGTACATGCCCACCGCGTCCGGGACGTTGTGCTCGTCCCGATACGCCAGCTCGAGCTCGCTCAGCGCCGGATCGAGCGCGATGGCCACGTCCACACCCGGACGGCAACCGCAGTCGGCGATGGCGCGCTTCATCATCGACCAGAGGCGCACCTCGGGCAGCGGATAGTCCCCCTTCTCGATGTAGGGAGCGAGCCCGCCCTCCAGGCCGATGCCCATCACGCGGCAGCCCTCTTCCTTCTCGATGATCTCCTTGAGCCGGTTCTGCAGCCGGACCGTCAGCTCCTGCGCCTCCTGATAGCTCGTGGCCGAGAGGATCAGGAACATCGCCTCCTGCATGCTCACGTTCGACTCGGGGTACTCCTTCTCGGTGTGGCGGCCGCCCATCCCGCAGTTGCGGAACTGCCAGGGAGCGGAGACGGCGCCGAGGCGCGGGTGAGTTCCCGTCTGCATCCGGGTCCCGAGCATGCGGCGCTTGAGCTCCGGCGCCTGCGCCAGCCAGCCCGACAGCTCACCGACGGCCCTGGCCTTCTCCTCGGCCTGCCGCTCGCGGTCACGGAATGCTTTGTACTTGCCAGGGTCGGCCAGCTTGAAGTCGAGGAACGAGACCACACCAATGCCCAGGAGCAGGCGGCCCAGGTAGATGGGCACGGTGTGATCGCCGGTCAGGCCGACCGCGAGCAGCGCGATGGCCGGCGGCAGCGTGAACAGCGCTGCATTCCGACTCGCTCGCGGACCCGCCGCAGAGACGGCCAGGTTGTAGGGAGCGTCCGGGTAGTAGTTCAGTCCCTCGCGCTTGATGCCCGGAGCCTTGCCGTAGGGAATCAGCAGCCCGAGCTTCACGTACCAGAAGAGCCGCGCGGCGAGCGGAGCTCGCAGCCGCTCCTGGACCTGCTCGAGCACGCTCTCGCTCAGCGCGTTGAGGCGCGCAGCCGTAGAGAAATGGCCGAGCTCGTGCCAGGCGATGCAGAAGTGGAACGTCACGTACGTGAACAGCGCCGAGACCAGCGTCTCTGGGCTCACGAAGATGAAGCCGAGGACCTGCCCCTTCAGGAGTGACTCGGCCGGGAGGGCCAGCACCGAAGAGATGAACGCGACGTGAAACGCCACGAGGATGTGGTTGGCGATGACCCAACCTTCCTGGAGAGCAGCGCCACCGCTCGGTCGCTGCCCGTGTGCTCGTTGCATGGCATCCTCCTTCGGGTCGGGGATGTGCCGATCCGGAGCGTACCGAAAGCAGTCGGCAGCACGTTGATCGATCGCAACAACGACGAAGCGCGTCCGTCCTCGAGTGCGCGCGACTTGCGCCCAGCGAGCTCGCTCACCCCCGGAGACGCACTGAATGCGCGTCTCGAGCTGGTCTTCACTCAGATCTTGGCGCAGCTGTCACCGGGGACCCCGCCAGCGGTCACGGGAACGCACTGCTCCCCGCTCGCGCAGTCGTCCTTGGTGTGACAGCGACGTGCGACCCCGGTTTCGCAGGCATCCGTGCTCGCGCAGGCAAACCCAGTCGTCAGGGTGCCGCAGCACGGATTGCCGGCGCAGTCTTCCGGGCCGTCGCAGGCGAACCCCGGGTCGCTGCCGCAGCTCTGCGCGCAGCTGGCGGCACCGCTGAGCGGGACGCAGCAGCTCTGTCCCGCGGCGCAGACGGCACCGCCCGCGCACTCCGCTCCGGCTTGTCCGGACGAGCCGCTGCTGCCGCCGCTGCCGGAGCCCCCGTCATCGTCGCCGTCGCCGCAGCCACCCGCGCCGCAAGCGAGACCCAGCGCACCCACCCACCACCATCGAGCGAGATTCGACATGGTCGCGCGACCAGCAAGGTGCGCGCCAAGTGGGAAAGGTCGCACGGCGAGCGACGACTCCGCTCCGACCCTGACGGCGCTGTCAGCGCTGTGCCCCGACGACCACACCGGCGAGGCGGAGCCCACCCCGGTGCAGGGGGAGCCACGCTGCGCGTGATCGGGTCAATGCCCATGGCCTGGTCGGTGCGCTTTCCGCTATGTTGCTCCGATGAGCCTCTCCGTCGCGCTGTTGCAGGTGATCGAGAAGCGTGGCGGCGCGTCGGAAGCCGACAAGAAGCTCGTGCGGATGCTCGCCGGACTCGGCAGCGCAGAGTGAGCCCCCTCGGACTTGCAGCAAGGCGGTGAGTATCGGTTGCAGCGCGGGGCGGGCCGCTGGCGGTTCCATCCGATCCGCGCCCCTCACCCGTTGAAGGGGCATGGGAAGCTCGGTCATCCGCAGCGACGCCGAGCGCGGCCCCTCACAGGCGCTGGCTCTCAGGCTCGCCGCCCCGTCCCTGGCCTACGACAGTTACGGCGCGTCTGGCCCGACGGTCGTATTGCTCCACGGCATTCCTGGCTCACGCAGGACGTTCGCGGAGGTCGGTGGACGGTTGGGGGAGACCTGTCGAGTCGTCGTGCCCGATCTCCTCGGCTTCGGCGGCTCGCCCGACGCGCCCGCGCACTACCACGCAGCCGAGCACGCGGACGTCGTAGTGCAGTTCCTCGAGCAGCTCGGCATCGAGAAGCTTCACCTCGTGGGCTTCGACTTCGGAGGTCCCACGGCCATCCGCGTCGCAAGCCGACTGGGCAGCCGCATCCAATCGCTCACGGTCGCCGCGACCAACATGTTCCCCGACACGCCCATCCCGCCGCCTCTTCGAATCGCGAGGGTCCCTGTCTTGGGCTCGCTGTTCTTCCGACTCGCGTTCGGCACACTCGGGCTGATGGCGATGTGGCTCGTCGCTGTGGCCGACCGAGCAGCGTTTCCCTTCAGGCGGTATCGGCTCGCTCTCGAGGGTCGCGGCGTTCGCTCGACGCGCCGAATCTTCCTCGGCAGCATGCGAGACCTTCCTGGGCTCTACGCCGAGGTCGAGCGCATCGGCAGGACGCTCGAGATTCCGTCGCTCGTCCTCTGGGGCGACCGAGACCCATTCTTCCCAACGGCCGTCGGCGAGCGCACTGCGGAGGCTCTCGGCGCCGAGCTTCGCGTACTGACGGGGTGCGGGCACTTCGTCCCCGAGGAGCGCCCTGCGGAGACCGCGGACGCCATCGCGGCTCTGGTCGCGCGGAGCGGCGCGTGAGCGTCGAGCGCTGCGTCCGGCCCGGTTGGCTCACCCGGGATCTGTTTCCGTGCGAGAGCAAGTTCGTGAGCATGGCCGGCCATACGATCCACTACGTCGACGAGGGCAGTGGGCCGACGCTCCTGATGCTTCACGGCAACCCCACGTGGTCGTTCGTCTACCGCCACCTCATCGGGCTCTTGCGCGACCGCTTTCGATGCGTCGCGCTGGACTACCCCGGCTTCGGTCTGTCGGTCGCCGCCAAGGGCTACGACTACCTGCCCGAGAGTCACTTGGGGGTCGTCGAGCGATTCGTCGAACGCATCGGGCTGGACGAGCTCACCCCCGTGGTGCAGGACTGGGGAGGACCGATCGGCCTCGGCCTCGCCGGCCGGCACGCTGAGCGCGCTCGCGCCCTCGTCGTCCTCAACACGTGGGCGTGGCCTGTCGCGGACGACCCACACTTCGTGCGATTCTCCCAGCTGATGGGCGGCCCGATCGGCGGCCTCGCGATCCGATACTTCAACGCCTTCGTGAACGTCATGATCCCTCTCGGCACACCGCGCCGGAAGCTCACCGCCGAGGTGATGCAGGCCTATCGCCGACCCATGAGCACAGCCGCCCGTCGGGAAGCCACCCACATCTTTCCCAAGGCGATCGTCGGCAGCACGCCCCTGCTCGCCACCGTGGAAGCCGGGCTGAAACGGCTCGCCGACAAGCCGGTCCTCCTCTGCTGGGGGGACGAGGACATCGCCTTCCGGGACAAGGAGCGGGCACGGTTCGAGAAGGCCTTCTCGCGGTCCCGTACCGTTGCGCTCCGCGGGGCCGGCCACTATGTCCAAGAGGAGTCGCCCGCCGAAATCGCCGCCGCGATCCGGACGTGGTGGCCGGAGGACGTGGAGGGCCAGGCGTGAGCGCCGGCGAGCAGGTCGCCGCGGCGTTCCAGTCGAACCGCAAAGCGCTGACGGGGTATCTGACGCGGCTCGTCGTTCGAGAGGAAATCGCGGAGGAGCTGGTCCAACAGGCCGCGGTCCGCGCCCTCGAACAGGAGAGCTTGCCAGAGGATGCCGCGGAGCTGCGCGCGTGGTTCTTCCGAGTCGCCACGAACCTCGCGCTCGATCACCTTCGGAAACACAGCACCTGGCGAGAGGGGGTTCTCGGCGAGACCCGCGGTCGCGCCGAAGCGGACGCTGGATTCGTCGCGTCGTCGCGGCTCATGGCCGGCTCCCCGGAGCTGAAGACGATCGCGAAGGACCACCTCGCCGTGTGCTTCGCCTGCACGCTTCGGAACCTGCGCAGCGAGGAGTCGGCCGCGCTACTCCTGAAAGAAGTCTACGACTTCACGGTCGACGAGGTCGCGCGCGTCATGGGCGCGAGCTTCGGGCAAGCGAAGGCTTGGATCCAGTCGGCCAGGGCGCAGCTGAAGGCGAAGTACGACGTGAGCTGCGCTCTCGTCGCTCAGCAGGGCGTCTGCTTCCAGTGCGTCGAGCTCGACCGATTCTTCCGAGCCGACGAGGGCGATCCGCTCGCGGGAAGCCAACGCGACGTGGATGCCCGCCTGAGCATCGTCCGCGAGCGACGGGACGCGCCGCTCGGGCCATGGCATCGGCAGATGATGCGCCTCGTCGAGGAAGTGCTCGACGAGGGCACGGAATGACCGAGCTTCCTCCGGAGCGCCCCACCCCGCCCTCGGTCACCCCGCGCTCTCGCCCGGGCTCTCGCCCGCGCCAGCAACGCCGGCCCGCGTGCTAGCGCGCCCGGCCCGAGCTGCGAAACGGGTTCTCGACCCGAACGTCTCCGTAGACCTGTCCGTCGTTCAGATCCTCGGTATAGAGAACGCTGGCTCCGAGCGCGTGCGCAGCGGCCACGATGGCCCCATCCCAGTACGAGATTCGGAAACGGGCTTCGTACCCCGCCGCTTCCACGACCAGCGCGAGGTCGATTGGCACGATGGGAGCTAGGGAGATGATGTCGATGAACTCGAGCGCCTCTTGATCCGTCAATCTCGTCCTGATCTTCTGCGTGGCGTTGACGAAGAGCTCCTGGAGCACCTGCGCCGAAACGCCGAAGTCTTCGCGCCCGAGGATCTCGCGCGCGCGGCGCGCTTTCGCGCCCTCGGCGAGATCCGACGAGACCGCGTAGAGCAGCACGTTGGTATCGACGAAGACCTCAGCGTTCATGTGCCTCCGCGAGGCCTTCGAGGAACTCGCGGACCAGGGCGTTCACCGTGGTCTCGCGCTCTGCCGCGATGCGGCGCACCTCGCGCAGGGTCTGCCCGCGCCCGCGCCCGCGCTCTCGCCCGCGTTCCCTCCCGTTTCCCTGCGCGCTTGCGCGCTACTCTCGCCGCCCCTCGCCGCCCCTCGGTCACCCCTCGCCGCCCCTCGCCGCCCTGCGCGCTGGGTTCAGTGGTGCGCCCCTATCCTCTCCTGCCCGCCAGCGCCGCCGCGACGTACCGCCCGTCGTGCGACAAGCTCACGTCGAGGCCGGTGGGCACGCCTCGGTCGCACAGCCTCGGCGGCTCGAAGCCGTCGTAGCTGGCGGGCGACGGCCGGCGCTCGACGCTGAGCTCGGCGCCCGACACGCCGAGCACCTCGGCGGCCATGCGGCACAGGAGCTCGCGGCCGGCGGCGCTCGCCCGCGCGTGCTCGCCCAGCTCGCTGACCTCGAAGCGGGGATCCGCCGGGCCGACGCTGGCGAGCGCGTGCACCCATCCTTCAGCGTGCCCGACTCGGAGCGCGATCTCGCGGTCGTCGTAGCGCGACGAGCCGAGATCCCCCGCGACCTCGATGCGCTTGTGCGAGAGCCCGGGCTCCTCGCCGAGCTTCACCAAGAGCTTGTAAGCGGCCTCCTTCGCGGCGAAGAAGCACCAGAACAGGCGCTCTGGATCCTGCGCCGCTTCGAGCACGCGCCGCTCGGCCAGCGTGCAGACCCGCTCCACGTACCCCGGCCGCGCGAAGGACTCGCGGTTGTCCGGGTCGCCCAGGTCCACCACGTCGTTGCCGACCAGCGCGAGCTCGCCGAGTATTGGCGTCATGCCTTCGCCGCGAGGATGAGCTTCACCGCGTCGCCGATGGTCTTCACCTTGTCGGCGTCCTCGTCCTTCACCTCGATCTCGAAGGCGTCCTCGATCTCGAGCACCACGTCCACCAGGCGCGCGGAGTTGACCTTCAGGTCCTTCAAGATGGAGGTCTCCATGCCGGCGCCGGCCAGCGCCTCGGGCGCCTTGGCGAACGGCTTGATGATGGACACGACCTTCTCGAACACTTGTTGCTCAGACATGCTCATGGTTTCTCCTATTCCGACCATTTCCTGAAGATGACGCAGCCGTTCACGTCGCCGAAGCCGAAGCTGGCCTTGGCGACGGTGCGGAGCTCGGGCAAATCTCGGGTCTCTCGCAGCACCCGCGCGGCGTATTTCGCCAGCTCGGGGTGCAGATCCTCGCAGTTGATGGAGCCGTGGGCGAAGCCGCGCCCGAGCTGGAGCACGCTGGCCACGCACTCGATGCCGCCCGCGGCGCCCAGCGCGTGGCCGATGAGCGACTTCGTGGACTGGATGAGCGGTAGCGTCTCCGGCGTGAGCTCGAGGGCCGCGCGCCAGTTCTCGACCTCGTGCGGATCGGCGAAGGTCGCGGTCAGGTGGCCGTTGATCAGATCGATCTCGCTCGGCCGGATGCCGGCCATGGCCACGGCGCCGCGGATGCAGCGCTGCACGCTCACCGGGTTCGGCGCCGTCATGCTGCCGCCCAGGCGGTGACCGCCGCAGTTGACGTGACCGCCGAGCAGCTCGGCGTAGATCCGCGCGCCGCGCGCGCGGGCGCTTTCCAGGCTCTCCAGCATCAAGACGCCGGCGCCGGAGCCGGGGATGAAGCCGGCGGCGCTGGCGGACATGGGGCGTGAGGCCTCGGCCGGAGCGTCGTTCTTGGTGCGGTTCAGCACCTTCATCGCGTCGAAGCCGGCCCAGATGTACTTGGAGTGGCCCTCGGAGCCGCCGGCCAGCATGCGCTCGGCGCGGCCCTCGCGGACGCGCAGGAAGGCGTCCACCACGGCCTCGGTGCCGGTGTTGCACGCGCTGGAGTTGGTGGTGACCTGGTTACCCAAGCCGAGCAAGCCCGCCACGCGCGCGCTGTTCCCGCTCGACATGATCTGCTCGACCATGGTGCTGCCCAGGCGCGCCACCTTGCCGGCGTCGGTCTTGGGCGCGAGCTTCTCCGCGATGGTGTCGATGCCGCCGATGCCGGTGCCGAGCACGGCGCCGGTGTTCCAGTCGGGCTCGGCGTCGGCGGCGACGCGGGGCAGGCCGGAGTCGGTCCAGGCGTCGATGGCCGCGATGGCCGCGTACACCATGTTCGGGTTCATGGCGTAGAGCTCCTCGTCGGAGAGGTAGCGCCCCTGGATCTCCTCCACGCCCTGCGGGATGCCGCCGACCTGGCAGCCGAATTTGAGCTCGGCGAGCTCCGGCACGAAGCGGATGCCGCTCTGCCCCGCGCGGAGCGCATGCTCGAAGGCGTCGAGCCCGTGGCCGTTCGGCGCGAGCACGCCCAGGCCCGTCACCACCACGCGCCGCTCAGCCACGCCCGACCCCCATTCCAGCCACGGTGCCCTTGGCGACCGAGTCGCCGTTCGCGAGGGAGAGCACCACGTTCGACTTGAGCTTCCTGCGTCTCCAGAACACCTTCTCCGCCTCCACGCGCACCGTGTCGCCGGGCCGGACGATGCGCTCGAACTCCACCTGGCAGTCGGTGAAGAGCGTGACCGTCTTCGCCACCTCTTCCTTCGGCACCTCGAGCCCGAGCAGGTAGATGCCGAGCGCGACCAGGCCGGTCTGACACATGGTCTCGATCAGGATCACGCCGGGCGTCACCGGGTCGCCGGGGAAATGCCCGGGGTAGAACGTCTCGTCCGCGCGGAAGGTGTATTCGCCCACCGCGCGCGTGTCGCTGAGCTCGATCAGACGATCGATGAAGCGGAACGGCCGCTGCTGCGGGATGAGCGCCAGCACCTCTTCCGAAGACAGCGTCATGCCTCGCTCCGATCCATGATGCCGCCGACGCTGTTGGCGGATTTCAGCGGGTAGTCCGGGTAGGCGATGCCCAGGAACATGCCGACCTTGGCGTCCTTCACCGTGTAGATGAGCTCGCCGTCCACCAGCACCTTGGCGCTGCCGATGGCGACCGCGGAGCCCGACTCCTTCAGCTGCGAGAAGCGGCGGATGTCCACCTCGTAGCGGACGACCTTGTTGTAGGGGCGGATCTGCCCGGCGAACTCCACTTCTTTGCAGCCCAGGGCGCGGCCCGAGCCGGGCGCACCCGCCGCGGAGATGTATAGGCCCACGAGCTGCCAGACCGCGTCCACGCCGAGGCAGCCGGGCTGCACCGGGTCGCCGCGGAAGTGGCAGTGGAAGAACCAGTCGTCCAGGTGGATGTCCTGCTCGCCGACGATGCGGCCGCGGGGACCGGTGCGGGTGATCTCGAGCACGCGGTCCACCATCAGCATGGGCGGCGCCGGCAGGCGGATGAACTCCGCCGGCGGATCCTTCACCAGGTTGCCCTGGGAGATGGCGAGCAGCTCTTCCTTGCTGAAGCTCGTGCGCTGGAGGAACTCGGCGTAGGAAATCATCGGCTCTCCTCGATGTCGATGCGCAGGCTCGACCAGGTGAGCCCCGAGCCCACCACGGCGACGAGCACGCTGTGGCCCGGCTTGAGCTCTGCCCAGTGCTGCGACAGCACGCAGGGTGCGCCCGAAGCGCCGGTGTTGCCGAACTGGATCACGTTGTGCCACTGCTCGTCCCAGCCGAGCCCCGCGCGGCGCGCCACCGACTCGAGCACCAGCAGGTTCGCCTGGTGGCCGACGAAGTGGATGCGGCCGCCGGTCTCGTGGGTGCGCGCGCGGGCGCCGGGCAACATCGCCTCGAGGCAGGCCTGCGTGGTCTTGATGGCGAAGCGCTGCACCGCGCCGCCGTCCTGCGTGAAGTGACCGAAGCGCGGGATCACCACCGAGCCGGCGCCGGCCGGCGACGAGGCGAGCGTCGTCTCCACCACGGCCGCGCGGGCGGGCACCTCGGAGGAGACGATGGCCGCGCTGGTGCCGTCGCCCCACAAGACGGCGGAGGTGCGATCCGCGTAGCTCACGGCGCGGGTGGTGTTCTCCGGGTTCACCACCAGGACGTAGGGGGGCAGCCCGCTCATGGACGCGAGCAGGTGAAGCTGCGCGCCGAAGCTCGAGCAGGCGCTGTTCAGATCGAAGGCCGGCACCTCGATGCCGAGGGCCTGGGCGATGCGGCAGGCCTCCGCCGGGATCTGCATCTCCGGACAGCAACCGCCCGCCACCACCATGCCGATGTCGCTGGGCCGGAGGCCCGCATGCTCCAGGGCCGCGAGCGCGGCGCGACGACCGGTCTCGACGTTGCTGTAGAGCGCGGCCTCTTGCCCCGCGCGAAGGTCGGCGTTCTTCGTCTCGCGGATGTAGTCCAGGGGCAGCACCGTGCGGCGTTCGCGGATGCCGACGCGCTCCAGGATCCACTCGTCGGTGGTGCCGATGTCCAGCTCCTCCAGGAAGCGGTTGTCGATCACGTTCTCCGGATGGAAGTGACCGAGGGCGTGGAGGTAGAGCTTCGGCACGACCTCACCCCGCGATGTGCTCGCCGCCGTCCACGCGGATCAGCGCGCCGTTCACCCAGCGCGCCTCGTCCGTGCAGAGGAGCGCGATGAAGTCCGCCACGTCCGCCGGCGTGGTCAACCGGCCGAGGGGGTTCCTCGCGAGCGCGGCGGCCTTCATCTGCTCGCTGCCCGGGATGAGGCGCAGGGCCGGCGTGTCGGTGACCCCCGCCTGCACCACGTTCGAGCGCACGCCGAAGGGGCCGAGCTCGAGGGCCAGCGAGCGCGACACCGACTCGAGCGCGCACTTCGCGGCGCTCACGGCGGCGTAGCCGCGCCAGGCGACCTCGTTGCCCTCGCTGGTCATGCCGATGACGCGCGCGTCGTCGGCGAAGAGCTTCCGGGAGAAGACGTCCTGGGCCCAGCTCGCGAGGCTCGTGCCCATGCTGTACACGGTGCGCGCGAAGTCTTCGTCCTCGAGCCGCGCGTCGGCGTCGTAGGTCCCCGCGCCCTCCTGCCCGGGGGGCAGCGGGCCGAGGAGCTTGAGGTTGCCGTAGGCGATGGAGTGCATCAACAGGCGGACCTTTGCGCCCTTCGCCGCCAGCTCGTCCAGCACCTTGGCGCGGCCTTCGGCCGAGAGCGCGTCCAGGTTCAGGGCGAGGAAGCCCACGCCAGCATCGCGGATCTTCGCGAATTCGGGCTCGATGTTCGCCATGGCGCCGCGCCGATCGCGGTGCACCACGCACACGTTCATGCCGTGGCGCGCGACCTTCTGGGCGGTGGCCAGGCCGAAGCCGCTGGACCCACCGAGGATCAGCGCCCAGTGCGCAGGATCGAACTTCACGCGCCGAGCTCCTTCTGCGCGCCCTTCAGATTCATGACCGAGGCGATCGACACGCCGAGCGTGGAGAAGAAGCGCTTCAGCGGGCGGTTCGGGCCGAGCTCGACGATGCGCTCCGATCCCGACAGGGCCCGCATGTTCGCTACCCAGTCCACGGTGCCGGAGATCTGGCCGGTCAGCGCGTCGAGCAGGTCGCCGAGCTGACCCGTGTGGAAGCCGCCGCGGAGGTTCGAGGTAACTGCCGTCGCTCGCGAAGCGTCGAAGCGCGGCGCGGCGGCTTCCAGCTCGCGCCGGAACTCCGCCTCGATGCCGCGCATGAGCCGCGAGTGGAAGGGCGCGCTGACGTTGAGCCGGATGACCTCGGCCTCGGGCAGCTTCTCCGCGATGCGCGTCTCGGCCGCTTCGACTCCGGGGGCTGGACCGGAGATGACGACCTGATCCAGGGAGTTCAGGTTCGCGACGTCCACGCCGAGGTCGGCGATCAGCTCCTTCAGCCCGGCGTCGGCCACGCCGGTTGCGACCACCGCGCTCATGGCGCCTTCGCCCACCGGCACCGCCTGCTGCATCAGCGCGCCGCGCTTTCGCACCAGACGCACTGCGTCCGCCAGCGGGATCACGCCTGCTGCGCAGAGCGCGGTGTACTCGCCCAGGCTGTGACCGCCGAAGCGGGTCGGGGTGAAACCAAAGGCCTCCCGACACGCCCGCAGCATCGCGATCTCGGCGGTGACGATGGCGGGCTGGGTGTACTCGGTCAGATCGAGGCGCGGATCCTCCTCGAAGCAGAGCGCCGCCAGGTCGAGGGAGAGCGCCTCGCTCGCCTCCGCGAACACCGCTCGAGCCACCGCGTGCTCGGCGTGGAAGTCCCTCGCCATGCCCGTGCGCTGCGACCCCTGACCGGGGAAAACAACGGCAACTTCACCCATCGGCCCCGCGCCGTACCACGGCTCCAGGGCACCTTACGTCATAGTTTCGCAAGGATCGTCAACGCGCTGCGTCGCGCTATGATGGTCGTCGTGCGGACCGGCGTGCTGCTTCTCCCTCTGGTGCTGCTCGGCTGCGGCGAGAGCGCGGACGGCGGCGGCTCGGGGACCGGCGGTGCGAGCAGCGGCGGAGCGAGCTCCGGCGGGGGCGGAGCCAGCGGGGGCGCGTTCCCGGGCGGGGGCGGCGCTCCCACGGGCGGGGGGAGCGCGGGCGTGAGCTCGGGCGGAAGCGCGGGCGGCGGCTCGGGCGGCGGCGGGACCGGCGGCGGCGGCACGAGCGGAGGCGGTGGGGGCGGCGGCAGCGGAGGCGATCCCAACTTCACGCCGGATGGCTGCTTCAAATGGAGCGAGCAGAGCTCGTTGCAGTCGGCCGTGGACGCCCACGCTTGCGTCGAGGTCCAAGCCGGCACGTACACGCTCACCAAAGGCGTGGTGATGCCGGCGGGGCACACGCTGCGGGGCGTCTCCGCCGCGCAGGCCATCTTGAAGGCGAGTCAGACGAGCTGGAGCTTCCACTGCTGCGACTCGATGCTCTCCGAAGGCGCAGGCGCCGAGGGCAACCCGTTCAAGGTCCAGAAGCTCACGCTCGATGGCGCCGGGGTCGCGACCTACAACGTCTGTTGTCGCGGCTACCTGGTGGAGGGCTCGGTGCTCCGGCGCTCGCGCTGCTCGGCGATTGGCGCCGCCGGCAAAGGCGTGACCGCTAAGAACAACCAGATGCTCGAGAGCGCGCAGCCCACCAGCGTGCCCGGCAAAGGCACCGTCAGCTGCGCGACCGGCGGCTTCGGCGGAGTGGCCGAAGGCGCGGCCATCTACTCCGAGGCCAAGGCCGAGGACTTCGGCACCGTGATCGACGGCAACACGATCAAGCAGAGCTTCGGCCCCGCGCTGGACGTCAACGGAGCCTGGGGCGGCGTTTTCAAGAACAACATCGTCTCGGAGAACACGGCCTGGGCGGCGGTGAGCCTGTATGGCGCCAGCAACTGGCTGATCGAGAACAACCAGATCAGCCACCCCGCGAACGAGCCGCCGCAGCCTTATCACCCGTACTGCGCGACCGGACCCGCCGGCGGGCACTCGGCAGGCATCTTCTTGTGCCAGGACACGGACGCGAACAACCTGGTCGTCAACGGCAACAAGATCGTCGGCAACAAGAGCTCCAGCTATTACGGCATCCTGAGCGTGGGCGCCGACGAGCTGAAGCCGTACTTCGCGCCGCGCAACAACACCTTCCAGAACAACGACGTGTTCGGCTCGAGCTACGGCTGCGCCGACGACTTCAAGCCGGGCCAGTGGATGACCGACGCGAACGTCTGGAGCGGGAACAACTGCGCGGGGACGGCGAACACGGGGCCCGGGTACTTCTAGAAGAGAAGACGAGGCGCCGGCTCCAAGCCGACGCCTCGTCCATCGAGCTCAGCGCTCGCTCACGGGCAGTTGTTCGAGCCCTCCACGCAGATGGGTTGGGTGCCGCCGCCCAGCCCCGGGCAGCAGCTGTTGTTGTTGCCGCCCAGCTGGTCGTTGCAGACGTTGGTGCAGGGGCAGGTGGTGCAGGGTGACGCCGGCGCGAAGTCCCGGCATTGGCCCTTCACGCAGAGCTGGGCGTCGTCGCCGCCGCCGCTGCTGTTCAGGCCCGACTCGTCGTTGCCGCCGCAGGCTCCCGCGACCAGCCCGATCGAAGCGAAGATCCCCGCAAGCATCCAATCACGTGTGTTCTCCGTCCGCCGCCTCAGACGAGTCAGTAACCCTGGCGGCGAAACCGCAGGCAGCGGGTGGTGACTACGGACGGCGCAGGTATGCTCCGCCGATGCGTCCGGAGCCTTCGTTCGCTCGCTCGGTCGTCGCTTGGGGCAACGCTTGCCTTCGGAACGAGCTCGCACTCGAGCTCTTCGACGCTTGGTGGGAGAAGTCGGGCTTCGTGCGAGCGCTGTCGTTTCGCGACGGCGCGGACCCTGCGCAAAGCCCGGCTACCTGGCTCGCGTCCCAGCGGGCTCACGGCGCGATGCGCCTGCTCCTCGACGCTTCGGACTACCCCGGAAGCGAGCGAGTCATCGTGTGTGGCGAGCGTCCGCTCGCGGCGTGGCGCCAGCAGTGGACTCGCATCGCCGGCGCGACGGCGCCACCGTGGTTCGACGCGACCTTCTCGCGCGAAGCGGCGCCCACGGTCCTGCCGCCACCGAGCCGCTCTCCGGAAGAGGTGCTGGCCGAGCTGTGCGCCGCGCTCGAGGGCCTGGTCGGGCTCGGCGCGCGCGCCAACCTGGAGCAGTGGGCGTCCTATTTCGAAGACGTGCTCGCCGTCGCCCGCGGCGAGAGGAGCCAGGGGACCACTCCACTGCCGCCGACGGCGCCCGCGGTGGCGCACCAGCTGGCGCTGGCCGCCAACCTGTCGGACGTCTTCGGCGGCATGGGCTCCTGGAACGACTTCGTGCCGCTGGCCGATCCGGCCTTGGAGGAGGAGCGCAGTCGCTACTCTTCGGCGCTCTACCGAGCCATGCGCGCCGCGCTCGAGGCGACGGCCCACGCCGAAAACTAGCTACAGGCTCCCTGGTGGGACGGAGTAGCATGCAGGCGCCTTGGCCTCGAAAGCGTCCATCGCCCTCTCCTTCGTGATCCCGTTCCTGAACGAGGAGAAGACCCTGCGCGAGCTCTACGTGCGCATCCGGGAGGCCGTGCAGCCCGTGCTCGCGGAAGGCGAAGAGTTCGAGGTGGTGTTCGTGGACGACGGCAGCACGGATGACTCGGTCGCCGAGGTGCTGAAGCTGGTGGACGAGCACGACAGCGTGCGGCTGATCGAGCTCCAGGGGAATTTCGGCAAGAGCGCCGCCTTGGCCGCGGGCTTCGGGCAAGCGCGCGGCCGCGTGGTGTTCACGCTGGACGCCGACCTGCAGGACGACCCCAAGGAGATCCCGCGCTTCCTCGAGAAGCTCGAGGAGGGCTTCGACGTGGTCAGCGGCTACAAGCAGAAGCGCAACGACCCGATCACGAAGGTGCTCCCCTCTCGGGTCTTCAATTGGATGGTGCGGCGCTCGACGGGGATTCGGCTGCGCGACGTCAACTGCGGCTTCAAGGCCTACAAGAAGGTCGTGCTCGAGAACGTGCGCCTGTACGGCGAGCTGCACCGCTTCGTGCCGGTGCTGGCCCACTGGAAGCGCTTCCGCGTGGGCGAGATCGTGGTCGAGCACCACGCCCGCGTGCACGGCGTGAGCAAGTTCGGCGGCGGGCGCTTCTTCCGCGGGCTGATGGATCTCCTGACCGTGGTGTTCCTGATGAAATACGAGCGCCGGCCCGCGCACTTCTTCGGCGGCCTGGGCTCGCTGACGCTGCTCGCGGGGGTCGCGGTGTGCACCTACTTGGCGGTCTTGAAGGTGATGGGAGAAGCCATCGGACACCGCCCGCTCCTGAGCCTGGGCGTGCTCCTGGTCGTGGTGGGCGTGCAGATCCTGGCCACGGGCCTGATCGCGGAGCTGATGGTCCACGCGCGGCCCGACATGCCGTTCGTGGTGCGCAAGAAGTCGGGCTTCCAGCCCAAGGAGCCCGGCGAATGATCCCCGACAGCTACTTCGAGCGCTTCGACACGCCGAAGTACCGCTCGCGGAACCCGGTGCAGCGCGAGCTGATCCGCCGCTTCGTGACGCGCTTGCACGCGCTGTTCCTCGAGGCGGGACCCGTCGAGTCCGTGCTCGAGGTCGGCGTCGGGGAGGGCTTCCTCTCCGGCTATCTCTCGGAGAAGCTGCCGGAGAAGCGCTTCACCGGCGTGGACGTACGCGAGGAGGACCTCGCCCGCTTGCGCGCCAAGTTCCCGCGCATCACCACCCACGCCGCCAACATCTACGACGTCGGGCAGATCCCGGGGCGTTACGATCTGGTGATCTGCGCCGAGGTGCTGGAGCACGTGGACGATCCGGATCGCGCGCTCTCCGCGCTGGTCAGCCTGAAGCCGCAGCACCTGCTCCTGACCGTGCCGCACGAGCCCTGGTTCTTGCTGTCGAACCTGATGCGGGGAAAGAACCTGTCGCGCCTAGGCAACGACCCGGAGCACATCCAGCTCTTCACCTCGACGCGCTTCCGGCGCTTGCTCGAACGCCACCTGGTCCTGGAGCGCACGGCGAAGAGCTATCCGTGGTTGCTGGCGCTGGGCAGGCCGAAAGCCTGACTCAGCCTCCGCTGGGCTGCTCGTCACCGAGGTCGGTGCTCAGAAAGACCTCGTGGATCTCCAGCTTGCTCGGGCCGGCGAACATCTCCTTGGGAGCGCGGTTCGCGTGCGCCTCGGCGAACGCCGGGCTCCTCGTCCAGGCGACGAAGTCCTCCAGGGTTCTCCACCAGGTCTTGACCTCGTAGTAGCCCTGCTCGCCCGGGTCGTCCACGAAGCCGCCTGGTTCATGGCTGAACTTCATCGGCCGGGGCCGGTGCACTTCGTTGCGAACGAACCCCGGAGCTTGGTCCACGAGGTGAACGCGTCGCCGGAAGCGCTCCTCGAAATCGATCTGGTGGCCCTGTGCGACGGGGATTCGATTGGTGACGACGATCATCGAGCGGCCGAGTCTATCATCGTTGCAGGACGGGCTCCGCGCCGACACAATGCCGATCGCATGCGGGGGCTCTCGGTGGTCGGCCTGATCGTCGCTTGTGCCTGCGGAGCGCGAGGTGGCCACCCGCCTCCGCCCACGCAGGCACCGATGCTCCTCGCTTCCCCTCCGGCGGAGCCAGTGCCGGCCGTGACCGCGTCGGCACCGCCGCCCCCGGCTCCGTTACTCGAGCCGATCCCAGCGGAGCGCTTCGAGCCCGCGCGACGCTTCATCCAGACGACGAAGCTCGACACCTACAGCTATCACCAGCGCCGGATCGGCAACGTCGAAGGGTACCTTGCGCCGATTCTGCTGACGGCTGACGGTGGGTTCCTGGTCGTCGGCACCCGCGCGGACTACCCAGGTGGCAAGTACCAAGTCGGCAAGTCGCGGCCGGTCGTGGCCAAGCTCGACGCCGCGGGCGCTCCCACCTGGGAGCGCGCCTACCGCACCCGCGGGTTCCTCGACTACGAAGGCGCGAGCGCGGCCGAGCTCGACGACGGCTACGTCGTCTACGTGCTCTCCTACGTGCACCCAGGGCGGGGCGCCGTCGTGCGCCTGCTCCGGATCGATCTCCAGGGCGCGGTGGTCTGGGACACGAAGCTCAGGGGTCAGGGCAAGGAGAACACGCCGTTCGCGCAGAACGTCCGCCTGCGCCAGGACAAGCTGTTCCTCGATGGGCACATCTACAAGGACAGCTCGGATACGGCCTACGGCTGGACGGGGACAATCGGCCTCGACGGCAAGGTGCTCAGCGACGAGGTCGGCGCCGCGAATCCCTACGACGAGAAGTGACCGTCACGTCACCACGGGAACCACTCGCCGGGAACGCTCTGCCACGCCGTCGGCCGGCGCGCGTCATCGGTGGGAATGACCAGTGAGCCCACGAAGTCGGCGTGCTCGTAGACGCTGCCGATGTTCTTCGCGATGGCATCGAGATCAGCGTCACTCACCACGCCGTTGCTGGTGGCCTTGTAGAACTGCACCGTCACCCGCACGGGGAAGCGCGCGTCGCGCTCGAGCCGGAGCCCACCGCCCTCGCCGAAGGGGCCGCGTTTGTCGCCGTGGCCGATCACGGCCCGCTCGACGTCGCTCGATCTGCCGGCGCCGTGACCCAAGGTGCCGACGCCGCCGCCACCTTGACCGATACCCGACAGGCCGAGGCCTCCGGCGCCGTAGGCGTCTCCGATGGCGTCCCCCCACATGTTCCCGGTGGCCAGCCCGCCGAGCACGCCGCGGTGCCGGTGCACGAGCGGGACCTGGATCAGGAACATCACGTCGGCGCCGCTCGCCAGGGCGCTTCGTTCGTCGTCGTTCCTGGGTCCACCCTGGGCGGCGATGCGCGCGGCCACCTCGCTCCTGCGCTCGGCCTTGAAGGGCGCGCGCTGGCCGGCGGCGTTGAAGTACAGCTCTTGACCGCGCCCCGCCACGCTGGCGTCCTCGGGCTGGTTGTCGATGATCGAGATGCTGGTGCCTTGGCGACTGACCAGGAGCGTGAGCACGGCCGGCGACTTCGGCGCGGACTGGTAGTTGAACACCACCGGGTTGAACTCGGCGCTGCCCTTGGCCGGGATGGGCAGGAACACCGCCTGGGCCGCGACCAGGAAGTGCGTGTCGCGCGCCGCCAGGAAGCTGCCGTTGCCGCGCACGCTGCCAGGCCGCGACAGGTACCCGGGAAGGTTGCGCAGCACGTCGCTCAGCGGAGTCGAAGCGAGCTTGCCGTTCGCCTTGTGGTTGCCCGTGCGCACGAACAGTCGGCTCTTCTTGATGTCGGCGGTGCGGTCGGTGAAGTTCGGGAAGCGCACCACCGGCATCAACGCGGTGCGCTCCCAACGCGCCTCGCCGTCCCGGTACCGGACTTGCAGCGTGACGTCGGAGATGTTCGGGCCGAGCGCGGAGCCCCAGGCGCGGCCGGTGTCCTCCCAGGCCACGTTCACGACGTCGAGGCCACGGCGCGCGACGCGCTGCCGGAGCGCCGGGTCGGTCGTCATGCCGACGACGCGGGCGACGACCTGGGCGTGAGTGGGATCCGGAGCAGGTGGTGGAGCGGGTGGGGCCTCGGCGAGCGGGGGAGCCGGCGCGACGGGAGCCGCGGCGGGTTGGGCGACTGGGAGCGGCGCGGGAGCGCGCGGCGGCGGCTCGGGGCTCGCGGCGCAGGCGAAGAGACCCAGGGCCAACACGGCCGTTGAGCGAGACATGAGCCTTGGGACAGCCGACCGGGGCGCCGAGTTCCACGCTCAGCGCAAGAACATGGACAGACCCACGACCCCGAGCTCCAAGAGCAGGCGGGCCGCGGCGATGCCCAGACCGAGCAGCGACACGATCATCATCGAGCTGTGGGCCGAGCCCAGGGATGATTTGACCTCGGCGCGTACCAAGAGGCGCAGCGCGCCGACGGCGTTGGCGATGGCGATGATGCTGAAGATGAAGAACGGGTTGCAGAACCAGCTGACCAGCGCGGCCACCAAGGTCCCGAACGCGATGTTGCGGGCCGCGCGGCTCACTCGATCGTTCACGCCCTGCGTCCCGAAGCAGCCGTCGCAGATGAGCTCGCCCTGGCTGGAGTAGAGCGCAGCCTTCGGGTCGAGCGGGCGCCCGCAAGCCGCGCAGGGCGCGTGCTTCGGAGGGATGAACCCCGACGGGCCTTCGTTCACCGATCGCCCCGGCGATCGTCGAAGTGATCGATCAGCGACGCGAGCGGCCCGAGGTGCGCGGCGTCCACGCGGACGAAACCTTCGGCCTCGAACAGCTCGCGCGCCGCGCCGCGGAGCTCCGAGGGCGGCGTGTCGAGCAACGCGCCGACGACCCGCGAAGCGAGCGCCGGCTCGAGCTCGACCGAGGCGGCGACCACGTCCGCCGGGATGGGCCCGTGCTCGAACACGACACGCATCTCGGCGTCGCCCCAGCCAGCGCTGACGAGCGCGCCTCCCGCGCCGCGGTGCAGATAAGTAGCGCCGACGTCGGCGGTGCCGTCGGACACCGACTGCACCACGGCCTGGTGCGAGCCCTCGAAGCTCTCTCGGGAGAACAGTCGCGCGAGGTCGTGCCCCTGCGCGCGCAGGGCAGCGCGGACCACGGCGTAGCCTGCGGCGCTCTCGCGATCGACCCAAGCGACGCGAGCTCCCGAGAGGTCGTCCACGCCGCGGAGCTCGGACGCGGCCCGCGCGAACAGCGCGGTGTGAAAGCTCGACGAAGCACCGCGGATCGGCGCCAGGAGCGGCAGCGCCAACCCGACCTGGGTCGCGTGGAGCGCCACCACCGGGGGCAACCAAGCGACGTCGACCTCGCAGTCGTCGAGCTTCTGCACCAGCTCCGCGTAGCTGCGGGTCTGAACGGGCTCGGCGACCAGACCGAGGCGCCCCCCCAGCGCCCGGCAGAAGCGCTCGAGGCGCGCGAGCGTCACCGCGGCATCCACCATGTGCATGGGAAGCCGCGTGACCCCCACGCTGCGCGCAACGCCGACCCTGACCCTGTCGCTCATGCGAACGCTCGGCCCGCCAGGGTACCCGACGCGCTCGCGCCAGGCCAGCGCGCCACGGGACCCAGGGGGCGGAGCCAAGCTTCGGGCAAGAGCAGCCGCGGATCGCCGAGGCACAGGGCGGCGGCGCGTTCAGCGACGCGGTCGCGGACGGCTGTGCGGCAGCGACGCGCGGATCGGGCGCAGAATCCAGCGGTGCGCGCGATGAGATCCGCGTCGCTCCAACCCTGATGACGCGCGAGCTCGACGACGAGCTTGCGCCGGCGCCAGGCCGGCGACCACGGCGTTGCCGAGAGCGCAGCGACGCGCACGGTGCCCAAGAGCGCCCTGGGCACCTCGGTCTGGAGGGCGGGCGTCGGGAGCTCCGTGCCCTCGACGGCTACGGTGGAGTCCCCGGAGACGTAGGCGTGCAGCCACTCTGCCAGCCCGCGTGCGGGACGCCCCAGGGCGCCGGCCAGCGCTTCGGTCGTCACCCAAGGGTCGAGCTCGGCGCCGATCAGACCGCGGTGCGTGGACCACGGCCAGCTCAGAGGATCGGAGACGAGGCCCGCCCGACAGGGGTTCAAATGAACGTAGCGCACGCTCCGTTCCAGGTGCCCACCTGGAGGAACCACGCGAGGCTCGGGCACCGGCTCGAAGAGGTGACGCATCCCGGCCCGCACGGTCAGCACGGCGAGGATCTTGGACAAGCGCCCGCGTGCGCGCGGCGGATCCGGAGTGCACGTGATCAGGTGGAAGTGGTCCGGCAACACGCACGCCGACAGCGCCTCCGGAAACGCAATGCGGAGGCGCCACATCAACCACCAGGCGGCGCGAGGCTCGAGGAGGGGTTTGTGTCCGCGCAAAGCGCGGGCAACGACGTGGATGATCGGCATGCCCATGCATCGGCCAACCGGGGAGCCAGTTGCGTGCCCGATCGCGCGGGACACGTGCGTCCATGTGGTCGCCGGGCGCCCCATCCCGCCTCGTAGCCCATCCGATGTCCGACGCTCGGAACGTCCATCCCGCGGACGTTCGGGGCGTCGCAGAGGGTTGCGACGCTCGGAACGTCCATCCCGCGGACGTTCGGCGCGTCGCAGGGGGTTCCGACGCACGAAACGTCCATCCCGCGGACGTTCGGCGCATCGCAGGGGGTTCCGACGCTCGGAACGTCCATCCCGCGGACGTTCGGCGCGTCGCACGCCCCTCCGACGTACGAAACGTCCATCCCGCGGACGTTCGGCGCGTCGCACGCCCCTCCGACGCACGAAACGTCCATCCCGCGGACATTCGGCGCGTCGCAGGGGGTTCCGACGCTCGGAACGTCCATCCCGCGGACGTTCGGCGCGTCGCACGCCCCTCCGACGCACGAAACGTCCATCCCGCGGACGTTCGGCGCATCGCAGGGGATCGCTCAGTACGCCACGCCCGAGTACGGGCACTTCTTCACGAGCTCCGTGCAGTCCGTGGGAGGCATGCAGTCGATGAACTGCGGGCAGCTCTTGTCCTGCTCGCAGCCGCAGCCGCACTGGTTCTGGAAGCCGGTGGTGTGCTCGGGGCATGCGTAGTCGATGACCATGCAGGTCTTGGGATCGGTTGCCACGTAGTTCCGCCACCACTCCTTCGCGGGATCGCAGGCGCAGGCCTTGGTCGTACACGAGACGACCTTGGGCTGCGTGCAGGTGCAGGTGTTGCAGCCGTCGAGCGCAGGGAAGGTCTCGCCGACCTGATAGGGCTTGCCGCCGTAGACGCAGGCGGTGGGGCACCCCATCTCGGTGCAGGAAACGCCGCCGCCCGAGTCGCAGGTGCAGGTGTTGCAGCCGTCGCCGGCGGGGAAGGACTGTCCCGGCGAGTAGAGCTGACCGTTGTACTCGCAGGGGGTCGCGCACCACATCAAGGTGCAGCCGACGGAGCCGTCGCTGCCGCAGCCACAGGTGTTGCAGCCGTCGCCGGCGGGGAACGAGTCCCCCGGTTGATAGGTCTTTCCACCGTAGCTGCACGTGACGCCCCCGCCTCCGCCAGTTCCAGCAGCCCCACCGGTCCCGGTTCCGTCCTCGGTGGTGGAGCCGCCGCACGCCGCGAGCCACGCGAACGCAGCGAATGCCCAGGAAAATGATCGGTCTGACAGCGTTGTCGGCATTGGCTCACCTTTGTGCCGCAAGAGCGGCGAAATTCGGCCTGTGGGCGGGTCCATTGAAAGATCCGTGCCGGCCCCCCCCTGGGCAGGGTGCGGATCAGGTGTTACCTCGGGGCCCATGATTTCGCCCATCGCCTTCGTCGCCGGTGCCGCCACCTGGAGCTTCGCCGAGTACTCCCTGCACCGCTTCGCGGGCCACGCACCCCGGCAGCGCAAGAGCGACCAGAAGCCCGGGCTGTTCGACGGGGACTTCGGCTCCGAGCACCAGGCGCACCACACCGACACGCGCTACTTCACCCCGACGGAGCGCAAGGTGAAGACCGCCGCCGTCGCGCTCGCGGCGGTCGGGACCCTGGGCTCGCTGGCTTTCGGACCGAGGCGCGCGCTGTCGTATGTGCTGGGGTTCGGGCTGACCTACGCCGGCTACGAGATCCTGCACCGCCGCACGCACACCCACGCGCCGCGCGGCTTCTACGGGCGCTGGGCGCGCAAGCACCACCTCTCGCACCACTTCTCCAACCCGAACACCAACCACGGCGTGACCAGCCCGGTGTGGGATCTCGTGTTTGGCACCTACGCGGACCACGGCAAGATGCGCGTGCCGCGCCGGCATGCGCCGCTCTGGTTGCTCGACGAGACGGGACGGGTTCGTCCAGAGTACGCCGACGGCTACGAGGTCGCGGGCGTCGCCCCGGTCGAAGCCTCAGCGGCCTGAGCTCTGGCGCGCGCGCAACGGGCGCAGCGCGAGCCAGACCGCCACGTCAGCCACCAAGGTCGCGCCACGCGAGAGCAGGAGCGCCGACAGCGCCGGGGCCGCGCCCACGACGGGCACCAGGCCCATCGAGAGCACCGCCTCGCGCACACCTGCGCCCGCCGGCGCGGCGAGCGCGAGGAAGCCGACGATGGGCGCCACCACGAACATGCCCGAGCTCGACCAGGCACCGAGCGCGTCGGCGCCGACTGCGCGCGTCACCAAGTAGCCGTGCAGCGCCCAGGTCAGCCAGTACGCCACGTGAAGGAGCGGCAGACGGCGAGGCACCAGCGGCCCCTCGCCTTGCAGGCCGAGGGCGCGGGTCAGGCGCGCCGGGCAGCGCCGCCGATCGACCACCACGAGCAGGGCGACGACCAGCCCGAGCAGTCCGACGACGATGGGGGCGAAGCGCCCGAGCAACGCGCCGAGGCTCGCGTCGCTCTGGCCGAGCCAAGCAATCAAGCCGAAGCCGACCAGCCCGCCCACGGCGACGAAGGAGGCGAGCTCGACGAACACCGACGAGCCCGCCACCGCCGGCAGGACGCCGATGCCCTTGGCGCCGGCCATGCGCACCACGGGGATGCCGACCTTTCCCGGGACGTAGCGGGCGAGCTGGCTCTCCGCGTGCAGCGCGAGGGCAGGGCCGAACGCCACCTTCGAGCCCGCCATGCGTTCGACCAGATACGCCCAGGCGCCAGCGAGCACCAAGCCGCCGAGCCCGAGCGGCACCAGGGACAACGCCACGAGCCCCCAGCTGATGTGGACGCTGCTGCTGTCCCAGCGCCGCACCAGATCGCGGAACGCCCAGACCACGAAGACGACGGCGAAGACGGCGAGCACCGGCCGGAGCGCGCGCTTGACCCGAGCGGCTCCCGTCCGCACCTCCTCGGCCCGGTCCGGCGGGTCCGGAGGGGGCGTCTCCGGCTTCGCCGAGGTCATCTGGGCGCGTTTACCACGCCCCCCTGCGTGGATGTAGGACAAGCCTGCCGCCGAGCGGCCCCCGCGCGCGCGGCGTTGTGGTAGACCATGTCACCTTTCGGGCGGCGGGCACACCGCGGGTGTCCGTTCCAACCCCGAGGCTCAAGGGAGCAGACCATGCGCTCACGGTCGCGATCTCGTGCGGGGCTCTTCGCTTCACTCACTTTAGTGTTCATGGCCTGCGGTGGTCGCAGCACCATCGACTTCGGCCTCGACACCAGCGCCGCGGGCAGCGGTGGCGCGGGCGCCGTCAGCGGTGGCGGAGGAAGCACGGTCGGCGGCAACGGCGGCGTCTCCGGCGACGGCGGCGCACCCGGCGGTGGCGTGAGCGGAGGTGGCGCCGGCGGCGCCGGCGGTGGCAGCAACGTCTGCTCCAACCCGGGCGGCTCGCCGTGCGAGATGTGCACCTGCGGCAACTGCCTCGAGGAGCTGACCGACTGCGACAGTGACGGCGGGTGTCTGGACATCCTGGGCTGCGTCTGGTCGACCGGCTGCAAAGGGGTGCAGTGCTACACCGGCCCGTGCAAGGGGGTCATCGACCAGAACGGAGGGCCGCTCGGAAATTCCGTCGGTCTCGCGCAGGCCGTGGGCCAGTGCCAGAACGCGAACAGCTGCCCTTGCAGCGTGGGCACCGGGGGCACGGGCGGCACCGGCGGCGGCGGTACCGGCGGCAGCGGCACCGGGGGCGGAGGAGGCACCGGCCCCATCGCGTGCATCGGCTGCATCGTGCAGAAGTGCCCGTCGGTGCAGGAGTGCCTGTTCAACCAGGCCTGCCGCGACGGCACCATTTGCGCGGTGCAGAACTGCCTGGCCGGCGGCGGCGGCGGTCCGAACCTCCAGTGCATGCTGCAGTGCTTCAACGGCGACTTCCAGGCCGCGTTCAAGGCCTTCCAGTCGCTCCAGTGCTTCTTCACCAACTGCGGTCAGACCTGCGGCGGCCTGATCCCCGGCCTGCCCGGCGGCGGCTTGCCGGGCGGCGGCTCACCGGGCGGCGGCGGGAACTGAAGTCCCACAATTGGTTTAGCATGGGGGCATGACGCGCCCCGGACATGTCGCTCAGCTGGCCGTGATCGCAGCGCTGGCGTTCGCGTCGAGCGCGGAAGCCAAGACGCTGAAGCTGCGCGCGCCGTCGCAGGCGCTGAGCCTGGAGTGCGGCACTTCCAAGGCCAACTGGAGCTTCCACGACGGCATCTGGTACCAGCGCGGCCGCGAGCTGGTGAAGGACACCACCAAGTTCGGCGCGAGCGGCACGGTGAAGGACGACTTCGTCTTCAACCCGCCCTTCGACAGCTTCGACCCCGGCGAGCTCGACGGCGCGGACATCCTGCTGTTGAACCCGGTCAAGATCCAGGTGGACCGCCAGGTGTTCATGCCCTTCCGCACCTACGCGCTCGGCGGCGTCGGGTTCATCTCGTTCCAGAACGAGGGCGTGACCTTCATGGCCGACAAGAGCGACTGCGCCGGCGAGAACGTCGCCAACGTGACCAGCGCCGGCAGCGCGACGCCGGTGATGAACGGACCCTTCGGATTGGTCGGCGCGACCTTCTCCACCGGCTGGAACTGCTCCTTCAAGAACATGGAGAGCGGCGTGGTGGAGCTGGCCACGAACTCGAAGGGGCCCAACTCCTTGCTGCTGGACCTGGGCACGAGCTCACCGGGCTCGGCGCGCGCCGTCTCGTTCGGCGACGAGGAGCACTTCGCTGGGCCTTACCTGGAGAGCGGCTGCGGCTCGATGTTCGTGACCCAGCCGGCGAACGAGAAGCTCTTCCTCAACACGCTGGCCTGGGTCGCCCAGACAGCGCACGACCCGATCCCGGACGAGGTCGAGGGCACCACCGGCGACACGGACGGGGACGGCAAGCCCGACTACCTGGACGGGGACAACGACGGGGACAACATCCTCGACCTGTTCGAGGCCGGCGACAAAGACCCGACCACACCGCCCGTGGACACCGACAAGGACGGCAAGCCCGACTACAACGACGACGACTCAGACGGCGATGGCGTGAAGGACTCCGTCGAGAGCCCGGCCGATCCCCTGCTGCCGCCGGTGGACACCGACAAGGACGGCAAGCCCGACTTCCAGGACACGGACAGCGACGACGACACCATCCTCGACGGCGTGGACAACTGCCGGTTGATCAAGAACACCGACCAGAAGGATACGGACAAGGACGGCATGGGCGACGCCTGCGACGGCACGCCCGGCGACCCGGACGCGGGCAGCGGCGGCAGCGCCGGCGGTGGCGGCAGCGGCGGCGGCTTCCCCGACGCGAGCCCCATCGATGGCAGCACTCTCGGTGGCAGCGGCGGCGGGAGCGGCGGCGGCGGAAAGGGCTCGACCACCGAGTCGAGCGACGACGGCGGGTGTGGGTGTCGGGTCCGTGGGAGCTCGAGCTCGAGCTCGAGCTGGCTCGCGCTGCTCGCGCTCGGGCTCGTCACTGGCTACAGAAGATCGGCGGCACGCACTCGTTGTTGCAGAGACCGCTGTAGCAGACCTCGTTGTCCTTGCACGCGACGCCGATAGGGACCAACGCCTTGCAGAAGCCGTTCACGCACCGCGTGCCGGCCTTGCAGTTCTCGTTGTAGATCGCGTCGACCGCGCAGGCGTCGTCGATGTCCGGCAGGTTCGTGCACGAGCCGGCGAGGGACACTTGCGGCGGATTGAACACGTTTGGCTTGCAGTACTGACCGGCAGGGCACATGTCCGGGATGGCCAGCCCGCAGGGCTCGTTGAGCTGGACCGTGGCGACGCAGTCGCCGCTGCCCTGCGCGTCTTTCAGCTTGCAGTGAAGGCCGGGCTGGCAGAGGTCTCCGTTCGTCCAGTTGCACGTCGCGCCGGAGGCGAACACGCTCTCGGCGGCCTTGCACTTGCCGGGGCTGGCGCCGGCGTCCGCGCCCGCGTCTTGATCGAAGCTGACGCCGACGCAGAGCATGCCGATGGTGCAGCGTGGCAACGCGTCGCCGCCACAGGGCGCGCCGGGAGTCGCGACCGGCTTCGTGCAGAACGACCCTTCCGGCGCCTTGAGCTCCTGACAGTTCAGGCCCTCCGCGCAGATCCCCTCGTAGCAAGGGGAGCCCTCGCCGAGCTTCGGGCTGCACTTGCCGGGACAGCCCGAGGCGAGATCGCAGTACAGGCCGGGTGCACACTGCGCAGGGTGGACGCAGCCTTTCCCCTCGGCGACCTTGCCCTCGACGGCGGCTTCGCACTCGGTCGGCCACTCGAGCGCCTTCGGACACTCGCTCTTGGGCGCGCCCGCAGAGCGGAGCGCCGCGACGCAGGCCGGTGCCAGCTCGGGATGGTACTCCGCAGTGTCCGGGGGCAGCTGGTCGATCCCAGCGAGCACGCTGTCGGCCAGACGCCGCTTCGTGTAGTCGACGCAGGGCACGTCGCCGTAGACCAGAGCGCCGGCGCCGGGCATGCACTCCTCGAAGCGCGCGCAGAGCGCCTCCGCGAACTTTTGAGCCGCCTCCCCGATGGGGATCGTCACGGCGGCATCACCGCCGGTCCCACCGGTCCCGCCGGTCCCTCCCGTCGCCGCCCCCTGCTCCTTCTGAAGCTCGTCGAAGTCGAGCAGGAATGAGCACGAGGCCGTCGCCGTTCCGACGAAGAGGCCGAGCAGGGCGGCGTGCCAGCGCATCGTGGGGGTCCCCAGAAGGGTTTACACCGGCCGGGACCCCGCCGAGAAGCCCACGAGATCGGCCGCTCGTGCGTCCAACCTCCACGGGTGTGGCCCCGGAGGGGCCGCCCACGTAGGATTTGGACCGTGAAGCTCCGCCCCACCCTCCGCGCCCTGCTCGCCGTCGTCGCGCTGGGTGTCGCGCTGCCTTCGTCGGCAGACGCCCAGTTCAACCCGGACGGGCGCAAGAAAGGGAAGAAGCCCGGCACCTTCCAGCCCGGCGGCAGGCCGGGCGGCAAACCCGGCGGCAAGCCCGGCGGCAAGCCCGGCGGCAAGCCGGGCGGCAAGCCGGGTGCCGAGCCCGGCGGCAAGCCGGGCGGCGAGCCCGGGGCCGAGCCGGAAGGCAAGGGGCCGAAGGGTCCCGGCAAGGAGGCGCTGATCCAGCGCTACACCGGGATCGTCCTCGCCCAGCCGGGAGCGCCCTTCCCGCTCCAGCGCCTGGCCGAGCTCTACCGGGAGCGCGACGGCAACGTCGAGAAGCTCATCGCCGACTTCGAGAAGCGCGCGGAGGCGGCCGACGGCTGGAACGCGCAGGTGGCCCTCGCCGGCATCTACAAGCAAGACGGCCAGCACGCGCGGGCCATCGCCACCTACGAGAAGGCCATCGCGCAGAAGCCGAGCGAGCCCACCGCCATCATGGCACTCGCGAACCTGCTGTCGGATCGCGGCGACAAGACCGCCGCCGTGGCGCGCTACGAGGCGGCGCTGCCGCTCTTGAAGAACGACGCGGACAAGGAGCAGGTGCTGCGTACGCTGATGCAGCTCGCCCTCGACCTGAAACGCTTCGACGACGCGAAGAAGCACCACAAGGCGCTGGTCGCGCGAGCGAAGGGCTCGTTCTACGTGCGCGGTGAGCTGGGCCGCGAGCTGATGCTGCGCGGCGACTACGAGCGGGCCTCGGCGGAGTACGAGGACGTGGTCAAGGCGGCCGCCGGCGACAACCGCGTGCTCGGCCCGGCGCAGCGCGACCTGGGCCGCGCGCTGGCCAAGCAGGGCAAGCGCAAAGAAGCCATGGAGATGCTGCGTAAGGCCCTGCGGACCGCGGGGACACAGGCCGGCATCCGGCGCGAGATCTACGAGATCACTGTGGAGATCTACCGCGCAGAAGATCGACTGCGCGATCTGATCACGGAGCTCGAGGGCCAGAACGTGTCCGACCCGGAGCAGCTGCGCATGCTGGGCAGCCTGTACGAAGAGACGGGTCAGGTGGACAAGGCGCTCAAGACCTACAAGCAAGCGCTGGGCAAGAAGACCGACGACGTCGGAACACGGCTGAAGGTCGTGCAGCTCCTACAGATCCAGGGGGAGCTGGACGAGGCCATCAAGCAGTTCGAGGAGCTGATCCGCGCGGCGCCCCGCAACCCCGACTACGTGTTCCAGCTGGCGGAGGCCTTGATTCAGCGCGGCGACCGCCAGAAGGCGCTGGAGCAGCTGAAGAAGCTCGAGGCCCGCTCGGGCAACGACGAGGAGACGCTGGCGGCGCTGGTGGACTTCTACGAGCGTGTCGAGGAGAAGCAGCGCGCCATGGACGTGCTCCAGCGGCTCTCGAAGACCGGCCGCGGCGACCCGCGCCACCTGGTCGAGCTGGGCGACCGCTACTGGCAAGAGGGCGACAAGACGAAGGCCCAGCAGACCTGGGCGCGCATCAAGATAATCGTGCCGGACAAGGCCCGCGCCAACGAGGTGCTCGGCGAGGTGTACCTGGAGCACGACATGCCGCAGCAGGCCATCGAGGCGCTGCGCGAGGCGATGAAGCTCCAGCCCAAGGCCATGAAGTACAAGAAGGCCTACGCCATGGGGCTGGAGCGCACCGGCGCGAGCGCCGGCAGCGTCGAGCAGCGTAACCGGCAGTACGACGAGGCCCGCAAGATCTGGGAGGCCATCGCCAAGGAGGCCGGCGACAGCAACGAGCACCTGGCCCGCGAAGCGCGCCAGCACATCGTCACGCTGTGGGGGCTCTCCGGGCAGCTCGAGCAGCGCGCCGTGCCGCTCGACCGGCGCCTGAAGCAGACGCCCCCGGACCTGGAGGCAGGCCGCCTCCTCGCGGAGGTGCAGGTCCGCCTGCGGCGCTACGCCGACGCCGAGCGCACGCTGGGCTTGATCGTGCAGAAGGCCCCCGGCGACATCGGCAGCTTGACCCAGCTCGAGCGCGTGCTGGTCCTGCGCCGCAAGCTGAAGGAGGCCATCGCCACGCTGAAGAAGCTCACCCTGGCCGACCCCAAGCGTGCCCGCGAGTATTACCAGCGCATGGCGGGCTACGCCGCCGAGCTCTACCAGGACGACGACGCCATCCAATACGCGGCCAAGGCGGTGGAGCTCTCGCCGGACGACGCCGAGGGGCACAAGAAGCTCGGCGAGATGTACCGCCGCCGCCAGGACACCTCGCGCGCGATCAACGCCTTCCGCCAGGCCATCGCCAAGAACGACCGGCTGTTCGCGGTCTACTTCCAGCTCGCCGAGCTGCTCATGGGGCAAGGCGAGCTCGACGAGGCCGACCGCCTGCTCCGCCGGGTCATCCGCGCGTCGCCGGACGAGGAGCTGGTCGCCCAGGCGGCGCGCCTGAGCATGCAGGTGAACCTGGGCAAGGGCACGCTGGAGTCGCTGGAGAAGGAGCTGCTGCCGGTCGCGCTCGGCAACCCGCAGAAGCCGCTCTACCGGCGCCTCTTGGTCGAGCTCTACGGCGCCATGGCCTTCCCGCTGGCGCACCACGCGCGGAGCCCCGAAGCCGCCACCGCCGACAAGGCGCGCGCTGAGCTGAAGAAGATCGGCGAGCGCGCCGTGAAGCCTCTGCTCGACGCGCTGACCGACGAGAAGGACCAGCAGCAACGCACCGCCATCGAGCTGCTCGGCTACATCGAGAACAGGAGTGCCGGCTCGGCGCTGTTCGCCTTCGCGACCGGCAACGCCGACGCGGAGCTGCGCGCGCGCGCCATGCTCGCGGTAGGCTCGCTCAGGGATCCGGCGCTGTTGCCGAAGCTCGGCGACGTCCTGGCGCCGGGCGGACAGATCCGGGCGGACGAGTCGGATCCGGTGGTGGTCGCCGCAGCCTGGTCGGTGGCGCGCATGCAGTCGCCCCAGGCCCGGGCGCTGCTCGGCAAGATGTTGAAGAGCGACTCGCCCAGCCTGCGCGCCCTCGGCGCCATCGGCATCGGGCTTATCAAGGACAAGCGCGCCGGCGCGGAGCTCGGCGAGATCGCGCGCTCGGTGGACGCGGGCGGCTTGCCGCGCGCGGCTGCCGCCTTCGCGCTGGGCGAGATCGGCGACAAGTCCCAGGCGGACACCCTGGCGCAGCTCGCCGAGTCGAGCGACGGCGGCGCGCGCGGCGCCGCGGTGATCGCCCTGGCGCGGCTCGGCGCGAGCGGCGCGTCGCGGGTGATCGCCGAGGCCCTCGTCAGCGGCGATCCGGCGCTGGCCACCGCGGCCACCGCAGCGGCGCTGGTCATCGCCACCGGCGAGCACCGCGCGACGCGCGACGCGCTCATCGTCCCCGAGGGACGCATCGACGTGCGTGCCGTGCTCGAGCGGCTGGTGCCCAAGGGTTACACCGCCGAGGAGCACGCCAAGGCGCTGGTGAAGCTCGCGCCCTCCCTCGGACAAGCGAGCTTGTCCGCCGCGCAGAGCTCGCCGGAGCGTGCCCGCGCGGTGGGCGACGCGCTCCTCGCCCGCGGCGGCAAGCCCGCCTTCGGCCCGCTCACTCGGGATCTCGAGCAGGTGAGCGCCGCGGTGCGCGCCGAGGCCGAGAAGGCCGCCGAGGACATCGCCAAGAGCACCGTCCCCGCCTTCGTCGCGCTGGCGAGCCATCCCGCGCCGGACGTGCGGGCTCGCGCCATCCAGCTCCTGGCCACGCAGAGCGCGCCGAGCGCGGAGCGCGCGGTGCTCGATCACCTGGACGATCCGGACGCCACGGTGCAGCGTGCGGCCCTCGCCGCCGTCGAGCGCACGCGCCCGGCCGGCGCCGTGCCCGCGGTGACCGCGCTGGTCGGCAGCGCCAAGGACTGGCCCGCGCGGGTGCGGGCCGCGGAGACGCTGGCCGTGCTCGCCGCCGGCACGGCCGACAAGAAGGCCGTCGAGGCGCTCAGACGCGCGGCGCTCTCGGACAAGACGGCGCTGGTGCGCGAGGCCGCCATCATCGCCCTGGGCAAGATCGATCCGGCCGCCGCCCGGGAGATCGCCGGCAAGATCGCCGGCACTGACGCCGAGCCCCGCGTCCGCGACGCGGCCCGCGCTGCCGGAGGCGCCAAGTGAGGGCGGCGCTGCTCCTCGCCGCTGCCGCGGCCACCCTCGGTTGCAGCACGCTGGATCGCTTCGACACCAAGGACGGCGAGGCCTACTGCGGTAACCTCGTGACCGGGACGCCGTTTCGCGAGGGATTCCCCGACAACGACCTGCGCCTGCGCATGACGCTGGACACGGACCAGCTGTCGAGCACGCCGGGCACGCTGACCACGAGCGTCTCGTCCGAAGATCCGTGCACGGGCCAACCGATCCTGCACGCCGCGCCCATGCGCATCACCGAGGCCATGCTCCACGACCCGCTCTCGACCTTCGACTTCGGCATGGGGCGTGACCACAACTTCATGGCCTGGGTGGACTCGACCTGCTCGGGTCCGATGCTGGCAGTGGTCTCGCTCCTGAGGAACGACGACGTCGAGGTGCGCCTGATGAAGCCTCCGCCAGCGCCCGCGGCCGCCGCCACCGAGCCGCCTCAGCCGGGCTTCGCGCTCTTCCCGATGACGCGCCGCAAGGACGACTGCGGCTTCTGAGCATGCTCGTCCTCGGCCTCGAGACCTCCTGCGACGAGACCGGCGCCGCCCTGGTGGACGACACCGGCCGCGTGCACGCCGACGTGGTGCAGAGCCAGGTGGTGCACGCCGCGTTCGGCGGCATCGTGCCCGAGCTCGCCTCGCGGGATCACCTGAAGAACGGCGGCCCCGTGCTGCACGCCGCGCTCGACAAGGCCGGCGTCACGCTGGCCGACGTGGACGGCATCGCGGTGACCTGCCGCCCCGGCCTCTCCGGCGCGCTGCTGGTCGGCGTGCAGCTCGCCCGAGGTCTGGCCTGGGCCACGGACAAACCCGTCGTCGGCGTCGATCACCTGGTCGGTCACCTGCTCGCGGTCTTCCTCTCGTACCCCGATCTCGCGCCCGTGCCGCCGCCGGAGCTGCCCTTCGTGGCGCTGCTCGCCTCCGGCGGTCACACCGCGCTCTACCGCGTGGACGGCCTGGAGCTGTCGCAAGTGCGCGAGCTCGGCGCGACGCGCGACGACGCCGCCGGCGAGGCCTTCGACAAGGTCGCGAAGGCCCTGGGCCTCGGCTACCCCGGCGGCCCGGTGATCGATCGCCTGGCCAAGGAGGGCAACCCCGACGCCATCCCCCTCGCGCGACCCATGCCCAGCCGTGCCACGCTCGAGTTCAGCTTCAGCGGCCTGAAGACCAACGTGGCCCGCTGGGTCGAGGCGCACGGCCGCCCCGGAGACGACCAGACGCTCCGCGACATCTGCGCGGCGTTCCAGCGCCGCGTGGTGGACACGCTGGTGAAGAAGGCGATGCTCGCCGTGCGGCAGGAGGGCGTGCAGACGCTGGTGCTCGGCGGCGGCGTCGCCGCCAACCGCGAGCTCCGCGAGCGCGCGCAGGCCGCGGCAGACAAGGCGGGCCTGCGGCTGGTGGTGCCGCCGTTCAGAGCGTGTACGGACAACGCGGCGATGATCGCCTACGCGGGGCTCGTGCGGCTCGCGCGCGGTGAGGACGACAGCGACACGCTGACCACGAGCCCGAGGACGTCGCTGGAGACGGTGACGCGGAAGGGGCGGGGGCGGAGGGGGTGATGCGTGGAGCCGGAGCTCGCGCCGCGAAGGCGCGGGCACGAGCGCCGAGGCGCCTCCGACGCGAAGTACACCTCCACTCGGGGAGTCTCGCCGTGTAGAATCCGGTCATGGCAGCGCGAGCAGCTCGGCTTCGAGAGGTGGCACCGACCTCGACGGTGCCCACGCTCCCCGAGCTGATCGAAGCTCTCGACGCCGAGGTCCGCGCAGCCATCGCCGACGTCGATCGTACGTTGATCGGTCTGTCGCTCGAGCAATCGCCCTGGGACAGGCTGCGTTCCGCGTCGAAGGCGGCGCAATCACTGGCCAGGATCCGCGATGCGGCGACATCCGAGCGCGGCTGATCTCCCCGCGCTGCTCGCGAAGCTGTGCGATGGCGGGGTCGAGTTCATCGTCGTCGGCGGTGCCGCCGCAGTGATCCACGGGGCACCGATGACCACGAACGATCTGGACATCGTGCACCGGCGTACACCCGAGAATGTGGCTCGATTGCTCGACCTCGTCCTTCAGCTCGACGCGACCATGCGTTACGATGCGGCCAATCGCGGGCTGCGGCCCACCGCCGAGATGTTGGCGGGCAAGGGCCAAATCAACCTCTCGACGTCGTTGGGCCCTCTCGACCCGCTGTGCGAGCTCGGAGAGGGCCAGGGCTACGAGGAGCTCCTGCCGCATGCCGAGTCGGTGGTCGACGAAGGGCGCCGACTACTCGTGCTCGATCTGCCGACACTCATCGCGGTGAAGACCAAGGCCGGGCGCGCGAAGGATCGCATCGTCCTCCCCATCCTGATCGCCACACTAGAGGAGCGAGACAAGGCGAAACCCTGAATCAGCGACCACTCATCAGCGGCAGAATCGTGTAAAGCGTCCCGTACCTCCCCTTCCTACGGAGCGCCGCGCGAAGCGCGGCGAGTGGGGGCACCCCTGCAGCTTCAGCGGCCTGAAGACCAACGTCGCCCGCTGGGTCGAGGCGCACGGCCGCCCCGGAGACGACCAGACGCTCCGCGACATCTGCGCGGCGTTCCAGCGCCGCGTGGTGGACACGCTGGTGAAGAAGGCGATGCTCGCCGTGCGGCAGGAGGGCGTGCAGACGCTGGTGCTCGGCGGCGGCGTCGCCGCCAACCGCGAGCTCCGCGAGCGCGCTCACGCGGCCGGCGAGAAGGCCGGGCTGCGCGTGGTCGTGCCGGCCTTCCGCGCCTGCACGGACAACGCGGCGATGATCGCGTTCGCAGGGCTCACGCGTCTCGCACGCGGGGAGGACGACAGCGACACGCTGACCACGAGCCCGCGGACGGCGCTCGAGACGGTGACGAGGAAGGGGCGGGGGCGGAGGGGGTGAAGGAGGGTTCAGCCGGGTGGCCTACCCCGGACAGAGGTGGGCGGCTTCGGATCGGTCCGAAAGAGCTTCTGTTTCCCGTCTGAATGATCTGTGCCCAGAAGCCAGAGCGAGCCGGACTGGTCCATGAATGGCCGACCCACGAACGACGCCCCAACCGGCGTAGGTCGGTCGACGGGAGGTTGAAAGCTCTCGACACGCCACTGACTACCGTCCCATTGCAGTACGACACTTCTGCCCACGAACCACATGTCGTCCGCCGCGGTTCCGGTCAGCCAGTGCGGCTGAAACCAGCTGTCCCCTGGGACCGAAACCAGACTCCAAGTCTTCCCGTGATTCTTGGCCAGGCAGGTCGGGCGGACCCAGCCGGGACTGAGCCCGAATACCGGTCCGCGTTCGGGGATGGCCCAAGTCACCCCGGTTAAGTCCTCCCACATGTCGTTGGCTATGCCGAAAGGCAGGTCCGATGCCAGCACCCAGCGCTTCCCGTCGAAGTGGGAAGTCCATCTGCGCCCGTCCTGGAACTTGGGGATCTGCAGCCATGCGGAGTTGCGGCTCGTCGCGAAGAACCACCCGACGCCCCAACCCGCCTTCGGGGGTGGGATCGAGAGGCCCAGGTAGGGTCGCGTATCACGTGGCAGCTGAATCACGTTTCGCTCCGGCCAGAGCGCGAGCGTGAGCTGCAGGTGCCCGGCCGGCAGTCGGGGCCATGTCTCACAGCTCACGGAGCCGTCCTTGGCGACACGCGCCAGGATGAAGTCTTCTCGCGCGTTCACCCCAATCGCGAACAGGCCACTTCCGGTGGCGTAGGAGCCGAACAGGAGGGCGAGCTTCACGTCGCCCCGCCCCGCGAGGAGCTCACCGAGCCGGGAGACGACGGGGCGGGATACGCTGCGAGCCTACCGCGTGGGAACCGGCGTCGCCAGCTACCCGTCGCCGAGGGAAGCGGTGGCGTCGCGGTGCGCGCGTGCTCACGCGCCCGAGTCGCGGCCCCGCGCAACCGGGACGTCCACGGCCGTGACGACTTTGGTGGCGACGTCGATGTCGAAGACCGTCGGGCTTCGCTCGCACTCCCAGGTGGTCACGTTGGCGAACCAGGTGTCGTCGAGCAGCCAGGCTCCGCCGTCTTCGTGAATGTGACCGAACAGGTGCAGCCGAGGTCTCACCTGCTGGACCCGCACCAGCAGGTCCGTGCAGCCCTCGCGCCGCTCGGTGCTGGTGCGATCGCCGATGCCCTGGGGCGGTCCGTGGGTGACGAGCACGTCCACAGGCTCGGGGATCAGCGCCCATTTTTCGGCCAGGGCCTTACCGCGCGGCAGGTTGAAGGCCCAGGAGCAGAACTCCGGTTGCCAGGGGCTGCCCCAGAACGACACGCCGCCGATGTCGAGGCGTTCGTCCTCGAGGTAGACGACCCCCGGCCCGAGCAGGCGGAGCGCCGTGACCCGGTCGCGCACGAAGGCCCAGTCGTGATTGCCGGCCACGACGATCTTGCGGCGATGCGGCAGCTCCGCGATCCAGTCGAGTGCGATGGCCAGCTCGCGGACGTGGCCGCTGCGACACAGATCGCCGGCGTGGACGAAGACGTCGCCGTCCGGGACCCGGAGCTCGCGGTGGTAGAGGTGCGTGTCGGCGACGGCGACGATCCGCATCACGCGTCAGCGGCCCAGCACCTTCTTGGGGATGCGCACGAGGAAAGGTGAATTCGGAAACTTGGTTCCGAGCTCGCGGTAGAGCGCGCGGGCCTGCGCCAAGTTGCCGCCGCGCTCGTGCTCGTAACCGGCGTAGTAGAGGACCTCGTCGAGCTTCGCGAACGTCGGGTAGTCGCTGCGGACCGCCAGGTAGTACTTCAGCGCGTTCTTGCGCGCGGCCTGCACGACCTTCGCTCCGCCCGGCTCCCGCTCCGCGGCGTACTCGAGCTCGACGTAGCCCTCGGCGAGCCGCCGCATGAGCATCGGGCGATCGGGAGAGCTCTTGGGCGTCGCCTGGTGCAAGCGCTCCAGCGCTTGCAGCTCGGTGACCAGCAGCGCACGCGCCCGCGGGCGCTGCGCGGCCATGCGCGGATCCCGCGCGGTCGCCGAAGCAGGCAGCGGTGCCGGCGGGGCCGCGGCAACGGGCGGCTCGGGGCTCGGCGGCTCGGGCTCGGCAGCGGGTGGCTCGGGCTCCGCGACGGCGGGCGGCTCAGGCTCGGCGGCGGCGAGCGGCGGCTCTGGCTCGGGCGCCGCGGGCGGCTCGGACGCGCTGGGCTCGGGCGGCGCCGCGGCCGCGGCGACGGGCGCGGGCGCGGGCTGCGCGGGCGGCTGCGATGCGCAGGCGATCAGGCAGAGGCCGAGGGCGAAGGCGCGCATGTCGAGGATGCCAATCGAGGGACGCGGCGTCGTCAAGGCTGCGCAGGCCCGTGCTCAACTGCGCGCGCCGGCGCTCGAGCACGGCCGAAGCTCCGCGGAAAATGCCCTGGCACATGGGTTGCTGAAGGGCGTGCATGGCCTTCAATTCACCTGCCTGGGCATGCCTCGCGCTTCTCACTCTGTCCGCTTGCGGCGACCCCGCCGACGGCGCGACCGCCGGGTCTCACGACGACGTCGTGAGTGGAGCCGGGGGAAGCGCCGGCGAGCCCGGGGGGCCGGAGATGGGGGGCGCGGCAGGGAGCGAAGGCGGTGCGGCGGGCGTGCCGAACGACCTCGGCGGCGCGTCCGGCATGGCGGGCGAGAGCGGCGACCCCGGAGGCGCTGCCGGCGCGCCTCCCGCCGACCCACCGGAGGAGCCCCCGCCCGGCGGAGAGCCCCCGCCCACAGAGGACCCGACGCCCGCCGAAGAGCCTCCGCCAGCCAACGCGCCCAGCGGATGCCCGACCAACGGTCCGCCTCCGGGCCCCTTCGTGCCGCGCTTCGACGTCGCGACCTTGCAGTGCAACCCCACCGGCCAGTGCAGCGGCGCCGAGGACAAGTGCCTGTGTCTGCCCGACTTCAGCGCGCTCGCCGCGCTCCCGGGTCACTTCTTGGCGGTGAGCTCCGACAAGAACAAGTCGGTCACCTGGGGCAGCGGCAACCTCCAGGCCGTCTACATCGACGACATGAACACCGACTGGAAGCTCGGCGGAGTCGCGCGCGCCGACGCCGCGCTGGCGAAGGCCAAGAAGGGCTTTCCTTGCGGCGTGCCCAAGTGGTTCCTGGTCAACGAGATCTCTCCCAGCATGTGGAAGAGCCTGCCGGAGTATCGGAAGTTCGTCATCGATTTCGCCAAGACCATGAAGCAGAAGTACGGCAAGGCGACCGTGGTGGCCGCCCCGTTCCAGACCGTCGCGGCGAACGGCGAGTCCTGGACCGAGCTGGCGAAGTACGCCTTCATCGGCATCGAGTCGTACCTGTCCGGCAAGGAGATCAAGGACAGCGGCTTCTCGCTGGCGTGGTGTCAGTCGCAGTACGCCGCGTCCCTGAATTCGTACATGGCGCGCGGAGTGCCGAAGAGCCGCCTCTTTTTGTTCGAGCACTTCGGCAACACCGGCACGGTCATGGACAACGGCATCGCGATCAAATGGGGACGCCAGGCCGTGAGCGCGGCGGACTGGCACAAGGCCATCCAGGTGCGGTCCAAGGCCGCCAACGCCGTCGGCTTCGCGGGCTTCGTCAGCTACGACTGGGGCGCCAACGGCCTGCACGCACCCCAGGCCGATCGGCTGGCGTTCATGAAGACCTATCGCGGGCAGAAGCTGCCCTGAGGGGAGGCGCTCAGCCGCCGCTGACCCCGCCGAGCTCGCGGCGAAGCGCGGCGACCTCCTGCCGCAGGCTGCGAACCTCGGCCAGGATCACCGCGCGGTCGGCCTGCGCGTCCTCTTCGACCGCGGCCTCCCCCTCCTCGCGCTGCTGAAGCGCCTGGGACTGCATCGCGTTCACGATCACCGCGATGAACAGGTTCAGCATCGTGAAGGTGGCGACCAGGATGTAAGGCACGAAGAACGCCCACGCGAAGGGGTGCTTCTCCATCACGGGACGGACGATCCCCATCGACCAGCTCTCGAGCGTCATGACCTGGAACAGCGTGTACGCGCTCTTGCCGATCGACCCGAACCACTCCGGAAAGTCCGCGCCGAACAGCTTGGTCGCGATCACCGCGCCGACGTAGAAGATCAACACCATGATGCTCATGATGGCGCCCAGCCCCGGGATGGCGCTGAGCAGGCCGCCGACCACGCGGCGCATGGTCGGCACGACCGTGATCAGGCGCAGCACGCGCAGCACGCGCAGGGCGCGCAGCACGGCGAGCGGGCCCGTGGCGGGGAGCAACGCGATGGCGACCACCACGAAGTCGAAGATGCGCCACGGATCGCGGTGGAAGTTGCGTCCGTGGATCGCCATCTTGGCGACCAGCTCGATCACGAACGCACCGAGCATGACCCGATCGAGCTGGTGCAGGACGGTGATGTGGCGAGCCCCGAAGGGCGTCGTCTCCAGCCCGAGGACGACGGCGTTCAGGATGATCAGCGTGAGGATGAAGGTCTCGGCGCGGCGGCTCTCGACCATCGCGGCGACGCCCGCGCGCCAGTCCGGGGTCGCTGCTAGCTCATTCGACATGGGTGCTCTCCGGCATCGTCGCGCCGTCTAGCACGAAGCCGAAGCGGGGGCTCGGAGCGTCAGTCGCCGCCCGCGTCCGCGGTCCCGCAGCTCACCGCGTCTCCGCCGCCGTCTGGCGGATCGAAGGCCAGGTCGAGCTCGACCGTGGCGTTGACCGCGTAGGCGTCGGGCGCGAAGTTGAGCTGGTTCTTCGCCGGGATCTTCGGGCCCCCGCCGGTCAGCTCGAGCGCCGTCAACGCCCCCGACAGGTCGTTGCTGCCCACGCCATAGTCGTCGAGCACCGCGGTCAGCCAGTAGGGACCCGCCCCGAACAGGATGCCACCGACGTTCGCCTTCTGCGTCCCGGACACGTCCGCGCACGGCAACACGCCGGTGCCGAACACCTTCGAGGTCGAGCTCACCTGGGCCTTGTCGGTCACCAGCACCCCGAGGGGCCCTTGCCCGTTGCCCTTCGGGCTCACTCCCGCGGCGCGCGACACCTGCACCGTCAGCTTGCGCAGGGCCCACAGCTTGCGCGTCACCCCCGTGCCCTGCCCCGCCGTGGCGGCGACGGGCAAGAGCGGGGGGTCTTCGGTGAGCCCGGCGCCGAGATCGATGCCCGCGATCCAGACGCCTGGAACCGGGAAGTCGACCGGGCTCGCGAGGACGCTCGTGTCGTCGAAGAACAGCGCCCGTGCGTGGAGCGCGCTCGGGACCGGCAGGGCGTCGAAGCGGATCGGCTGTTGGGTCAGGTTGGCGAGCGTGTCTTCGGACTGGCCGCCGTCGCTGCTCGGCGTGGGCAAGACCACCGTGGCGACCGCCGGCACCTCGCCGCCGTCCGCCGTCTCGACTTGCGCGGTGTCGAACAGCTGCACGACCAGCACTCCCTTGCCGTCCAGCTTGGGATCCGTGGGCAGGAACTTCATCGGCTCGGGCTGGAGCAGCACGCAGACCGCCGCCTTCGTGACGTCGCTCGGTGGAGCGCAGCTCACGCTCGTGGTCCCGCCGGCGCCCGCTGCGCCAGCCGCTCCGCCCGCGCCGCCGCTTCCCGCGCTGCCGGCCGCGCCGCCGCTCGAGCCAGCAGCGCCGGCACTGCCCCCGCCCGCGCTGGCGTCGCTGCCCCCGCTGCCGGCGTCTTTGCCGCCGCCGCCATCGCCCTCGGACTCCCCGCCGCACGCGTGCGCGAAGCAGAGCGCGCACAAGCCGGCGCTCAGCAACCCTCGCATCCCGTTCTTCATCCCGGCTCTCCCCTGCTCAGTTGCACGCGCCCTTGCTCGCCACGTTCACGCCCGAGCTCGCTGCCACGCAGCCGTTGCTGTAGGTCTTCTTGTCGCAACCGCACACCGGGTCGTAGAGGCCCGAGCACGCGGACGGCTTGGTGGCGCAGCTACCCGTCGAGTTGCAGCTCCCGTCCGCCTTCTTGCAGTATCCGGCGCCGCACTCGGTGTTCGACGTGCACCCACCCGTGCTGGGACACGCGCCCTTGCTGGCAGCGCTCACCCCCGCGGCGTGAGCCTCGCACTCGTTGCCGTAGGTCTTGCCGTCACAGCCGCACACCGGCGCGGCGATGTCGGGGCACATCTTGGGGATGGTGTCGCAGGTTCCGGCCTGGCCCTTGCCACACAGGTTGTCCGGGAACAGGCAGTAGGTCTGGCCGGTGCAGCTGGCGTTGCTCGTGCAAGTGGTGCCACCGCCCGTTCCACCCGTGCCGCTGCCACCCGTGCCGCTGCCTCCGGTGCCCGTTCCACCCGTGCCGGTGCCCGCCGCACCTCCGGTCGCGCTGCCACCCGTTCCAGTGCCCGCCGCGCCTCCGGTCGCGCTGCCACCCGTACCGGTGCCCGCCGAACCACCCGTCGCGCCGCCGCCGGCACCCGAGCCCGCGCTGCCACCGCTGCTCGCGCCACCGCTGCTCGAGCCTCCGGTGCTGCCGCCTGCTCCCCCCGACCCGCCACCTCCCAAGCCGCCACCGGAGTCGGAGTCACCGCCACAGCCAGCGGTCAGCGATAGTGTCCCCAAGACCAGCCAAGCAAAGATCCGCATGACGTCACTCTATAGTGGCCAGGCGTTCGACGCCACGCCGCGGGTTCTCACGCGCGCCCATGGGGCGTAGGCTCCGCGGCCATGCAGGGCAAGCGCTGGTTGGGTCCGGTGATGTTGGGGGCTTGTTTCGCGCTCCGGGCTGGGCCAGCGCTGGCCCAGCCGGCGGCGGTCAAACCCAAGAGCTTCGAGTCTTCCGCGGGGCTCAAGCTCCTCGCAGGCGGAAACGTCTGGACCGCGCCGAGCGACGTCTCTCCTGCCGGCTACGAAGGGCTCGGGTTCCCCGCCAGCGGCGGCGGCTTCGGCTGGGGCGCCGCAGCCTACTACGAGGCGCGCTTCGTCCAGCACCTCGGGGTGGAATTCGACCTCGGCTACGACAGCTCCGCCTTGCAGCGCAACGTGACCTACAACGGCGTCGTGGACGTCACGGAGAAGGTCACGATGAGCGGGCTCAGGACGGGCCTGCTCTTCAAGGGCATCGTGCCAACTCCCTTCGGGCGCTTGTGGCTCGGCCTGGGCCCCGAGTACGTGGCGGGCAGCTCGGTGGACGCGAGCATCGAGGTCAAGGAGAACGTCGCGAACAAGCAGCAGATCGAGGACCTGATCTCGGCGAAGAGCAAGAGCTCCACCATGCTCACCTTCGCCTTCGGCCTCGCGATTCACCTCGGAGAGAACCTGGAGATCCCGATCGACTTGCGCGCGGCCAAGAACATGTCCCAGGACTCGAAGTGGTCGGACCGCGTGAAGGTCAATCCCGCCACGCTCGAGTACGAGGTCACCGCCCAGAGCAGCTGGGACTTCCGGCTGGCGACTGGCCTCGGTTACCGCTTCTGACTCAGAGCCGAGTCTCCCAACCCACCTCGGCGGAGCCGCACAGCGGACAGCTCGACTGCACGTCCACGAGCTCCCCGGAGCGGCAGTGAACGCAGCCGAGCACCTGGCCCGGGTCCGTGACGAACAGGGCCTGCCCGGTGCAGCAAGCGCGGCAGTAGCGGAAGACCTGTCGCCGCGAGGGCGACAGCGGGCCGACGCCGATGGGGCCGAAGCCGAAGCCGCAACCCCGGCAGCGATAGCTCTGGCGCAGTGTCACCGTCGCTACATGCTGAAGAGCATCCAGGCCACCATGCCGCCGCCGATGACGAGCAGCATGACGATGGGCACCAGGATGGAGACGACGGTGATCCAGCCGGCGCGCTTCATCGCGGTCTGGAACTGCTGCTCCTGGAACTGTTGGAACCCTGGGTTCATCGGGGCGCCGAAGCCGTAGCCGATCTGCGGGACCTGCCCGGGCGGCATGCCCGGGTATTGGGCGCGGATGCGGTCGTCCAGGACCTTGTTCACCAGCGCCGCGTGCTCCGCCGCGCGGGCGTGGTGCTTGAGCACGTTCTTGCAGTAGGGACAGTTCGGCTGCGTCATGTCCTGCAAGGACAGCGTCGCGCCGCACGTCTCGCAGTTCATGGCGCTACGCCTTGCTCACTGCGTTCGACGGCACCCACTGCTGCGAGCCGTTGTCGAACTGCACGAGGTACTGGTTCGGCGCAGCTTGCATCACCGACGCCGGGTACTGGTTGCCGTCGGACCAGGCCACCTTGACCTTCGAGCCTGCTACGATGCCGCCAGTCATGAAGCTCGCCGCCTGCCCCAGGCCGAAGCCCAGCGGGTTCGCCATGATCGACGCCGCGGCCATCTGCGACTGCTGGTAGGCGGGGTTCATCATCGCCGCCTGCACCGGATCCATCATGGCCTGCTGCTGCAAGGCCTGCGCGTTCGGCGCGGCCTGCGCCGCGGCGCTGGTGTCCTTCGTGACGGTGACCTTGCGGGGCGGAGCGCCGCCGCGGATCTTCGCCTCTTCCTGGCTCACGTAGTTGTGGTGCCCGGCGTACTGCATCATGTTGGCGGCCATGGTGTTGTTCCAGTGGCCGCCCGCCTCGGTCCAGTCGCTCATCGAGACACCCGCCGCCTCGATGGCGGCCTCGAAGCCGTAGATCTTGATCAGCGCGCTGACGTGGACGTAGTCCTCGTAGCTGACGCGGGCGGCGCCACCCTTCTTGCGGGCCAGCGCGGCCTGGTACATGGGCATGAACGCCGTGGCCACGCGGCCCATCAGCGACATGTCCTGCATCCGAGCCGTCCAGCCGGCGACCGCAGCGTCGTAGTCGGCGACCGTGACCCCCTCCGCCCGCAGGATCTCCTCCTTTTTCGCCTTGTCCTTGTCGACGCCGTCGAGGGCGGCGCCCAGCTCGGCGTAGCGTTCCAGCGAAATGCCGTTGATGGGGGCGAACGGATCCATGGTCCCTCTCTTTCCGGCGGGAGCGGGCCAGATCTCGGCGCCGGCGTAAAGGGGGCGCCGAGATTTTCCGTGATATCTTCGCGGCGCTCGTGAAGCTCGCGCTGACCCTCTCGCTCGCCGCGCTCGCGAGCGCGTGCACGCCGGCCCCGCCGCGCGCTCCGGCGGCAGCCGCCGCGCCACCTTCGGAGCTCCACGTCTTCGCCGAAGGGCCGTGCCCGAAGCTGTCGGTGCAGGCGGCGGGGAAGCGGCGCTTCCTGGTCTACGGCGATCACGGCCGCGTGCTGGCGGGTTGGCTACCCGGCGACCGGCTAGCGACGGCCGAGTCCATCGTCGAGCTGCGCGGCGGCAAGGCGTTCCGGCGCGCTTCGTTGCTGCAAGGGCTGCCCACGGACGCGCGCGGCTGGGTAGTCGGGGAGCTGGCCCTCGGCGGCAGCGCCGACGAGCCCTGGCTGGTGCGCACCACCGTCCGCTATAGCTTGCTGAAGCGCGGCCCGCTGTTCGAGCGCACGCCGGCCGGATACCTGTTCGACGCCGGCTGGCGCTCGACCGAAGAGCCCGTGACGGTCCCGAGGTCCGCGCGAGACCTGCCCGAGCTGCCCGATCGCGAGCTGTGCAGTGAGGAGCTCGCGTTCGTACCCCTGACCTGGACCACGACACCCGAGGGAGGCCTGGTCGTGGCCGGACGTTGCGACGACGAGAAGGCCGCGAACTACGGCGTCACCAACCTGGTCGTCGCGCTGGGCGCGCCGGGCGCGAAGCGCTGGCGAGCCACGCTCTTGCCGGGCGGGGAGACGCTCGCCGGGATCGTCAACCTGAGCCTCGCGGCGGCGAGCGAGCGCGAGCTCTACGCCACGGCGTACGAGCCTTTCAAGGAGCCATCGGAGCGCGCGGCGTACCTGGCGCGCTTCGACGGCAAGGAATGGACGCGGGTGGAGACGAAGGTCACCGACGGCTTGATGTCGGTCGCCACCGACGGTCACGGCACGCTCTGGCTGGCGGGCGGGCGCGCGCTCTACCGCGGGTCGGAGCGCGTCTCGCTGCCGACCCTGCGCTTCTCCGAACCCTCGGCTCCGCTGCACGTCCACACCGTGCGCTACCTCGACGGCGAGCTCTGGGTCGAGGCCAGCTATCAGGTACGCCTACCGGAACAGCGCGGCTCGCACTGGGCCAGCGCTCTCTTCAGCTCGCGCCGACCCGAAGCGACGCTCTACTGCGATGCCCGCGAGAACGCCGAGAGCGCGCTCTACGAGGCGACGCCATGAACGCGCGCTGGCTCGCCGCGGTGTGGCTCGCTTCCGGCGCCGCGCTCGCCCACCCGCCGCGCTACGCGGTCTGTCACGAGGAGCGCAAGGTCGCGCCGGTCCGACCGGAGCCCGAGCAGCGCGCTCGCGAGGCCGACGACTGGATGCCCCTCGCCCGCCGCCGGCCACCCCGGCTCGAGCGCGCCAAGCTCGAGGTCTTCGACGTCGCCGAGGTGGATCCGATGCCGTCGCGGCGCACGACGCGGCCGAAGCCGACGCCGCGACCCGAGGAGCCCGCGGTCGTGGCGCTGGAGAGCCGCAACACCTTCTACTGCATCGGCGTGCCCCGGGGCACGCCGGGGATCTTGCGCGCCATCGGCGCCGCGCCGGGAACGCGCTTCTACGGCCACCCGCACACGGAGTCGTGGCGGCAGGAGAACATGCTGGCGGCGGGGTACCTGTCCATCGCCGAGGCGGCGCCGCTCTTGCAGCGCGAGCTCGACCGCCCGCTGCCCAGAGAGGCCGAGCCGTGGGAGCACGGCGAGCGCCGTCGCACCAAGCACGCCGCGGCGCGCGCGCTGGCCGACCTCGGCGACGTGGCCTCGGCGCCGCGGGTGCTGGCGCTGTTGCGCTCGCTCGAGCGCGACGGATGGAACCTCTGGCGCGACACCCTGGACAGCTTGCCACGGCTCGATCCCGCGCTGGCGCAGAAGTACGCGCAGGAGCTCATCGCGCGCGGGCTCGACGAGCCCAAGCTCCATTCGCAGAACGTCACGCTCTACTCGGACTTGCTGCCGCTCCTGGTCACGCCGACGCCGGAGACCCTGGCGCTGCTCCGGCGCGCCTCGGCCAAGGTCAGCAAGGACAGCGTGGCCCTCGCCCACGGCTCCGGCGGCTGCGCGGTCCTTGCGACGCGTCTGCGGCTCGGAGACGCCGAGCTCGCGCGGGAGCTGCGGGCCGAGCTGAACACGGCGTCCCTCGTCACGCAGCGTAGCGTCGAGTGTTACAGCACGCTGATGCCGGCGCTCTACCCGGGCCAGGACGCGTCCGAGCTGGACGTGTGGATGCACCGGCATCGCTACGACGAGATGCTCACCTGGCTCGAGGCCACCCGCAGCGCAGCGGCGGATCCGGCGAAGAAGCGCCTGCTCGCCTGGCTCGCCAAGCGCTCGAAGGAGCCGGACGTGGCGGGCGATCGCAGCCGCAACGACTACCAGCCGGAGAAGCGCGCGAAGCACCTGGCGGCGCTCGCGGCGCTGGGCGACACGGCGGCGAAGAAGCAGCTCGACGCCTGGGTAGCCGACGAGCAGGACGACGGCACCGCGCCCTGGGTGGCGGCGTACTACATGATGCGCCTCGAGCTGCCCGGGGCAGCCGATCTGGCGGTGAAGCGCCTGCAGATGGCGAGGCAGCAGCACATGCGCCGCTACTCGCGGGACGCCTGGCCGCGCTTCGGCGCCCACGTCGTCACCGAGCACGGCCGCATCGTGCAAGAGCTCGCGGCCCGCGGGGACGAACGCTGGGTGCTCGGTCTGCTCGACCGCGAGGGCTTCACCCGCGAGCTCAGCGTGTACTTGCTCGCCAAGACGCAGCCCAAGGGCGCCTGCGGCCTCGTCGGCGAGGCGGCCCGGCTGGCCACCGACGAGGCCGTGGACCAGGCGTTCTGGGCGCTCAGCCTGCTCGGCGATCGCTGCCGAAGCACGATGCAGAAGCTCGTCGCCGACGCGACGCAGCCGCCCCACGTACGCGGCATGGCCAACGAGCACCTGGCCATGTTGCGCGATCCGGGCGTGCCACGGAATCTGACGACCGACCGACGCTTCCACGCGAGCCGGGAGCGCGCGAGGATCATCTACCACGCGCCGGAGTGAGCCAGTCCCGCTCGGTCGCAGCTTCCGGACCCACGGCGCTGCCGCTGACAAAGACCACCAAGGGCATCCCGTGCACGCCCCAGCTGGCCGCGTGCCAGCACCATTTCAGCGTACGGTGACCTGAGAGAAAGAGCATCGAGACCGTCGATTTCTCTTGACGCATTTTCTGGCGACGCTCGTTCGCGTTCGACGACCACGCCGCCGATGGCCTCTCGCTCGCCCGTGCTGACGCGCTCGTGCGCGTTCGTGCGCGCGACGACGCGCGACGCTTTCCGGTGCTCGAAACGCGCTCTGCGTGCCAGCGGTGAGCTCGAAAAATCGCGTGGTAGACCAGAAAGCATGAACGCTCTCTCTTCGGTCTCCGACCACGAGCTTCGCGAGCGGCTCTCGGCCGCCGTGAGCTCGGAGCGGTCGGCGTGCGCCAACGTCATCTTCCACCTGGCAGAGCTCGACCGCCGCAACCTGTACCTGGACGATGCGTGTTCCTCCCTCTTCGCCTACTGCACCGAGCGCCTCGGCTATTCCGAGGACAGCGCGACCAAGCGTGTGCGTGTGGCCCGCCTGGCCCAGCAGTTCCCCCAGGTGCTCGATGACCTCGCCAGCGGCGAGCTCCACCTGACGGGGCTGTTCCTGCTCTCCGGCCACCTGACGGACGACAACGCCGAGCAGCTCCTCGCCGAGGCGCGAGGGAAGTCCAAGCGACAGCTCGAGGAGCTGCTCGCCCGCTGGTTCCCGCGGCCGGCCGTGCCGCCGACCATCACCCCGGTCACGCCCGAGCCGGTACAAGGGCAGTTGTCCACATGGTCCGGGGCAGGTACCCCGGCCCCGCCGGCCCAGGCGCCTCGCCCTCGCGTCGAGCCGCTCTCGCCGGAGAGCGTTCGCGTGGAATTCAGCGCCCACGCTGCGTTCCGCGACAAGCTCGAGCAGGCCCGGGCGCTGCTCAGCCACACGGTGCCCAGCGGCGACCTCGCGACGATCCTCGAGCGCGCGCTGGACCTGCTCATCGAGCGGGAGACGAAGCGCCGCGCCGGCGCGGGCAAGCCCCGCAAGCGCCGCGAGACGAAGCCGGGCTCGCGGCATGTTCCGGTGGAAGTCCAGCGAGCGGTCAGGGAGCGGGACGGCGACCAGTGCACCTTCACGGACGCCGAGGGGCGGCGGTGTTCGGCGACGCGCTTCTTGACCATCGAGCACATCGACCCGTTCGCGAAGGGCGGGCCCACGACGGTGGACAACTGCTGCTTGCTCTGCAGACCTCACAACGCCCACCGAGCGCGCCAGGTCTTCGGTGAGGACCACATCCAGAACGAGATCTCGGAGGCGCGAGCGAGGCGAAGACAGAGCACGCCACCGGCGCCACCGGCGCCGACGCCCGCGCCCGAGGGCGGCGTGTCCGAAAAGGTGCTCGGAGCGCTGGTTCGGATGGGGTTCAAGCGAGCGGACGCGCGGCGAGCCGTCGAGCAAGCGCGCCTCTGCGAGGTGGAGCCGCTGCTCGAGCCGATGCTTCGCGCGACGCTCGCCATTCTCACACCGTGAGACGGTTCGGGCACACCCCACGTCGAATGGGGTGTGCACGGATTGCCCTTGGTGGTCATTGTCAGCGGCAGCGCCGTGGGCACGCATGCGGACGAAGGAAAGGAGCTCATCTGTGCCTCGAACAGGTCGCACTCAACGCAGAGTCATCGGCATGCTCGTCAAACGCTTCGGCGACGCGACGCACGACCTCGGTCGGACCGCGGAGGCGTCCGGTGAGCCCACGACGCTGCACCGCGACGCGCCAAAGGCCTGGGTCGCCGCGGGCAAGGACGCGGTGTTCGACCTGTGCGTCCAGCTGGCGACCCCTGGGTGCATCCCGACTCCCGGCCCGGACGATCCTCCGAAGAGCGTGATGGCGGCGGAGTACTGCGACCTCCAGTGGGACGAGACCGAGTCGCCCTACGTCCCCGTCGGCACTCTCACCTTCCCGGCGTCCGCCCAGGCCGATCTGAGCCAGCGCTTCCCGTGGTCGCCGCTGCAGTTCAACGCCTGGAACACCCTCCCGAGCATGCGCCCGCTCGGGCAGATCTTCCGCGCCCGCAAGCACGTCCACAAGGCGCACTCCGAGGTGCGCCTCACCCACATCTACGACGCCCAGCCGGGAGCGTTGGTGGACAAGGCCCCCTTTCGCGCGAGTGACGACTCGCACGCCCCTCGACCAGACGCCGAATAGACGAAAGCCCCGCTGCCGCTCTCGGCAACGGGGCTCGTCGCGACCCGAAGGCGCTCAACCCGCCTTCTTCTTCGCTTTCTTCTTGGCGGTCGCCTTGCCGCCCTTCTTGCCGGTCGAGGCCTTCTTCGCCGCCTTCTTGTCGTTGGTGACGGACGCGGTCTTCTTTTTGGCCTTCTTGCCGCCGGTGCTCGCCACGCCGGCGCCGCCCTGCTTCGCCGCCGAGCTGATCAAGAACTCCACCGAGTCCTTCTTCAGCCGGACCTTGTAGCCGGGGATGCCGTCCTTGAATTGGAAGCTGATCTCGGCGCCGCTCGAGCCGTTCTTGGTCTTCACCCGCGCGATGCGCGAGTCGCGCTGCATGATGCCGTCGGGTGACTCCATCACCTTCACGCCCGGCAGGACCACGGTGAAGCCGGTGGCGTTGACCGCGCCCTGGATCTTCGTGCCGGCCTTGTCGAGCCGCAGGCGGTGCACGACCGGCTCGTGCAGCTTGCCGTGGCCCCACGGCGACGCATCGCCGCCGGCCTTTTCGCCCTCGTCGCCGGACTCGCCGAAGACCTCGTCTTCCACCGCTGCGCTGGCGGCGGCCTTCTCCTTGGCCTCGGCGCCCTTGGCGTCTTCGGCCTCTTCGCCGCCTTCCGCGTCGTCGGCGGAGCCGGGGACCGCACCGAGCGGCGCGGGCTCCATGGTGGCCATCGGCGTCGGGCCGAAGAGCGGCACGTCGGCGTTGGCGCCGGTCGCGCCAGGGGCGGCCATCTTGTCGGCACCCTTCGCGGCCGCGATTGGGTTGCCTTGCTCGTCCACGTCGATGACGTCACCCGGCTTCGCGGCCACCGCGATGGCCGCGGCGGGCTCCTTGCTCGCTTCGGCACCGGGCGGCGCTGCCGGCTTCTTCATCGCGATCACGCCGACGGTGAGCAAGAGCACGCCGAGCGCGCTGGCCGCCGCGATCTTCTTGACCCGACGCTTCTTCGCCGCCGGATCGATGGTCGGCTCCGTCGGCTCGGTCTCCTGAGCCGCGGCCGTCTGCGGGCGCAGCTTGCGACCCATCTGGGACATCGCCCCCGAGGGCGCGGCGGCCGTGGTCCGGCGCGGCGCGTCGCCTTGGCGCTTGTGCTTGAGCTCCATCACCTTCGCCCCTGCTCCCTTGAAGAACTTCCCGACCCCGACGGCGGCGGCGCCGCCGAGCTTGGCGAACATGGCCCCGCCCTTCTTCGCCGCAGCGCCTGCCTCGACCGCCATGTTGGCGACCTTGCCACGCATCGCGGCGGCCTCTTCGTTCATCTCCGCCCCGTCCACGAAGTCGTCGTCGCCGAACGTGCCCTCGTCTTCGGTGCTGGCGGCGGCAGCGGTGAAGCCGCCGATGTTCGCGCCGCGCCCGCCGATCTCCGCGCCATCTTCGGAGTCGATCACGCTGGGCTCGGGGGTGTCGTCCGTCGCGCCGTCGTAGCGCAGCGCGACCACCAGCTGCGGCACCCGCGTCTGGGGGTCGATCACCACGTCCACGCCGTCGATCTGCGCGCCGCGGCGCTCGCCGGCGCCGACGTCCTCGATCTCCAGGTGGCGCCCGACCTTGAGGAACTCGAGGTTCGAGGCCACCTGAACCTGCTTGTGAGTGCCGGTGCGCACGCAGGCCTTCATCGGTGAGCCCAGCCCGTCGATGTGGAGACGCACGCGCATCCCCGCGCCGGCGGGCGACTGGCTCTCGTCCTTGTCGTGCCCTGGCTCCGCCTCCTGGGCCGTCTCGCCGGACATGCCGCACAGCGCCTTGAGCGCTTCGACGCTGCCGCTGTCCAGCGCGGTGAACTTGATGCCGAACTCGCCGCCTCGGTCGCCTTCCCGGCGCCAGGCCACGGCTCCTTCGACCACGATCTCGTTGCCGCCGTTCTCGAAGCGGCAGACCAGGGGGGCGCCGACCTCCGGCAGGTACGCGGTTCGAAGCTGCATGCCGCGCCCGCTGACGTCGATGCTCTCGGCCTCGAAGGCCGGTGCACCGCCGACGTCGCGGCCACAAATCTCGACCAGCGCCTGCACGGGGACGCGCTGCATTCCGCTGGCGCGCCGTTCCTGTTCGTAGCTCATGTCTGCCTCCCGTGAGCCGCGCCCCCAAGGACGAGAGGGGACGGGGCCACGCCCGGGAGGTAGGGCGCCGCGGCGCGTTTGGCCAAGTTTCGGGGGCCTCAGCCGGCTTCGACGCGGTTCCGCCCGCCGTGCTTGGCGGCGTAGAGCGCGGCGTCGGCGGCAGCGATGAGCTGGGCGCCGCTCGCGAAGGGGCGCGCGGCGGTCATCGTGGCGACGCCGACGCTGGCGGTGATGGGGATGCGCTTGCCCTCCCAGGTCACGGGTAGGGACTCGACCAGGGCGCGGACCCGCTCGCCAAATTGCAGGGCTTTGTCCGGTGGGATGCCGCGCAAGACCACCACGAACTCCTCCCCGCCGTAGCGGGCGAACACGTCCTCTGCGCGCAGCGAGCGGCTGATCGCCGACGAGACCATCTTCAACACCAGGTCGCCGGCGGGGTGGCCGAATCCGTCGTTGATGCGCTTGAAGTGGTCCACGTCGATCATCGACACGGTCAAGTCGGCGCCGTGCCGGCCCGCGTAGGACAGCTCGCTGTTCAGCCGTTCCTCGAGGTAGCGCCGATTGTACGCCCGTGTCAGCGGATCGCGCACGGTGGACTCGTAGAGCGCGCGCTGCGCTTCCTCCTCCAGGGCGTCGAGCAGCGAAAACTTGACCACCACGTTGCGCCCGAGGCCGATGCGATCGCCGTCCGCCAACTGGCGCGCGGCGCTGATGCGCTCTTCGCCCACGAAGGTGCCGTTGGTGCTGCCCAGATCCTCGACGAAGGTGACGCCGTCCTTGCGAAACACCCGGGCGTGACGCCGCGACAGCCCGTCGTCGGGCAGCTTGCCGCTCGCCGCGTCGTCCCGCCCGAACACCAGCTCGGCCCCGTCGAGCGAGAACACCCGCCCCGGCTCGGGCCCGGTGAGCACCGTGAACACGCTGCGGTTCTTGGGCAGCGAGCCGCTCGAGATCGGGGGAACCCCGCCCAGCTGAACCGCGGTCGCGTGCACGTCCTTCGGCTGGCTCATCTGGGGTGATCATACGCGATGAGCTAGACTCCGCGGGATGCGCTCTTCGGCAGCCCTGCTCGCGCTGGCCTTCTTGCTCGCCGGCTGCTCCGAGACGGATGAGACGGCGGGGACGGGAGGCAGCGGCGGCGCTAGCGGCGCGGCCAGCGGAGGCAACGGAGGCAGCGCCGGCAGCCCGAGCGGGGGCGCGGCGGGTACGGCCAGCGGGGGCAGCGGCGGCGCGACCGGTGGGGCTGCGGGCGCCGCGGGCAGCGGCGGCGGCAATGGCGGCATCGGCCCCTCCAGCACGACCTTCACGCCCTCGGGTCCCATCACCCTGGTCAGCGGGCAGACCGTGAGCGGTGTCCACGTCACCTCGACCAGCGGGCCCTGCATCAAGGGCGACGGCGTCCAGAACGTGCGCATCACGGACAGCAAGATCGGCCCCTGCGGTCCCGGCTCCGAGGGCGTGGGCGTGTATCTCTACGCCTCCCACGACGTCCGCGTCGATCACGTCGCCTTCGACGACGTGGCGAGCGCGCTCTACGCCCAGACCGACCCGAACGGCGACATCGTCTTCGACCACAACCTGGTGACGCGCATCCGCGGGCCCATGCCCCGAGGTCAGATGGTGCAATTCGACGACATTCACGGCGCCGGCCACCGCATCGCGTGCAACGTCAGCGACCAGACCGTGCCCGGCTACCAGGCGGGCCCCGAAGACCACGTGAGCATGTACAAGTCCGGCGGCACCGCCCAGAGCCCGATCGAGATCGCATTCAACCGCCTGCGCGGCGGTGGGCCCAGCACCTCCGGCTCCGGGATCATGACCGGCGACTCGGGCTCCGAGTACCTGTACGTCCACCACAACACGCTGGTCGAGACGGCCAACGTCGGCTTCGCGATCGCCGGCGGTAGCCACATCACGTTCGAGCAGAACCGTGCCTTCAGCCCGAAGAACGCCTACTCGAACGTGGGAGCCTACGTCTGGGATCAGTCCGGCGTGACGTGTCAGGACAACGCCATGATCGGCAACCGCACCCTCTGGACGAACAAGGACGGGACTTCGAACCCGTTCTGGGACGGCGGAAACTGCCAGAACACCAATTTCTCCGGCAACGTCTGGGGCGACGCCACGCTCGGCGCCTCGATCTTCGAGGAGGCGTACGCGGAGTGTGACTGACGGCTACTCGAGCTCCGGCACCACGCAGCGCCGGCCGCGGCAGCCGTTGACGACCACGGAGCGGAGCGCGGGCTTCTGCTTGGCCCAGCAGCCCTCGGCGCTGGTGTCGTGGGTCCAGGTCTGGAGCTTTCGACCCGGCTTCGAGGTCCGGAACAGCTCGCTGGTCACCTGCCGCCCGTCGTCGAGCTTCACGCGCGCCCGGAACAGGTAGCTGTTGCGCCGAGGCGAGCGGTCCTTGTAGCCGGACTCCGGCGCGGTGAACCAGAGTTTCACTTCGAGCGAGCACTCGGAGCTCTGCACGCTGACCCGATCGAACTCGTGGTCGTGCACGCGGCTCTGGATCGCCGAGCGCTGAGTCCACCCCGAAGCGAGCACCACCAGGACGGAGAGCCACTCCCACACGGAAAGGAACGCTATCGACCGCGAGATCCGCTGTCCAGTCCGGGATGGGCTATTCTATCGGAATGCGCTCGGTCGCCTGGATGGTGGCAGCAGCGGCAGCGGTCGCCTGCATGGCCGTGGAGTCGTCCAGCGACGAGCCGCCGGGCTCCGGCGGGAGCGGTGGCTCGGCGGACGCCGGCCACGACACGACGAGCCCGGAAGACGGTGCGCTGTGCTGGCCGGGTCAGAAGTGGTGCGGCGCGTGCGTGGAGACGACCGACCCAGATCACGGCTGCGGCAGCACCGCCTGCGATCCGTGCGTGGTGGCCCAGGGGTCGGCGAAGTGCGAGTCCGACCAGTGCTCGGTGAAGGCCTGCGACGTGGGCTACGCGGACTGCAACAAGCAAGCCGCGGACGGTTGTGAGATCAACACCGAGGCCAACCACGAGCACTGCGGCGGCTGTGGCAAGGCCTGCGCGGCGTCGGAGGTGTGCTTGGCCGGTTCGTGCGCGTCCAACTGCGGGGCCCTGACGAACTGCAGCGGGTCGTGCGTGAACACCGCGACGGATCCCCAGCACTGCGGAGGGTGTGGCAGCCCCTGCGCGGCGAACCAGACCTGCCAGTCGGGGGCCTGCGCGTGCACCTCGGGTCTGAGCCTGTGCTCGGGTGCGTGCGTGGACACGAAGACCAGCAAGCAGCACTGCGGGACCTGCGGAAAGGCCTGCACCGACCCGCCGAACGGCGTCGCCAGCTGCAGCAACGGTTCGTGCGTGCTCGCCTGCTTCGGGGGCACCACGTTGTGCGGCAGCCAGTGCGTGACCGTGAGCTCGAGCACCAGCCACTGCGGAGGCTGCAACAAGGCCTGCGCGGCGGGCGAGACGTGTCAGGACGGCTGGTGCGCCGCCAGCTTCCAGGCCTCCGCCGACTTCTCGGGCGTGCAGGGCACGAAGGGCTGGAGCTACCTGAGCTCCGACGGCAGCCCGATGGTCTTCGACGCGAGCAAGAACTGGTGGCAGGGCGCCGAGACCTACCTGCTCTTGAACCCGAGCGGCGGGCACCCCGGCGCCGCGCTCGACGCGGTGAGGCGCTGGACGGCGACGAAGACCGGCAACGTGAAGATCACCGGCAAGGCCTACGACGGCCACGCGGGCTGCGGGTCGGACGGCGTGAACGTGTCGATCCGCAAGGGCGCGAGCGTGCTCTGGCAGAACAGCGTCGCAAAGGACGACGGCGTCGGGGTGAGCTTCGACGTGGCCACCAGCGTCGCGCCCGGTGACAAGCTCGACTTCGTGATCAACAAGGGCATCGACGACGGCTGCGACTCGACCGTCTTCAATCCGACCATCGCGCTGAGCTACAAGCCTTGAGGGACACCCCCGGTGGACAGCACCTCGGGTGCAAGTGTTGCGCAGGGCCCCCGGAGGAACCTGCGGCGCCGGCTTCGCAACGGACTTATCCTCCGGCCCATGTCGATCGAACGCATTGTCTTCGTGGCAACTTCCCTGGCCTTTCTCGCTTTGGCCTGTGAAGGGTCGGACGAGTCGGGCAGCGGCGGCGCGGCAGGGGCGGCCACCGGCGGCGCCGCGGGCAACGTCACCGGCGGCAGCGCCGGAACCGGAACTGGCGGTGCAGCAGGCGGCGCCACGGGAGGTGCCGGCGGATCGGGCGGCGTAGCAGGCGGCGCGACCGGCGGTGCGGCCGGCTCGAGCGGCGCGGCGGGCAGCGCTACGGACGCTGGCGACTCGGGGAGCTGCCAAGACCTCGGCACGGCGTGCACGGCACCCGCTCAGTGCTGCAGCAACAAGTGCGGCACCAAAGGGTTCTGCTGCGGTGTCTCTGGAACGGCTTGTCAGAGCGACAACGACTGCTGCCCGGGCACCTGCAAGGCCGACACGAGCTCGCCGACTGGGAAGCGCTGCAAGCTCTCCGCGTGAGGCTCAGCGATACGCGCTGCGTTCCAAGCGCTCCGCGAAGGCCGCGGCGACCCGCTCCATGGCGCCGATCCAGCTTTCGACGGCGGTTTCGCGGTCGAGCGCGCCGGGCACGGTGACCGTCAGCACGTCCGGTCGAACCTCGACGGCCGCCCCATCCCGCACCAGCACGAGCAGCGCCTCTCGCACCTCCGGGCCGAGCTCGCGCCGGGCCTCGTCCTCGTCGCCCCCGATGACGAACATGCGGTCGAAGTCCGCGTCGCCCAGCTCGAGATCCTCCAACGGCTCGGCGTGCGGCTCGGCGCTGATTACCGCCAGATCCGTGGCCACGGGACTGGCGAACGTGAGATCGATCCGAGTCTCTCGCGCGTCGGCGTCGAGCTCGAGCTCGAACGTACCGCTCGGGCGCTCCAGCGTGAGGCGAGTTGGCGCTTCCTCCACCGGCCCGAGGCGACTCCAGACCGCGAACACGCGGCGCTGCCGGGGTGACTCGGGCTCCGGGTCGGCGCGCGTGGCCGCCGCGTTGGCGATGGTGACCAGCTGGCCCAGCGCGCTCTGGTGCTCGTGCGCGCGGCGGTTCGAGGGCAGCGAGAGCCGGATGGTCGTCGCGGTGAGCTCGGGCTCGAGCCCCTCGAGCGCCGCGCGCAGGAGGGCGCTGGTCAGCGCGCCGCTCAGCTCGGCGCGGACCAGCTCCGGTGTGGCACCGGAGTCGAGGTCGATGACGAGAGCTCGATCGAACCCCGGGCTCACGCTGAACCGAACGCCGCTCGAGTCGTAGGCTGGTCGCGGCGCGATCCGGCGCACGGCGCCGAGCTGCAGGCTCAGCGGGGCGGAGAGCGAGAGCCGGCCGCCGGCGCTCGTCACGGTCACGAGCACGCCCCGCACCACACCGCTCGCCTGATCGCCACGTACGCTCAGCCGAGCGCGCCGCGCCAGCTCGGCCAGCGGCGCGGCCGGCTCGACCTCGGCCGGCGCCGGCTCGTTCTTGGGGCGCTCCTTTGCCGACTTCCGCCGGCCGAGATTGCGCACCATGGCCGCGAACATCAGGCCCAGCGCGATCAGGGGCAGGAGCTCGCCCATCGGTCGCCCCCGAGCTTGTCACCGGGACGGCGGCGCGCCTAGCGGGCGAACGGCGTCAACTTGCCTTTGCCCTTCTCCGTAGCCAATATCCGCGCCGATGGCGCTGACGGTCATCGTGCGCTCCGGCGACCTGAAGTCGGCGCCGAAGGTGACCTTCGACGCGCCGCGCATCGTCGTGGGTCGGGGCGAAGGCTGCGACGTGCGCTTGCCCGACGCCAGCGTGAGCCACCGGCACGCCTCCATCCGACAGCGCGGCAGCGAGTACATCGTGGTGGACGAGGGCAGCACCAACGGCACCTTCGTGGGACCGGTGCGTCTCTCACCCCAGGCGCCGCGTGTGGTCCGGTCCGGGGACATGGTGCGCGTGGGACGCATCTGGCTCGAGCTCCGCGTCGAGCACGTGGTGCCGACGGCAGCCACCAACGTGGCGACCAAGGAGATAGCGCTCGGGCTGGTGGCCGAGGCCCTGGCCGCCCAAGGCGACCCCGCGGCCGTGCGCGTGTTCGTCCGCGAGGGACCCGACGCGGGGCGCGAGCTGGCGCTCACGGAGCCGGGCCGCCCCTACGTGCTCGGGCGCGGGCAGGGCGTGGATCTGGTGCTGGACGACGCGGACGCCTCGCGCAAGCACGTGGAGGTGCAGCGCCGTGGGGGGCAGGTGCTGGTGCGGGACCTGGGCAGCAAGAACGGCGCGAGCCTGGGGGAGCGCAAGCTCGAGGCTGGCAAGGACGTGCCTTGGCCCCAAAGCGTGCCGCTCCGCGTCGGCGCCAACCTGCTCGGCTACGAGGACCCGGTCAGCGAGGCGCTGGCCGAGCTCGAGCGCGCGGCGGACGAGCGCCTGCGCGAGGACGACCTGATCGACGCACCGAACGCGTCGCCGGAGCCCGCGCAGGCGGTCGAGGACGAGGTCAGCCCGATCGCCCCGGAGCTCGGGCCCCGAGCGGCCTCCCCCATCGCCAAGGTCCCGGAGCGCGCCGCCAATCCGCCGGCGCCGGTGCGGCGGGGCTGGACCCTGACGGACGTGGTGGTCGCGCTGATCGCCCTCGGCGTGCTGGTCGTGAGCATCCTGGGGTTGATCTGGCTCTTCAAGGCGACATAGTGGTCGATCCATGAAGCTCGAGACCGAACGGGACGCTACCGAGTGGGTGTGGGCCGCGAAGGCCTTGGCCGTCGTCAGCGCGTGGAACGCGCTCGGCCTGTTCGCGCGCCTGCGCAAGGGGCCGGCGACCCGCGAGGAGCTCGGCGCCGATCCACGCGCCATCGCGACGACGCTGCCCGTGCTGAAGTACCTGGGCCTGGTCGCCGGGGACGGCAAGCGGCTGGTGCTCACGGAGGCGGGGCGGCGCCTGATGGACGAAGGCGGCATGCCCACCGAGCGCAACCTGGAGACGCTCACCGACCTGGGGCGCATGAAGGAGGTGCTCCGCGACGGCGGCCCGGTCAAGGACGCGGGAGGCAAGCCAAAGGCGACCACGGGCGGGACCATCGCCGCCGATCCCGAGCACACCAAGCGCTTCCTCGACATGCTCTACGACTCGAGCGGCGCCGCCGCGCAGAGCAGCTTCGACTGGCTCTCCCCGCTCTTGCCGGCGGGCGGTCGCGTGCTCGACCTGGGTGGGGGCCACGGCCGCTACGCGCGGGCGTTCGCTGACGCCGGCTTCTCGACCACGCTGTTCGACCTGCCCCACGCCATCACCTACGCCAAGGCACGGCACGGCACCGCGCTCGAGTACCGCGAGGGCAACTTCCACGACGTGGAGAGCTTCGGCGGTCCCTACGATCTGATCTTCATGGCCAACGTCGTCCACAGCGAGTCGGCGGAGGACAACGCCGCGCTGGTCGCGCGCGCCGCGAAGAGCCTGAGCCCCGGCGGCTACCTGGCGCTCAAGGACATGTTCCTGGACGAGCACGGCAAGGGACCGCAGAACGCCGTGTTCTTCGGGCTGACCATGCTCTTCTACACCAACCACGGCACGAGCCCCACGATGCGCCAGAGCCGCGAGTGGTTCCACGCCGCGGGCCTCGATGGACCGGAGATCACGCTGCTCGACACGCAGCAGCTGATGGTGGGCAGGAAGCCGGGCTGAAGTGCCTCCGCGCGCGTGTGGGAGCCGGATCCCGACGGGCGCAGGCGTTCGCCGGCGGCGCATCGGCGGCCCGAATCCCCGGAGCCTAGGGGCCGCCGGCGCTCTTCGCACAGCGGACGCCCGTGCCCGAGTCACCCGTGTCGGCGCTCGAGCGTGCCGCGGCCCGCGCGTACTGCCGCCCACTCTTCCAGGAGCCGCCACGCACCGAGGCGCGGGCACTCGAAGCGACGCACACCGGGTCCTTCAGCTGCGGGCCCGCCGTCCAGCAGGGCGCGTCGTAAAGCGCATAGTCGTCCTCGACCCACTCCGCCACGTTGCCGGCCATGTTCACCAGGCCGAGGGCGGTGCGATCGAGCGGGTTTCCGCCGGCGACCAAACCAGGAAAGATCACCTGATTGATGGCGCGGCAGCTCGGGTCCTGTCGGCTCAGACTCAGATCACCCAGCGCGATCGTGGCGTGGTCGCACACGTCCTCGTCCTCGCCCCAGGGAAAGGTCGACTCGACTCCGGCGCCGGACGCCGCGTACTCCCACTCGGCTTCCGTCGGCAGGCGCTTGCCCATCAGCGCGCAGACCTCCGCGGCCAGCGTCCGGTCGAGGCAGTTCACGGGCAAGTCGTCGTTGGTGCCGCTCGGCGAGTAGGTGCAGCCGACGCGTGGATCGAGCTTCGGGTCCGCCAAGGTCGGAGCGGCCGATAGCTGTGAAGCCAGGGACCTGAACTTCCCGACCGTCAGCTCGGCCGCGTCAAGCGCGAAGGGCGAAAGCACGACGAGTCGCTCGGGGCGGGCATCCGCAGCGTCGGCGTACGGGGGCCCGCTGGGTTCGCCCAGGATGAACGCACCGCCCGGCACGCACACCATGTCCGCCGGAACGCTCCCACACGGGACGGTTGAAGCCGCCGCCCACGCTCCGGGCTCGAGCGCCGGGGCCGCAGGCGGGCCGAGCTCCGGCGCCGGCACCAGCGTCTGGGTCGTCGGGGCGCAGCTCGTCAGCGGTTCGTCGTCGATCACGCCGAAGCAGTCCATCGGGAGCTCGAGCCCGACCTCTCCAGGGTCGCTCGGAAGCTTCCCAGTCATGTCGATGAACGCGCCACCGGAAGGCGCACCGTCGGACCCTATGGTCGCGCCTCGGAACAGGCGCGCGCGCACCCAGAGCGGGACGCGCAGCTCGGGCGGAGCCACGCCGAAGCTCAGTGGGAACTTGCCGGGGCTTGCGTCGAACAGGCGCGTGCAGCCGGCACAGGCGGGGGCTCCGGACTCCGCGACGAGATCCACCCGAACCCGATCGGCGAAGTGCGGGAGCGGAGCGTCGGTGACGACCTCCACAAGCCACTGGGGCCTCGGCTCCGCCGTGCTGCCACAGGCCAGGGCGAGCAGCGCGCCCGCGCCGAGCGCTGGCGAGCGCTTCACGGCACGTCCTCGTACACGCAGCGGAACCCGTCGGTGACGGCGCCGCCCTGACCGATCAGGCGCAAAGCAAGCGCTGCGGACTGTAGCCTGGAAGACCACACCCCGCCGCGGGTGCCGGGCACGAGACCCGTGTTGCACTCGGGATCGAGGGGCAGCGTGCCCGAAGGCCAGCAGGCGTCGTCGTAGGGCAGCAAGTCCCCCAACACGAACTCGGTGAGACTGCCCGCGAGATCGAGCACGCCGTCGTCGCTCACGTCACCTAGCCCACCACAATCGGCACCGGTGTGAGAGCCGACGGGCTCGGGTCCGGCGTCGGACGCGCAGTTTCCCTGCAAGCGGTCCATGCTGGCGCGGCAACACAGCGGCTGAGCGTCACCCCAAGGGTACCGGTACCCCCGCCCGCGACCCCGCGCAGCGTGCTCCCACTGGGCTTCCGTCGGTAGCTTGCCCCCAAAGAGCGCGCACGCCTCGGCGGCGACCGCGCGGGAAACGCAGTTCAATGGCCAATCGTCGTGCGAGGCGTCGCTCGACCCGAGCCAGGTGCAGTGCTTCAAGAGGCCGCCACCCGGAGTATCTGGCAGCTCTGAGACCTTCCCCGCGATGGTCTTGAAGCGTCCAACCGTGACTTCGGTTCGATCGATCCAGAACGGACGAAAGCGCAGGGCCCGCGGCGGCGCGGGGGACGCCAGGATCGTGGCGTTGCCGACGCCCGACAGGGCTGGGTCGCCGACGACGCTGAGCCCTCCAGGAATACACACGCGGTCGGGCGACGCTGCCTTCTGGCACGGGGCGACCTCCAGAAAGGGAGACGTCCCAGCCAGTGTGCCCTGCCGCGGTCCATCCACGATCTGCCCGCTGGCGGCTGGGCTCACGCTCGGGTGCTCGGCATCCAAGCAGGTCGCCGGCGCGCTGCCGAACTGGCTGAGCACTCCGATGCACCCAAGGTCGAGCACGACGCGCACCCGGGTCACGGCGTCGATCGGGGGCAACTCCAGCAGCCGATCGATGGCCAAGCTCCGAATCGGATTCGACACGGACTGGCCGGGTTCTGGAGTCGCCCGCGCCGCCCTGAACGCGCGCAGGCGAACGGTCGGCCGCGTGCCGTCGCTCGGGGGAAGCACGCCGAAGCTGACCGGCCAGTTCGGCGTGTCGGGTAGCACGAACTCCTCGGACTCGACGCCGTCGATGTCCACCCGCAGCGTGTCCACGGCGACGTCCGACCAGTGCGGCTCGCCGGCGAGCTGACCCACCAGAGGCGCGTTGGTGTCGACCTCCACGACCCACTGCCCGCGCGCCGGAGCGTCGGTCGAGCAACCGCCGCTCATCGCTCCGACGACGGTCGCCAGAGCCACGCCGAGCTCAACACTCCGGGCCACAGTAGTACTGGCGACAGAAGGTGTAGGCATTGGCCTTGGCCACCGCGGCCGCGGGGACCGAGGCCTCGCAAGCGCTCGTGCAAGCGGTGTCGCCGATCTTGCACCCGTATTGGCACGCCTTGAACAGGAAGCAGTCCACGTCGGCCGTGCACGCGATGTACGTGCTCTGGCACTTGGTGACCTCGCACTCCGCGCACGGGTCGGGGCTCGGGCAGTTGGGGCAGTAGACCGTGTCGCAGGTGATGCTCCAGAGGAATTCCTCGGCTCCGTCTCGGAAGTCGATCGCGCATTGTGCCAGGCAGGCTGGGGCGCCGCCGCACGGGCCGATGCAGTCCACGTACTTCATGCACTCGGCGCTCCCGTAGCAGCCCTGGTCCGCGTCGCAGCAGTGTTCGTCGTAGCACTGGTGGCAGGGGTTGGGATCCGTGGACGGCGCGCAGACCTGCCCTTCGAAGGGGTTGCCGGAGCCAGCGTCGCTCGCGCCGCAGCCCGCACAGCTCGCGCCCGGACCGAACTGGCGGCACGCCTCGAAGGCGTCCTTGGCCTTCGCCGCGGCGGAGTCCGCGGGCGCCGGACAGGCGGAAACGCAGGTCGAGTCCAGGTTGCCCGACGCGTCCGCGGGGCACGCATCGAGACAGGAGAGATAGGTCGCGCACGTCGGCTCGCTCATGCAAGTGGTGCGCTCGCTGCTGCACGAGCTCGCCACGCAGGTGCCGCACGCGCTGGTGCCCCATCCAGCCTCGACGGCTGCGTCTCCGCCGCCCGCACCTCCCGCGCCGCCGCCCGCCGACGAGTCGTCGCTGTCACAGGCGACCGCGACCGCAACCGCGACCGCGGCCGCCGCGAGACCCCGACCCGACGCCCTGAGCCCCATGTCCGTCAGGATACACTCGTAACGTATGCGCAACGAGCCCCTCTCGACGCGCGCCTTCGGTCTTCGCCCGACCCGCGCCGGGAGCCACGGCAGGAGCCCCATCATGCGCCAGAGCCGCTGCTCGACAGCAGCTGATGGTGGGCGAGAAGGCGGGTTAGCCCGCGCCGAGCTTGGTGACCAGCGCACGCTCGACCTCCCGGCGGGCCTCGGGTGAGAGCGGCGCCGACGCCACGACCAGGTGCGGCGGCGTAGCCCGCGCTGTGCAGCTCGCCGCGTCGAGAGCGGATCCGGCACTCGTGCCGCAGGTCCAAGAGGTCGGCGTTGCGCAGAGAGTCCGGCGTCAGACCATCAGCTCCGAGAGCTGGGCTCCGAGCACCTCGTCGCGGCGTCGGTCGAGCATCACGCGATTGACAATTCAGTCGTCCGTTTGGCACTCTGGCGTGTCGGGTCGCGAGTGAAAGGGAACGACATGCAGGTTTCGCGGTGGACCATTGCTTCGTTGCTGGTGGGCTGGTGCTGGCTGACGAGCTGCGGCTCGAGCGACTCGGGCGAGGGCTCGAACAAGCCCCCGGGGCCGGATGCCTCGACGTCGGACACCGGCAGCGACGCGCCGCAGGGCTGTACGGGCAACCAGGATTGCGCGGGAAACGCCGGCACGACGATCTGCGACGTCGCGACCGGCAAGTGCGTGGAGTGCCTCCCCGGCAACGACGTCTGCCCCGCCTCCGAGCACTGCGACTCCGCGACCTCGAAGTGCGTGTCGGGCTGCAAGAGCGACGAGGGCTGCGCTGGCCAGACGGGCAAGCACTGCGACGTCTCGGCCCACGCCTGCGTCGAGTGTACGGCCGACTCGCACTGCAGCGCAGGCCAGAAGTGCACGGCGAACAAGTGCGTCGAGACCTGCGGCGACGGGGGCGCGTGCAGCAACGGGCTCACGTGCTGCGGCGGCGTCTGCGCCGACCCACAGACCGACGTCGCGCACTGCGGCGCTTGTGGGAACGCCTGCTCGGTTCCGGCCAACGCCGCCTCCGCCACCTGCGCCGCGGGCCAGTGCGGCTTCCTGTGCGATTCGACCCACCTCGACTGCGACCAGACCGCATCCAACGGCTGTGAGGTCCAGCCGGCCGACGACACCGCCAACTGTGGCGCTTGCGGGAACGCCTGCTCGGTTCCGGCCAACGCCGCGTCCCCTACCTGCGCCGCGGGCCAGTGCGGCTTCTCGTGCGATTCGACCCACCTCGACTGCGACCAGACGGCATCCAACGGCTGCGAGACCAATCCGTCGGTGAACGTCGCGAACTGCGGCTCCTGTGGCACTGCGTGCATGGCGGGAGGCGTTTGTGCCAATGGCACGTGCGCGTGTCCCCTCGGGACCGCGTTGTGCTCCGGCGCGTGCGTGTCGCTCAACTCGGACCCCGCGAACTGCGGCGCCTGCGGCAACGCTTGTCCGAGCGGTAACGTCTGCGTCGCCGGCGCGTGCAAGACGTCTTGCCCCACGGGCACCACGCTGTGCGCTGGAAAGTGCGTGCTGCTAGGCATCGACAACGCGCACTGCGGCGCCTGCAACAACGCTTGCGCTGCCGAGACGGCTTGCAGCGGCGGTGCGTGCGTGCCGTTGGTCGGCACTTCGAACGCCGGTTGCGCGGACGGACAGCGCGAGGGATTCACCGACACCACGGCTTACCCTGACATCGCAGCCTGCGCGGGTGGGTGGACGCTCCCTGGGATTTTCCCGCCCCCACTGCACTCGGGTGCCTCGGCCTGCGTCGGAAACGGCGACGACTCCACGAGCAACCCCGGTGGGACCGGCTGCTCCTCCGTGGATCTCTGCGCTCCGGGCTGGCACGTGTGCCGCGGCGGCGACATCCTGCCGCGCACGAACAACGCCGGGTGCGCGTCCGGCGGCTTGCCGGCGGGCTCCTTCTTCGCCGCCTCGGTGTCTGGCACCGGATGCGGCCAGTGTGCGCTGCTCTCCGGCACGGTCACGACCGGGTGCGGACCGAACACCTGCACGGGAAATTGCCTGGAGGACCCGACGTTGAACAACGACTTCTTCGGCTGCGGCACGGTCGGGGCGGCGGCGAACTGCGCCGGACTCAATCGGTTCTCCAACAACGACTGCGCTTCGCTGCCCGCCCCGTGGGTATGCAACGGGGCGGTCATGGAGAGCATCACGGTGACGAAGGCCGGTGCGGCGTCCGGCGGCGTGCTCTGCTGTCGTTGACCCGCGAGTGTGGCGGAGCAGCGAAGGCCGAGTCAGTCCTTCTTCGGCCCTTCGTCGTAGCCGCGCGGGCGGTACTTCTTCTCGATGCCGCCGTGCTCGGCGCCGCGCTGCACGATCTCGGTGGCGAAGTAGGCGAGCCACGAGCCCGGGTGCGCCTCGGCCATTTCCAGCAGCTCGTCGTGGCGGCTCTCGATCGCCTTGTGGTCCCAGAGGCACTGCAAGCCGAGCGCGAGCAGGTTCGGATCGTTGGGCCCGAGCTCGAAGCCGACCTTGTAGTGCGGCCAGGCCTCTTCGGCCCGGTTCATCCGGCACAGCGTGTCGCCGTAGTACACGTGGGCCATCGGCCACTGCGGAGCCAGGCGCTTGGCCTCGCTGTTGATGGCCAGGCGCTTCGGCAAGTCACCATTGTGAGCGCCGACCATGACGGAGTAGTTCAGGTGCGCCTTGGCGCTGTTCGGAACGGAGCGCTGAGTCGCGCGCCAGAAGGTCAGATCGCTGGTGTAGTCGAGGGCGTGCCAGCGGGCCTTGACCGCCTGGAAGCCGAAGAAGCACGCGATGAAGATGACGACCGCGCGGCGCCAGGCGGGTCGGGCGAGCGCGAGCGCGAACGTCGCGCCGATGACCAGCGACGTGCCGACCACCGGCAAGTACCAGAAGCGCTCCGCGCGCACCGTCGGCAGGAGCACGGGGATGTTGGAGTGCGGGAAATAGGCGATCGGCACCCACATCAGGCCGACGGCGAGGAGCAGGCTGGGCCAGAGCGCCGCGGTGGGGAGCTCGGCGCCTTCGCGCCGCGCGCGCCGCTCCTTCCACCACGCGCGGAGCCACAGCACCGCCGCGGCGAGGGGCGGAGCCACCATCCCGAGCCCTCCCAGCACGCTCTGGGGAAACACCACCTTGGGCGGCACCGGCTCCTGCGGGAACGAGTAGTCGCCGGAGAGCGTCCAAGGGAAGACGACCTGCCCGAGCCCGCGGAAGTACACGCGCAACGCGCCGGCGACGCGGTGCGGGAAGTCGGCGTTCACCAGCGGATTGTTGATGGGATCCTTCGGCATGCGCGGTTGCTGGAACCAGCGCATGAAGCCGTGGAGCGCGCGTTTCCCGAAGGGCTCCGTGGCGGCCAACGGCTCGGCCAGATCCGCCGGCAGGGTGATCGGGAAGAACTTGCGACGGAAATAGGTATACGCGACCAGCGCCCCGGCGGCGGCGGCGAGCGCGCCGAGACCGCGCGCGAAGCGCCACGGGCGCCCCGGGTGGAACGCCGGCGCCCAGACCAGCGCTGCGAACGCGACCAGCGGCACCGCGACGATCACGCTCTCCTTGCTGAACAAGCCCAGGCTCACCGCGCCGAACACCCCGAGTGGCATCAGCCAGAGCGGCAAGCGCAACGCGGCGAGCGCGAGCAGCACACCGAGACCCCCGAGCACGTCCGCGATGCCGACCACGCCGGTCACCGCCTCGGTGATCACGGCGCTCGCCACGAAGGCTCCGCCCACGAGCCACGAAACGTCGCGCTTGCGCGTCAGGGCGAAGCACAGGCTCGCGAGCACGGCGCCGTTGACGGCGTGCAAGACCACGTTCACCCAGTGGTGCAGCCACGGCAGCTTGCTCAGGTGCCAGAGCAGCCGCCAGATGATGTTGGGGATGGGTCGATACGAGCCGATCGTGCGCTCCGGCGTCAGGCCCCAGAAGTCGCGCTTCCACACGTCCCAGAACGGGATCTTGTTGCCGTTGACGTAGGGGTTGGCGAGCAGCGCCTCTTGTTCGTCGAAGATGTAGTTCGAAGCGGGGCTGCGCACGAACAGGAGCGCCGACACCGCGAGCGCCGGCGTGAACGCGATCCAGAAGGTCGGATCTTGCTCGCGGAAGTAGCGAACGATCCACGCGGGCGCGCGCCGCCACCAGGCTGGTCGCGGCTCGGGCGCGAGGGCCGGCGGAGCCGCGGGCGGCTCCACGGGCGAGGCCTCGCTCAGGATTTCTTCGGGTCCTCGATCGGCCACACGTCGCCCCAGAGCGAGCTCCCGCCGTCGATGTAGTACGTGGAGCCGGTAACGAAGTCGTTGGCGTCGCTCGCCAGGAACACCACCACGCGGCTCACCTCCTCGACGGTGCCGAGGCGCTTGAGCGGCGTGGCGCGGCGCGCGAGCTCGAGGGTCTCTTCCCCGTACTGGCGCGTGCCGCTCGAGCGGATGGTGCCCGGCGCGCAAGCATTCACCCGGATGCCGAAGCGCGCCCACTCCACGGCCAGGGTCTTGGTCATGTTCTCGACGCCGGCCCGGGCGGCGCCGGTGTGCACCATGCCGGGGAAGCCCCGGGCGATGTTGGCGATGACGTTGACGATGCGCCCGCGCTCCTTGGGAATCATCGCGGCGTTCGCCGTGGCCAGCGTCATGTAGAATAGGCCGTTCAGGTTGTTCTTGATCACGGCCTCGAAGCCGCGGGCGCTCAGATTCTGCGCCGGGCTCGGGAACTGACCGCCGGCGTTGTTGACCAGGACGTCCACTCGACCGAAGGCGTCGAGCACGTTCTTCACGAACGCCTCGCAGGCCTCCGCATCGCGCACGTCGAGGGGGAAGCCGATGGCCTCCGCCCCAGCGTCGCGGAGCTCGGCGAGGCCCGCGTCCAGGTTGTCCTGCTTGCGGCTGCCGATGGCGACCTTGGCGCCCAGGTAGGCGAGCTCCTTGGCGACCTCGAGCCCGATGCCGGTGCCGCCGCCGGTGACGATGGCGACCTGGCCCGCGAACAGGCCCGGCGCGAAGATGCTTCGGCTCGCGATCACGGCCGCATCGATTACACCGAACCGCGCTCGGACGCCACAGCGAGCACGGGCAGGGGCCCGCGGAAATCGTCAGCGCCCGAGCACCGCGTCGAGGGTCTCGAGCAGGCGCTGCTCGGGCACCGGCTTCTCGAGCACCGCGTCCGCTCCTTCGAGGTTCGACGGGTAGCCGCTGAAGCAGATGATCTTGAGCTCGGGGGCGAGCCCCCGGAGCGCCCGCAGCGCAGCGCGGCCCGCGAGCCTCGGCATGGACTGGTCGAGCAGCACCACGCGATAGCGACCGATGTCCTCGCGCACGCGCTCGATGGCGTCGATGCCGTCGGCCGCCGTGTCCACGAGGTACCCCGCGGCGCCCAGCATGTGCGTCATCAGCTCGCGGATCATGGGCTCGTCGTCCACGACCAGCACACGCTCGCCACGCCCGCTGCGCGGCGGCACGCTGAGCGCCGAGCCGCGGCTCGGCCTGGTCTCCGGCTCGGCGGGCAAGAACAGGTGGACGCGCGTGCCCATGCCAGAGGTGGACTGCACCTCCACTCTGCCGCCGTGCTCGCGCACGATGGCGTAGGTGGTGGCGAGGCCGAGACCCGTGCCCTTGCCGGGCTCTTTCGTCGTGAAGAACGGCTCGAACACCCGGCGCCGAACCTCTTCCGTCATACCGCAGCCGTTGTCGGCGATCGAGATGCGCACCTCACGCCGGCCTTCAGTGTCGCCTCGCGAGCTCTCCACGGCGACGTGGATCTCGGCGGACCGTCCCTCGACCGACTCGAAGGCATCCCTCGAGTTGATCAGGACGTTGAGCACTGCCTGCTCGATCTGCCCGGCGTCGCAGCGGACGGCCGGCAGATCCGGCTCGATGTGCACCTCGAGGGTGAGCTCGTTGCCGAAGGTCGTGCGGCTCATCTCCACGGTGCGCTGCACGACGCCGCCGACGTCCTCGATGTGGCGGCTGGTGTCCCGGGTGCGCCCGGAGAAGACCATGAGCTGTCGCACCATTTGCGCGGCTTTGAGCGCCGACTGCTGCCCGTCGCGCAGCACGGTCTCGATGTCTCCGCTGCTCTTCTTGGCCGCGAGCTCCATGCTGGACAGCATCACCGTCAGCATGTTGTTGAAGTTGTGGGCGATGCCTGCGGCGAGCTGGCCGACCGCCTCCATCTTCTGCGCCTGAAGGAGCTGTTCCTGCAACAGGTGCCGGTCGGTGACGTCGAGCACGCCGCCTTGGAGCCTCGCCGGCTGGCCGTGGATGTCGAGCTCCACGCGGCCCTTGCACATGACCCAGCGCACCTCGCCGCTCGGCCGCACCAGCCGATGCTCCATGTCGTCGAACTGACCGCCGCCGACGGCGCGGCCAACGGTCGCCTCGACCCGCTCGCGGTCGGCGGGATGGATCAGCTCGAGGTAGGCGCCGAAGGACGCCGGAGGCTGGTCCACGCCGAAGATGGCGCAGGTCGCCGCGTCCCAGTGCAGGGCGTCGCCCTCGCGCTGCCAGCTCCAGAGCCCCACACCGGAGGCCGAGATGGCGAGCTCGAGCTTCTCGCGGTTTTCGAGCAGCCCCTCCTGCGCGTCCATCAGCGCCGTGATGTCCGTGGCGATCATCACCAGCGACTCGACCTCGTCACCGCGCTTGAGCGGGGCGAGGCGCGTCAGGTAGCGCGCCGGTTTCTCGTAGGCGCCCACGGCAACCGTCTCGTAGGAGTCCGGCTGACCCGTCTTCACCACGCGCTCGATGGTCGCGCGGGCGGTCTCCTGGTAGGCCGGGGCGATGAACGAGTAGATGCTCTCGCCGGCGACATCCGTCACTCCGAGGCCAGGGGCGACGCGGTTGATGAAGTGGATGATGCCGTCGGGGCTGAGCTTGACGACGAAGTCGGGGACGGTGTCCAGGATCGAGCGCAAGAGGACCTCGGCGAAGCGCGTCGCGGAGATCTGAGCCTCCAGCTCGGCTCGGCGTGCCTCCAGGCGGCGCACCTGCTCCTCGAGCTCTTCGATGCGCGTGGTCGCGTTCCGGGAGTCCACCAGCATCGAGCATACACAGAACGGCGGGGGCTCGCGACGGGGACCCCCCGGTGCTACGAATTCGCCCCATGGCCATGGTCGACGTCGCCGCGCTCCTGAACGCCGTTTCCGGTGCCTCGCCGGGGGCCATCGTGAAGCGAGCGCTCGAAGAGCATGGTGCGGACGTCGCCATCAGTTTCAGCGGCGCGGAGGACGTGCTCCTGATCGAGCTCGCCAAGCAGGCGGAGCTCCCGTTCCGGGTGTTCAGCCTGGACACGGGGAGGCTGCACCCGGAGACCTACCGCTTCTTCGACCAAGTCGAGAAGCACTACGGCCTCCGCATCGAGTACTGCTTCCCGGAGGGCGCCCTGATCCAGGAGCTGGTCCGCAAGAGAGGCCTCTTCTCGTTCTACGAGGACGGCCACACCGAGTGCTGCAACCTGCGCAAGGTCGAGCCGCTCCGGCGGCAGCTCGCCACGCTGGGGGCCTGGATCACCGGCCAGCGCAAGGACCAGAGCCCGACCCGCGCCGACCTGCCGGTGGTGCAGACCGATCCGACCTTCCGCGGCAAGGGCGGCGCCCCGCTCGTCAAGTACAACCCCCTCGCGGACGTGACGCTCGACTACGTGTGGGCGAGCATCCAGGGCTTCGGGGTGCCCCACAACGAGCTCCACGCCCGAGGGATGGTGAGCATCGGCTGCGAGCCCTGTACCCGCCCGATCCTGCCCGGCCAGCACGAGCGCGAGGGGCGCTGGTGGTGGGAGCGCGCGAGCGACAAGGAGTGCGGGCTCCACCAGAAGAAGAGCTGAGCCCAAATGGAGCTCGACCACATCCAGATCACTGGTGCGCGGGAGCACAACCTGCAGCACGTGGACGTCCGCATCCCCAAGAAGAAGCTGGTGGTGCTCACCGGCGTCTCGGGCTCAGGGAAGTCCAGCCTGGCCTTCGACACCTTGTACGCCGAAGGTCAGCGTCGCTACGTCGAGTCGCTCTCGGCCTACGCGCGGCAGTTCCTGGGCCGCATGGAGAAGCCGCGCTTCGACTCGATCCGCGGGCTGTCGCCGGCGGTCAGCATCGAGCAGAAGACGACCAACACGAACCCGCGCTCCACGGTCGGCACCATCACGGAGATCTCCGACTACTTGCGCGTGCTCTACGCCCGAGTCGGGGTGCAGCACTGCCACCGCTGCGGCTCCACGGTGCAGGCGCAGACCCCCGAGCGCATCGCCAAGTCCTTGCTCGCGCGGCCCAAGGGCACCCGCATCGTGCTGCTCGCGCCGCTGCTGACGAACCGCAAAGGCGAGCACCGCGAGCTGCTCGAGGACGCGCGCCGCTCGGGTTACGTACGCCTGCGCGTGGACGGCGAGGTCGTCGAGAGCGAGAAGCTGACGCACCTCGAGAAGCGCAAGAAACACGACGTCGAGGCGGTGGTGGACCGCGTGGTCGTGGGCCCCGGCCTGGAGAGCCGGCTCACCGGCTCGGTCGAGCAGGCACTCCGGGTCGGCGAAGGCACGCTTATCGCGCTCTTGCCCGACGGCGATCACACCTTTTCGGAGAAGGCCGCCTGCCCGAAGTGCGGCATCTCGTTCCCCGAGCTCACGCCGCAGGCCTTCAGCTTCAACAGCCCGCAAGGCATGTGCCCCGACTGCAACGGCCTCGGCACCCGGGTCGCCATCGATCCCGCGCGCATCGTCCCGGACGAGTCGAAGAGCATCGACGACGGCGCAGTGGTGCCCTGGGGCGCCGGCGTCTCGCAGAAGACCGGCTGGTCCCACGGCTTCATCGCGCAGATCTTGAAGGCCATCGGCATCGACTGCGACAAGCCGTGGAAGAAGCTCACGCCGAAACAGCGCCAGATGGTCCTCTTCGGCAGCGGAGAGGCCAAGTACCGCGTCGGCTGGAAGAGCCGCTCCGGCAAGGGCACACTGGACGTCAGCTGGGAGGGCGTGATCCCGCGCATGATGCGCCGCTTCTCCAGCACCCAGAGCGACTGGTCGAAGCGCTGGTACGCGCAGTTCATGGGCGACGCCGTGTGCCCCTCCTGCCAGGGCGCCCGCGTGCGCGCGGAGAGCGCCGCGGTGCGCGTGGCCGGGCAGAGCATCGTGGACGTCTCCGCCAAGACCGTCGCCGACGCGGCGCGCTTCTTCGAAGCGTTGGACCTGCGCGGCGCCGCCGCCGAGATCGCCGCCGAGGTGCTCAAGGAGATCCGGAGCCGCCTCGGGTTCCTCGAGTCGGTTGGGCTGGGCTACCTGTCCCTCGACCGCGCCGGCCCCACGCTGAGCGGCGGCGAGTCGCAGCGCATCCGACTGGCCAGCCAGGTCGGCAGCGACCTGACCGGCGTGATCTACATCCTGGACGAGCCCAGCATCGGCCTGCACCAGCGCGACAACCGCCGCCTGCTCGACACACTCGAACGGCTGCGCGACATCGGCAACACGGTGGTCGTGGTCGAGCACGACGAGGACACCATCCGCGCCGCCGACCACGTCATCGACTTCGGCCCCGGCGCCGGCGTGCGCGGCGGCAAGGTGGTGTTCTCCGGCACGCCGAAGGCGCTCGAGAAGAGCAAGGCGTCGCTGACCGGCGCGTACCTGTCCGGCCGCGCGCGCATCGAGGTCCCACAGGCACGCCGCAAACCGACCGGCACTCTCACGCTCCGCGGCGCGAGCGCCAACAACCTGAAAGAGCTCGACGTCGAGTTCCCGCTCGGCGTCCTCACCTGCGTCACCGGCGTGAGCGGCGCCGGCAAGAGCTCCTTGGTCACCGACATCCTCTACCCCGCCCTGGCCGAGCGCCTGCACGGGGCAGAGCAGAAGCCCGGCGCGTTCCGCGCGCTGGAGGGCGTCGAGCCGATCGACAAGGTCATCGACATCGACCAGAAGCCCATCGGTCGCACACCGCGCAGCAACCCAGCGACGTACATCAAGGTCTTCGACGAGATCCGCGGCTTCTTCGCCGAGCTGCCCGAGGCCCGCATGCACGGCTTCGAGCCCGGGCGCTTCTCGTTCAACGTGAAGGGCGGGCGCTGCGAGGCCTGCGAAGGCGACGGCGTGCGCCAGATCGAAATGCACTTCCTCGCCGACGTCTACGTGAAGTGCGAGGAGTGCGAGGGCCGGCGCTTCAACGCCGCCACGCTCGCCGTGCGCTACAAAGGCAAGAGCATCGCCGACGTGCTCGAGCTCACCGTCAGCGAGGCCATCGAGCTGTTCGCGGCGCACCCGAAGGTCCGCGAGCCGCTGAAGCTCCTGGCGGAGGTGGGCGTGGACTACCTGCACCTCGGCCAGTCGTCACCCACGCTCTCCGGCGGTGAAGCGCAGCGCATCAAGCTGGCCCGAGAGCTCTCGCGCCGCGCCACCGGCAAGACCGTCTACATCCTGGACGAGCCCACCACGGGCCTGCACTTCGACGACGTGAAGAAGCTGCTCGGCGTGCTCTCGCGCCTGGTCGAGTCGGGCAACACGGTCATCGTCATCGAGCACAACCTGGACGTGATCAAGACCGCCGATCACGTCATCGACCTGGGCCCAGAGGGCGGCCCCGGTGGGGGCAGGCTCATCGCACAAGGGACGCCGGAGCAGGTGGCGAAGGTGAAGGGCTCGGCGACGGGGAGGTATTTGGCGAAGGTGCTGGGCGGGGGGTGAAGTGGACCCCGAGCTCATGAACCTGGCGCTCGATCTCGCGCTGGCCTGGGGCCCGGACTTCCTCCAGCCCACCCAGGGTCGCCTCGCCCTGCTGCGCCCCGAGCTCTGCCAGGACGAGCTCGACCGCTACGACGACATCGCTCGGGACGCGATGAACACGGGGCACTCCATCGTGCAGAACCTCGCCCTCGAGCGCGGCCTGAACGATCCGAGCGTCCCCGCCGAGGCAAAGGCGCTGGTGGCAGAGCAGCTCCCCTGGGTGTCGAGCGAGAACCTCGCGCGCATCGTGTCGCAGGGGATGTACTTCGCCTGGAAGGACGGGGCGTGAGCGCGCCCACCGCCCGCGGCAGGCGCCTGCATCCTGGCCGACGACGAGCCAAATTCAGTGTGCTGCACGGCAAGGTCGTCACCCTGAACGGCGAGCTCAGCCGCCGGCCAATGCCGCGCATCGATCAGATCGCCCTGAAGGCGAAGCGAGATCTGACGGACGCCTTCGTGCTCCTCGTGCGGGAGGTCGCCGACGACGTCGGCTCGACGGTCGTACCGTGCGCGGAGTGAGCTCGCTCAATCCGCGCGCTGCAAACGGAACTTCAGGTTGCCCTTGTCGCCTTCGCCCGGGCCCCAGCTGCTGGTGCCGGCCCCGTCAAGCGCGCTGCCCGCGCAGGCGAGCGTGCCGCTGAGCTGGTACTTGCGCTGGTGCTCGCCGCGCATCACCACGCTGTCGACGCTGAACTCGCCCGTGGCCTTCACCGTGCCGGAGAGCGTGCCGAGGTCCGGATTGTCGGACTCCGCGCTCTGGCCGGTGAGCTTGCCGCTCGCGGCGATCACCACGTCCAGCGTACCGGAGCGCACCAGCTCCGGGCGCGCGAGCGCGTAGGTCTGCCACTCGCCGATCCAGTGGCCGGCCGGGAGCACCCCGTTCTGGCAGCCGCCGCGGGGCGACTCCCCGGGCTTGGCGGTGCTGTTGCCGCAGCCGGTGAGCGCGAGGGAGAGCGAGACGAGAGCGAGGTGGAGGAGACGCACGCCCCCTCCTACCACGTCATGCCGGCGGCTTGCACTTCACGCCGAGCACACTGCCCTCGTTGTTCTTCTCTTTGCACTCGGTCTTGCTGCCGTCGTCGTCGGAGATGACCTTGATGTCCGTGCCGACCGAGGTGGGGGGCGTGGCCCAGACGCAGCTCACGGTCTCGCACTCGCCGGGGTTCAGCGCCTTGGTGGTCGCCGTCTCGCACACCTTGGTGGTGCCGTCGTAGAAGCCGACCTTCACGCCGGAGCCGATGGGCGCGGTGCCGCGGTTGCAGACCGGCGCCGAGAGCAGCGCGCCGCTGGAGCCGCACTGGAAGCCGGCAATGCCGGTGGTCATGTCCGGGATGTCCTGGCCGCTGGCGTCGCCGGGCACGTTCTGGCGGAAGTTGTTCAGCGTGGGGTCGAGCCAGTTCTTCTTCCAGGCGCTGGTCTTGGGCACGGTGCCGTCTTCGTTCACGTGGGTCACGGCATAGGCGTGCTGGTTCCAGATGGTGCGGGAGCGCACCCAGCGATCGGTCGCGTCCTGGTAGACGCGGATGCCTTGCACGCCCTTCGGGTGGGCGGCGCGGCAGGTGTTGCCGGTGCCGGGGGTTCCGGCCGGCGGCGCAGCACACTTGTAGCCCTGATCCGTGCAGGCTTGATCCGTCCCGGCGGCGCAGCACTGCCCGGTCGTGGTGCAGCGGCAGTAGCCCTGATCGCAGTTGTTGCTGGCGCAGTCGGCGTTCACCAGGCAGCCGGAGCCGGCGAAGGTCGCGTCCACGCCGTCGGCGTTGATCAGCGGCGCGTTGCAGGCGATGCCCGCGCCGCCGGCGGAGCAGGCCAGGTTCGACGGCGTGACCAGATCCGCGCGGAAGTTCCCGTCGGTGTCGGCGACGACCGGGTTCTCGTACCAGGTGCAGCTCGAGCGGAACTGGCTGAACAGCACCTTGCCGGTCTGACCGTCGTACACGCGCACGAAGCACTCGTCGGCGTAGACCACCTCGGCTTTTCCGTCGTCCTCGAAGTCGAACACGCTGGAGCCGGTGATGTTGCTGGAGATGTCCTGCGTGCGGCGCGACCACAGGATGCCCGCCGGGCAGGCACCCGGAACCGCGTTCGCGTCGTCGCAGCCGTTCGTGTTCTGGCACTTGCCGTTCGGCCGCGGCGACGTCGTGCAGTCGATGTCGTAGACGGTCAGGAACGCCTGGCCCGCGACTCCCAGCTCGGGCAGCCCGTCACCGTCGTAGTCCGCGATGGTCGGCGCGCCGCCGCCACCGCCCGGCACGGCAAGCGGTCCGAGCACGGCCGTGCCGTCCATGGCGTAGATGGCCGCGGTGCCACCGCGGATCACCGCCAGCTCGGGGTTCGTCGCCGGCAGGCTGGCGCCGTACGCGCCAAAATCGGCCACCGCAGGGAAGCCCGGGCCGGGCCCGGCGAAATACGTCTCCACCTGCCAGCCCCCGCTCGTCCACTGCCACACGGTCTGGCCGTTGGTCAGCTCGATGGCGGGATCTTGGTCGAGATCGGCCAGCACCGGATCGAGCCCCTGGCTGTAGCTCGCGTAGCCCGCCGGTGAAGCGCCCTTGATCGCGCCGGTCAAGCCGTCCACCACGGTGCCCTCGCGGATCACCTCCGGCACGCCGTCGTCGTCCAGATCGTGGATGCTCGGCCCCGCCCAGTTGCCGCCGGCGATGGCCGCCGCCGACTGCCAGAGCACGCCCCAGTTGCCGGCCTTGCGCGTGAAGGCGACGAGCAGCCCGTCTGCACCCTTGGCGACGATCTCCGGCGAGCCGTCGCCGTCGAGATCGCCGGCCGCCACCGACGCTGACGAGATGAGCCAGCCGCTGTAGCCGGACTGGCCACCACCGAGGTTCGCCTCGAGCTGGCAGGTGTCGCCGCGCAGCACGCGGATCACGCCCTGGTTCTCGGTGTAGCTCGCCGGCACCGTCGCCGTGAACGGCGCCACGATGCTGGGCACGCCTTGACCCGGCTTGTTGAAGTTCACCACTACCGGCGTGGCCTGCACATCGAGGTGATTGGGGAACGGATCGCCCGCGGGGGCCGTCGAGAACTCGCACTTGATGGCGGGCGCGAAGTTGCCGGGAGGCAGACCGACCTGGCAGTTCGGATCGTTGTTCTTGCCCGGCGGGGTGCCCCAGGGCACGCAGCCAGTGCCCGGCTCGCAGTACGTGTCGTTCTGGCAGTCGTCGTCGGTGTTGCACGCGGTCTGCGTGACACAGAAGCCGTTGATGCAGATCTGCCCTTCAGGGCAGCCGCCCGGACAGGTGTTGCTGGTCTCGCCGCCGTTGCCGTCGGGGAAGATCAGCGAGTCGCTGCTGGAGTCGCCGGCGCCGCCACCGGTACCGCCGGTGCCGGGCACGTTCGAGGCTTCTTCGCCTTCGTCGCTGCAGCTGCACGCCTGCGCGAGCGCGAAGGCCGCGACACCGATGCCCAAGAACAAGCGTTTTCGTACGACGAGCGCCATCGGCTCACCTCCGCAGCAAGGTGAAGACTATAGCTTGGTCTCGAGGCGCTCACATCGCGCAGGTGATGTTTGCCAGCTTCTCGCTGTCCGAGGTGCCATTGTCCCACTGCACCTTCAGCGTCGCGGAACCACCGCAGAAAGTGCAGGGAGCTCCGCTGCCCCCGCTGCCGGTGCCGCTCCCGGCGGTCTTTTGGTGCTGCACCACGGACGTGGCCCCGGCGTTGACGGTGCCGCTGCCGTCCGGCGTGACCTTGAAGGTCCAGTCGAGGTTGCTCGGCCCCTTGCTCAGCGACAGGACGACGCTCGTGACCTTGGTCTGTCCCGCCGCGGTCCCGGCGGTGTTGTCATAGGAGACCTGGAACGAGCCGTTGACCGGATCGGGCCCGACGATGGGCATGCAGTTGATGTAGAGCTGGCTGCCCGTGATGGTCGGCACGATCTTGGCCGCGCCAGCGTCACCCCCGGCGTCCGCTCCACCCGTGCCGGCGCCACCGTCGGTGCCGCCGCTGCCCGCGGAGCCACCTGCACCCGCGGAGCCACCTGCACCCGCGGAGCCACCTGCACCCGAGGTTCCACCTGCACCCGAGCTTCCACCTGCACCCGCGGAGCCACCCGCGCCCGCGGAGCCACCCGCGCCCGCGGAGCCACCCCCACTGCCCGCGCCGCCGCCGGCGCCACCGCTCGTCCCACCGCCAGTTCCGCCCCCACCCGTACCACCGGTCGTGGCACCTCCGGTCCCGCCCCCATCCTCGCCGTCTTCGCCGCACGCGGACAGCGTGAGACCGAGCGAGATCAGAACCCCGAGAACCCAAGTCGAGCGCTTCGCCATTCCCGGACGGTAGCGCGTGTGTGCGCGCCGGCAACTGAGTAGAGTCGCTCGCGATGCCGGACCTCCCGGTCTTCGACGGCTGCCAGGTGCTCGAGAAGCTCCGCTCGGGACCCGTCGCGGACCTTTATCACGCGGTCCAGCAGCCGCTCGGCCGGCCGGTGCTGGTGAAGGCGTTGTCGTCGAGCATCTTGCCGTCGAGCCCGTTCGCCGCGTCGCTGGAGCGCGAGGCGCGCGTGCTCGCTGAGCTCCACCACCCGAACATCCTGCACGTCCACGACTTCGTGCGGCGCGAGGACCGCATGTGGCTGGTGCTCGAATACGTGGACGGCTGGGCCCTGGACGAGCTGCTCCGCGTGGTGAAGAAGCTCCCGCCGTTGACCGCGGCGGCCATCGTGCTGGAGGTCGGCCGCGCGCTCGAGCACGCCCACCGGCACGGCGTCGTACACCGGGACGTGCAGCCCAAGAACGTCATGGTCTCGAAGCGGGGCCACGTGAAGCTCTTGAATTTCTCGGTCGCGGTGGATGGGCGGCTGCCAACGGCGCCGGAGCTGCTCGATGGCGCGACCAGCTTCGGCGGCCCGCTGTATCTGTCGCCGGAGCAAATCCTGGGCGAGCCGGCGGATCCGCGCAGCGATCTGTTCTCGCTCGGCGTGGTGCTGTACGAGCTCCTCGCGGGTGCGCGCCCCTTCGACGCGCCGGACGATCGCACCGCGGCGCAGCGCATCCGACACGACGCCGCTCCGCCGCTCGGGCGCTCCGTCTCCGGGGTGCCGGCGACGCTGGAGCGCATCGCGCAGCGCTGCCTGGAGAAGATGCCGAGCGATCGCTTCGCGAGCACGGAGGAGATGGTCCTGGCGCTCGAGCGCTTTCTCGGCGAGGCCGGCGTGACCTCGTCGCACCGAGAGATCGCGCGTGCGCTGGTGCAGTCGGGCCTCACCGAAGAGGCACCGCGCTCGGTGCTCGACACCTCGGCGGTGCTCGCCGAACCAGCCGAGGCGCCGCCGGTGAGCTGGGCGCTGAAGGGCTTTTTGGCCTGCCTCGCGGCCATCGTCGTCGTTGGCGCGGGCCTGCACTGGCTCGCCTCCCGGCAGGAGGGCCGCACGGCGGCCCGCGGCGGGCCGGCGGAGCTGGCGCTCTCGCCGAAACGGCCGGCGTTCCTGCGCGTCGTCGCGGATCCCTGGGCCCACGTGGTCGTGGACGGGCAGCGCGTGGACACCACACCCTTCGCGCGCGCCATCCCGCTCGGCGCGGGCACCCACTACGTGCGGCTCGAGCACCCGAACGCGCCCACCGAGCGGCGCACCATCACGCTCGTCCCGGGAGAGACCGTGCTGCTCGACGTGAAGATGCGGATCGAAGGCAGAGCGCTGGTGGACGCCGGCGAGCTGCCGCCGGCGGTGGACGCCGGTATCGAGACGCCGTGAGCGACGGATCAGCGCTCGGTGCTTTCGACGAGCGGGTTCTTCGTCGCGAGCGCGGCGAAGCGGTTGAAGTCGCGGTCCGCGGTCCAGAGCTCGGTCACCCCATGCAGGATGCACAGCGCCGCGATGCGGGCATCATGGACCTTGGCTCCGGTGACCTGCGACGAATGGAGCAGCCCCGCCAGGACGTCCCAGTATCCGTCCTCTTCGGCAAGAAGTCGGACGGCGGGCGAACCGAGCCACTGACTCGCTTGCTCGATCGCGAGGGCGAGCGGCGTCGGGGACCTGTAGATCCTGGCGTTGGTGACGTTGGCCACGAACTCGTGGACGCACGGCCAGGGCAGCGCCCAGCGCGTCCCGCCCTCGACCAGCTGGCGGACGACACGCTGCGCGCGAGCGTGGAAGGGGGAGTCGCTCCGGTGCGAGTACACCAGGATGTTCGTGTCGAGGGCGATCACCCGCCGCGGCCTTCGTAGGTCAGATCGCGCAGTCGATCGCCGTCGGTCCACTCGAGCCCCTCGACCAGCCCCCCGCTTCCGAACGAGCAGTCCTTCATCTGGTAGCGCTCGCGACCCGGCCGCTCGCGCCGGAGCACCTCGCTCAGGCCCTCGAGCAAGAGCGCTCGGAGCGAGGTCTTGCGCTCGCGCGCGAGCTTCTTGGCGCGCTGAAAGAGGCCGTCGGGGATGTCGATCGAGGTACGCATTATGCTAAAACATATTCTCGACTGTGCTTCTATGCAAGGCGGCTCGAACCGCTGGAGTGCCGCACGGCGCGCTCCCGATTGCTGCGTCCTGAGCTGGCGCCTTCGTCGAGGACTGGGCGGCGGGTCCTCACCGCCGCGGCACCGAGGTCCCCAGAGAGTCGTCCGCTTCGGCTCCGGCACCCGTCCGCGCACGAACCGCCGCTGAGCCGCGCGACCCCCGCGCCCTCCCTCAGCTCCGCGCGCCCCGCCACTTGGCGCGCTCTTCCTCGAAGATGCGCGCCAGACGGCGTTGCTCCTGCACGAACGCCGCGTAGCTCTTGGGCACCCGCGCGTCGCTCGAGAAGGCGTGCAAGACCCGCACCGCCGCCTCGGCGTCGTCGCTGGCGCGGTGAGCCTGGCTGATCTCGATGCCGAGCCGGCCCGCCACCTCGCCCAGCGTCTTGCCCTTCTCGAACTTCTGCAGCTCGCGGGCCCAGACCAGCGGATCGATCCAGTCCACGCCGCGCCGACAGGCGGGCGCGGAGCCGTCGCTGGCGCCTGCGCGCTCGAGCTCGGCCAGGAGGAAGGCCCGATCGAACTCGGCGTTGTACGCAAGGGGCACCGCCCCGGCGAGGGCGTCGAGGACCTCCCGGGCGATCTCCGAGAAGCGCGGCTTGTCACGCACGTCGTCGTCCCCGATGCCGTGCACGTCGAAGGCCTCCTTCGGGATCGGGATGCCCGGGTTCACCAGCCAGCTCTTGCGCCAGGCGACGGCGCCGCGTTCGAAGCGCACGCAGGCGATCTCGACGATGCGGTCGAGCGCGGCGTCGCGCCCGGTCGTCTCCGTGTCGATGGCCACCAGCGGCAGCTCCGCGATCGCGCGCTCCGCGCCGAGCTCCTCGGCGACGCCCACCGCCACGGCGCGCAAGAGGTGTGCGATGCCGGGGTAGTGACGCCCGGTGGGGAAGCAGCCGCCGCCGTCTGCGCCCTGCTTCATTTGCCCTTGGCGCTCGGGTCGGTCTTGGCGCGGGTGGCGTTGCCGCTGGGCGGCGGCGCCGCCGACGGAGCGGGCACGGCCGAGGCCGGCGGCTTGATGTCCTTCTCGACCACCGGCTTTTCGCCCGGGCCGTCGTCCTTCACGGCCTTCGGCTCGACCTTCTTGCCGGTCTTGAGCTCGAGCTCGAGCGCGATCCAGTCGTCGAGGTCTTCGGCGAAGTCGAAGTGATCCAGGTCGTAATGGCGGCCGTTGATGAAGAGCAGCGGCGTGGACTCCAGGTCCACCGCGTCGCCGTGCTTGCGGTCGCGCGACACCTCGTCGGCGATGGCCTCGCTCGCGACGTCGTCGGCGAACTTCTTCATGTCGAGGCCGAGCTCTTTGGCCAGCTTCTCCAGCGCCGCGTCGTCCGGCGGGTTCGGCTGCATCTCGAACAGCCGCGCGTGCATCTCCCAGAACTTTCCTTGACGGCCAGCGGCCAAGGCGGCGCGCGCGGCCTTCTCCGCGTGCTTGTGGATGCTGAGCGGGTAGTTCTTGAACACCAGGCGAATGTGCGACGGGTACTTCGCCAGGAGCTTGGCGATCACCGGATGGGCCTTGCCGCAGCCGGGGCACTCGAAGTCCGCGAACTCGATGATGGTGACGACCGCGTCGTCGGGCCCCTTGGTGGGCGAGCCGGCGATCGGGATCTCCTTGACCTGATCGGCGGCGAAGCGCTTCTTGTACGCCGCGTCGAGCTGCGCTCGCGTCTTGCCTTTGCGCACGTGCCTGGCCAGAAACTGCGCGCCCGGCGTGCAGGCCTTGCAGGGGCGCGCCTCCTTCACGCACTGCGCGAGGCTGACGGCCTGATCCGCGCACGGGGCCAGAAGCTCGCTCACCGCGCTCGACCAGTCGTGCTTCTCGCGGGAGGTCAGCTGAGCGGTGTCCACGCCCGGCAGCTCGACCAAGCTGCCGGAGTCCCCGCTGCCCGGTCCCTTGCCCCCCTCGCCCGGCGAGCGGCAGGTGCTCAGCTTGAATTGGAGCAGCGAGAGCACCATGACGGCTCCCAGCAGGCGCAGGCTCAGCATGGCGGGGCTATATCATCGGTCGCGAGCCGGCTCTAGATCGACGGCAGAACGCCGCTCCCGGCCCAAAGTGAGGTAGATCCCTGGCCATGGCGGATTCCATCCCGCCCGACAGCATCCCGCCGAGCGTGCCTCCCCCACGCAACGTCCGCCACGTGATCGCGGTGGGCGGGGGACGTGGCGGCGTGGGCAAGAGCGTGCTCGCCGTGAACCTCGGCGTGTACCTGGCGCAGCTGGGCCGCTCGGTGCTCCTGGTGGACGCCGACCCGGCGGGCGCGGAGCTGCACACCATGCTGGGGGTGGACGTCCCGCTCGGGTTCCCGAGCACGCGCGAGGAGTCTGCCGACGACGATCTCACTCCGGTCCCGACGCCGGTGCCGGGGCTCTTGCTCCTGCCGCAGCTCTACACCCCCGGCTCGACCGTGCCGATCCGCCCGGGGCGCAAGCCGCGCTGGGCGCGCCGCCTGCGCCAGCTCGACGTGGACTACGTGCTGCTCGATCTCGGCGCCGGCACCGGGCCGGCCACGCTGGATCTGTTCCTGGGCGCCGACACCGGCCTGTGCGTCACCGCGCCGGAGCCGCCCAGCGTCGAGGCGACCTACCGCTTCGCGCGCGCGCTGTTCCAGCGCCAGATCCGCCGCACGCTGATCAAGGACCGCTTCAAGATGCGGCTGGTCGAGCGCGCGCAGTCCGAGCTGCCCCCGCTGCCGGCGCCGCAGGATCTGGTGCGCAACATCGCCCGCTACGACGTCGGCGTGGGGGAGCTGGCGGCGAGCGAGTTGGCGAAGCTCCAGCTGCGCATCGCGGTGAACGGCGTCCGCCTGCGCACCGACTCCGACCTGGGCCAGGCCATGTGCGACATGGCCGAGCGCTACCTGGGCGTACACTTCGACTACGTCGGCCACATCGAGCAGGACGACGGCGTCTGGCTCTCCGTGGTGCGACGCCGCCCGGTGCTCATCGACAGCCCCACCAGCAAGAGCGCGCGCAACATCGAGCGCATCGCGCGCCGCGTGCTGGCCGTCTCCACGACGCGCGAGCAGGTCCGGGAAGCCACGCCGATCCCGCTGGTGCCCAAGGAGCCGAGCCTGTACGACGTGCTCTGGACGCACCGAGGTGCGACGGACGAAGAGGTACGCCGGGCGTACAAGCGGCAGCGCGAGCTGTACCAGCCCGGCAGCCTGCCCCTGACCTCGCTCTTGAACGAGGCGGCGCTCCGCGTGGAGCAAGCGCGAATCGAGGAGGCGCACGACACGCTGCTCGATCCCATCCGACGTCGCGCCTACGACGTGTCGGTCTTCCCGGAGTCCAGCGAGGAGCGCGTGGCGCGGCCCGCGATCCTCGACAGCGCCCTCGAGGCCGAGCGCGCGATGCTGCGCCAGGAGCTGGGCCGCGAGATCAACGCCGAGACCGAGTTCACCGGACGCCTGATCGCCAAGGTGCGCGAGTCGCAGGGGGTCGAGATCGAGGAGATCGCCGATCACACCAAGATCAGCGCCGCCCACCTGCGCGCCATCGAGGCCGAGGCCTTCGCGGATCTGCCGGCGCTGGTCTACACCCGGGGCTTCGTGCAACAAGTGGCCAAGTACCTGAAGCTCGACCCGGCCCAGGTCTGCCGCACCTACCTCCGCCGCATGCGCCAGTGGGGCGCGACGAGCGGCGGCGAGACCAACGCCTAGCATCCCGGCGACCGACCGATGCGCTCTTCCCGTGCCGACCGCGGCGACCTGATCTTCACGCTCGCCGTGGCCTTGGTCGCGCTCCTGCCGCGGCTGTTCGTCGCCATCGCGTGGGCGCGGGAGCCGGTCTGGGACGGTCACTACTACCACTTCGGCGCCACGCGCATCGCGTCTGGCCTGGGCTACTCCGAAGACGTGCTGATCGCGGGTCAGGCCGTGTGGAAGCCCTGGTGTCACTACCCGGTGGGCCTCTCCGGCTTTCTCGGCCTCGTCTACAAGGTCTTCGGCACCGGCATCGGCGTCGCGCCGGTCGTCAACGCCGTGCTCGGCGCGCTGCTCGTCGCCGTGGTGCACCGCCTCGCGCGCCAGTACCTGAGCGAGCGCCGCGCGCGCGTCGCCGCCACCCTGGCCGCGCTCCACCCCGGTCTCATCGCCTACTCCGCGGTGGTGATGACGGAGCCCTTGGCCGCGCTCCTTCTGGCCAGCGCCGCGCTGGTCGCCGCGCTGTTCGGACCGCGTTGGCTCGGCGCGGTGGCCGCGGGGCTCGTGCTCGGGCTCGCCACCCTGGTCCGGCCCTCGACCTTGCTCGCGGCGCCGCTCATCGCGGTGATGGGGCCGCGCCCGTGGTGGAAGGCGCTCGCTCGTGCGGCCATCGCCACCGGCTTGGCGCTCGTGGTCGTCTCGCCGTGGACGCTGCGCAACTGCCGGGTCATGGACGGCTGCGCCCTGGTCAGCACCAACGGCGGCTGGAACCTGGCCATCGGCGCCATCAGCGACACGGGACGCTTCGACACGCTGCGCGCCAGCGACGGCTGCCCCATCGTGACGGGCCAGGTGCAGCAAGATCGCTGCTGGGCCGCCGTCGGCCGCGCGCGCATCAAGGCCGATCCCGTGCGCTGGCTGGGGCTCATTCCCAAGAAGCTCGGCCACACCTTCGACCACGAGTCCTTCGCCATCGAGTACCTGCGCGAGGCGGACCCGGCGTCCTGGCCCGAGGCGCGTCGCGTCGCGGGCCGAGGTTTGCTCACCCTGTTCCACCGCTTGCTCTTGGTGGCCGCCGCCCTCTCGGTCGTGACCAACGTCAGCGTCAGGAGCCGCGAGAGCAAGAAGCAATACGCGCAGTGGGGTCTGTTCCTGCTGGTCGTCGCCGGCACGACCTACGGCTTCGCCGACATCCGCCACCCGTTCTTCTGGCTGCCCGCGCTCCTGCCGCTCGCCGCGCTCCTGCCGCTGCCGGGTCGCCCGCGCCACGGCCCGGTCGGGCGCTACCTCTACTGCCTGCTCGCCGCCACCGCGCTCACCCACGCCGTGTTCTTCGGCGACGACCGCTATCACCTGGTGGTGACGCCGGTGCTCTGCCTCCTGGCGGCAGCGGCGCTCCGGCGGGAGGGTGAGGCGAGCGCGGTGGAATTACTCACCAACCGTGAACCGCCGGGCGTGCCCGCTCCACCACACCCGACGTCCGTGGTCCGCACGCCTCGCTGAATTCTCGGAAGTTCTGGCCGGCATGGAGGTTGCTGGCGTCCGGCGCATGAAGCACTGGGGAATGCTCCTGTTCCTGATCACGAGCGGTTGTGCCACGGGTCCGACCGCGTACCGCGCCCACTTCGCCTCGGAGACCGAGGCGGAGGGCGTGCGTGCCTGCGTCGACGCTTGCCGGCAGTCCAGCTACGACGGCGACAACCCTCACCTCTGCCTGGCGGCCTGTCCGGGGTTCTCGTCGCGCCGCGGGGACCGCTGCACACCCGGCGGCGAAGCGCCCGGGACGTTGTGCGTCACCGTAGAGGATCGCCTCGTCCCGAGCGAGGCGTTCTGGAGCGCCGTCTTCGAGGCCGCGCTCGACGAGGCGCTGGCCGACCGCGAGCCCGACTCGAGCGACGAGCCCGCGGGCGACTCCGCCGGCGAGACCCGGGCGACCGCGCGGGACACCCGGGCGCACACCCCCGCGCGACCGTCGTCGCGGGGATCGGCGACGCGGGAGAGGCGACGCTCGAGCCGGTAGTCCCCGGGGCCTACCTCGCCATCACCCGTCCCCAAGCCCGCGACGGATCGTGCCAGCCGTACAGGCGTGGGATCAGGAGGTCCGTGTGTGCGCGCTTGAACTCGGTCAGCATGTTGTCGTCCGTGATTGTCTGAAGGTCGGCGCTGGCCCTCAGCTCCTCACCGCGGTCGTGCAGCGACGACGACGCCAGGCGCTCCGTGGTCTCGGCATTCAGCAAGCGGCGCCCGCCCTCGAGGAAGAGCTCCAGGTTCTTGCGTCGCTCGTCCCGGGTCAGATCGATCGGCGACGCGCTGGCGGCCACGAAGTTCGAGAACCTCACGACGTACCTGAAGGCTGTCGCAGCGGTGTACGCGGCATCGGGCGAGCCAGTCGTGTTGTAGTAAATCACCCCGCCTGGCTCGAGATGACTCCGGCAGAGCTCGAGGAACTCCCGCGACAACAGATTCGTCGCGTTGCTTCGATAGTGCTGCACAGTGTTCATGAGGATGAAGTCGAAGCGCGCATCAGGGTTTCGGCGCAGCCACCGGCGACCGTCGTCCCACGCGTATTCGATGCGCGAGTCGTCGAGTATCCCAGCTTGCCCGGCGTACTCGCGGATGAGCCTCGAGTAACCCGGGTTGAGCTCGACCACCGTGATCTGTTCGACGCTCCGGTGCGACGCAACCACACGCACCCACGAGCCACTAGACAGACCGATGACCAGAACTCGTCGCGGCTTGCGGTGCAGGCTGGCGAGCATGTAGGCGCGCTCGATGGCGTTGGCGCCCGTGACTGGGTCGATGGTGAAGCGCCCGTCGTAGTTCCCGCCGCCGTAGATCACGTCCCCCGCCGGGTGTGCTTCCACAGCGAGCACCCCGCTGCGGTTCTGCACCACGCGCCGGAAGGGCTTCCTCGATTCGAAGCTGGCCCCGTACAGCAGCTTCTCGAAGAGTTCCGCGTACAGGCGGTCGTGGACCAACGGGATCGCCAACGCCAGCACCGCAGCGGCATACAGGACCGCCGCCCGCGCCGGGTCGCGACCGGGCCGAGCGGCCGTGATCGACAGGGTCCCCGCGCCGGCGAGGGTCGCGAGCGAGAGACCCAGCGAGCACTGCTCCAGGGTGAAGTGGTCGAATAGCACGAACGCGGTGACGAGCGGGCCTGCGGTGCAGCCGGCGACGTTCGCGACGTAGATCCAGGCGACCGAGACGCCGGCCGCGGCGCCGCGTGCGGCCGCCACGTGCGAGAGGACAGGGAGCACTGCTCCGAGCAGGTACGCCCCGGCCCCGACCGCGAGGTACGCGACCGGCAGGCCGGCGGACTTGCTCCATGACATGACCTGACCGACGAGCGGGATCGCCACGTAGGCCGCCACCCCCGCCACGAGCAGGCGACGCGCGAGCGCTCGAACGACGTCAGCTCCCGGCAGACCACAGAGGGCTTTCGCGTCACGCGCCCCGAGCGCAACACCGATCAGGAAGACGCCGAGCACGTGGCCGAACACCTGCGGGATGCCGAGCATGGCGAAGCCGATGACTCGTACCCACAGGATCTCCTGGCTGAGCGAGACGAAGCCCACCAGGGCCGCCACGACGAGCACCCACGCGGGTGGCAAAGAGCGGGCGGGCCGGGGCGACTTCTCGCGCTCGTCCGTGAGCTCCGCTTCGCGCTGGCGCTCGGTGCCGCGCAGGGCCCGGACCCGCGCCGCGATGCGCAGGACGAGCACCGCGACCGCGCAGTTCAGGAGCACCGCGACCCAGACGACGGCCTGGCGGCCGAGCATCACGAACAGAACGTCGACCGTCAGGAGGCTCGCGAGCGCCGCACCCAGCGTGTTGAGCCCATAGAGCCGCCCGACGGTAGCGCCGACGTGCGCGTCGTGCCGCGTGACGTGGGCGACCAGAACGGGAAGCGTGGCTCCCATGAGCAGCGTCGGCAGAAGCAGCGAGCCAAACACCGCCGCTGCGACGCCCGCCATGGACAGGTGGAGCGTCCGCGCCGCGATCGCCTCGATCAGAGGGATGCTGACGGCGCCGAACACGCCAATGGCGAGCTCGGCCCCCGCGAACAGCTCCGGCAGTCGCTTCGGGAAGCGCTCCGAGACCCGCGCTCCCACGAGCGCGCCCAATCCGAGCCCGAGCATGAACACGGCCACGACGAGCGTCACGGACTCGATGTTGACGCCGTAGGCTGCGAACAAGACACGCTGCCACACGATCTCGTAGACGAGGGCCGCCATCCCCGAGAGCGCGAAGAGCAACGCCAGGTGCGTGTCCGCTGTCGCCACATGATGTGCGCGAGGCCGAGCTCGCAGCACCAGTGCCACTTGGCCCGCCGCGAACGCGAGCAGCATCGCGTAGGCCACCGGGATCGAGACGTGGACGCCGGCGACACCGGCCAGCGGCAGGAGGAACGGGGAGTAGCTGGCGACCTCGAGTCGTTGGTAAGGCGAGTCCGGAAGGAGCGCGCCGGGCGAGAGCCGCCCGACCAGGGTCCGCGCGACGAATCGCAGCGCGACCAACGACGCGGCGCCCAGGGCGGCGCCTACGGCCAGTCGCGCCGCGAGCGCGCCTGGCTCGGGCGGACCGCTCGCGCCCCGCGCCCAGAGGTCCATGCCCACGAACGCCCCGGCGAGCGCGCCGAGCGCGCCAACGACGCCGGCGCGTGTCCACGCGACGACGTGTGTCGATCGTACGGTTCCCATTCCAGCGAGCGTACGGAGCGGCCGCGAGGTGGAGAATGGTCACCGCTTCCAAAGCGCTTGGTCACTTGTTGCGAATGCTCATCGCGCAGTGATGCGTCACAGGTCAGAAGCAGGAGCCGGCATCGCCTCCCGGCACGACGCGATAAGGCACGCGCTTCAGCGTGACCTCCCCGCCGGTCCAGGAGAGCTCGATCTCCTCGGCGGACACCTCGCGCACTGAGACGTCGAGGGTTGGTCCTTCGCCTCCTGCGCGCGGCCCGAGCCGGAGGGTCGTGTCCGACAAGCGGCTCCAGGCGTGCGGGTCGATCGGGAACAGGCACGTCTCCTGGTCATCGAGCGCTCCAGACAGGTGAAAGTAGGTGCGCTCGCTCGGTTCGGCATCCCCCCGCCGGACCCAAGCACCCACTACGGGATCGTCGCCTCTTGGCTCACCCGAGTGGCAACCGAGCGAGAGCGCGGCGGCAAGCAGCACGAGGAATGCACGACGAGCCGTCATGGCCCCGCCGTGAGCTCGAGCGAGTGACAGACACCGTCCTGCCGCCAGTGCAGGACGAGCCCGCCGTCCTCCGTGCGCTCGGTCTGAACGGTTTCGGGGGTGCCTCCATCATCGCTGGCCAGCGAAATCAGCGAGGCCGTCTCTCTCGAGAATGTCCCTTCGCCGAACAGGGTTCCTGAGTAGCAGCCATCGCCTGCGCAGCGTTGATTCCCCCCTTTGTAGACGTAGAAGCAGAGCTTCTCGTCGCCGCTGTACCAGCAGGTGAGGAGGGCGTCCTCCAGGGCCGCTGTGCCCCGCGCGTCACCCGCCCTGCAGCTGAACAGGAGCGCTGCCCCCAATGAGGCGGCGAGGACCCCGCTCACCAGCGCGCGGACCACTGCCCTCGTATCCCGCTTGGGGTTGCCGTGATCGCCGGCTCGGTCGTCGCGTGCGGGCTCTCACCGGTGAGGTACAGCGCGGTGCCGGTCGTGAGCAGCACCGCTCCGCCCACGGCCAAGACGGCGCTGAGTAGGTCGAATTGCTTGATGGAGTCGCGCAAGTCGTCGTTCTGGACCTGTCGCTTCATGAGCGCCGGATCGCGGTACGGTGGCTTGGCCCAGGCTTCGTCCATGCGCGCCTGCCTCTCCTTCCAGGTCTGATACCGGTTGCTGTTCCAGTAGTAGATGCTCGCTCCTGCGACCGCCAGCCCGAGCCCCTGCGCCCCGAGCGCCCAGGCCCAGGTTCGTTGGGTCGCACGCGCGCGCAACGTCTCTTCGGTCGGGACGAGTCCCTCGCCGAGCGTCAGCGTCCTCCCGGCGGCGACCGACACGTCGCCTTCCCAGGGCCTGTGCCCGGCTGCCGTCAGCTTCACTCGGTGCCGCCCGGGCGCGACGCGTCCGCCGGCGGGTAGCTCCCTTCCGTCCACCCAGGCTCGCCCTGAGGCCGCCGGACCGACGAGCACGACGCGGCCCATCTTCCCCGAGCCCTTGGCCACGAGCTGACAGCGCGCCACCGACTCCACGCCTTTCGCCGCGAGCACCGAGTGCTCGGACGCGGCGTACCCCGCTCGCCGAAACGCGACGCGATGGGGACCCGGAGAGATCAGCATCGAGCTCAGTGGAGTGCGCGCCACCGCCACGTCGTCGAGGTATACGGTGGCGTCGGGAACTGGGCAGTCGATGCCTAGATGCACGCGCTCGCGGCTGGCCGACTTCGCCGGGTCGAGCCTGACTTGCAGTGACGTCACGGTGCGACCCTTCAGCTCGAGCGACCGGCGATCCGTACGATGACCGGCGTGCGTGATCACGAGCTCGTGCTTGCCCGCCGCCACGGTGATCGGCTCCGCGGCGGCGACGACGACACCGTTCAGGGTCACACGCGCCCCCCTGGGCTCCAGGTCGAGCACCAACGTCGCCAGGCGCGGCGCGAGCTCGTCGAGGACGCGCTGCGTCTCGGCGCGGCGTTCGGGTGTCACGGAGCTACCTGCTTCCCTCAGATAGCGCTCCAGGCTCTTCGCGGCCGCTACCGAGCTGCCCATGGCGACGTGAGCCATGCCGATGTTGTAGAGAACCGCCGGGTGGGGATGCAGCGCGTAGGCTGCTTCGAGCTCCTCGAGCGCACCCGGGTACTTCTTCTGCTCGAGCAAGACTACGGCGCGGTCGAAGTGCGCTCGCGCCTCGTGCCGCTGTGTGTCGCCGCGCGCCGCGCTGGTTGCCAGCATTGCGCACAGGCCCACGGCCCACGCCAGTCGCACGCCCACGGTCGCTGTTGCGGGTCGGCTCATTGGTAGGGGTTCTGCAGGTCGAAGCGTTGGCTCGCGCTCGGGGCAGCGCGCGCGGCGGCGGCGGGCGTCGCCGTCGGACGCGGCGGGCGGCGGCGCGGTGGCGCGGCGGCGCTTGGCGGCGGAGCCGACTCCGTCAGGGGTGCTTGCGACGCCGCCGCCGAGCTCGGCGCTTCCAACACTGGAAGCTGCTCGGGCCGGCCCGCAACCGGAGGCGCAGGCTCCGGTCCCGCCACCACTGGACTCGGGCGCAGCGACCAGGCGAGACCGCCCGCCAGCGTGCTTCCCGCGACGAACGCCAAAAGCGCGGGGCGCCAGCCCGCTCGCGCCGGCGCGAGGCCGATGGCGGCAGCGGCGCCGGAGCGCACGGTGTCGTCCGCTGCGCCCAGCTGTTGCGTGCCGAAAGGACCGTAGGCGGCGAGCGCTCGCTCCATCCGCTCGGCCGACGCCGGTCGTACTTCGGGATCGGGGTCCATCGCGTCGTGGATGATCCTCGCGAGGCCTTCCGGAACCTCGGCGCGGAGCTCTCGGATCGGGACCGGGGCCTTGGAGAGGATGTGATAGATGATGGCGTTGTAGGTGTCGCCGGGGTGAGGTTTCTGTGCCGTCAGGAGCTCGTACAGGATCACACCGAGCGCATAGAGATCCGCGCGGGTGTCGATGCGCCTCTCGCCGCGAGCCTGCTCCGGCGACATGTAATACGGAGTGCCGACGGCGGAGCCGGTAGTCGTTCCGCCGTTCTCGGCTCGGGGCTTGATGACCTTCGCGATCCCGAAATCGACGATCTTGACCAGATCGCGGCCGTCGCTGCTCCGGCACACGATCAGATTCGACGGCTTGATGTCGCGGTGCACGACGCCTGCGTGGTGCGCCACGGCCAGGCCGCGGCACGCCTGCTGCACGATCCCCACGGCGCGCGCCACCGGAAGCGGCCCTTCTGCGTCGAGCAGCGCCGCCAGGTTTTGACCGTCGAGGAATTCCATGACCAGGCACGGGGTTCCGTCTTCGTCGGGGGCGAAGTCGATCACGGTCGGAATGTGCTCGCTCTCGAGCGCTCCCGCGCTGAGCGCCTCTTGCTCGAAGCGTGCCAACAGCTTCGCGCTCGCGACCGTCCCTGCTCTGACGAACTTCACCGCGACCCGACGCCCGAGGCGGGTGTGTCGGGCCTCGTACACCGTGCCCATGCCGCCCTGGCCGAGCACCCGGACCACCTCGTATTGACCGAGCACCGTGCGCCCGACGCGCGCGTCGTGCCGCGCATCAGGGTCGTCGAGCCTGGTGGTGGCGTCGGCTGCGGGCTTCATGCGTCGGACCGGTCATCCGGGTCTTCCGGAAAGCGCAGCGCGTCCAGATCGAAGTTACGCTTCTCGAGCACCCGGTAGGCCTGTTGCCGCGAGATCCCCACCGACGCACAGGCCTTCGACACGTTGCCCTTGTTGGCTTGGAGAGCGGAGGCGAGGCGGCCGAACAGCTCGTTGGCGCGCCGCTCGCGGCGACTCGTCGCGAGCTTCTGCGCGGGCGCCCGTGGTACCGCGCGGGGCGCGCTCCGGTGCTGCATCCTGGCAGGCAGGTGCTCCAGCCCGAGCCGGGGCTCGCTCCCGTGCAGGGCCAAAAGGCGGCGAGTCGTCTGAACCAGCTCCCTCACGTTGTAGGGCCATTCGTGCGTGCACACGCGCTCAACGAGCTTCGGGTCCAGCTTCGGCGGCGAGCCCCCGGACTGGGCACGGAGCACCGCCTGGAAGATCGCAGCGGCGTCGCTGCGCCGCTGGCGCAAGGGCGGCAGGTCGATCGTCACGCCATCCAGCCGAGCATACAGGTCGCGGCGGAAGCGGCCCGCCTCGACCGCAGCAGGCAGCGGTTCCTGCGCAGCGACGACCAAGCGCACGTCCACCGGCACGGGGCGGGTCTCCCCGAGGGGTGTCACCTCTCGCTGCTCGATGGCCCTGAGCAGCTTGGCTTGGATCGGCAGCGGCAGCTCGATGACTTCGTCCAGAAACAGCGTGCCCGAGTGGGCGGCTCGGAAGTAGCCCGCGCTCTCCCGCGACGCGCCGGTGAACGCGCCGCGCCGGTAGCCGAAGAGCTCGGCCTCGGCCAGGGACTCCGGCAGCGCCGCGCAGTTGACCGCCACGAAGGCTCCGGTGCGTGCGCTGAACGCGTGAAGCGCATTCGCGATGTGCTCCTTCCCCGTGCCGGTCTCGCCTTCGAGGATGATCGACAGCTCCGTCTTGGCTGCGCGGCGCACGGAGGCGAGGGCGGGCGCGAGGCCAGGGCCGGCGATCAAGCCGGGGCGAATCTCGCGCGGAGACTCGAGGTCCTTCGCGTCCGCGGCGGACTCGAGCACCCCGACCCATTCGCCCACTCTGAGCACGCTGCCGATCTCGAGTGGAGCCTCGCTGACGCGCTCCCCGTCGACGAAGACGCCGTTCGTACTCCCCAGATCCTGGAGAATCCATATGGGGCCATCGCGCCGTAGGCGTGCGTGCTGGCGCGAGGTCTCGACGCCAGGCAGGACGACATCGCACTCTTCCCCTCGGCCCAGGGTGAGATCGGCCTTCCGCCCCAGCGGTGTCAGCTGCACCGTGGGAAACACCCAACATACGCCCAGTGAGCCCACGCCCGACGCCCCGACACGCAGGTCACGTGACGGGGCTGTGGTGTCCCCAGGTCGCAGCCTCTCCATCCTCCCGATCGCTCCCGAGACTACCATCGAGCTCGGTGTCACGGATCGACGAAAGTGACACTGCGGACATCGTGGACACGGCTCGCGCGCGCCGCGAGGCACGCGGTCTCGTCCACAGTGTCCGCATTGGGACCGACTCCGCTCACTCCTCGGGCGGGTTCCACAGGGCGGAAGCGCACCAAGGCCCAGGGCCGCCGCGATGGCTACCGTGGCACCCCGCTTGCATCGTCGCGCATCGAGGAGGACGCGATGGATGGGCTCACTCCGCGAGGCTTGCTCGCGATGAACTTCCGCTTCGAAGCGGTCGACTGGCTGGTGTTGAGCTTCGAAACACGGGAGCTGGACCTACTGGAAGGTTTCACCCCCGCCGAGGCGGACGTCGTGCGCGGAGTGTTGGCGGAGGAGTCGAACGCGGCGATCGCTGCGCGCCGCGGCACCTCGGTGCGCACCGTGGCCAATCAGCTCGCGGCGCTGTTCAAGAAGCTCGGAGTCAGCTCACGCGCCGAGCTCGTTCACCACGTCGTCGTCGGAGGCACGCCATGTCCGCGGCGCTGAACCTGCAAGCCATCGCGGCTGCCCTCGTGGCTGACCTCGGTGTGCCCAACCCGGAGGGTGCATGGCGCGCCTTCCAGCGCGGCGAGTACGCGGTCGTGGACCGCTTCGAGCTCGAGGGGCGCAGCTTCGTGCTGGCTCGACGCCGTGACACGACCGAGCGGCTTTCACACCGATCGCGTCGCGCGTTGGAGCTCCGAGCGGCTGGCGTCGCGCTGAAGGTCATCGCCTTCGAGCTCGGCGTGAGCCCGGCCACCGTGTCTCGCGACATCGCCCGCTCCATGAAGAAGCTTGGCCTCGGAACGCAAGTCGAATTGGCTCGCCTGTTGGGGTGCGAGGCCAGCGTACCCACGACTCGGCATCTCGCACCGTGAGGGATGATGCGCTTGACGGCCGCGGCTGTGACGGCCCAACCGGCTACTACTCGCGGAGGTCCTCGCGTCGCGCGCGGCGGCCGCGCCTACTCGGCACTTGTCCCCGACCCCGTCCAGCCGTCGTGGCGTGCCAAGTCGCGAGAACCGCACTGCCCGTCACTCCAGCGGCGGCACCGCCACCACCTCGAAGGCGTTCGCAGGCAGCGACTTGAGCTCGCTGATCAACGAATTCGGCCACGCCGCGTTGAGCTCGCCCTGGAAGTAGAAGTTCGAGCCGTTGTCCGCGATGATCATGCCGTACTTCTTGAACGCCGCCGTCACCGCCTTGGCCTCGGCGGAGAGCGCGGCGTCGTTGAAGCTGGCCTTCATGCGCACGCGCAGGCCCATGGGCGGTGCGTTCGGGTCGTTCGGGTTGCAGCTGCCGGGCACCGCTTTGTGCGTCGCGGGTTTGACGAACTTGTTGATGGTGCAGGCAGTGGTGAAGCGAATCGCGTGCTGCACCGAGTGGTGCCATGACCTCGTCGTAGCGCAAGAGGCCCGCAGTGACGGAGAGCCCCGCCGCATCGGCGCTGGTCCAGCCCTTCGGGCGCTGGCCGTACGAGAGCTTCGTCAGATCCCACACCGCGCCGTTCGCGCAGTGCCAGCTCGTGGTGTAGTGGCAGGCGAAGCCTTCGTACAGCTTGCAGGTACCCTGGAGCAGCGTGAGCAGGTGGCAGTCCCCGCTGCACGACGTCGGCGTACCGCCTTCGATCTTCGCGGTCCCCGGGCCCGGAAACGGGTAAGGGCCCGGGTCGCTCTCCGTCGGGTACGAGTCGAACGAGACCGGCACCATGGCCTGGTTCGCCGGCACGATGTTGATGGGGATACCGTACTGCGCTCCGCCGAAGTCGGGGTGCAGCTTGAGCGTGCTCCCGTTCACGAAGGTCATCAGCTTCTGCGTCCATGCGGCATCGACCGTGGCGCCCGAGACGTCCAGGTTCCACTCGTCGCCGGGCGGGAACATCGCGCAGCCGCCGAGCACGGGGCTCCCCGGCGAGGACCCGCCAGTGCCTCCAGCGCCGCCTCCGCTCGGCGCGCCGCCTCCGCTCGGCGCGCCGCCTCCGCTCGGCGCGCCGCCTCCGCTCGGCGCGCCGCCTCCGCTCGGCGCGCCGCCGCTCGACTGAGCGCCCGAGCCGGCCGAGCCGCCCGCTCCGCCGCCACCTCCCGAGTCGTCGTCGCCACCACAAGACACAGCCAGAACGACGATCGGCGCTGCGAATGGACGAAGCCTCATGGGAGCCCTCCGGCGGCCAGCATACTCCCGAACGCCGCGGGTTCGAACCGGAGCCTTCGCGGGGCGTGCGCCGAGCTGTAGTAGCCTGGAACGGACATGCGCGCCGCGTCACTCGCCTGGGTCTCGCTCCTCGTGGTCGCCTGCGGAGGCAAGAGCCCACCCGCTGCGGCGCCGAGTGTCTCGTCCTCCGCGGCTCCGGAGGGCTCAGCGAGCGAGTCCAGACCAGAATCACCGCCGATGGAGAACGACGAGCTTCGCGTTCTCTTGCCCAAGGATCAGGTCGCCGAGTACTTCCGCGTGAAGAAGGGAGCGGACAAGCCCGGCTCGTACTTCGAGCCGACACGGGCCGAGATCGAGAAGCTCGAGAGCGCGCTGCCCGGGATGATCCGCGAAGAGCTGCGCGGTCAGGCCGCGATTTCCCCGCCGCTCTGGGAGCGGGTCAAGGACTACAAGCGCCAGTACGTGCCCTTCGTCGAAGCGGGCGGAGCGCGCTTCATCTGGGGCAACTTCATGTGCGCGAACCCCGGCCGCCCCGGGAGTGACAAGTGGCGCAACAAGGTCGTCTTGCCCGACCACGGCGGCGACTGCTTCTTCAACGTCGAGTTCTCGCCGGACACCGGCAAGTTCCGCAGGTTCGAGATCAGCGGCGACGACTGACTGGCTCGGACCCGCCCCGCGGCGCATGATGCCCGGCATGACCAGCGTCGGCCGCCTCGCACGGGGAGCGAGCCTCGCGTTCGCGTGCGCGCTCGCGGCCTGCGGAGGCCCCACCTTCATCGTGCAGCAATACTCCGGACCGGTGCGCGACCCGGACAGCATCGCCGTCTTGCGGGTGAACGGCGACGGGAACGTCGTGCTCATCAGCCTGGACGGCGAGCCCGTGCGCACGCGCGTGGCGGAGGACGCCCGCTTGCACGTGGAGATGCTGCCCGGTCCGCACAGTCTGGCGATCGCCGACCTCGCCGACAGCGCGCGGCCGCTCGGGCGAGCGCGCTTCGTGGCCGAACCAGGGCGGGTCTACCGCCCGGTCTTCGCGGGCGTGGGCCCGGGCGGGGCGCGCGTGATGGAGGTCGATGCGTCGAGCGACGCGCCGCTCCGGGACGTGACCGTCAGCGCGCCGGAGCCCGACGAGCCGGCGCCCAGCCGGCCGCTGCCGCCGCCACGCCCTCGAAGCGAGGGCGAAGACGTGCTTTGATCGGGGCGCGTTGTACTCGGACGTGCTCACGCGACTGCGCGAACGACGCGGGGTCTACGACTTCGAGTTCGACCGCGTCTACTCCGAGGAGCTCCAGCGCGTGTCCGCCTTCTTCTGGACGCCGGTCTCCGTGGCGGTGCGCGCGGCGGAGCTCTTGGTCCAGGGGCCCTCGACACGCGTGCTCGACGTCGGCTCGGGCGCGGGCAAGTTCTGCCTGGTCGGCGCCGCGGCGACCGGCGCCAGCTTCACCGGGGTCGAGCACCGCGAGCGCTTCGTGCGCGCGGCCAGCGCCTCGGCGCGCGCGCTCGGCCTCGAAAGCGTGAGCTTCATCCACGACAACTTCGATCGCGTGGACGTCTCCGCCTTCGACGCGCTCTACTTCTTCAACCCGTTCGAAGAGAACATCTGGTACCCGCACGATCAGATCGATCACTCCGTGGAGCTGTCGGAGGATCGCTACCTGACGGACATCGCGCGGGCCGAGCGCCTCTTGCACCGGGCCCGCGCGGGCACACGGGTGGCCACCTACCACGGCTTCGGCGGGGTGATGCCGAGCTCGTACCGCCTGGAGCTCGAGGAGCGACGCCACTCCGGCGTGCTGGCCCTGTGGGTGAAGGGCGGCGACGCAGCCTGAACTACTTCGCGAAGCACTCGCGCTTCGGCACGCGCACGCCGTGAGCGTCCACCGTGTAGGGCGGGTCGCAGGCCGGCTTGGGAGGCTTCGGCCTGGGCGCCCGGGGCGCGCGCGGCAACGGCAGCGCGGAGCCCTCCGGCGCAGCGCTCGGCGGGAGCTCCGGCGCCTCCGGAGACAGCGGGGGCGCGCTCGCGGTCGGCGCGTTCGGCGCGCTCGGGCTCGGCGGTGCCGGCGCGATCGCGTCCGGCTCACGCCCGAGCCGGGTCACCGCGACCACACCCAGGAGCAGCGCACCGAGCGCGAACGCCAGGAGCGGGAGCCCCCACACCAGCCTGTCGCGGCGCTTCGGCCCGTCCTCGACGTTCTTGACCGCGTTCGTGCGCGTCTCACCCGCGAGGCGTTCGCTCGGCGGAGGCAGCGCGGGCTCGACCGGCTCCGGCACGACCAGCGTGGGCCCCTCCCCGTCGTCGCCCACCTCGCCGACCAGCGTCTCCTCACTGGAGACGGGCGCCGTCTCCTCGCGCCATGCCTCAATCTCCGCGACGCGTCGTGCGCGTTCCCCCAGCTCGTCGCCAGCGACGCGCTCGACGAAGCGGGCAACCTCCATCTGAGACGCCGGGGGCACGGCGCGCTCCAGCTCGGCCGCCATGTCGATGGCGGTGGGGAAGCGTTCGGAGGCGTGCGGCGACAGCCCCCGTGCGATCAGCGCGTCCAGCTCGGTTGGCACCTCCGGGGCGAGCGTGCTCGCCCGCGGCAGCTCCGCCGTCGAGATGCGCCGCATCACGCTCTGGTCCGTGTCGCCGGCGAACGGCCGCGTCCCGGTGACGAGCTCCCACAGCACCAGCGAAGCGGCGTACACGTCGGTGCGCCGGTCCACGCGCTCGCGCCGGATCTGCTCCCGCGCCATGTACTCGAGCTTGCCCTTGATCTCCTCGGTGCGCGTGAACTGAAGGCGCTCGCGGGCCAGTGCGATGCCGAAGTCCGTCACCCTTCCCAGGCCGTCCCGCCCGACGATGACGTTCTGCGGCGACACGTCCCGGTGCACCAGCCCGCACAGCTCGCCGCGCTCGTCCCGTACCTCGTGCGCGGCGTGCAGGCCTTGGAGCACGTTGCCGATGATCGCGACGGCGACGCTGGGCGGGATCCGCTCGCCCTGATCCAGCGCGCGCCGCCAGAGCTTCGCCAGGCTCAGCCCGTCCACGTACTCCATCACCAAGAGCAGCTCGCCCGGCTGCTGCACGACGTCGATGACCGGGACCACGCTCGGGTGACGGACCCGCCCCGCGAGCCGCCCTTCGTCCACCATCATCGAGACGAAGTCGGGGTCCTTCGCCATCGGCTCGTGCATGCGCTTGATTGCGACCACGCGCGAGAAGCCCACCGCGCCGGTGGCCCGCCCGAAGCACACCGTCGCCATGCCCCCGCGCGCGAACGACTCGAACAGAAGGTAGCGACCGATGCGGCGCGGGCGGGGGGTCATCTAGCGCTTCCGGTAGGAGTCGGGATCGATGCCGAAGCGCCGCAGTGTCTGGTAGAGCCAGGGACGACCGAAGCCCAGGTCCCGCGCAACTTGCGCGACGTTCCCCTCGCGCAGCGCCAGCGCCGTCTCGATTCGCGCGCGCAGCACGGCCTCCTCGACGTCGCTGACCCGGGCCTCCCCGGCCGCAGGCTGAGCCGCGGGCGGCCCCAGCTCCGGCGGCAGGTGCTCCAAGAGCACCCGAGGCGAGCCGGCGCTCACGGCGCGGGCGGCCGCGGTGCGCACCACGTTGCGAAGCTCTCGCACGTTGCCCGGCCAGCCCGCAATCATCAGGCGCTCCATGGCTTCCACGCTGAAGCTGGTGGTCTGGCTCGGGTAGAAGTGCTCCGTCAGGAGCGGCACGTCGTCCAGTCGCTCGCGCAGCGGCGGCACGCGGATGCGCCAGGCGGCGATGCGGTGCAGGAGATCGGCGCGAAAGCGCCCTTCGGCCACCAGCTCGTCGAGGCTCAGGTTGGTGGCGGCGACCACGCGCACGTCGATGCGCTGGGGCCGATCTTCGCCCACCGGTCGCACCTCTCCGCCCTCCAGCACGCGCAACAGCTTGGCCTGCACCGCCAACGGAAGATCGCCGATCTCGTCGAGGAAGAGCGTGCCGGCCTCCGCCGCCCGGAACAGTCCCTGACGCACGCGCTCCGATCCCGAGAACGCACCGCGGGTGTGACCGAACAGCTCGGACTCCACCAGCTCTGCCGGGATGGCGGCGCAGTTGACCGGAACCAGCTCGCCCCGGCGCCCGCTCTGCCGGTGGAGCGCCTCCGCGATCTTCTCCTTGCCGGTGCCGGTCTCGCCCTCGATCAACACCGCATCCGGCAAGGGACCGACGCTCTCGACCAAGCGGCGGATCGCCGCGATGCGCGGGCCGCCCACCAGCGGGTCGGCGGGCGTGCGCGCCAGCGCCGTGTACGGCGTGATGTCGGCGACGACTCGGAGCAGGCTCTTGCCGCAGCGCACGACCGACCCGAAAGGTGCGGGCGCGTTGGGCTCGACGACCCGGCGCCCGTCGATGAAGGTGCCGTTGCGGCTCCCGAGATCGGTGACCAGGACGCCCCCGAGCGACGGCGAGATCTCGGCGTGGATGCGCGAGGCCTGGCCGTCCTGGAGCTGGAAGTCCGCGCTCGCGTCGCGCCCGATGCGCAAGGGTCCGGGCACCGCGACGGGCACGAGCGCGGGCGGCAGCCCCTCGGTGAAGACGACCACGAGCCCGAGCACGCTCGGGTTCTCGTGCTTTTCGCGGGGACCGTGCCGGGTCTCGGTGACGTCGGACAAGCCGCCCCATCTTAGCGCGCCGCCGGGTTTTCCGCGTAACATGCTGGCGATGTCTCGCCTCGGGCTGCTCGCGCTCGGTCTGTTCTGGGCCGCCCCCGCGGCTGCGGACGACGCTTGCCTGCGCCCCTACGAGAGCGCTCAGCGCCTGCGCCTGGAGTCCAAGCTCATCGAGGCGAAGCGCCAGCTCTTGGTGTGCGCCCGCGCGGAGTGCCCCGAGGTGCTGCGGCGCGACTGCTCGACCTGGCTGGGGGAAGTGGATGCCGCGATGCCCAGCGTGGTGGTGGCCGCCCGGGCCGGCGCGACCGAGGTGACCGACGTGCGCGTGCTGGTCGACGATCGGGAGCTCGCGAGCTCCCTGGACGGGGCGGCGCTGCCGGTGGACCCGGGGCAACGCACGTTTCGCTTCGAGCGCGCGGACGGCGCCACGCTCGAGCAGAAGGTCGTGATCCGCGCGGGCGAGAAGAACCGCCTGCTCGAGCTGGACTTCGACGCCGAGCCCGCACCCGCGCCCGCGCAGGCGGCGCCGAGCCGGCTCCCGGTCTACGCGCTCCTCGGTGTCGGCGCCGTCGCGCTCGGCAGCTTCACCTACTTCGCGCTGAGCAGTCACGCGAAGCGCGATGACCTGGAGTCGTGCAAAGGGCACTGCCCCGAGGCCGAAGTGGACGCCGTGCGACGCGAGCAGCTCGTCGCGGACGTGTCTCTCGGCGTCGGGCTGATCGCGCTGGGCGCCGCCGCATACCTACACTTCGGCGCGCCGAGCGAGCGCGCTCCGGAACGAGCCTCGTGGCAGCTCGGCTTCTCCGCGCGGAGGCAAGGCGGCGCGGCCAGCCTGAGCGGGCGCTTCTGACGCAGAGCTCGAAATCGGATAGCTTGTCCGAATGCGGCTCCTCGCGACCTGCCTGCTCCTCGGCACGGCGTGGGCGGTCGGCTGCGGTGCGAGCGACGACGACCCCGGCGAGACCAGCAGCGGCGGCGCGAACAACAGTGGTGGCGCGACCAGCAGCGGCGGCTCGAGCACCGGCGGCGCCGCAGGCTCGGCGGGCACGAGCCCGATCCCCGACGCCGGCGCGGACTCCGAACCGGGGCCGACGACCGAGCAACACGATCCCTGCGCGAAGGCGAGCTGCTGGACTGCGCCGACCCTGGGCGCGTGCGGCGCGACCAGCGTCAAGGAGACCTTCACCAGCGGGCTCTACGGCGTCCACCGCTACCTGCTGATGGCGCCCGCGGGGGTGGGCATCGATCTCACGCTGACGCGCACCGCCGGCTCGTGGACCCCCGTGCTCGTCGTGCACGACGAGCAGGGCACGACGGTGTACGACGGGACGAAGTCTCACTCGACCGCGCTCTTGTCGGTCTCCGCGCTCTCGCCCGGCTCGCCCGACTCGGTGGGAGTGTACCTCCAGGCCTCGAAGCGCCAGCACCTGGCGCTGTACGCTACCGGCGCGAACGTGGTCGCCAGCGGCTTCTCCGATGGCCTGCCCACCGACGCCAAGTACACGCTCGACGCCGCGCTGGGCTGCACCAAGCCCAGCCCGCTGACGGTGCGCGGCGTGCAGCTCGACGCCGAGCAGGAGCTGTGGGTCCGCTACATCGCGGAGCACGTGGTGCCGTTCGTCCCGGGCAGCCCAGCGCAGCGCATCGACAAGAGCGCCTACGTGACCTGGTGGGCGCTCAAGGAAGGCGTGCTCGACGTCAACAACCCGCTCTCGTACTCCAACTGCAGCATCCCGCCGGACAAGCACATCGGCCCCATCGAGGTGTGTCCCGACCCCGGCAACGCCTGGCAGGTCGGCCTCTCGGGCGTGCAAGCGGCGTATCGCACGCTGGAGAGCGTCGAGAAGCTCTCGCTCCAGGTGTTCCCGGGCAAGACGCTCACCGCGATGCTGACCGAGGCCGCCGTCACGGCGGGCTTCGGCGCCAACACGTCCCTGGGGAAAGCCATCACGGGCTCGGGCGATCGCTTGCGCCTGTCCTGGCTCCTGCGCAACGGCCCCATCGGCTTCGAAGCGCAGTACCCGCCGGTCCACAGCGAGTGCTTCGTCGCCACCAAGCCCTGGTGCTTCGGCACGGGCTGGCCGAGCTCGGCGTCCTTCGCGCCCACGCAGGCGGAGGCGCTGAAGTCCGTCGCGGATCTGAAGGCCATCTTCCAGACGCTCTCGCCGTGAGACGCCGTTCAGTCACAGGCCGGCTGTGGCGCCCGTGCGTCGCCTGACCGGATTGGAGACACTCCCGCTCCAGGGCGGGCCGAGACACAGCCTTGCCCGGGCGGGTTCTGCGGACACTCGATGCGTGGGGAGTCCCGGGCGGAGGTGGCGGGCGTTCGCACGAGCGGCTGCTGGCGTCCCCGCGGTGCTGATCGTGGGCGCCGGAGCTTGCGGCGCTCGCACCGGGTTGCGCTCGGAGCAGTGCGTGGATCTCGACGCGGTGGCCGAGCAGTCGTCGTTGGTCGTGTTCCTCATGCTCGATACTTCCGGCTCGATGGATTGGAAGACCGCCGAAGGCGAGAGCAAGGCTCAGGCCGTGCGGGACGCGCTCGCGGACTTCCTCGCTGATCCCGCCTCGGCGGGCCTCGGAGTGGCCGCGGCGTTTTTTCCCGTGGTGCACGCGGACGTGCCGCTGCATTGCCATTCGGACGAAGACTGCGGCGAGCCGCTCGCGTGCCGCGCCACCTCCTTCAAGATGTGCCTTCCGAGTCAGCAGAACTTCGGCACCGGCTGCTTCCGCGGGAACGAGCCAAGGAAGAGCGGCGGGGCACTACCGAACGGGCCGTCGTCACGGCGCTCGTTGCAGGAATACGAAGGCGCCCTTCTTGTTCGAAAGCACCACGTCGATGCGACCATCAGCGTTGACGTCGCCGGCGACGACTTGGGTCCCGACTCCCGACGCGTCGTCGATCAAGTGCGGGATGTAACGGGTGCCGCCGGCGTCGCGCCGGAGCTCGAACCAGTAGAGCTTGGCGGGACTGGCGAGCTCGCTCGGCCACCCGTCGTAGTGACCCCAGAAGCGTTCGCCGGTGACGATGTCCAAGAGACCGTCGCCGTTCACGTCGGCCAGCGCGAGCGCGTGCGGCTCGTGAATCACCTCGAGGTCTCCGGGGTTGGCCGGATCCTTCGCAGCGATTGGGTGCTCGACGAACTCGCGTCCGCTGGCGCCTTTTACCTGCTCGAACCACGAGATGCCGTAGCCGTGCGCGGCCAAGCTGGCAATCACGTCGGCGTCACCATCACCATCGACATCGGTGGCAAACATGTCGGCGCCTCCGCCGCCGAATTGATGGGCCTCGAAGCTCCAAACCGGATCGCCGATGAGTGACGCCGGTGGGGTCCAGAAACCCGGCGCCTCGAGGATCTCCTTCCTCCCGTCGCCGTCGATGTCTCCGACGCCGAGCCCGTGCGTGAAGGGTTTGTAGTCTTTGAATTCGCTCGCGGGGTGGAACGGCCACGGCTGGGCGGGATCGGCGCCGGGCTCGGCCCAGCCGAGCTTTCCGCCGTTCGCGCACACGAGCTCCGGAAGGCCGTCCCCGGTCAGATCCGTGAACCTCGGGGACTCGGTGCTCACTTCGTCGAGCACCGAATGCCGCACCCAAGCGGCGCCGACCTGTTTGGGATTTTCGTACCAGTACGCGTCCTTGCCGGGAAAGTTCACGAACAAGACGTCGAGCGTCCCGTTCCCGTCGAGATCGCGCGGAAACGCGAAGAAGTTGTCCGAGTAACCGATGCGGTCGAAGAACACCGGCGGATAAATCTGGATTGTCGCCTTGAAATCCGGTCCGCGGTAGACGAACGGCCCGGCGACCACGTCGCCGATCCCGTCGCCGTCGAAGTCGCCGTAGGACGCACCTTCGGAATGGAATTCGCTGGTCAGCTCGAATTTCTCGAACGTCGGCGCCGCCGGTTCGCCGGCGCTTCCCCCGCTTCCCCCGCTTCCCGCGCCACCGTCCGTTCCCGCGCTGCCGCCGGTGGCTGCTGCGCGCGTGCTCTTCTCGTCGCTGCCGCAAGCGCTCACGGCCAGCGCGAAAATGACCCCTGCTCCCGTCCTCGAGCAACCCCACATGACGACAAGGCTACGATCGAATCCGCGATCGGCAAACCACGGGCACGCACGCGCTCAAGCCCGGAGCGTGGCCTCGGCTGCCTCCACGATCTCCGTCACCCCTCGCCGCCGCTCCTCGCGGACTTGCTCGATGCTCGGGATCCCGAAGGCGTTCAGGTCGGGGTCCGCACAGCGCGCCTGCGCGTCGAGCGCGAGCGCTCGCGGCACGGCCTCGTCGAACGCGCGACGGACTTGCGGGCCGAGGCCGCGATCGACGCAGAAGGCCCAGCGCACGAAGGCCCACGCGAGCTCGGCGTGGCGCGCCTCGTCCTCGGCGATGCGGTCCAAGGCCAGGCGCGCCGCGGGCTCGGTGGCGAGGCCCGCGGCCAGGCGCGCCTCGAGCGCGGACAGGGTCTCGCCGACGCAGCCCTCGATCACCGTCGACTCGACGAGCTCGGGCAGGGACGTGCTCGCTGCGGGCACGTCGCGAAGGTCGAGCGGGCCAGGTCCGATGGCGTCCGCGGCGTAGGCGCCCGCGATGGCGAAGCTCATGCGCGCGTGCACGATCTCGTCCAGAGCCGCCTCGTGGGCGAGCACCAACAGCTCCGGCGGCGCCGCCACCGCGAGCAGGCCCAAGCTGAAGCGGTCGAACGAAGCCACCGACGCATGCTCGTTCTGCGCGCGGACGGCCCAGACCTCCGCGGCGCGAGCCAGCAGGGAGGCGTCGAACGCCGACCGGTCGAGCCCGCGGAGCGAGACTTCGAGCTGGGCGAAGTCGAACGCGCCCATGTTTCGTCAGCCCACCCTCGGCGGGCACGCCCAGTCCGCTCTCCGCCGAAGCGGAGCGAGCCGCGGCTCACCTCGAACGATGAGCGGGCGCCCATCGCACCCGATCGTGCTCCAGATGTAGCAACACGGCGGGCCAGCGGTGGGCTTCTGCGGGGCATACGGGCCCATGGCCGTCGAAGAACAGCTGCACACGCCTGAGCCCGTGGGCCAGCCGTCGGGCTTGGGGTCCGGCACCGGCGGGCAAGCGCCGTCGGTCGCGGGGGTACAGATCACCTTCTCGCAACACTGGCCGTAGTAGCCACCATCGTAGACAGGACCGAAACAGCCCGCCGGAGTCGGATACGGCTCGGTGGGCAGGCCGGTCGCGCCGCCCGACCCGCCGGAACCCGACTCACCCTCCCTCTCCGCTTGCCCACAGCTCGAGCTCAGAGCAAGGACGGCTCCCCACTCCACGGCCCGCAGCAAGCGTCTCGAGAACCTCGACATCGCCCAGCCTCACCCGCGCTAATCGGCCATTCTGGAGAGTAGCACTTCGCGCACACGGAGACACCGGAGAGTTCGGGGGTGACGGTTGGGTGCGCTCGACCGCGCCCGGGCTCACGCTCACGCTCACGCCCTCGCCCGCGCACGCGCACACGCTCGCCGGGTGGAACGTCTAGCTCGACGGCTGACCGGTGGTGAAGCGGGGGTATACTCGGATGATGGTGGGGTTGGGCCTTTGCGGGAGTTGTCGGGCACTGTGCCTCGCGCTGGCCTGCGCCATCTCGTCCGGCTGCGGCGCAACGCCTCGACCTGCGAAGGAGGCGACGGCGCCCGGGCCTCCGACGCCGACGCCGACGCCCAAGCCGACGTCGACGCCAAGCTGCACGCCGACGGTGCCACCCAAGCCTGGTCTGCGCGTCCCGGGCGACCGCCCCCAGGAGCACCCCGCCGGCGTGTGGTACGGCACACCTGAGCTCTGGACCGTATTGCCCGCGACGGGGGAGTACCGGCCGAGGAAGAGCGTGTGGTGGAGCGTCCGCTTCGGCGGCGGACAGGTCGAGCAGCGGCCCGACGTGCGCGTCGTCGCCCGTCGACTCGACGCCGAGCAGGCTCCCATCATCTCAGCGGGGCCGGGCACGAACGCTCACACCGAGACGGACGGGTGGTTCATGATCGCCAACTTCCCGACCCATCTCCCCTCGGGGTGTTGGGAGATCACCGCGACCTACAGAGGGGAATGGCTGCGCTACGTCGTCGAGGCACCGTGAGCTGATCACGCTCCGCCTGGGCGCCCGGCAGCGCCGAGACGACGGGCGCATGCCAGGAGGGGCGGAGCGGCCTGGGCACGGTCCGTGCTACGCCGCGCTTTGACCTTGGAGGCGAACCGTGACCAAGCCCTTGTTCGTGACGTTGCTGCTCCTTCTCTCCTGCGCAGGCCGCACCGACCAGGGGTCGGCGACCGGGGGCACGGCGGGGATGCCGGGCGTGACCGGGGGCACAGCAGGGAGCAGCACCGGAGGTGCGGCCGGAACCGCGAGCGGGGGTGTCGCAGGGACCGGCGCTTCGGGGGGAACCGGCGGTTGGGCGACGGGTGGCGCGGCGTGCGCGAACATCGAGGGGCAGTTCAAGGCTTCGCTCAATGCCGCGAAGAAGTGCTCGCTCGACTCGACGTCGCCGACCTGCACCCAATCCGTGGACACCAGCATCGCCGGCTGCGGCTACTACGCCTACGCTGAAGGCAGCAACACCGCCGAGGTCGCGGAGCTAGCCAAATTGAGCGCCGAATGGCAAACGCTGGGATGCCCGCCGACCGCCTGCGCCCTCGGCGGATGGGGGCCCTTCGCCGCCAAGTGCAAGCCGCAAGGCCTCGGCGGGGCGCCCGGGCTTTGCACGCCGGACTAGCACCTCGGACCCGGCGCGCACCCGGCGTGTCCACCTGCAACATGAAGTAGCCGGCGGGCCGGACGGGACGAGTCAGGACGAGCGTCGTGAGAGCTGCACCAGCGCGGCGCCCGGCGCAGGCCTCCACGGTCGTCGGTAGTAGTAGTCGACGAAGGCCGGGACCCGCTCTTCGACCAGCGCCTCCGCGACGCGATCCGCCGCCTCGATGCTGGCGGCCTCCAGCTCACACAGGACGGCCGTTATCTTCCCGAGCTCCCCGCCCGCCGCGACGTGGCGGCAGCCGCACTGGTTCTGGCAGCGCTCGAGGAGCTCGCACGACGCGCAGGTCTCCAGGTTCCGCTCCTTCTGCGCGCGGAGCTCAGCGGCTCGCGCGAAATCGACGCCGTCGTCGAGGTCGCCGATGACGTGCTCGTCGGAGTCGTCCTCACCCACCATCTGCGGGCACGGATACAGACGACCTCTCGGCGTGACCGTGAGCTCGCCGTTGCCTAGCACGCAGCGGCTCCCGCACGGTGTGCCGCCTTTCAGGTGCGACAGGATCTTGGTGTGGAACGGCTCGACCGGAACGACAGCGCCGTCGCGCACGCGATCGGCCCAGACCCGGGCCGCAGCAGCCAGGCCCCCGCGCAGCGACTCGATGGAAGCCTCGCTCCAGTCGTCGCGGTAGTTGGCGTTGAGCCTACGTGGCGCCAACCTCACTTCGGCGGCTGAACCGTCGACACGATGCCCAGGTAGATGTCGTCGGCCGCGAAGTCGTTGCCCGCGGCCACGGTGTTCGCGTTCACGAGCTCGAGCGAGACCGAGGTGGCGGACCCGGAGCTCCAGGTCGTGCTGAGGCCCTCCCAGACACCGAGCTTCGACGACGTGCGCGTGCCGAGGAGCTGCTTGTTCGCGTAGAACGAGAGCTCGGACGGGCCCACCGGGTCGATGCCGTTGCCGAGCCCGGAGGCGCAGCACAGGTTCATCACGAAGGCCTCGAAGTAGTAGTTGGTGTTCGGCTGCACGGGAATCGGTGCCGTCGTGAACCAGACGCGATCGGGCGTGGACTTGCCGTTGCCGATGAACATGAGCCCGTTGCCCGCGGTGTGATCCCCGTTGGTGATCAACAGGCCGTTGAACGCCTGAGCGTTCGTCCCGACGGTGTACTGTCCCTCGCCCGTGTTGTTCGTGGCGTACGCGTAGTCGGATCCGAAGAGCGTGTTGCCCTGAGAGAAGTCACCGTTCGGGATCAGGTTCACCGCCACGGGCTTGCCGTCGGGCGCCGGGCCGTCGCTCGGCGGCCCGGAGTCGACGATCAGCGAGCCCCCGGTTCCACCGGCGCCCCCGGTGCCCGGCTTGCCTCCCGTGGACGCGTCCGGGTTGCCCAGCACGTTGCCGGTGGGTCCCGCCGTTCCGTCGTCGGCGCCGCAAGACCACGCGAGCCAAGACAGACCGAGCGCCAGCACCGAGGCGCCGGCCGTGCGCGCAGAGGAGGTCATCTCCGAATGGTAGGCCTCGACGCGCGAGGCATCAACTCGGGCCCTCCCGCCCCGTGCTATGGGGCGGCGGTGAGCTCGGCCGCTCATTCCACACACGCTCGGAGCTTCCTTCAGAAGCGTCTGGCGCTGATGTACCGCGTGGGCTTCGCGCTGTGCGTCGCGTTCCTGCTCGGCGTCGTCGTGGTGCGTGGGCTGATCGGCGGGACAATCTTGACCGAGCTCCGCTCGCCCTCGCGCTGGTTCCACATCCTGACGACGATGGTCACCGGAGGCTGCTGGCTCGTGCTTCGCGCCAAGCCGCTCAGGCTGCGAACGCTCGAGACCATCGACGCCGCTGGCCTCCTGGTGCTCTCCGTCCTCCTGCATTTCAACGGCGCGCTGTTCCCGATCCGAACGGTCGCCGTGTTCAACCTGGCGCTGACCACGGGAGTCGCGGCCGTGCTCCGAGCCGTGGTCGTCCCGAGCACGGCAAGTCGCACGCTCACGCTGGGCGCCATCGCCGGCGCGTCCGCGTTGATCGTGTTCTTCTTGTCGGCGCTCCACCCCGCCTGGCCCGTGCGTCAATCGGGACCCGCGGACTGGCCGCTGCCGTTCCAGCTCATCAGCCTGGTCTTGTGGCTCGGCACGCTGTTGGCCACGGCCACCCTGGCCTCGCGGGTCATCTTCGGTCTGCGTCGGGAGGTCAGCGAGGCGCGGAAGCTCGGCCAATACACGCTGGGGGCGAAGATCGGCGAAGGCGGGATGGGCATCGTGTACCGCGCGACCCACGGCATGCTCCGGCGCGAGACCGCGCTGAAGCTCTTGCCGCCGGACCGCATCGACGCCCAGTCGGTGCGCCGCTTCGAGCGCGAGGTCGTGGCGACGGCCCGCCTCCGCCACCCGAACACGGTGGCCATCTTCGACTACGGTCGCACCCCCGAGGGCGTCTTCTACTACGCCATGGAGTACCTGGACGGGCTGACCATCGACGAGCTGATCGAGCACGAGGGCCCGCTCCCGCCCGGGCGAGTGATCTGGCTTCTCTCGCAGGTCTGCGCGTCGCTGGACGAGGCGCACGCCCTGGGGCTCGTGCATCGGGACATCAAGCCCGCGAACATCATGGTCATCGGGCACACTGCGGCCTACGATCACGTCAAGGTGCTGGACTTCGGCCTGGTCAAGACCGTCACGAACGTGCAGGCCAGCTCGCTGTCGCGCGCCGACGAGCTGACCGGCACTCCCTTGTACATGGCGCCGGAGCTGATCTCGGAGCCGGACGGCGCCGGGCCAGCCAGCGACCTCTACGCGGTCGCAGCCGTCGGCTACTACATGCTGGCGGGCCAGCACGTCTTCGACGGCAGCTCGGTGATCGAGGTCTGCGCCGACCACCTGCACACTCCGCCCGTCCCCGTTCACGAGCGGCTGGGGCGGCCGGTGCCTGCCGACTTGGAGGCGATCATCATGCAGGGACTGGCCAAGGCGCCCGGCGATCGGCCCGCGAGCGCCGCGGCGTTCCGCGACGCGCTCGCCCGCTGCGACGTCGCGCCCTGGACGCAGCGCGACGCTCGGTCTTGGTGGGAGGAGCACGGCGACGCGTTCGAGCCCAGGACCAACGCCGACACCGATCTGGCCAGCGCGAGGACGATCGAGGTCAAGCGCAACTCCGCGGTTTGAGGCGAGGCAGGAGCGCATGAACCCAAAGGCGATTCTGTGCCCGCTGCCCGACCGCGACTTCGACGTGACCGAGGTCGCCGTGCCCTGGAAGCTCCTGACCGAAGCCGGCCACCGCGTGGTGTTCGCGACGGAGCAGGGCGCCGAGCCGCGCTGTGATCCCTTGCTCATCGACGGCGTGGTCTTCGGCAAGCTCGGGGCCGCCGAGGAGCCCATCCGTTTCTATCGCGAGCTGGAGACGTCCAGCGCCTTCAAGCGCCCCGGCCGCTGGAACGAGCTCGCGCTCGACGGCATCGACGCGTTGCTCCTGCCCGGGGGCCACGCCCAGGGCATGCGCCAGTACCTGGACTCCGAGCCCTTGGCCCGGCAGATCGCGGCACTCTGGAAGCGCCAGGTCCCGGTCGCGGCCATCTGCCATGGCGTGCTGGCCGTGGCGCGCGCCAAGGACCCCGAGAGCGGCCTGAGCGTGCTCAACAAGAGCCGGACCACGTGTCTGCCGGCCTACATGGAGGGACTGGCGTACGGGCTCACCTTCTGGAAGCGCGGCCGCTACTACCGCACCTACCCTGAGTACGTCGAAGCGGAGGTGCGCGCCGCGCTCGCCGACCCGCGGCGGCAGTTCGAGAGGGGACCTCTCACCTTCGTGACGCGCGGGACCCGGGAAGACGACACCGGCGCCTTCGTGGTCCAAGACGGCCACTACGTCTCCGCGCGCTGGCCGGGGGACGCTTACGCGTTCGCGCGGGCGCTCATCGCGCGCCTGTGACGCCCTACTTCACACACTCCTGCCCCTCGACCCTGCACTGCTCGTGGGTCACACACGCGAGCGAGAGCGCGCAGTGCTCGTCTCGCGTCGGCACGCACGAGTCGCCACGCTTGGCGCACTTCCCCCGATAGTCGCACTCCGTGAAGGCGCCACAGGTGTCCTGCCGGTCGAGCGCACAGCCGCCGGCGACCGCGGTGCAGAAGCCAAACCGGCGACAGACCTCGCTGTCTTTGCAGTGCGCGTCGGCGAAAGCGCGACACAGCCCTTGGCCGTCCGGGGCGCAGCGCCCGCGGACCGCGCAGTCGGCGGAGCCGGCGCAGTCAGAGTGCGTCACCGCCAGGCAACCCCGAGGGGTCGAGGTGCAGTGACCGTGACTCTTGCAGGCGACGTCCCGCGAGCAATCGCGCTTGCCATCCGCCGTGAGCGTGCATCGACCATGCCGCTCCGTGCACAGACCCCGCTCGCGACAGGCGGCGGACTGTTGGCAGTCCCGGTCCGAGGTGGCGAGACACGTCGTGCCGGCGGGAGCACACTGGCCGCTCGCCGCGCAGCTCGCCGTGCAATCCGACGGCTGGCACTCGCCGTCACGCGCGCGACAGCGATTCTCTTCCCGACACACGGCGGATGCCGCGCAGTGTGCGTCCTCGCCGGCACCGCACACGAGCACACCGCCCCGCCAGACCGCACCACACAGTCCCGCGCTGGCGCACTCGACCGCTGCGGCGCAGCGCTGCTCGCGCGAGCGCTCCAGGAGCCCCACGCCGCCGAGCAGAGCCACGCCAGCGGTGGCCACCAGCATCCCGTAGAGCACCCAGCGCGGCGCGCCCCACAGCGCACACGCCGCAGAGAGCCCCAACGTCGCGTCCAGACCTTCCTCCGCGCCGGACGGCTCCACCGTCGCCAGCTCCACTACGTCGCTCGAAGCGACGAGCGTCCACGCCTGCTCGGCCGAGCTCCGGTAGTCCTTCGCGCGATGCTCCGCTTGGAGCACGCCCCGCGCGAGCACGGCGTCGCCGGTGTAGAGCCAGCGCAGCGCCAAGCTGGTGAACGTCTGCTCCGAGCCGACCACCGTGCGCAGGGGTGGAGCGAGCGCGACTCGAGTTCCGTCCTCGAGCTCGAGCAGAAGGTCCTCCCGGAGCTCGCCCATCGAGGCCGCGACCGGATGCCCCGCGAGCGGCGAGGCGCGCCGCAGCCGGCCCTCGCCGGTGAGCACCCACCCGCGGAAGCGCTGCTCCCGACTAATCAGCACCCCCCGCAGCACCGCCGGGCCCACGTCGAGCTCCGCGCCGCTGCCCCTGAGCGGCACGCCCGCGAGCAAGCGCCGCCGCCGCAGCGCGTCCGCCCGCCGCACGAGCCGCCGCCAAACGCGCCGCCGCCGCACCGAGCGCCGGCTCAGCACCGCCCACGCGAGGAGGAGCGGAGCGGCGAGAGCGAGGGTGACGGTGAGAAGGGACATGCCGACGCCCGGGCGCCCGCCGGAGGATCCCGCGTCCGCGGCGAGCGGGCAATGGGGCAACGGTTTCGTAAACCGTAGGTCTCGAGTTCAAGTCTCGAAGCTGGCTCCAGGAGGTCTCAGCGGAATCCCGGACGGCTTGCTGCAAGGTGCCCCGGGACCGCGGGCCGCCGGTCGAGGTGATCTTGGCGCCGCTCGACTAATCAAGTATACGCTTGAATAATTGAGTCGATGAGCCCCCACCGTCGCTTCAAGGACAGCGTCTACGAGCAGTTTTCCCGTGTCGGAAAGGCGATCTCGGCGCCGAAGCGGCTCGAGCTCCTCGACCTCCTGTGCCAGGGCCCGCGGACCGTCGAGGTTCTGGCGGAGCAAGCGGGCATCTCCGTCGCGAATGCATCGCAGCACCTTCAGGTGCTCCGCGCCTCTCGCCTGGTGGAGTCCGAGAAGAAGGGCCTGTACGTCGAGTACCGACTGGCGGGCGACGAGGTCTGCCAGTTCTACCTCGCGCTCAGGCGGCTCGCCGAGTCGCGCCTGGCCGAGGTCGAGCAGGTCACCCGCGCCTTCTTCGAGCGGCGGGGCGCCCTGGAAGCCGTCGCAGGCGACGAGCTGCTCCGGCGGGTGAGGAGCGGCGGCGTGACGGTGCTCGACGTGCGCCCCGTCGAGGAGTATCGCGCGGGGCACATCCCCGGCGCCATCTCCGTGCCCGTCGGCGAGCTCGAGGCCCGCCTGAAGGAGCTGCCACGACGGCGCGAGATCGTGGCCTACTGCCGCGGCCCCTACTGCGTGATGGCGGTGGAGGCGGTCGAGCTGCTGCGCAAGAGAGGCTTCCGCGCCCGGCGCCTGGAGCAGGGGGTCGTCGATTGGCGCGCCCGCGGCTGGCGCGTCGAGGTCGTGCGCGCAGGGAGGACCCGGTGATCGACGCGGCCGGGCGGGTGCAAGACCGTGAGTGACGTCCGCCTCGGCATTCGCAAGAACCTCGCGCAGTTCTCGCTGCTGGTGCTCGTCAACGCCTTCGTCGGCGCGATGGTCGGGATGGAACGCACCATCTTGCCGCCGATCGCCGAGCAGGACTTCGATCTCTCCGCAAAGACCGCGGTGCTCTCGTTCATCGTCGTCTTCGGTGTGACGAAAGCGCTGACGAACTACCTGGCTGGGCGCCTCTCGGATCGGTTCGGGCGCAAGCACGTGCTGATCGGAGGCTGGCTCGTCGCGGCCCCGGTGCCGTTCCTCTTGATGTGGGCCCCGAGCTGGTCATGGGTGCTCTTCGCCAACGCGCTGCTCGGGGTGAGCCAGGGGCTGACCTGGTCGACGACGGTCATCATGAAGATCGACCTGGCCGGACCCGACAAGCGCGGTCTGGCGATGGGGCTCAACGAGTTCGCCGGCTACTTCGCGGTGGCTGGGAGCGCGGTCGCGACCGGCTTCGTCGCGGCGCGCTACGGGCTGCGCCCGGAGCCGTTTTACCTCGGCGTCGCCTTCGTCGCCTTCGGGCTCTTGCTCTCCGCGCTCGCGGTGCGTGAGACCAAGCACCACGTCGCCGCCGAGTCCCGACTCCACGCCGAGCTGCCGCCCGGTGAGCTTCCCACCCAGCGCGCGATCTTCTGGAACACGACGCTGCTCGACCGGAACCTGTCCAGCGTCAGCCAAGCGGGACTGGTGAACAACCTGAACGACGGCATGGCCTGGGGTCTCTTCCCCCTGTTCTTCGCCGCCGCGCGCATGGACCTCCGCTCGATTGGCACGCTGGCCGCCATCTACCCGGCGACCTGGGGCGCGGCGCAGCTCTTCACGGGTGCCTGGTCGGATCGCGTCGGGCGCAAGTGGCTCATCGCCTCGGGCATGTGGGTCCAGGCGGCGGGCATCGCGTGCGTCGTCCTCGCCCACGGCTTCGCCGGCTTCGCCGCAGGTGCCGTGCTGCTCGGCATCGGCACCGCGATGGTCTACCCGACCTTGCTCGCGGCGATCGGGGACGTCGCGCATCCTTCCTGGCGGGCGTCCTCGGTCGGGGTGTACCGGCTCTGGCGTGATCTCGGCTACGCCATCGGCGCGCTGCTCGCGGGCGCGACGGCCGACGCGCTGGGGCTCCCTGCGGCAATGTGGCTCGTGGCGGCGTTGACCTTCGCGTCCGGGGTCGTCGTCGCGGTGAGAATGCGCGAGACGCTCGGAGACGCCGTTCATCCGCGATGACGTTTCGAGCCACCGTCATGCCGGCGCCATCGCTCGCAGCGTTCGCCCACTACTTCGCGCCGGCGCACGCGTTCATCGCGGCGTTCGCGGCCTCGCAAGCGGCCTAGCGGTGCAACCGGCGGTGCGGGAACCGGTGCGGCCGGCGCTTCATGCGTCACGCGCGCGCCGCGTTCAAGAGCTCCGACAAGCCGAGCTCATCCGCCAGCCGGCGCGCGGTCTCGCCGCGGAAGCCTTCGTCCGGGTCCGCTCCGAACGCCAGCAACACGGGGATCACGGCGAGCTTCCGGTTCACGAGCGCGCACGCGAGCGGGGGCATCGCGTCCGGCCAGGGCGCCGCCACGCTCGCGCCCGCCGCGAGCAGGGCTTCGACCAGAGGAGGCGAGTCCTGGAGCACGGCTTCAAAGAGCGCGGTGCTGTTGCGATCGACCGAGACCCCGCGCAGCGCAGCATCGGGCGCGTCGCGTCCCGCGTTGGGGTCCGCACCTCTGGTCAAGAGCGCGCGCACGCGCTCCACGTCCCCGGCGCGCACCGCTCTGAGCAGCGAGGCCGGCGAAACCCGCCGCGTCGGGCGCGGCCCGACGGCGCGCGGGTGCTGGTCGTCGACCAGGAGCTGCAGGTCGGCCCAGTCGCCGCCGTAGCTCATCGAGCGCTCCTCCGATTCGGGCGTGCGCAGGTACTCGTGGCCGTGAAAGCGATCCCAGGCCGCGAACACGTCGCCTTCTGCCAGGTGCCCGAAGGGCAGCTCGGACCATGCCGCCGCGTCGACGATCTCGCTGGCGCGCAGCACGAGGTAGTACTCGCTGTCGTAGCAGTACTCGTTCGTCAGTTGGTACGTGAACGGCTCGGCGATGGCGACGGGCTCGCCCGCCACCCGCAAGAGGAGCGTCGCCGGAAGCGAGTCCTGGCCCGAGTAGTGGCCGGCGTCAGCGCGTCGCTCCGGCAGGATGGCGAGCATCCAATGCGGCAGCTCCCAGTCCTCGCCGGGCGCCGGGCGCTCGAGGTCGAGCTCGAGGCGAGTGGTCATGCCTGAGCGCGAGCGTACCCCAGTCAGCGGGGTAGATCCTGCCGCGCCTGGCGTATCAAGCCGCGCCAAAGGGAGAATCATGCCGAAGCTCGTGCTCACCGTCCTCGTTGCGATGCTGCCCATCGGGCTGGGTGGGTGCGAGCGCGCCGCCGCCGATGGCAAGGCGGCCGGTTCGTCCTCGAGCGCCTCGCGCGCGCCCGCCGTCACCGCGACCGGCGCGGCGCTCGCGCCTCCCGCCGTGGCAGCACCGAGCGCCGCGCCGGAGTCCGGCGAGCCGATCCCGACCATCGACGCGAAGCTCCCGGTCGAGAAGCTGGACCTGGCCGCCTTCTCGAAGACGAGCAAGGAAGACAAGGCCAAGCTAGTCGGGAAGAAGCTCCGGCTGAAGGGCGCGGTTCACTCGGTGTCCTACAACGCCATGCTCTTCGACGCGCAACACGCCTTGCACGGACCAGTGAAGGAGGGAGCCGCAAACGCCGTGTATGCAGTCGAGCTCCACGGTGCCAAGGCGCCAGGTGAGACCTGGAGCAAGCAGGTCGCGTCCTGTTTCGTCGACGCAAAGACGCAGCAGGAGTTGCTGGCCGATTTCAAAGGCGACGGCGTCAACGTGGAGGTGGAGGGCATCGTCGAGGCAACCTTCAACGACCTGGCACCTTGCAAAGTAGTCTCGAAGAAGGTCGGCAAGAAGTAGCGCTGCCCCTGTTCGAATCCGGGAAGATGACAGGAGGTCGCAGCGGACTCGTCTCCCGCGCGCTCCGGCGCGGGCACGAGCCATCGAGCTGGCGTGCTACGCTCGACGGGCCATGATCGGGGGAGCAGCTCGATGCTTTCTGCTGGCGCTGCTGGCGACTTCAGGCGAGCTCGGGTGCTGGAAGTACTGCACCGACGCCGGCTGCGACTCGGGCCTCGACATCACAATCTTGTCATCGGCCACTACGTTTGCGCCCGGCAGTTATGCGGTAGAACTGATGATCGACTCCGCCGTGTTCGCGCTCACCTGCCAGATCCCCGACACTCAGGAAGGGTTTCCGTGCAATTGCCAAGGCGGGTCCCCGAACGTCAACGCCTGCCTGATGCACGATGCGTTGTCCGTGCAGGTGGACGGTTTCCCCAAGTCGGCGTCGGTCAGACTAGTCCGTGAGGGCGTCGAGATCGGCCAGAAGCAATTCTCCCCCCAGTACGAGACCATTCAGCCGAACGGTCCAGGCTGCAAGCCGACGTGCACGGCGGCGAAGGAGGTCTCGCAGTTCTGAGGGTACCGGTCTCTTGCTCGCGAGCGCGATCGTCGCCCGTCATCGAAGCGGCGTGTGGTCGGCTCTCACTCGCATTGGGCCACGACAGCGTCGTGCAAGAGCTGGCGTCGAACCTCTTTGAATCCAGGCGGCGATGGCCACGCGCTCGGTACACCTCGAGATCCGGCGGAACCCCGAGCCAGGGCGGCGGCGACGATACATCCGTCGCCGGCCGGTTCAGCACCCTGAGCCTCGCGGTCTTGTAGAACTCGGCGATCTCGGTGCGCGCGTCCTCCACGGGCTCCGACTCGCCCGACACATGATCGCCGACGCGAAAGCCATGCTCGACCTGGGCCGCCTTGCCGACGGCCGCGACGAACTCGCGCTGCTCGCCGCCCGCCATCCAGAACGTAGAGACCGTCCACCGCGAGTGCGCGACCGCCGCGTGATCGCGGTGGAATCAAACTGCTCGGCGCTCTAGTGGGGGTACCACGTGCCGTCCGCCGTTTTGCAGATGTCCATGGCGGCCGACGCATCGGTGTACTGCGGCGGCCCCCAGTAATACACTCGGCAAGATCCACTGATGTACTCGATGGCGCAGGCTCCGAAGCCCGTGGTGGGGTCGCACTTGGCGGCCGCGTCGAGAGTGCCCGGCCCTTGGACGTCGCACACCGGCTTGATGGCGTCGCTCGACGACGTGTCGTCGTGGAAGTCGAAGCAAGATCCCGTCCCGTCGTTGCTCTTGCAGCTCGCGACGAACTTGGTGCTGCCGCAGTGGCTCGCGGTCCCGCCTCCAGCACCCGCCGCGCCGCCCGTGCCCGCCGCGCCCCCACTGCTGCCGCCCGTGCCCGCCGCGGCGCCGGTGCCCCCGGAACCCCCGCCGTCATCGCCTCCGCACGCCACCGTGAGGCCAAGAAACAAGAGAACCAGCACCACACACCGCACAGCCTCGACCTCCGTTGGGAAAAGCGTAGGTGAGCGCCCGCGGGGCTACAAGGGGTGGCGGCGGTGCACCGTGCGGCGCGCGCTACGGACCACGGCGTCTTCCGCTCGGCGTCCCGCCTCCTGCTGGAGGCACGTCGAGCGCGGCGAGGCCCCGAGGCCCGGCGGCGGCCGCGGCCGGCCGGGCCGCCGGGGTCTCCGAGCGGAGGTCTCAGCGAACGAGCTTGAAGGCCATCACTGGCAGGTCCGGCGTGCGCAGCACGTCGAACACGACCTTGCTGGGCCCGCGAGCGTAGATCTCGCTCATCGTCTTCGGGTCGGTGGCGACGTCGCGCACGATGGCGTTCACGACGATTCCCTCTTCGAGCACGATGTGCCCGTAGGCGTAGGGCGCAATGTCCGCGAAGCGCGGGTTCGGCGGCGGGGCGACCCCGTGGGACAGGAAGTGAAGCGTCCCCTTCCCAGACAGCTTCTTGTCCTGCAACGCCGAGCCGCCACACTGCTCGCAGGCCGTCGTCGGCGGGAAGGTCACGTGCTGGCACTGCTTGCACTGAGCACCGATGAGCACGCCGTGATCGAGCCCATCATAGAAATGCTTGATGACTGAGTCGGGCATGATCAGCTCCCTTCCAGGACCAGGACGGTCGAAATCATTGCGTAGCCGTGGGTGTGGATCACCGAGATCCCAGGCTGCTTCTTGATCTGTCGCGACCCCGCCTCGCCGCGCATCTGCTTGACGGCTTCGTAGGTGTCGGAGCCGGCGCTGGCCGCCCAGGCGTGACCGAAGGCGTGCCGCCCGCCGTGGGTGCTCATGGGACGATCGCCGTCGAAGCGCAGGCGTCCGTCGCGCGCCGCCTGGAGCGACTTGCCCGGCTCGAGGTAGCCCGTCAGCTCGGCGGTCAGGATCGAGGAGATGTGCGAGCAGTCGTGCGTGTGCAGGTAGCCGATGTCCTTGCCGGTGATGCCCGCCATGGCGAAGGCCGTGTCGAGCGCCATCCGGTCGATGGGCCACAGCGTCGGGTCTTCTCCGTACCAAGGCAGGTCGGAGTACTTGATGGCGAAGCCCTTGACGCCGATGGGAGCCTTCTTCAGCCCCTTGGCGATGGTCTCGCGCGTCAGCAGCATGGCCGACGCGCCGTCGGCGGTGCGCACCATGCTGTGCAGTCGGGCTGGCCAGGCCATGAACGGGTTGTGGCGAGAGCGCCAGAGCTCCCACGGGTCGCCCATGCCCTGACGTTGGGCCTCGGCCTCGAGGGTCTCCTGCGTGGCCGCCTTCGGGGTCATCGAGCCGTGCAGGCGCCGCGTCCGGCAGAGCTCGAACATGCCGCGCTCGTAGTCTTCGAGCGAAATTCCGTACTTGCGGCAGTAGGCCTGCGCCGGGATGCCGTTGTAGACCGAGAAGATCTCGTAGCCTTGGGGCACCGCGTAGGCCTGGTTCACCGCCATGTCCGTCCAGAGCCACACCTGGTCGTTCGGCAGCTCCTCGCGGGCGAAGGGGCTCGCGCCCTTGACCTTGGTGCGCGTCGCCTCGACGCCCACCACGAGCACGCTGTCGTACACGCCGGAGGCGATGGCCATCGCGGCCAGCGAAGCCCCGACGTTGGTGGTCGAGCACTGCGCCTCGAAGTGAACGCCGGCCTTGAACTGCATGCCGGTCCACTTCGCAATTTGAGTCTCGGTGGCCGGCAGCTGCGAGCTGTGAACCATGGCGTTGCCCACGAAGACGGCGTCCACGTCCTGGGGGGCGAGCCCCGCGTCGTCGAGCGCCTCGCGGCTGGCAACGGCGCACAGCTCCTGCAAGCTGAGCCCTTTGATCTCCGGCGTCTCGAGCAGATCTCCGAAGCGCGTGCAGCCCACGCCGGCGATGGAGACGGGCTCTGCCAGTTTGTTTCGCATGGCCATGAGAACCTCCAGATCTGGCGGCTTCAGCAAGTCACATGCCACGCGGAATGGCGCAGGGCGCAGGCAGAAGTGCGCGAGTCCTCGACGGACGGATCGGCGTTCGCTGCGTGCAGACGGCCATCGACGGCAACGAGTGCGCGATGGAGCGCGAGCTGGATTGGGTCCGTGAGGTGCAGCGCCTGCGCCGCTGGGAAGTGACCCCAAAAGGGCCAACGCGCGAGCACGACCGTGCTCGCCGTGTCTTCGCGACGGCAACCTCGCATGCTCCGGCGAGAGTGCGCCCGATGAGTCGCTGGCGAGCGTTCGCGCGAACAAGGCGGGCCGGCGCGCACAACCCTCACTTGCGCGGCCCGATGTACTGGGTCGCCGCGACGACGTCGTCGTACCAGAGCTTGTTCTCGCGCACCTCGTTGGGGCTGATGTAGCCGCCGATGCCGAGGTAGTCGATCTTCAAGCTGTCGATGTCACGCAGCCGCATGTTGGGGAAGTCCGCGATGAGCTTGCCGTCGAGCCACATCGCGATGCGTCCGTCGCGCTGCCCGGGCGTGTTGGCCTTGACCATCAGCTCGTAGCACTGCCACTCGTCGAGCGCGGGCGCCACGTTCGGCCGCTTGACGAAGTCGGGCCCGAAGTTGCCCGGCAGCGAGGTGTTCGGGCTCACCTCGCCGGTCGGGTAGAAGATGTCGCCGTAGTCGTCGCGCTGCTCGAGGTGGTAGACGTACGCGATCAGGTGTCCCGGCGGCGGGCCATTGCTGTAGACGGTCGCCTCGTACGAGACCAAGAACTTGTTCTTGCCGTCCGCGGGGACCCCGGGCGTCGACTGTCCGTTCACGTGGTAGTGCGCCGAGATGGAGCCGGTGTTGTGGAACGAGCCCGCGCCGGTCACGTCGAAACCCGCCTCGAACTTCTGATAGAAGCGCAAGAACAGGATGTCCTGCTCCGCGAGCAGGTGCTTCATGAGCCCGTTGCCGACGGAGCCGGACGTCTTGGGGAAGGGCATCTCCACGGCTTTGCTTCCGCCGTTCACGTTGTCCGCCTCGGTGGCGATGCGGAGGCGCGTCTCGTCCCACACCACGTCCCACTTGTCGCGGAGATCGACGGGGACCGTCGCAGCCTCGAAGTCGTCCGCGAACAGCACCGCGGGGTCGCTGCCGATGCCGACGTCGCCCGGGTACTTCGCACCGAGGCCGGTGTCGCCTTCGGGCAGCGCGCCGGTGGCCGCGCTGCCGCCGCCGCCCGCGCTGCCGCCGCCGCCCGCGCTGCCGCCGCCGCCCGCGCTGCCGCCAGTTCCGCCGTTCCCACCACTCGCAGCACCACCCGTGCTCGGGCCGCTCTCTCCGCCGTCGTCGCCGCCGCAGGCAGCCAACGCGAGCGGGCTCGCCAAGACCAGCGGGAGAAGAAGTCGTCGCATCCGCGTTCCCCGAGGCTCGAGCATACGGGCTCGGCCTGTTGGGCGCCAGGCACGGAGCCATGCGTGCGAAGCGTCCGATCAGTGGTCGCCTGGCTCCGGCGCGGAGCCCGGCTGGACCTTCACCAGCGCCACGCTCGGGTGCCTCGGATGCCAGAGGATGCGCACGGAGCGGTCGAGGAGCGCGTTGGCCCGGGCCGTCCCATGGTCGTCGATGCTGGTCGCGAGCACCGGCCAGACGCGACCGTCGGGGTCGCGCACGTCTGCCTGAACGCTGAGGCCGTAGTACGCGGTCCGTCGCGATCGGTACGCTCGCCGTGTCTTGCCGACGACGCGGCCCTCCCCGGCGAAGCCGTGCTTGGCGATGCGCAGGTTGCGCCTTCCGGTGAGCGCCAGCCAGACGGAGAGGGCCAACAGAAACGGGCTCACGGCGACCAGCTTGAACCAGGCGTCCGGGTCCGCGCCGGCACCGGCAAGGTCCGCGTTCGTCGCAACGGCGAGCGCCATCGCGACCACCGCGGCCAGCGAGCCGCCCGCGATGCGTAACCAGGCGGCACTCACCTCCGAGTCTCGCCAAGGTACGTCCAGATACGAAGCGTCGATGTCCCAGGCTCGAGGCAGCTTGTCGACGATCGAGCGCGCGCCATCGACACCGACGCGCCGGAGGAGCTCGCGGAGCGCGCGGTCCGCCGCGGGCTTTGCGCCGGATGCGCGAAGGGCGTGCGCGCGGACGGCCATCGCCAGCGAGCGATAGCTCCGGAGGATCGGCACCTCGCCGTCGCGCTCTCCGAGCAGCAGCACGGCACCCGCAGGCCGCCCTTCGGATATCGCGAGCGTCGCCTCGGCGATCCGGTGCACGCTGTCCACGGCGAGCGTCGGGCTCGGTTGGCACTCGGCCAGCCAGCGGCGCGCGCCGTCGAGATCCCCCAAGCGAACCGCGGTGCTCGCGGCGCTCGCGGCGAGCGCGGTGCGGTAGCCCGTGTCGGTCGTGAGCGGTGCGGCTTCGGCCAGCAAGCGGTAGCGTTCCGCTGGCTCCAGCTCTCCGCCGAGCTGGACCGACAGCCGGAACAGGGCTGCATCGCGCGCGGGATCACCCAGCCAGGTCTGCCAGAGCCTTCGGGCCTCGGGGACCTCTTCCGGGGGAATTCCGCGGGCCCATCGCTCGAGCTCGGGGATCGTCTCGAAATCGTCGCCGTTGGACGTCCGAAGGCGCGCGATGTGGTCTGGCGAGCTCAGGCTCGAAGGCGGCGCGGTCACGCGTGACATGCTAATCGTGGATCGCCGGGATGGGGTGCGGATGCGTGGGCTCGGCGGGTCTACTCCGCGCACCCGAGCCCAGCGGTCCCGCACGAGTTGGAGCGGCCAGTGCGCGTGCGCGCGGTGATCGGAGCTCACAGACAGCAGACGGTGGTCGGACCGACGGGGGCGACGCTGCCGGTTTGCGGCAACGTCGCCGGCGGACACGAGCCCCCCGTCGGGGATCCCGGGTTCACCACCAGGCTCTGGTACGCCGTGGTGCCGGGGAAGCACCCTGGGTTCGCCTCGACCTTCGGCGGCGTGCCGCCGCCCCACGGATTCACGCAGCCTTTGTCGTAGTAGGGGCGATACCAGCCGTCGCACGTGCGACCGACGGGCGCGGCGCAGGAACAGCCGCCGCAGGTCCGGGTGTCCACGAAGGTCTTGGCGTCGTAGATCGTGGTCTTCTTGCCGTAGCCCGACGGGCACGCGAAATCCCCGGAGCGATACACGCAGACCGCCGTCTCGAAGCCGGACGCCGGGGTCTGCACGCAGCTCGTGCCGCCGACGCAGCCGCCGCCGGCGGTGACGGCACACACACGCGCGCGCAGCGCGTAGCTGGGCTCGGGGCGCGCGCTCTCCGCGCCGCCGCTCGAGGTGCACGACGAGCCGCTGACGCTCACGCCCGGGTACACGAAGCTCTTCGGCGCGCCGCCGTTCACGAACGGGAAATCGACGCACTTGGCCGGTTGAATCGAGAACGACGCGGAGCCGCTGCCGCAGCTGCCACCGGCATACACGGTGCCCGTCGAGCCCATGGTGCAGCTGCCGCCGCTCGGATTCGCGCAGAGGCACGCCGTGCACGTGAGCTGCGGGGCGTCGAGCGCGCCCGCGCCTCCGTCGATCGCGGCAGGCCCGCCACCGGGGCACGACGGCAAGGCGTCATTACTGCTCGCGAGCGCCAGCCACACCGGTCCGGACCAGTTCTGCGGCGTGGGCAGCACGCACTGCGTGACGCCCGCGCACGCCGGATCGGCGCAGTCGGTCAGCTGGTTCTGATCGTCGTCGACGCCGTTGTTGCACTGCTCGCCACCGCCGCCGCTGCCGCCACTCCCGCCAGCGCCGCCGGTAGCCGCGCCCGCGGCGCCGCCAGCGGCCGTGCCCGCCGCGCCGCCAGTAGCCGTGCCCGACGCGCCGCCAGTGGCCTTGCCCGCCGCGCCGCCAGTGGCCTTGCCCGCCGCGCCGCCCGTTCCGTCCGGCGTCCCCCTGAGGTCGTCCAGATTGGACAGCGAACAAGCGGCTGCGCCGAGCACGAGCAACCACCCCCACACCGCGGAGCTTCCCTTCATCCGACCGCTTCAGCGTAGCACGCCGTGCGAGGTCTCGGCTCACGAGGGTGACCGCACGGCACCCAGGCGTGACTTCCGGGTTGCGCCAGAATCGGCTGTCACGCGACGAGCTGTGGGGTCCTCTGCTCGGGCGGCTGATGCTATCGGAGTGAGGTCTTGCTTGGGTCGCCAAGCTCCGGTACGAGCGCATCGCAGGCGACCGGGGGGTCGTGACCGCCGATTCTTGACGAGACCTGGGTAGAACGCTGATGGAGACGCTCTACATCATCGGTCCGCTACTGCTGCTGGGCGTCGTGATCGGGGCTGTTTGGCTCGATCGGTTCAGCGTGCCTGTCATCCTCGTCGCTCTGGGGCTCGGGCTCCTGGCGGGCAGCGACGTTCTCGGGCTGTGGCACTTCGACGACGTCAACCTGGCAAACCAGGTCGCGAACGCGAGCCTGGTGTTCATTCTGTTCCACGGCGGGCTCGTGACGAAACGCAGCGTCCTCAGGGCTGTCGCGCTACCGGCGGGCGGGATGGCGACGTGGGGTGTCGTGCTCACGGCGGGCGCCGTGTTCTGCGTCCTCCATTTCGGCTTGCGTTGGGCCTTCGATCGTTCGCTCCTCATTGCCGCCGTCATCTCGTCGACCGATGCGGCCGCTACGTTTTCGATCCTTCGTCGCCATTCGCTTCGGCAGCGGCTCGCATCGGCGATCGAGATCGAGAGCGCAGCGAACGATCCGATGGCGATCCTCCTCACACTCGTCGTCGTCGAGGCGCTGACCTCCGGCACGACGCTGAGCTGGACCATTTTGGGGGTGTTCGCCTGGAAGTTCACGGCCGGGCCGGTGGCCGGCTGGTTGGTCGCGCGCGCCGCACTCGCCATCTTCGACCGGCTGAACCCGCAGGATCGAGGCTACTACTACGTGCTGCTGATTGCCGTCGTGCTGCTGACGTACGGCTTGGCAGAGGCTGCAGAGGCCAGCGGGATGCTCGCCGTTTTCACGGCCGGCCTGGTCATGGGGAACCGAAAGTTCATCTACCAACAGGGCATCCGCAACTTCTCGGCTGCGTTGTCGATGATAGCGAACATTGGCGTGTTCGTGATGATGGGGCTCTTGGTCTTTCCGAGCCAGTGGAGCAGCCTGTGGCTCGATGGCGTCCTGCTGTTTCTGGCGCTGACCCTCGTCGCCCGGCCCACCGCCGTGTGGTTGGGCACGCTCGGGATGGGCTTCGCGGCGAAGGAGCGCCACTTCATGTGCTGGGCGGGACTTCGCGGTGCGGTCCCAATCGTCCTCGCGACCTACCCGATGGCCGCCGGGATTCCGACCGGGCAGGACGTGTTCAATCTCGTCTTCTTCGCGGTCATCTTGTCGGTGGGCATTCAGGGATCGACGCTCGGCGTGCTCGCACGACGATTCGGGCTGTCGACACCGTCGCGTCCCCAGCCACGATACGGGCTCGAGCTCGTCACGATGGCGCACAGCGATCTCGACTTGATCGTCATCGATCTGCCTGACCCGAAGGGCCGACCGGGCCCGCGAATCCGCGAGCTCGCCCTGCCCCCGGGCGCGATTGTCACGCTCGTCACGCGAGGCAACGAGGTAGTCGCACCGACCGGCAACACCAGGCTGCTCGGCTGGGACCAGGTCACCGTACTCGGGCGCCCAGCCGACGAAGCCGAAGTCCGCTCCGCACTACTCGACCGTTTCGACGAGTCCGGCCCGCCGGAGAAACACGCGACGCCCGTGATCGATGGTCCACAGGTCGAGTCTGGCAGCAACGACAGACCGATGCGCGATCATGTCATCCTGCTCGGTCACGGCGATGTCGGCAGCGTGCTCACACGATTCTTGCGACTGCGTGAAATGCCGTTCGTCGTGGTCGAACAGGACGAGGCGACCGTGATGACATTGCGCAGTCAGGGCGTGCACGTCATACACGGCCGTGCAGAGGACCCCGAGGTGCTCCAGCGCGCCGGCATCCGGCACGCGAAGATGTTGCTCGTGACCACCGCGCAGGCCGTGGCCGCGCAGCGCGCGATCGAGCACGCTCAGCGCGTGAATCCAAAGATCGACGTGATCGCCCGTGTACACGGCCATTCGCTGCGGCGTGTCCTGTCCGAGCTTCCCCGGACCCAGGTCGTGCACGCCGACGTCGAGCTGGGCTACGCCATGGCCAGGTTCATGCTGCTCGCGTCTGGCGCAACCGCCATCGAGACCGAGGCATTGATCCTCGAGGCGCGCCGGGGGGAGTCCGGCGCCACGTCGACGCGGTTCCTCGAGGTTCACGTCCCAGGGGCGTCACCACTCGTCGGCAAGCGGCTTGCCGAGCTCGCTCTGCCCCCCGGCTCGCTCGTCATCAAAATCCTGCGTCGCGGCGAGCAGGTCGTACCTGGAGGCCAGACCGAGATCCTCGCGGACGACGCGCTGTTCGTGCTGACTGATGACGATAATACGCCCATGGTCGAGCGCTTACTCGGCGCGAGCCCGTCCGACTCCTCGGATTCCACCGGCGGCACGCTCTGAGCGAGCGCGGCCTCGGAGGTTGGTGTCTTCGGCTCGCACCGCGCTGGATCCGGCGCAGCGGATCTGGTGTCGGCCTGGTCGACGCTCGAGCGGACGGTTCACGGCGCTCGTCAGGCCAGCGACGTACTCCCAGCGCCTTCGGAGCGAACAACGCCACTCCGAACAGCGCGCCCGCGAAGGCCATCGCGAGCAAGCGTATCCCCCGACCGGTCGACCGTTGACGGGTCGAAGGGCGTGTCCATCGTCGCGCACGACACCAGCAAGGAGCTCAGCATGATCAGCGCCGGTCTCAGCACCCCCAGCAGCGCGCCGTACGATGACGAGGATGACGACCTGTCGGGCGGCCTCGACGAAGGCGAGGGCGACGGCGACGACGACGACGAGGCCGTCGACGACGAGGCCGACGACGACGAAGCCGAGGTGAGAGCACCCTCGAAGAGGTGGGGCAGCGCTTCTCGGTCACCCGGGAGCGGATCCGCCAGATCGAGTCCAAGGCGCTCAGCCGACTGCGCGTGCGCAGCGCCGCGCGTCGCTGTCGCAGCCTGCTCGACGGCTGAGGCGAGGAATCAGGGCATCCAGTGCCGGTCGTCCGCGCCGAGCGACCACAAGAGGTGCGCGGCATAACTCGCGAAGGCGAGCGTGCCGAGCCCGACCACCAGCAAGCCGACCAATCCGGCCTGCGCGTCGAAGCTCGACTCAGTCAGATCCCCGACCGCGACCACGAACGCCAAGCTGCCGAGCGTCGCGAACACGGCGCTCCGCACCACGCGACCTCGCACACGCGACGCGCGACCGCGGCGCGTCGCGAATTCGTCGCTCTGCTCCGTCGCACGCAGCGCACGGGCGCCGTGAAAGAGCCCGGCGCCGAGCAGCGTCAATCCTGCGCCGCCCACGGAGAACGCCGCGGTTCGCTGCGACCAGAGCCCGGCGCCGAACAGGGCGCCCAACCCGATGGCTCCGACCGAAGCGTGCAGGAGCGCGTCCCCGAGGCCCGGCGCACACTCGCTCCGATAGCGTCCGAGCAGGCTGTCGCCGACCACCAAGACCGCGTAGCTGCTCAGGAACAGACACGGCAGCGCGAGCAGCGTGCTGCCCAGCGGTTGAATCGCGATCCGCTGCAGGGAGCCCGGATTTCCGAGCTGCATGAGCAAGAGCAGCGCCAGGATCAGGTACAGCGCAGCAGCCAGGGAACGCACGCGCCGCGATTCACCGTCGAAACATCGGCTCAGCACGCGTTCGAAACTGCTCTCCTGCTCGGTCATCCAATCCTTTGCTGCAAGGGACCCATCCCCTACGACAGGGGTGCGGCGAACGCGAGCGACATTCAAGCCGGTGCCACGAAGTGCACCGACGCGTCATCGCGAAGTGGCCGAAGCGTGACCCCCTACGGCTTGTGAAGCGTCGTCCTGCGCCTTACGTTGACCGCTGCGAGGGTCGAGACGGCAGACACGAGCGAGGCTTCGCTCGAACCGATTCCCCCACGCGGCGCCGAAGGAGAAAGGCGAAGAGGATGCCGAACGACGAGCCCTGCCCGACGCAAACGAAAGACGACCCGGTTGAGAGCGTGATGACGGCGCCCGCGCTGTTCGTCGAGCGTCGCTCCAGCGTCTCCGCTGCCGAGGCGCTGCTCCGGTGTCACGCGGCCGACTGGCTGCTCGTGATGGACGACGACATGTTGCTGAGGGTGGTCAGCAGCGCGGAGCTGTCTGTCGCGGACGCGGAGGCCCCGCTCGACTCGCTGGGAACCGAGTCGTTCTTCTTCGCTTGCGCCCACGACGCTCTCGGCGGCGTGATCGAGGGCATGCTCCAGCGCGGGCTCGCGTGCGTTCCGGTACTGGACGAGCAGGACTCGATCGCCGGGATCCTGACGCGCGCGGAGCTCCGGCGCGCGCGGCTGTTGCCCGGCGAGCGCGGCATGGACCTGTGCGGCTCGTGTGGGAGCGACGAGCACTTGGAACAGCCGTGCAGCGAGCGTGGCCGCGCGTTCTGTGTGGAGTGCCTGGCGCCGACCGGTTTCGACGCCGGGTACGCCACGCTGGGCGGCAGCGGGTGAGCTACTCGAGCTCCAGCACGCCGTCGCATCCGGTCCCCCACGAGCTCGAGGGCCCCGGCGCCGCCGTCGGCTCGGTCGTGGGCGGCTATACGCTGGAGGAGTACCTCGGTTGCGGCGCGATGGCGGACGTCTACGCCGGTTCGTCAGCGACTGGCCCGGTCGCGGTCAAACGTCTGCTTCCGATGCGCCGCGACAGCCATCACCTGGTGGACCTGTTCCTCCATGAGGCGCGAGTCCTGTTACAGATCTCCCATCCTAATGTGGCACGCTGCATCGACTTCGGGCTGTCCGACGGCGTCCCCTATCTGGTGACGTCCTACGTCGACGGTGTCTCTTGCGAGCTCCTTCTGGCCGGGCTCGCGGGTGAGCGCGGGGCTTTCCCGGTGGAGGTCGCTCTCGCCATCGTGCACCAGGTGTTGCTCGGCCTCTCCGCCGTGCACGAGGCGCGAGACCCTGACGGCCGCCTGCTCGGGATCGTCCACCAGGACGTTTCGCCGGACAACGTCCTCATCGGCCGGAACGGCTCCGTCACCCTCATCGACTTCGGAGTCGCGCGAAGTCACAACCAAAGGCGCGCCGGCGGCGCCGAGGACCTCCGCGGCAAGCTCGGCTACATGTCACCGGAGCAGATCTTGGGCGAGCGGATCGACGCCCGCTCCGACGTATTCTCGGTCGGCGCCCTGCTCGGAGAGCTCCTGCTGGGCAAGCGGCTGTTCGGCGCCCCGACCACGCTGGGGAGCCTCGTCCGGGCGAGCCGCGCGGACACGGACGACCTCGGCGATCTCGATCCACGTGTCTCCGCGGACGTGCGTGAGGTGCTGGCCCGGGCCCTGGAGCGGCGACCGGCTCGACGCTTTCCGTCGGCGCGCGCCTTCGATCGCGCGGTGGGCGCCTTGCAGCAGGCGCGCGGCGCTCCGCTGGACGCCGCGCAGATGGCGGCCTGGCTCGCCGCCCGAGGCGTGGCGGCGACCGGCGCGCCGCGAAGCTCGCGGTCGCCGACACCAGCCGTCGGTAACCTCGTGGCTCGCATCGACGCTGCCGACCGAGTCCTGATCGACGGCCGCGGCGGCGAGCCTTCGGTCGCGGCCCCGCGCAGACCGACACCGAGCAGCGCGCCGACTGCGCGGCTGTTTCGAGTCCGAGAGCCTGGCTCCCACACGGAGCTGCCCTGCTCACTCGCCGACCTCGTCGAGCGCTTCGCCACCGGCCGCGTCTCGGACGCGACGCTGGCGGCCAGCGGCCGCTCTGCGCCGGTTGCGCTGGTGGATGTGCCGGAGTTGGTGCACCTGGCGCGGGCGTCCAAGGCCCGATTCGACGCGGAGCTGGGACGGGCACCGCGTTGGCGCTGTTCGCTGGAACGGGCGAGGCTGCCGGGAATGCTCTTCATGCTGGCGGGGACCCGGGCGACCGGCCTCTTGTCTGCGCGCGCCGGCGCTCGCCGCAAGCTGGTCTACTTCGACGCGGGCGTGCCGTGCTTCGTGGCCTCCAGCGAGCCGAGCGAGCTGATCGGCGCGCAGCTCCTGGCAGGCGGCTTCCTTTCCCGAGCGGCGCTCGACGACGCAGTGGCCGGAGCCACCGTGCAGCAGCGCCCGCTGGGAGAGACGCTGGCGGAAATGCGTGTGCTCTCCTCCAGCGAAATGTTGCGCCAGCTGGTGACCCAGCTCGACACGCGCGTGCTCGAGCTCGGCAGCTGGCTCGACGCGAATCTCTCGTTCACGCCGGGGCTCCGGCCGGGCGCGGTGATACCGCAGTCGCTCGGCGTGCCGGGCGAGCTGGCGTGCCGCATGGTGCGGACCCGCTATTGCGACGAAGAAATTTCGGACTTCTTGCGCCCCCTGGCGGATGCATCGCTGACAGCCAAGTCGGAGCGCCCGCGGGTCGAACAGCCGCTGCCGTTGCTCGAGGTCGAGACCGGCGTGCTCTCTGCAGCAGCCAGCTGTCGCGACATCGGGACTCTCACGCTGCGCATGACCCGAGATCACGCGCTGCCACCGGAGGACACGCGACGCGCAGTGTTCATGGGGCTCTCCGCAGGTCTCCTCGAGTCACCGGCGTGGCTGTCGCCTTTTGCGACATCCGGTCTAGGCTCTCACCGGTGAGATGCGGTGCGTTCCTTGCGCGGACCCTGCCGCGGGCGTAGGGTGGACGCCTCGTTGTGGTCGTCGAGCGTGGCGATGCGCGCGTAGTCCCCAAAAGCGCGCTCGGCGAGTGAGGAGCCATCGAGCAGGTCATCCGGAACCGGACCATCCGACGTGTCGCTTTCCTGGGAAACCACCTCCCGCGTCAGTGCGGCATAGCGACTTTCACGACCGACCTCTGCGACGCCGTTTGCTCCGAGCATCCCGAGATCGACTCGCTGGTCCTGGCGATGACCGAGTCGGGCGCGCGCTACTCGTACCCGTCACGCGTCGCGCTCGACATCGCACAGGACGACCTGGCCTCGTATCGCAGCGCAGCGGCCTTCCTCGAGTCGAACGCAGTGGACGTCGTGTGCGTCCAGCACGAATACGGGATCTTCGGCGGCCGCGCTGGCAGTCACGTTCTCGAGTTGCTGAGCGGGCTGAGCATGCCGATCGTGACGACGCTACACACGATCTTGGCGCGACCCGACGCGGCGCAACGCGAGGTGATGACCGAGTTGTGTCGAATCTCCGAGCGCTTGGTCGTGATGAGCACCCACGGGCAGAAGCTGCTCCGAGACGTCTACGGCATCCCGGAGCGCAAGATCGACTGGATCCCACACGGCATTCCGGCCCTGCCGAACCCGCGCGACAGCAAGAGTCGGATCGGCGTCCACGGCAAGAAGGTCATCCTGACGTTCGGGCTGCTCTCTCCCGACAAGGGCATCGAGCACGTCATCGACGCGATGCCCTCGATCCTGGAGCGCCACCCCGAGGCGAGGTACATCGTGCTCGGCGCGACCCACCCGCACGTCCGGCAACGGCACGGTGAGGCGTACCGCTCGATGTTGGCGGCGCGTGCGCGGGAGCTCGGCGTGGAGTCGTCGGTGGTCTTCCACGACGCCTTCGTGAGTCGGGCGCAGCTCACCGAGTACCTAGCGGCCGCCGATCTGTACGTGACCCCATACGAGAAGGCCGAACAGATCACCTCCGGCACGCTGGCGTACGCGGTCGGCTCCGGCAAGGCCGTGATCTCCACGCCCTATTGGTATGCGTGCGAGCTCTTGGCCGACGGTCGAGGCGTGTTGGTTCCCTGGCGGGATCCTCGGGCAATTGCCGTTGCCGCCGCCGACCTCTTGGGGGACGACGCGAAGCGAGCCGCGATGTCGGAGCGAGCAGCAGCTCTCGGGCCGCAAATGCGCTGGCCCGGCGTCGCCGGGCGCTACCTCGAGAGCTTCACCCAGGCACGTGCCGACCACGCCACCGAGCCGCGGGTCGCACGGCACGAACCCTCCGAGCTCCCAGCGGTCGAGCTGGAGCACCTCTCGGCTCTCAGCGACTCCACTGGCGTCCTGCAACACGCGCTCTACGACGTGCCGCGTCGTGAGGACGGCTACTGCCTGGACGACAACGCGCGTGCGCTGCTCGCGATGGTGCTGATGGACTCGCCCGGCGGCGAGCAAGCAAAGGTCGTGCGCCCGCTCCTGGCTCGCTACCTGGCGTTCGTCAGGCATGCCTTCGACGGTGACCGCAGGCGATTTCGCAACTTCATGTCGTACTCGCGCAGCTGGCTCGAAGCAGCCGGCTCGGAGGACAGCCAAGGCCGGGCGCTCTGGGCGCTCGGCGCGCTGGTCGGTCGAAGCCCAAACGCGGGTTGGCGCATCCTGGGGAGCCAGCTGTTCCACGCCGCGCTGCCGCCTCTGCTCGACTTCACCAGCCCGCGGGCTTGGGCCTTCGCGCTGCTCGGGATGGACGAATACCTCGCGGCGTTCGCCGGAGACGGCGAAGTGCAGGCGCTCCGGAACGACCTGGCTACTCGACTGGTCGAGTTGTTCGTGCGCGCGCGTCGCCCGGACTGGGCTTGGTTCGAGGACTCCGTGACCTACTCGAACGCCAGCTTGTGCCAGGCGCTGATCGCCTCCGGCTCCCGCATGGGCGACGAGCGAGTCAAGCAGGTGGGGATGACCTCGCTCACCTGGCTGGTCGAGATCCAGACGGACGCACACGGCGACTTTGCGCCGGTCGGCTCCAATGGGTTCTTTCGGCGCGGCGCCGACAAGGCGCGCTTCGACCAGCAGCCCCTGGAAGCGGGCGCGACCATCTCCGCGTGTCTCGAGGCGGAGCGTGCCACGGGTGACCCCAGGTGGGCGGAGCGCGCGGTCACGGCGTTCGGCTGGTTTTTCGGCAAGAACCAGCTCGGCGCAGCCCTGATCGACGCGCAGACCGGCGCCTGCCGGGACGGCCTGCACGCCGACCGGCTCAACGAGAACCGTGGCGCGGAATCGACCCTGTCGTTCTTGCTCGCGCTGCTCGAAATGCGCGCCAGACACCGAAGCGGACCAGCCGCGCTGGTCGGAGGTCGAGCATGAACCGGCGACGAGACTACGACGTGCTCTTCAGGCGGCATGCCAAGAACCCGATCCTGACGGCGGCAGACTGGCCGTATCCGGCTCACACCGTGTTCAACCCCGGCGCGACCCTGCTTCGCGACGGCACCACGCTCCTGCTCTGTCGAGTGGAAGATCGGCGCGGACACTCCCACTTGTGCGCCGCACGCTCGCAGAACGGGGTCGACGGCTGGGTCATCGACGAGTCACCGACGCTGCTGCCGGATCCGGAGCGACATCCGGAGGAGATCTGGGGCATCGAAGATCCCCGCATTACCTGGGTACCTGAGCTGGAGAAGTACGCGATTGCGTACACGGCATTCAGTCGTGGCGGCCCAGGTGTGGCGCTGGCGTTGACCGAGGACTTTCGCGAATTCGAGCGCTGCGGCCTGGTCATGCAGCCCGACGACAAGGACGCCGCGCTCCTGCCCGAGCGCATCGACGGGAACTTCGCCCTCGTGCACCGGCCCATGACGGACCTGGGCGCACACATCTGGATCTCGTTTTCCCCCGACCTGCTCAACTGGGGCAATCACCGGCTGATGCTCCCTTCGCGCAAGGGTGCGTGGTGGGACGCCAACAAGGTCGGCCTGTCCCCGCCACTGATAGCCACCGACCGCGGCTGGCTGATGCTCTATCACGGTGTGCGGCACACCGCGGCCGGCTGCCTGTACAGGCTCGGGCTCGCGCTCTTCGACCGGGCGCGCCCAGAGCAATGCCTGCTGCGCGGCGACAGCTGGGTGTTCGGCCCCGAGGCTCCCTACGAACGCGAAGGCGACGTCGGCTACGTCGTGTTCCCGTGCGGGCACACGCTGGCGCCCGATGGCGACACGCTGCGCCTCTACTACGGCGCCGCGGACAGCGGCGTGGCCCTCGCGAGCGGCAGCATTCGTGAGCTCTTGGCCTGGCTCGACGCCCACGGCGAGCCTTCGCTCTCGGCCTGATTCGGCCTGCTGCGCGGGCGTGTTCCGCGTCGCCAATCCGCCGCTGCGCTTCGAGCGCGAGCTCGTCGAAGCCCTGCGCGCGTCGAGAAGATCCTCGGCGCCCCGTGCCAGAGTCACCGGCGTTCGGCGTCGCGATTCGACACGTGGAGCTCCGCCGGCTATTGACAGAACATGTGACGTCCGGTCGCAGCGTGTCGAATGGCCGCGCGCACGACCGACACGCGGGACTTGGGCGAGTGCCGAAACCTCGACTAAGCTCGGCGCGAATGCGCCGCACCGTCCTCTGCCTGCTCGGGTTGGTGCTGGCAACCGCCTGTACCCCCGGACGAGTTCTCCAGCCGGCCCCAACACCAACCCTGACGCCAGCCCCAGCGAGATCGGTAGCACCCACTTCGACCCTCGTGCCGGAGCTTCAACACCTCGCGGAGCGGTCCCTGGTGGCGACCCATCATGCGGGAGCGCTGGTGGCGCTGAACCCTCGAGACGGCAAGGTGCTCGCCCTCCATTCGATCGCCGGGAGTCGGGGCGACCCGTTGGTCACGCTCCACCAGCCAGGCTCCACGTTCAAAGTATTCAGTGCGATCGCAGCGCTGGAAGCGGGCACCATCGACGCGGACACCACGCTGACCTGCAACCAAAGCTATCCCTTCGGCGAGCTCACGCTGACATGCCCTCTCGCTCACGGACCCGAGGATGTTTCGAAGGCGTTGGCGGTGTCGTGCAACTCGTTCTTCTATGCGCTCGCCGAAAAGCAGGGGCCCAAACCGCTGCATGCGGTGGCAAGCGCGTTCGGGTTGGGCGAACCGAGCGGCATCGCGCCCGACGAGCCCGCAGGCGTCTTGCGAGATCCCGTACCCGATCCCGCGCGACCCGCGCTCGACCTGGCGGACGCCATCGGCCACGGCGCTTATTACACCAATCTGCTCGGACTCGCGCGCGCCTACGCGGCGATCGCCAATGGCGGCACGCTGCCAACCCTGCATCTCAGCGGCGGAGCGACGCCCGCAACGCGGCGTGTCCCCTACGCCGACACTACGCTGGCATTGGTAAGGGCGGCCCTCGTCGACGCCGTCGAAAAGGACTACGGGCGCAGCTACGCTCAGCGCATCGGCGGCTATGTCTTCGCCGGCAAGACCGGCGGCGTCGACGCACCAGGGCCCGACGGCTCACCCAGCGACACGCTCATGGACAGCTGGTTCGTGGCGTTCGCGCCGCCCGCGCACCCGACGCTCTTGGTAGCGGCTCGACTCGAGAGCGTCCCTCACGCGGGCCCCGTGAACGCGGCGGCGGTGGTACGCGAAGTGCTGCTCGGCGCACGCGCCCTCGCTCAACGCTGATACTTCGCCTTCCATTTGGGGTAGGGCATCCCGTACACGATTTCGCCGCCGGGTCGTCGGTCTCGACTCCGCGCTCGCTCGCTGCCTCGCGGTACCAGCGCGAGAGACAGTTGCGACAGACGGCGCGCAGCTTCCGCCCGAAGGCAAGGACACCGGCCCAGTGCAGCTGGAGACACACATCACCGCGCCTCGGTCACCCCTCGCCGCCCCTCGCCGCCCTGCGCGCCCGTTTCCTCGGTGCGCCCTCGTGCCGCTACATGAAGTTCCGCGTGTGCAGGCTCGAGAGCCGCTCGGCATCCGCCGCGACGAAGCCCAGCCGCTCGAGTCGCGCGCGGCGGCCCGCGTCCATGTCGAGGGTGAGCTGGATCACGGCGGCGTGTCCCTTGCGGAGCGCCGGCGGCTCGAGGCTGCCGGCGGCGAGCAGGATCAGCGCGTCGACGCCGTTCCCCCACTGGGCGATGTGACCTGGATCGACTCCGACCTGATTCTGGTTCCAACCCACGAGGGCGAATGCGGAGAGCCCGATGGCGACCTGCAGGATCAACGGCCTCCGGGGCGTCATGGCAGCCCCCAAGCCGCTGGGACTGCTACAGCGTGCGTGCGTGCGAGCGTGCGATCTTCATGCCAACCTCCTGCACCACGTGTGCATGCACATCATCGCAGATTCTGTCCTGCGTGTCCCTTGCAGGGAAGTGGCGCCGGCGCGTAGATGACCGGCGCGGATGCGCTGCAACAGCTCTCCAACACCCCGCTCGCGGACGAGCTCGCGCAAAGGGCCGCCGTCAACCTCGTCCTTGTGCTCGACAACACCGCAGCCGGGCGCATCGTCGTGCTCGAGTCGACCGCGCTGGGCCCGTAGCCGCCTCCGACTATCGCTTCCGCTCGCTCTCTCGGATCGAGGTGAACAGCGGCGCCCGAATCTTCTTCCGAGCGCCGTCTACGACCTGGAGTGGCTCGAGAGCACTCCGAAGTAGCGCAACAGATGCCAGCGAGGCGGGGGCACCGCGGACGCGGGATGCCTTCGAGCTTGCGTTCGGCGATGCCCGGGATTTTCACGGGCTTTTGTCGCAGGTGTCCGGGCGCCGCGTCCGGCCTGCGGACGCGTGTCCGCCTCGGTGAGCGGACACGGCGCGTCGAGAGCTCGAGCTCAGCCGGGAGAGAACTCGAACGGGAAGGCCACGGTGGCCTGCTTTGCCGCGGGAGCGAACCGTACGTTGTAGAGCACCTCGCGGAAGCACCCGGTGAAGGACGCATCGGCGCCGCCCGTCACGACGAGGTCGAGCTTGGAGACCACGCCGTCGGGCTCGATGGTGAAGTGCGCCTCGACCCGGCGCCTCTCCGTGGGAGCGCGCCCGAGCAAATCCTCGTAGCAGGCTCGAAAGCCCGGAAAAGCGCTGCGCACCGTCTCCACGATGTCCTCGCGCGTGCGAGCCGCAGCGCTGGTTTCCGCCAGAGCGGGCTTGGTCGTGGCCCGCTCGGCAACGTGCCGGGCGTCCTCCGGCGGGTCACCGCCCAAGATCGGCATCAGCCGCAGCCGCACCGGCGCGTCGCACTCCGAGCTACTCGAGCACGCGCCGAGCTTGCCGCCGCTGAAGACCGCGCGGCGCTCGTCCTGCCGGCGTGCGCCGGCCCCGGCGCCGAGCGCCTCTACGCCGGCCGCTCGCGCGCTGCCGCTGGCGACATCCAGCTCGAAAGCGCCGGCAGCGTAGTTCAGGACGAGGTGGGTCGCCCCCTCGCAGCCGTCCCGCAGCTGTGACCGGTAGAGCGACGGAGCGGTCGCGAAGTACAGCCCGCGCACGAAGTAGCGGAGCCGCAGCGCGCGGTCACTCCCGACGCGCCCCGTGAGCTGTGCCACGCTCAGCGGCAGCTTCGCGTACAGCTCGTCTCGGCTCTGAACGTCTAGGCTCTGCAGGTCGCCGGACGTGGCGCGGAACCGATACTCACCGGGAACCTGGCACGCGGGCAGCAGCTCCAGCCCGCAGCCGGACATCTTCACCACGGCCAGCGACTGCTGAGCGTGTGCGGCGAGCTCGGCCCGGGCGGTAGCGTCCCAGGTGACGACGAACGGGTTCAGCCTCCCCAGCCCCTGTCGACAGCGCGCTTCGTCGATGGCCAGAGCCGCGTCGCTCGTCGCGCGCTCTGCGTTCTCCACCTCGCCGCCACCCGGCGATGCCGGAGGCAGCGCCGGCGCGCAGCTCCACAGGAGCGCTATCAGCGCCACGCCCACGAGAAGAGAGAGTCGCATCACTGGGCAGTCTCGCGCCGTCCACTCGCCGGGACAACGCGTGAGAGAGCGCGTGCAGTTTCTGCGCGCCCCGAGCGCTCGCGACGGCACGCCGCGGCGGGTGGCTGGGTTAGAGTGTGCTTTGCACTCGGCGCAACGGAGCGAGGTCGTGGCTCGACGGATGCACGAAGAACGACACGAGGCGGAGCGGCCCAATGCCGACGGCGACGACCCGTCGGACGCGCCGGCGCGCATCGACGACCCGAAACCCGGGCAGAGAGAGCCCGGGGCCTTGGTCGCTGGCCGCTATCGTCTGGAGCGGCTGCTCGGGCAAGGTGGCATGGGCCAGGTCTGGGCGGCCACCCACACCGTGACCCGAAGACAGGTGGCGCTGAAGTTCCTCAGACCCGGCGCGGACCTGCGTCCCGAGCTTCAGAGGCGCTTTCTTCGCGAGGCGCGCGCAGCGAGCGCCGTCGATCATCCCAACGTCGTGCGAATCCACGACGTGTTCGCCCTCGACGACGGCTCGCTGCTGATGGTCATGGACCTGCTCGAGGGTGAAACCCTGGGCAGCCTGCTGGAACGCAAGGGCAAGCTCTCATTGTCCGAAGCGTCCAGCCTGCTCTTGCCGGTCGTGTCCGCGGTCGGCAGGGCTCACGACCTCGGCATCGTTCATCGCGACTTGAAGCCGGACAACATCTTCGTGGTCGACGCCGATCCGTCGAAGGGCGCGGTCAAGGTCCTCGACTTTGGCATCGCGAAGGTGCTCGAACCGACGGTCGACACTGGGCTCGTGACCGGCACGGGCGCCGTGCTCGGGACGCCCAGCTACATGGCTCCCGAGCAGTGCTTCGGGGAGTCGGACATCGATCATCGCGCCGACCTCTGGGCAATCGGCGCCATCCTGTACGAATCGCTCGCGGGCATGCGTCCCGTCGATGGCGACAACCTCGGGCAGATCGTCAAGCGCTTGATGGAGGGAATCGAGCCGATCGAACGCCGGCTCCCCGATTTGCCCAGGGACGTCACGGCGCTACTGAGCCGCATGTTGTCCCGCGAGCGCGCGCAGCGGCCTGCCGACTTGCGGGAGGTCGCCGCGGTGCTGGCCAAGCACACTGACGTGGAAGTGCCGTCGTTCGCCGAGCCCAGCAGTCGCGCGCATGACACGCCACTGCACGAGGAACCCGTGCGCATCGGCCCGTTCCGCAAGAGCACGGTCTCTGGCGACGAGTCGACGGTCGCGGCGCGCTCGACTTCGGCTCACGACGACACCTCGGGGCAGCGCGCGGTCCCAGCGCGATCGCCGAACCGTGTGCTGGTCTCGATCGGCGTGGTCGGCGCATTGGCGTTGTTGGTCGTCGGCGTTCGTCTGTCCGCTGGCTCGGCAGCCAGCGACGAGGCGCCCGCTTCGCCGGCCAGCGCAACGGCGAGCGAGCGAGAGGCGCCGCTCGCGCTGCCCATGCCGCTCGCGAGCACGGAGCCCGCCGCGCCCAAGCCCTCGGACGAGGTTCCGGCGCCTGGCATCGATGGAGGAGCGCGGCCGCGCCCTGGGAGCGCACCCGTCGTGAAGCGACCCGAGACCTCGACCCCGGCGCCTTCCGCAGCTGATCCAGCGGCGCCGGCGCCCCCACCGATCCCGACGCCACCGCTGAAACCGACCTCGACCGGTCTAGTCGCGGAGCCGCCGTTTTGAATGACTCCCGCTTCGGTCTGGCACGTGCGGTCACGGTCGCGCGTTCGCTCTCGTTGGCGCTGGCGCTCGGTATCGGGAGCGCGTCAGCCCAGTCACCGCCCGACGAACCGACGTCCGTCGTCCAGGCTCGCGATGCGTTTCGCCTCGGCGCAGGGCTCGCTGAGGCGGGGCAATGGAAGGACGCGCTCGCCGCGTTTCAGCGAAGCGCGAAGCTCCGTCCCCATGCGACCACGACCTACAACCTCGCATTCTGCGAGCGAGCGCTCGGCCGCTACACCCGGGCGCGCAAGCTGCTCTTGCTGGCTCTGGAGCAGAGCCGCGCTGCCCCGACGCCCGAGCTCACGCCGAGCCTCGAGACCCAAGCCAAGGCCTACCTGAGCGAGGCGGAGCAGAAGCTCGCTCGCGTGAGCCTCTCGCTGGACGACCGGGCCTTGGCGGTTTCGGTGGACGGACGACCGCTGGAGCTCGACCGAACCGCTCCGCGCCCGGTCCTGGTGGCCGGAGTCCGAGAACCTGGCCCCGGGGAGGCTCTTCCAGCGACCGAGGTGGAGCTGGTGATCGACCCCGGCGCCCACGTCTTCGTCATCACGAAGGCCGACGCGAGCCGTGTGCTCAACCTGCAAGTCGAACCGGGCGCCACCGATCGCATCGAGCTTTGCCTGGGCCCGAAGCCCGCGCGCGCCGCCGCGCAGCCGGATCGACCCGACGCCACCTGGCCGATTCTCGCCTTCGGCGTCGGAGCGGCAGGCGTCGCGGTCGGCACGCTCACGGGCCTGGCTGCGCTGCAGGAGAAGTCGAGCCTCGACGACCACTGCACCAGGGGAATAGCTCGCTGCGACGCGCGCTATCAGCGCGACATCGACGCCATGAACCGCTACGCGGTCGTGTCCACCGCCAGCTTCGGCGTCGGCCTCGTCGGTCTCGGCCTCGGTGCTTACCTGCTCCTGTCCACGCCCAGCGCGGACGCCACAAGAGAGAGCGCCAAGCTCCGGCTGCTGGTCGGGCCAACTGGCGGCAGCGTGTTCGGTCGTTTCTAGGTGAGCTGCGAAGGCGGACTGCTTTGAAGGAGATCTCACTGCCCCCCAGACTGATCGCCATGCTGCGCCGAGCGGTCGTGCTCCTGTTCTTGACGGGCTGCGGCGAGCTGATCGGCAGCGACGACTATCGGGTGGAGAAGAACCCGGATGCCGGCAGCGTGGTCTCTCCAAAGGACGGGCTGGTGGGTCCGGACAGCGCGCCCGTGTTCCAGATCGCAGGCTCGGGCCTGCAGAACGCGCGCGGCCAGCACGGCTATGGGTCGCGGGCAGACGTGCTGTACGCGGCCAACGGCATCGGGCCGCTCGATCCTGCCGCGACCCTCGAGCGGATGAGCGGAATCACGGGTGTGTGGGAAACCGTCGCCCTCGACAGCCCGCTGACTCCGCGGTCGGCGGGAGGCATGCTGGCGGTGCTGAACATCGGCCGGCCCCTCACCCTCTGGCTGATCGGGGGCCGGGGTAAGTCTCTGGGAGGCCCGGTCACCTCCATCGACGAGGTCGAGCTCGGGGAGCCGAGCGCCGTGGTGCGCACGCGCACCTTCGAGCAGGCGCGTTGGGATGCCTGCTACGCGCTGGCGGGGGATCCACCGAAGCTCTACATGCTGGGCGGGACCTTCGGCGACGGGTTCGAGAGCGCGAAGGACGTGGTCGCGTGCACGGGGTTGGACTGGGACGAGGAGCTCCAGTGCAAGGTAGTGGCCACTTGGGCCGATAGTCGCGGCGTCCGCTGCGTGGCGATCGGCCAGAAGATCTACTTGCTGGGTGGCTTCATCGGAGCCACGCAGTCCCAGGTCGATGTCTTCGACACGGCCACGTACACCTTCGCGAAGCCCGTGTTCCTGCCCCACCCCGTCTCGAGCAACGGCGTGCTCGCCATCGGCCATCGCATCTGGAGCTTCGGCGACTACGAGCTCCAGGGTCGGGTGATGGTGTTCAACACGTTGACGCACGAGAGCCGCGCCTACGATCCGGTGCCCTCCTTCGTCGCGCGACGCCACGCCGGCGTGGGCGTCGCGGGAGGCAAGCTCTGGGTCTTCGGGGGGCTGCGCGGAGGAACCAGCGCCGACGTCGTGGAAGAGGTGCTCGAGGCGCCGCTTCAGGCGTTCCTGCCCTAGAGCTCAGTCCTCCATGGAAACGATCCTGGATTTGCGCCGCGTTCTGATCACTGTCGCAGGACCGATAACTCCACGGAACTAGCCGCGTTCCGTCGAGCCTCGTCGCGTTCGAGAGGCCGCGCTTTCGCGCGATCGTCTCCACGCTCACCGACAGCGCGCGTCCGCAACACCGAGCTGTTGCTGAGGACGGGCTCACTCTCCATTCGCGAACCGGCAAGTCGAGACACCGACCGTCGCACTTCGAACATGCGCCGAAGCTCCGACACCCGTTCTCGCGCCGATTCTGTTTCCTCTAGAAAGGCTCGCTCGGTGCCTTGGATCCTGCCGCCCGACGAAATGTCGTCGGCGCCACTACAGGAAGCAAGTAGTGCCGGTATCGCCCCAACCAACGTCAGCCTCGCCCTCAAACTTGTGCTCTCCCGCTCGGGCCGTAGACTCGCTCGCGCTGACGAGGCGTCAACCGACAAGATCCGACATCCATACGACAGCGCGGAGCGCGGAGGTGAGACAAAGGGGGGGTAGTTCTCCGGCGAAGGCTGCCGCCGGCGCGAGCAACGCCGGAAGCCGGCCTGTTTCGGCTCTCGAAGTCCTCGACCCGCGCTGCTGCACCCACCATGTAGGAAGCTAAACGCTTCCGTGCTCGGCGAGCCCTTGGCGATGAAGTCGCTCTCGCTCTCGCTCTCGCTCTCGCCCTCGCTCTCGCCCTCGCCCCCGCTCTCGCCCCCGCTCTCGCTCTCGCCCTCGCCCCCGCCCTCGCTCTCGCGCGCGCCCGTTTCCGCGCGCGCATGCGCGTTACTCTCGCCGCCCCTCACCGCGCCTCGGTCACCCCTCGCCGCCCAGTGCCGCCCTGCGCGCCCGTTTCCTCGGTGCGCCCTCGTGCCGGCTACATGAAGTTTCGCGTGTGCAGGCTCGAGAGCCGCTCGGCGTCGGTCGCGGCGAAGCCCAGCCGCTCGAGTCGCGCGCGGCGGCCCGCGTCCATGTCGAGGGTGAGCTGGATCACGGCGGCGTGTCCCTTGCGGAGCGCCGGCGGCTCGAGGCTGCCGGCGGCGAGCAGGATCAGCGCGTCGAACACCTCGCTGTTCAAGCCCGCGGTCCCGGCCAGCGCCGCGTGACGCCGCTCGACGGCCGCCCCGAGCCGCGCGCGCAAGCTCGGATCCAGCTCGACGTGCCGCGCGAGGTGCGCGAGCCCGAACGCGACGTGCCGGGCTTCGTCCTGCGCGGCGAGGCGCGCGACGGCGGCGGTGACCGGATCGGGCGCGTGATCGCGGAGGAACCACAAGAGCGAGAGGAAGCTGCCCTCGCCGAGTACCGACAGGAGGAACGCCGAGAGCGCGAAGTCGGGCTCCCCGAGCAGCGTCGCGAGAGACGCTTGCCCGCCCGCGGTCGAGAGCCCGAGCTCGCTGCGGAAGAGCAGCGCGCGCCGGGTGAAGACCTCGATGTGTCGCGCCTCGTCGGCGGCCTGGATGGCGAGCAGCTGCTGCACCTCGCGGAAGTGCGGGTGGATCTGCGACGCGAAGCGCGCGGGCACGATCAGCGCAGCCGTCTCGTTCTCGATCAAGTAGGTCAAACACTGCACGACCGCGTCCTCGATGTCGTCCGGGAGCTCGACCTTCTCGTGCCAGGGGATGGCCGTGGCCGGGTCCCACTGCGCCGCCGCGGCCTGGGCGTAGAGGCGCGCGGCTTCGTCGGCCCAGACCACGCGCTTGTCGTCGAGCAGGAAGCCGAGCTCGGGCGACCCCGCCTCGACCAGCGCGCCCCGGGCCGCCAGGCCGAAGCTCGCGCGGGGCCGCTCCCAGACGGCGTCCTCACCCCGCGGATCCGCCGCGCCGGCACGCTCCGCCCCGACGCGCCGCGCGTTTTGCGCCGTCCCGCGCCGCACGCGGAGCTCGGCGCCGCTCGCGCGAAGCTCGTGCCCTTCGCTGCGGCACCACGCTCCGAGATCGATCGCGAGCGTCGGTGCCGTCCCGGTGACGCGAAGCTCGGCGCCGGGTGAGAGCGCGCCGAGCCGGCGAGCCAGGAGCAGGTGCGCGCCTTCGTCGAGGCCCAGATCGCCGAGGTCGAGCTGCTCCTCGCTCATGGCTTCATGCGGGCGAGCCAAGCGTCGAGGTACTCGAAGCGATCGACCGCGCGTTCGAGTAGAGCGTACCCGCTGGTGCGTCCCGGGCGCCAGGCCTTGAGGCCCTCGAGGTCCAGCAGAGGCCGCACCTCCGGGTCGTCGTAGGACATGGACAAGAGGAGCTCACGGAAGCGGTCGATTCGCGCCTTCGGGGCGTCGTCGAGGATGGTGAAGTTGCAGTGGTCGTATTTGCCCGTCTGCGCCACGACCCTGAGCGCCCCCGGGGTCACCAGCCCTTCGCGCGCGAAGAGCAGGTGATTGCCGTCGATGACGCAGGCGGCGTCGATCTGCCCGAGCGCGAGGGCCCGCACCGCGTCGCGCTCGCCGCCGATGTGATCGCCGTGTTTGCCCACGAGGACGTCGTGCCGGACCACCTCGAAGTCGCGCCCCGGCTCGAGCCCACACTCCGCCAAGAAGAGCAGCGGGATGAGCGTGGCCTGCGGCGAGTCCGGCGCGCCGACACCGACGCGCTTTCCGGCCAGATCCACCGGCTCGTTCAGGCCGGAGTCGGCCCGGACCAACACCAGGCTCTGGAGATCCTGATCGCTGTCGCGCATCGCGATGGCCTCGGCGCGGCGGCCACGGAGCGGCGCCGCGCGCAGGGCCTCGAGCCAGGCCAGCGGAGAGTTCCAGGCGACGTGGAAGTCGCCGTGGAAGTGCGCCTCGACCTGTGCCTCGTAGTTCGAGTAGAGCACGAAGTCGAAGTCGAGGTCGCGCTTGGCGAACCAGGCGCGGAAGCCCTCCCAGATGGTCACCACCTTCGGGTCGTAGGCGACCGCGCCGAGCATCAACGTTTCGCTGGCCATGCTTCACCTCAGAACAGCGGCAGGTTGCACACTGCCTTGCCGATGAAGTCGTAGAGCACGTCGGTGGTCGGAGCCATCACCGAGGCTGCGCGCGCGTCGCGGAACACGCGCTCGACCCCGACCTCCTTGCGGAACGCGGCGCCGCCGGCGACGCGCATGCCCAGATCGGTGACCTCGGTCGCCGTCTCGCCGGCGAAGGCCTTGATCTCGAGCACGCGCAGCACTGCGTCGGGGCGTCCCTTCTCGAGGGCGTCCAGCGTGTCGAGCAGGAGCCCGCGCACCGCATCGGTCTTGACCCGCATTCGGGCGAGGTAGGCGCGCACCGTGGGCAGATCGGCCACGCGGCTGCCCGAGTGCTCGAAGCCGGTTGCGGTGGCGTGGAGCGCGGTGCGGGCCGTAGCGGCCTCCATCAGCCCCAGCGAGCAGGCTGCGTTCAGCAGGTTGAACCAGGGCAGGACCACCTCGAGCATGAGCTTGAAGCCCGCGCCGTCGCTGCCCAGCATGTTCTTCGCGTCGATGCGCGCGTCCTCGGCGGTGATCGGCGCCGAGTCGTTGCCGCAGAGGCCCATGCCGTCGAAACGCTCCGTGACGCGGAGCCCCTTCGTGTCGGCCGGCACCAACCAGATCGTCGAGGCCTCCGCCGCCGCGAGCGGCTTGCTCGACCAGACGTAGCTCTGCGCGGCGTGCGCCGAGGTCACCCAGCTCTTGCGTGCCGTGAGCTTCACGCTCTTGCCGTCCGCGACGGCGACGCTCACCGGCGCCCAGAACTGACTGCGCGAGCCGAGCTCGGAGAACGCCAACGTCGTCAGGTGCTTGCCGGCGGCGATCTGCTTGCGCACGTCCTCGGGGCCGTGCTGCTCGATCACCTGCACCGCCGCGTAGTGCATGGCGGTGACCATCGCGGTCGAGCCGCACTCCCGCGCCAGGCGCTCGACCACGTCGGCGGCGGCGCGCATGCCGAGGCCCATGCCGCCCACGCTGGTGGCGCTGACCAGGCCGAGCAGGCCCGCTTCGGCGAGCGCCGCCATGCTCTGGGTCGGGAACTCGGCGTTCTTGTCCACGCTGACGGCGTGCTGAGCCACGACGTCGGTCGCGATCTGCTCGATGGTCTTCAGATGGCTTGCTTCGGTCATCGTCTTCTCCTCGCGCTCCCCCCTCGGAGCGCGGCGAAGACGAATCCTCGACGGCTCAGCGAAGTCGCGCTGCTCGGGCCCAAGTCCCTTGGGCCAATGGGTGGATTCAGGTGCGGTGCATGTGGGGAGACCTCCGGCGAACCGGAGCGCGCATGGTCGGGTTCCTCCGCGGGCGAGTCAACGCCGAGCTTTCGGCGGAAACCGCCGCGCGACTCGATGGCCGTGGTGCCGTCGGAGAACGCTCGTTTCAGCAGGATGCGGACGAGCCCGCTCCCGAGCCGGCGCACGCGGTCCTGGGCGAGCGGCGGGCGCAGGACGTACTTGCAGAGCGTCTCGCGAGCGCGGGCGTCGCCGGCGGGAGCGGTGGTGGCGGCGTGAACGGAGAGGCCGTCCTCGCGGGCGGAGAGGCCGGAGACGAAGCGCTCGCCGTGCTCGGGCAAGGCGATGGGGGGACGCTGGCGGTGCTCGGGCCCGGCGGGTGGGTTGCCGCTGACGGCGGCGGTGGCGAGGGCGGCGAGCTCCGGCTCGCGCTCGGCGAAACCGTCGTCGGCGAGGTGCGGGTCGGGACCGCGCTCGATGACGCCGCGCCGCTCGAGGAAGGCCAGGATCCGAACGCGAGCGGTGTGCAGGAGATCGGCGACGTCGGAGTTGTCGAGCGAGGAGAGCTGGTGGAAGGCGAGCTGTCCGTCGTCGGCTTCGACGAAGACGCCGTCCAAGGCGAGGAGGTGGAGGTGCGGGTTGAGCCGGAGGTCGGAGCTAACCCGCTGCACGACGGTGATGGCGCCGCTCTCGCCCTTGCCCACGCGATGCAGGTCACGCATCGTGCGGCGGTAGAAGCCGAGCACGCTGTCGGCGAACAGCCGCGTGATGCGCCCGCAGAGCTCTCGGTCGTAGGCGACGCGAGCGCGCAGCTCGAACGGCAAGGTGAGGACCCACTGCCGGAGCGGAGCGCTCGAGGGCAGGACGTGCTCGACCCAGTTCGCGGAGGTCTCGGCCATGGTCCTGCCCAGACACGAGGGGCACCAGCCGCGTCCCTTGCAGGAGAACGCGGCCAGGAGCTTGTCTCGACACTCGGGGTCCGTGCACTGGAGGAGGCCGAAGCCTCGCCCGAGCACGCCGCAGTCGAGGTAGCCCAGGAACTCGTCCCTCACGAAGGACGGCAGCGGCGCGATGACGTCGTGGTCGGCGGCGGCCTCGAGCGTGCGGAAGTTGTCGGCGACGACGCGGTAGAGCTCGCCGAGCTCCGGGTGGCGCCGGCGATACTCGGCGCCGGCTGCGCTCGGCGTGAGCTCGGAAACCCACCACAGGACGGCCATCGGCGCGCCCCTGCGCACGCCGCGTGCCAGGCACGTCCTTGGCGAAATTGCCGCGTGCTAGCCGGCTGCGCGGGCTCCTGGAGGTGGCGAACCGCCCGTTCGCCGGTGGCGATCGCCACTCGAAGCGAAGTCTAGGAAGCTAAACGCTTCCGTGCCGGCGAGCCCTTGGCGATGAAGTCGAGCTCGGGCTTGCACCCTCGCTCCCGCCTCGCTCCCGCCCCGCCCCCGCTCTCGCCCACTCCCGGCGCGCCCTAAACGAGCTTCACCAGCGTTCCGATGATGCGGTCCAAGCGCGCCCGGACTGCGGCATCCACCCCGGCGATGTATCCGAACGCCTCCGCGACCTCGAGGCACGCCAGCGTCTCCCGCGCCGACCCGAGCGCGGTGTGGTACCTGACCTGCCTGAGCTTGCCTCGCGATCCCATGCCCTCGGACATGTTGAGCACGACGCTGGACGCCGCTCTCCTCATCTGCCGGCACAGGTCGCTGTCTCTCTTCTCGATGCGCTCGATGAACGGCCGGAGCTCGCGCATGGTCTCGACGGTGATCGGGTAGATTCGCAGCATCTCGCACTTCTCTCTTTCTGCTCGTGAGAGCGCATGCGTTCCTCCGCCGCGCACAGACCGGGTCCAGGCTGCGAGCGAGCGCCAGCGAGCGAGCACCGCGCGCGTCAGCGCGCGGCCGGGCCTGGACGCGGTCGAGCACGGCGGTAAAATCGAAGAGCGAGCGAGCAAACTCTCTTCGATGTGCACTGCCAGGACATCGCTGACACATTTCCTGCCCCTCGCCCTCGCCCTCGCTCTCGCTCTCGCTCTCGCTCTCGCCCTCGCTCTCGCGCCGACGCCCGTTGCGCGTCAGCGCGCGGCCGCGGCCTGGACGCGGTCGAGCACGGCGGTAAAATCGAAGAGCGAGCGAGCAAACTCTCTTCGATGTGCACTGCCAGGACATCGCTGACACATTTCCTGCCCCTCGCCCTCGCCCTCGCCCTCGCCCTCGCCCTCGCCCTCGCTCTCGCCCTCGCCCTCGCCCTCGCCCTCGCCCTCGCTCTCGCTCTCGCTCTCGCCCTCGCCCTCGCGCCGACGCCCGTTTCCGCGCGCGCATGCGCGTTACTCTCGCCGCCCCTCACCGCGCCCCGGTCACCCCGCGCCGCCCCTCGCCGCCCTGCGCGCCCGTTTCCTCGGTGCGCCCTTGTGCCGGCTACAGCTGTTCCGCGATCCGTCCCCGCGGGAGCTCTCACCTCACCTCGAGGTCTTCGCATGAGCGCGGCGCTCACGGTGGTGGTGGGCGGCGGCGGCGTCGGCAAGACGACGACCTCGGCCGCCCTCGCGCTGGCGTTCGCGCGCCAGGGGCGGCGCACGCTGGTGGTGACCGTGGATCCGGCGCGTCGCCTGGCCGACGCGCTCGGCGTGCAGATCGGCATCGAGGCCTGCCCGGTGAAGATCGATGGCGCCGAGCTCTGGGCGCGCATGCCCGACGCCCACCGCTCCGTGGATCTGTTCGTGGACTGGCTCTTCGACGACCCGGCCGCCCGCGCGCGCGTCCTCGCGAACGGCATGTACCAGGAGCTGTCGAACGCGCTGGCGGCGTGCACGAGCTCATCAGCGTCGCCTTCATCGATCACGAGCTCGAGTCCGGCCGCTACGACGAGGTCGTGCTCGACACCGCCCCCTCGCGCCACGCCCTGGAGTTCCTCGACTACCCCGCGCGCCTCGGCCGCATGCTCGAAGCCAAGACCCTGGAGTGGATGGTGGGCCTCGCCAAGCTCGCGGGCGCCACGCTGGAAGACCGCCCCGACGAACGCGGCCTCTTCGCCTGGGGCAAGAAGCGCGTCGGCCACCTGGTCTCGAACCTGGTCGGCGCCGTGGCCATCCGGGACATCGCGGCCCTGTTCGCCGAGTTCCTCCCGGTGCGGGAGAAGTGGCTCCACCTCGTGCGGAACGTCGAGCGCCGCATCGCCCTCCCGAGCACGCGCTACGTGATCGTGACGGGCCCGAGCGGAAGCTCGCTGGACGATGCCACTTACCTCGTCGACCAGCTCCGCGCGCGCTCCCTGCCCACCTCCGCGGTCTTGCTCAACCGCGCGGTGACCGCGCCGCCCGTCTGGGTGCAGGCCCTGGAGGCGAGCCTGCCCGCCGCACCGGAGCTCGCTCCCGCGCTCGCCGCCTATCGCGCGGAGTACGCGGCGCGCGAAGCACAAACGCGAGCAGCGACCGCCGCGCTGGGCGATCTGGTGCCGAAGCAGACTCCGCTCGTCGCGCTGCCCGCGCTCAAGACCAGTGATCCGAGAGAGATCTTGATCGCGCTCGCGGGGGAGCTGGGGGGGGCGGCGTTCTCGGGCGGGTAGCGGGCTCGGGGCGGGCGTGGCCACGGTTGCTACGCATGTAGATGTCGGAGCGCCTCGCACCAATCCTCGCGGGGCGTGGCGCGGGCGATTGACCGAGCCCGGCGCGACCGCGTAGCCTGAAGCGACATTCAGGGAGGGTCGGCTCATGCTCACGCAGCACGCAGCACGCAGCACGCAGCACGCAGCACGCAGCACGCAGCACGCAGCACGCAGCACGCAGCACGCAGCACGCAGCACGCAGCACGCAGCGGCGGTGGCTGAGAGCTCTGGGTGGTACGCTGGCGCTCTCGTCGTTGTGGTCGCTCGCCGGCGGCTGCGTTTGGTCCGTCCCCGTCACTCCACCCGCGCCGATCGGGGATGAGTCGTTCCAGTCGGAGACCGCCCTCACGACCGCGCGCGTCGAAGTCGCGGACGGCATCTTCAGCGACACGGCCGTGATGTCGTTCAATGACTTCACGATCGAACAGCTCCCGGGGGGGCCCGAATTCTTCTACTTCGACAGCAACTCGATCGTGGAAGTTCGTCGAGGCGCGTCGCTCATGGGCTGGGCACGTGGCGTCCCGGTCCCTGGGGGCGGCGTTGTCTGGACCTACAACGGTAAGGTTCACGCGGCGGGTTGGACCATTTGGGCCGACCCCTCGAACGCGACCGATCGGAGCACTCCGAGCACCGTCTACCTGGCGCAGATGGCGGCCTCCGATGAGTCGTTCGACACCCATAGCAAGGGTAGCGACGTCATCGCGGACTTGCCCGAGCTCGGGAAGGCCATCAACGGCTTCTGCGTCGCACGCTCCGTAAACGCCGCCATTTCTTTCGACGTGACGTGCCATCAGGTCCTCCCAAAGCCGCCGGCGACCAGCGTGTTCTTGGACAAGACCGGCATCGCCGTGGACTGGGCCGGCCGCGTGTGGGTGGTGACGGAGGATCGGGACGCGCCACACCCGGCTCCCGGGGCTGGGACGGGCACGCTCAGGCTCTACCGCAACACGACAGCGGCCTGGAACAACTTCACTGAGGTCACGGTCCCGCCGCAGGCCATCGCGGGACTCGGCAACTTGGAGCCCCGCCTGAAGTCCGACGGCGCGGGTGACATTTTCCTCCAAAGCGTCTTCGTGCCGCCAGGCCCGTTGGGCAGTGCGCCGTACGAGCTCAGGACCATCCAGGTCGCCGGTCCGAGCGAGGTCTTCTATGGTGACGTCCTGAACGCCCTCCCCGGCACCTGCGCAGTTTCACAAATGAAGCAGGGTATGGCTCACGTAAACATCGGCACGGGAGCGACCACGCACCTGATCAAGAACGCGTTTCGGCACGACTTCGCCGTGGGGTCGAACACCAATGGAACCGACTCTGCGTACCGCTTCGCGTTCCAATACACGGACGGCGCGGGCAATGATCGCATTCAGGTGGCGGAGATCGACTCGACCTTTGCAGCGTGCGAGCAGAACCCGTTCCTCTCGACGGAGTCGTTGATCAGCCTGGCGCCGAACCCAGGCAGGCAGTTCCAACCGGCGCTGGATTTCAACCTTCGCGCGGAGCCGCCGGGTCCGTTCGGGTGGACGTTCGCGCATCTCTCGACCGCGTTCGTGACCGATCCGACTGACAAGTACGTCGCACCGTGGGGGGTTACCATCTCGGATCGAACCGTTGGTACCCAGAGTCTCCCCGCGTTCGCGTTCTACTGGCCCCTCGCTCCCCTCGTGAACGGGAGCATCAACTGGTACGCATGCCCCGAATCCAACGGCTACTGGGGGGACTACTTCGGCATCACTCAGCTGCACAATCCGTTCATCATCGATCCGTTTGGCGGCGGCGCGGTCGGTGCTTGGCAGAACGTGGCCGGCTTCACCGACTCGCGGCCCGCCTCTGGTCGCGCCGGCGGTCCAGTGCCCTGCTACTGGGAGACGCCGGTCCTTGGTCAGCCGCAGAGCGTCTCTGGGAGCGCGTGGGTGAGCGCCGATCTGGTGCAGTGAATGACCTCGAAGGGCTGGGTCTGGGTCGCCTTCTCGCTCGTCGGGGCGCTGCACTGCGGGACACGCACGGCTCCGCTGGAAGGTGTGGCCGCGCCGGAGGGGCGGCCACAAGCTGAAGCGGGGCCCAGCGCACCTGGCAGCTCCGGTGGGACCGCAGGCGATCAGGACGCCGAGCCCGACGCCGATCCTGAAGACGCGAAGGCGGTCGAAGGGGCGCCGGACGTGGGCTTCGACGGGGCGTCGGGGGCTCCAACGTCCTGCGCCGACGTCGGGCAGGGCATCTGGTACGACAGCTGCTGCGAAGGCAAATACTGCGGCGGGTGGTGCATCCTCGACGTGGAGTGCCAATGCGGCACCACCATTGGGGGCTGCCTCTGGCCCGCGGTGTGCTGCGGTGGGCTGTGCGTCGGAGCGAGGACGGAGCTCTGCAAGATCCAGGGTCGGAAATGAGCGCGTCGGAAGGAAAGACCAGTCGAGGTTGGAGCGCCATGCTCAGCGCGACGCTCAGCCTCGCCGCGTGCGGAGGGCACGTCGTGGCGGACCGGAGCCCCCCACCGGACGATGAGCCCTTTCCCTCCGATGCGTTCGCACCCCCTCCGGCCCCGTCGAAGAAGCCAATCCCGCCACCCATCAGGCCCGCACCCAAGGATGCCGGCCCCAAGGCTCCATCGGACGCAGGGCCCGGATACGTGCTGGTCGACGGCGGAACTGCTTGTCTCCCGCCGCTACCCAAAATCTACGAGCCCGTGCGAACCTGCTGCAACGGCAAGCTCTGCGAGGGGTACTGCATTCTGTTCGACGACGCCGGCGCGCCGGAGTGCACTTGCGGCGGTGTCCCGGGCGGGTGCCCTTCACCGCACGTGTGCTGTCCGAGCTCGTGCACGATCCTCAGCGCCTGCATGAGTGGCAAGTGACCGCGCAGCGCAGAGCTCGGTCCGCGGCCTGGGCTATCGCGTCAGTGGCTGTCGCCGTGGGCTTCGCGACGTACGCGTCGAGATCTGAACCACGGGAAGGCGAGCGCCTTGGTCGGGCGATCAGGCCTCTTCCTCCGATGTCCGTCGAAGCCCGGCCGGTGCCTCCGCCAAGACGGAGAGCAAGCGCACCGCCCGCTCCCGGATCAGATCCAGGCCGCCTGCGCTGTGGCTCGGTCGACTGCGAGCTGGAGAGCGAGCGATGCTGCCAATCTTGGGACGGCGCGAAACGCACGTGCGTAGCGCGTGATCGCTCTTGTGACGAAGCAAGCCTCGATCTTGCCTGCGACGAGTCGGCCGATTGCCCGCCAAGCCTCTGGTGTTGCCTTCGCCCGAACAGCGCGCAGTGCCTAGCCTCTTGCGGCCCTCCGCCAGCATGGATCTTGTGCAAGCAAACCGAGGACTGCCCCGTCGCTCAGCTCTGCACCGGTGGTCACTGCTCCTCTGCGCCAGCTCGAGACCCACACGCACGAGCTCGCTTGCGCCGCTACCCGGTCCCGTGAGCGTCAGGCCGAGTCACTCGGCCAGCGCAGCGCGCCACCGGCCATGCGACGGGCGCCGGCGCCGCGGTCTCGGGACGACGCGTCTTCCCCATTCGGGCGAAGCCCGAATTTGGGGAAGACCGGCGCCGCGAAGCGGCGACGAGTTGGGGCAGCAACACCGAGAGAGATCTTGATCGCGCTCGCGGGGGAGCTGGGCGGGGCGTGACCGATCAGCGACGCCGGGATGCGCGGCGGGTGGAATCGTGCGTGGGGCTCAGCCGAGGGTCTTCTTGAACGCGGCGGGGGTCAGGGCCTCGAGCGGCAGCGCGAAGACATCGCGGTGGGTCCCGAGGCGCTCGAAGGCCCAGGTGAGATAGGCCTGCGCAGGGACACCTAGAGCTCGACAGGTGGCGATGATGCCGAGGAGCACGCAAGCACGGTGGGCGCCTTCCGTGCTGCCGGCGAAGAGCATGTTGAGGCGCAGCTTGGCGACGTTCTGAAACTCGCGCTCGGTGGGAGAGTTGTCGATGGGGACCAGCGGGTCGTCGACGAAACGGAAGAGCGCGTCCCGATGGTTCTTGTAGTACCGAATCGCCGCCGCCAGCGGCTCGGAGGGCAAGAGCGTCGGCTCGACGGCGTCGCGCCAGCGCTCGAAGTCCTGGACGATGGGGCGAATGCACCGCTGGCGATGTTCTCTGAGCGCCTCTCCGACCAGGCCGAGCTTCTGCGCCTCTCCCTCTTCGCCGTAGATCGCGCCCAGGAAGGCGCCGCCTTCGAGAGCGAGCACCGGCTGGGTGTCTTCTGCGTCACGGAACTTGCGACGGCCGTGGGCGTTGCACCCGGCCTCGAGCACGCGGCCTGAAGCGAAGACGTCGTTGAAGCGATGCTCGGCATCGGCGGTGAGGGTACCTCGGAAGGGTCTGAGCTTCGCGGCGACGACCTCGCCGCTCTTGTCGGGCTCGTACTGAAAGACCGCGACGTCGTGGTTGCGGTAGAGCTCCACGTAACCGTTGTGCGCAGCGGGAAGCTTCTTGATGATGACCTTCAACCCGGTGCCGTCGGTAGCCATCCAGGAGCCGGCGAGCAGCTGCTTCCAGTGCAAACCGTCGATGCCCGACAGCAGGTCGGCAGCGCGCTCGATGAAGGTCACCAGCGTGCTCATCGCGATCGGGACTCCGCGCTCGGCGAGGTCGCGCCGGATGCGGTCGAGCGGCGTGAGCAGCCAGAACTTCTGGTACACGAGCCACGCGAGCCACTCGCAGGTGACCTTGGAGCGCTCGTAAGGGGCAGGCAGAGAGCGCAGCGTCGTGCGCTCGCCACACTCGCGACAGCGACACGTGTAGCGACGAACGACGCGCCGGCGCTGGTGTTCCTTGACGACGTGGAGCTTCTCCTCGACGAGCTCGTCGACGACGTCCAGGGCAGCTCCGCCGCACTCGCCGCACGCATCGGGGCGGAGCTCGTGCTCTTCGGCTTCGAGGTGGCTGGGGATCGGCTTGCGCCCCGTTGGCCTCGCCTTCTTCTTCGGCGGAGGCTCGGCGGCAGGCTTGTCCGGGGCCTTGGGCCGCTCCTCGAAAGCACGCTGGGCTTCTCCCTCGACGACGGGCGGGGCAGCGGCTGGCGCTGCAGCGCCGGGAGCAGGAGCCTTTCGCTGCTTGCGCTGCGCTACCGCGAGCAGCTCCGAGACGCGATCGTTGAGCCGTGCCAGCTCGGTGAGGAGCTGCGCGACTTGCGCACGGAGCTCGGCGTTCTCCTTGCGCAGCGCTTCCAGCCCGTCCACAGACGAGTAGAGATCATACTTGGAGATCCGTGTCGATCCCCTTGCGTGCTTTTTCGAATCGAGGCCGCCGGTACCAGCCGCGCCGCGCCGCTGTGAAGTCGATCCCAGCCAGCAGCGAGGCGAACGCCGAGCCGTCGATCACCACCTGCGGCTTGTCGCCGTCCAGCAGCGGAAGCTGAAAGCTCCCAGCCTCGAGGCGCTTGGCGAGAACACACCAGCCCGACCCGTCGAACCACAGAGCCTTCGCGATCCGCCTGCGCTTGTTGAGGAAGAGATACAGGTGGCCATCGACTGGATCGAGCCCCAGGCCGCGCACAGCGCCGGCGAGGGCGTCGAAGGAGCCGCGCATGTCGAGTGGGGCCACCGCCACGAACACGCGCACCGTCGGAGGTAGGCTCAGCACGAGCGCAAAGCCTCGAGTACCCGGTGCAGCGTCTCGACCGAAACGTCGTCACCGAACTCCACCCGAGCCCTGGCAACCTCGAGAACGTACCGGCCCCTCCCGGCCACGGCGATGCTCGGCGAAGCGGGAACAAGCTCGACCAACGCGTGCGCCGTCGCTGCCGCCTTCGACTTTCGCCGTCGCGGCTGAGCGCTCGCTCCCCGCCGTTCGAGATTCACCCGCCACGCGTTCAGAGACCGCCCGTCGATGTCGTGCGCCCGCGCCCACTCCCCGGCGCTCAGGCCCTTCCGCTTCGCCGCGAGCAGGCACCGCCGCGCCTCCGCCTCGTCCTCGATCTTCCGTCCATTTGCCACTGATGACCTCCGCGTCGAAGCCGAGCCTGGCGGCCACGTCCGCGGAAATCATCCCGGTGTCGCTGATGGGTCACGTTACTCTCGCCGCCCCTCACCGCGCCCCGGTCACCCCTCGCCGCCCCTCGCCGCCCTGCGCGCCCGTTTCCTCGGTGCGCCCTTGTGCCGGCTACATGAAGTTTCTCGTGAAACCGCCGCGCGACCCGCTCTTGTCCTTCCAGCGGGTCGCGCCGCGGCAACCGCGGGCAGTCGAACTACGTCGCCGCCAAGGCAGCGCTGGCGGCCAAACCTACTGGACGAGCCGGCATAGTCCGGCAACGCAGTCCGTCGCAGGCACCGGTGGGCAGGGCGAGCAGAGTGCCGTGTGGCCTTGACAATCGACTTCAGCGACGTCCGCGTCGTACTTCGCCCGTTCTGACTTGTTGATCGCAGCGTTCGCGCATGGCGTGCACGGACAGTACGACCCCACCGAGGCCGGAGTGCAATCGCTGGCTACCGTGCAGGAGCGATCGTAGTCCTCGAGGCGTAACGTCGTGCGAGGCGTCGACTCAGCGCTGCAAGCCACCAAAAGAATCGCAGCCAGTGAGCGTGTGTCGTACACTACGGAACCCAGGTTCTACAGAGCGCTTCGGACTCGAACGCCTGGGTCATATCGATCAGCTGCTGGAGGGGCGCACTCACAAAAGCGTTGGCTTGGCCGGAAGGGCCGAAGACCGAAGCGAGCTGTCCATCGACGCCCTTCAGCGTCCCGATGCCTATCTGAAGGGTCACAGGCGCGCCGGCCGCCGCGCAACTGAAGCCAAACATCGTTCGGGCGTCGGTGCCCGGCTCCGAGTTCGATGTACATGTTGGGCTGACTCCCCAGGTGACCGCGATGTCGCTCTGCTTCTCGGTTCGGACCGGTTCCGAGAACCGCAAGACAACCTTGTTCGATCCGGGCGGCCCTGCACAGGAGGTCACGCTTTGCAGCGAAGGTGCGTTTCCAGGGTTGAAGCGGGAACCGGAGCGCCCATCCGGAGAGGTCGGGTTCATCGTTCGCATTGTGGTGACACCGGCGCTTTTTGCGTCGAAGGACACGCGGTGCCAGGTGTTGGACAGATCCTCGACCGGCACCACTGTCAACGAAGCCCTTTGGGGGTTGCTGGTCACGACGACCGGCGCCCGCGGTGCAGGACTGCTCCCTTTGGGTTGAGTGGAATCCGACGGTACACTCACTGCAGGAGATGGCTGCTCTTGCACGCTGAACGCGACCGGCTTGCCGCTCGGAAACTCTTCGAGCTGGATGGTCTTCTTCACTGCGTCCAAGACACTACCTGGCACTGCCCGGTCGCCGTAGTCAAACCAGAACACGATGGGAGTCGTGCCGGTCGCCGACAACAGGTCCGCGGGGGTGACAGTGACCACGACTAAAGTCGCCGGAGCCGGCGTCTGACTCTTCTTCTCCGCCGCGTTTCCCGCCGGCTCCCCCAACTCTGAGCACGCGAGCAGCACAGTTCCAAATGTGCCAAGGAGAAGCTGCGCCCATTGGTGTTTCATGTACGACCTCCTCTAGTAGTGAATGAACACGGGCACCGCGCCGTTGAAGTCGTGGGAGACGAAGGACACGTTGTCAGGGGTCTTGAACGGGACCATTTCCGGAGGCGCTCGCGGCCACCAACCATCTCCACCCGTGACCACTGACCAAGCGTTCGGCAGACTACTTGGGCCGCCCGAACCGGATTGCCAGTCCTTGTTGTGGTTGCCGGAATAGCAGAGGTTGTTCAGCCACCACGGGTAGTTTCCCATCAAGCTGTGTCCACACGTCGCCAAGGACGCTGGTGGGTTGCCAACGTCCCGGTATTCGTCGCCCAGGCCCAGAACGGCGTGTCCAAATTCGTGGGACGCAGTGACGCCGGTTGCGTCGTTGCAGAGCACGATCTGCTTGAGGATGGGCCATCCCCAGGCGTAGGACCGCTCGCAGTCATATCTCCGCTCCACCTGGACGCCAGCCTGGCTACAGTACGTCGAGTAAGTACTCTCGCTACATGTGTCGATGCGTCGCAGAAAGAGCCCACCTTCCGTGGATCCGTAGAGCCGGCGGGTACCCTGGACAACAGCCTGCGATGTGTACGCGATCGCCTCCAGCTCAGTGAATCCAGGATGGTAGTCGCTCACTCTTACGCCGACGTCCATAGCCAACGCTTCCAAATTATAGGAGGCTACCAGGTTGAACTGCGACGGCGTGCTCAGGAAGTTATGAACCGTGACGTACCACACGCCTCCTGGCGCGCAGTCGGCGGCGGCGGCGTGAATGAACTCCTGAGCATCACTCGAGTATCCGCGCCAGGTGTAGATTTCCTTGGTGGCCACGGCGTTGCACCTCACGTAGAGGTCGACGTCGGCACCGGGGGTGTCCGACCACAGAATGAAGTTGGTGCTTCGCGCACCGCCGCTGCCGGATGCAGCGGGAAAATAGAAAGTGACACTGTCGTCGGCACCGAGGAGAACACCCATGCTGCGAACCCCGGGATTGAGCAGTCCATGGCCGGTCGCCAAGTTCGGTTCGCAGCTCACACCGACCTTGTCGAGTGCGAAGCCGGCGGCAGCGACGCTTCCATCCGTAGTCAGGCGTGTCCATAGCGCCTGTGCTTGAGCCCGAAATGGCAGCGAGACGTGATGCCAGCTGGTACTGAGCGTGCCCGTGTAGGACTGCCAGTCCGCGGGGTCCACAGTGAATTGTGGTGCCGCGTGAAAGAAGTCATAGTTGAACTCCAAGTTGCCACCGGGCGCGAACTTGAAATACATGTGTGACACACGCGCGTTCGCGTGAATCGTCCGGTCATGCACCAGGTTGTTGGCGTGGCCTGGCCGATTGTAGTCTTGGTGCATCTCTCCCGTGGAGTAGCCAACGGGTATCTCCTGCCACGCTGGGTACCGCGGACAGTCTACCGTCGTGAATGGGCCCGCCGACGCCACCGAGCTGCCAAGAAGCGGCACGGCGAGCGCAGCGATCGAAGCCGCTGCTGTTCTGCGCCGTTGACGATCCGGCACCTTTCGCATGGCGGCCTCCGCTGCGCCAATCATACGACTCAGGTTAGCCCCCCCCCCCCCCGGGGGTTGTCAAGCCCTCCGCCGACCGAAATTGATGTCGATCAACTCAACTCGCGTGCGCTTCTTCTTCGGCGCGAGCTTGCGGTCGAACATGCGGGTTCGGCGCACGAGCAGGTCGAAAAGAACGTCACGATGGCTCCGCGGTGCGTGGTCCGGAAAGCGCGGAGCTTCCGGATCCGATCGGCGATCCAGGCCTTCGGCGGCGGGGTGAACACGTGCTCGCTGGCGGTCTGCATGCTGGCGATGTCGGCGGACAGGGTCTTCACCTGCTCCTCGGCCTGGGCCAGGGCGTCGGCCAGCGCCCCCGTCGCCCGGCCGCTCGCGACGAACTCGACGAAGTTGTGCACGCGCGTTTCGGCCCGATTCAGCTCGAGCCGCTTGAGCCGGAGCTCCTCGGGCACGTGCGCGAACTGCTCCTTCACCTTCGCCGCGGTGCGCTCGTAGACCAAGGCCAGTACTTCGGGCTTCAGCACGTCCTGGTTCAACGCGCCCAGGAACTTCTCCTCGAGGCGCTTGCGCGCGATGAGCACGCGGTTCTCACAGGAGCGCCGCGAGCCGTTCAGGCAGCCGTAGTAGCCGCTGCCCTTCCCACTCACCAGAGCGATGGCGCCGCCGCACGCGCCGCATTCAGCGCGCCGGAGAGCCGATGCGTTGGGTGTGACTCCACGTAGCTCTTGCGCTGGCCTTCGAAACCCCGCTTCCCGCGCTTCGTCGGGAATACTCCCTCGATCTCGCGCGCGGAGGTGAGACAAAGGGGGGGTAGTTCTCTGCCGAAGGCTGCCGCCGGCGCGAGCAACGCCGGAAGCCGGCCTGTTTCGGCTCTCGAAGTCCTCGACCCGCGCTGCTGCACCCACCATGGTCCCCGTCACAGAGGCTACCAGGCATACGTCCGCCCTGCACGCGACGGCGGCGGGAGCGCGCTACGACACGAACATCTCCATCTGCGCGCTGGAGTCGCCCCCGTGCCCGCCGAGCCTCTGACGCAGGGCGGGGCTGACGAAGAACGGCGGTCTCCTCGGGGGAGCGAGGCGTGGAGGCTCGGGGTCTTCACCGAGCCTCCGGAGGAAGCGGGTGACCGTCTCTGCCGCGGTGACCATGGCGCGGAGGACCATGGGAGCGCAAAGAGCTCGCGAGGCCGAAGGCCGAGCCCGGGACTACATCCTCAGTCTTGCCATGATCAGATCACGATCAGCCACTGAGAGACGTGTGCAAGAACCGGCCCGGGCCGGTGCCGGCTGTTTCAACCGCACGCCAGAGTGGCGAGGCGCGGGGGCAATCCGCGGAGCGAGATAAATCCCCCGGGACCGGCGCCGGCTGTTTGTCCGGTAGGAACAGTCGCGAGGCGCCGGGGCCTGGTCCGCGGAGCGAATTCCAATGCCCCCGCTCCCGATCAATCCCCGGGTGCCCCGGCTCCCCCACTCGCCCTCGCTCCCGCCCCCGCCCCCGCTCTCGCCCACTCCCGGCGCGCCCTAAACGAGCTTCACCAGCGTCCCGATGATGCGGTCCAGGCGCGCCCGAACCGCGGCATCGACCCCGGCGATGTAGCCGAACGCCTCGGCGACCTCGAGGCACGCCAGGGTCTCCCGCGCCGACCCGAGCGCGGTGTGGTACCTGACCTGCCTGAGCTTGCCTCGCGATCCCATGCCCTCGGACATGTTGAGCACGACGCTGGACGCCGCTCTCCTCATCTGCCGGCACAGGTCGCTGTCTCTCTTCTCGATGCGCTCGATGAACGGCCGGAGCTCGCGCATGGCCTCGACGGTGATGGGGTAGATTCGCAGCATCTCGTTCTTCTCTCTTTCTGCTCGTGAGAGCGCCTGCGCTCCGCCCGCCGCGCACAGACCGGGTCCAGGCTGCGAGCGAGCGCCAGCGAGCGAGCACCGCGCGCGTCAGCGCGCGGCCGCGGCCTGGACGCGGTCGAGCACGGCGGTAAAATCGAAGAGCGAGCGAGCAGACTCTCTTCGATGTGCACTGCCAGGACATCGCTGACACATTTCCTGCCCCTCGCCCTCGCCCTCGCCCTCGCCCTCGCTCTCGCCCTCGCCCTCGCCCTCGCCCTCGCTCTCGCCCTCGCCCTCGCCCTCGCCCCCGCTCTCGCTCTCGCTCTCGCCCTCGCCCTCGCCCTCGCGCGCGCCCGTTTCCGCGCGCGCATGCGCGTTACTCTCGCCGCCCCTCACCGCGCCTCGGTCACCCCTCGCCGCCCCTCGCCGCCCTGCGCGCCCGTTTCCTCGGTGCGCCCTTGTGCCGGCTACATGAAGTTTCGCGTGAAACCGCCGCGCGACCCGCTCTTGTCCTGGATCTCGGCCCGGGCGAGGTAGCGTAGGCCCCCATGCCGAGCGGCAGCCACCTCCTGGTCACCACCTCGACCTACGCCTACCTGGAGCCGCGCTTCCTGGCCGCGGGCCCGTTCGAGCGCGGTGAGGTCGAGCGCAAGTCGTTCCCCGACGGCGAGCAGTATCGGCGGCTCGCCTGTGACGTGTGGGGTCGGGACGTCGTGCTGCTCGGCGGCACGCCGAGCGATCTGGATTGGCTCGAGGTCTACGACCTGGGCTGCGCCATCTCCCGCGCCGGCGCGCGCTCGCTCTCGATCGTGATGCCCTACTTCGGCTACTCGACGATGGAGCGCGCGATACTGCCGGGCGAGGTCGTCACGGCCAAGACCCGCGCGCGCCTGATCTCGGCGATCCCGCCCTGCGAGGCCGGGACCCGCGTGTTCCTCTTCGACCTGCACACCGACGGCATCGAGTTCTACTTCGGCGACGCTCACGTCACGCACCACGTCTACGGCGCGCCCATCGTGACGCGTGCCATCGAGCAGGCGATGGCGGGTCGCGACTACGTGCTCGGCGCCACCGACGCGGGTCGCGCCAAGTGGGTGCAGAGCCTCGCGCACACCTTGGACGTGGAGCCAGCCTTCGTCTACAAGCGCCGGGACGCCGCCTCGGGCAACCTGGCGGTCACGGGGGTGAACGCCGACGTGCGCGGCCGCGAGGTCGTGATCTACGACGACATGATCCGCACCGGTGGCTCGCTCTTGCAGGCGGCGCGCGCGTACCAAGAAGCCGGCGCGACCCGCGTGCACGCCATCGCCAGCCACCTGGTGCTGCCCGGCGACTCGCTCCGCGCGCTCTCGGCTTCCGGCGTGCTCGACACGATCAGCGGAACGGACTCGCATCCGTCGAGCCAGAAGCTGCCCCAGCAGGCGGTGTTCTCCGTGGTGGAGCTCCTGGCGAGCGCCCTGGCGCGCTGTTGAAGGTAGGATGATGAGCGTGTCGAGATCGGGTGCCCTGCTGCTCGCCCTCGCGTGCTTCGCCGGCTGCGGCGACGAAGGCGGCGGCTCGCCGGCCAAGACCTGCGTGGCGGGCAAGCAGGTCGAGTGCGCCTGCCCCGGCGGCGGGCTGGGCGTGAAGGCGTGCCGCGCGGACGGCCTCGGCTACGACGCCTGCGTCGGCTGCGGCGGCGGCGGGGGAAGCGGCGGCTCGAGCGGCAGCGGCGGCTCGAGCGGCAGCGGGGGAAGCGGCGGTTCGAGCGGCAGCGGGGGCGGCAGCGGCGGCAAGCGCAGCGGCCCGGTGGTGCTGGACGGCAGCTCGCTCAGCGACGACCAGGGTCGCTTCAACGCGCTCGGCGCGACGATGATGTGGGCGGCCTGGGGCTACAAGCACGACAAGGCGCGGCTCGAGCAGAACCTGGCGTTCCTGGCGCAGCACGGCTTTCATTACGTGCGCGCGCTGGGAGTGGTGGGCGACTACTCGGCGAACGACTACTGGGACGGTCGCGAGATCGACTGGCACTGGCCGGACTACGACCAGGTCATCGCGGGGCTCACGGATCTGGCCTACGACCAATACGGCCTGCGCATCGAGTGGACGCTGATCGGCGACGGGCAGAAGAACTTGCCCAACCCCGCGGACCGCCAGGCGCTGGTGGATCGCTTCGTCGCCATGTCGCAGGGACGCGAGCACAAGATCATCCACTTCGAGCTCGCGAACGAGGCGTGGCAGAACGGCTTTGGGGGCGCCCAGGGCGAGTCCGAGCTGCGCGCGCTGACGCAGTACCTGAACGGCAAGACGAACATCCTGGTGGCCGCCTCGGCGCCGGATCCGAGCGTCTGCTCGGCCACGCAGGCGCTCTACGCCGGCGGCATCGCCGATCTGGCCACGCTGCACTTCGATCGCGACGTGGGCCAGGTGGACGGCCACTGGCGCCCGGTCTGGCAGCCCTGGTGGGTCCACGGCTGCGCCGGCATCCCGGTCGCCAGCAACAACGAGCCCATCGGTCCCGGCGCCTCGGTGTCGAGCGAAAACGGCGTGCTCGAGCTGGTGACGGGCGCCGTGGCCAGCTACGTGTCGGGCCTGCCGCTGCACGTGTTTCACTCGAGCGCCGGCGTGCGCGGGGATCAGAACCTGTGGGAGATGTCCGGCGCGGACGCCTTCTCGGCGCTGCCGTCGTACGTGCCGGGAGATCTCGCCTCCTGGGCGCGGCGCGATCCCAAGGCCAGCGACGCCCCGCTCCGCTTCTACGCGGAGGAAGGCGGTCAGGCGAAGCCGGACGTGATGTGGCCGGAGCTCTCCGCTCCCGAGAGCGGGGTCGTCGCGGCGCCGGGCAGCGTGAGCGGGAAGAGCTTCCTGGTGCTGCCGCTCGGCATCCTGAACCAGGCTCAGATGGAGGCGCGGGCGGCGCTGTCACTGGAGGTCGTGGACGTCGTAACCGGTCAGGTCGTCGCGCAGCACGAGCTCGCCGCCGGGCAGAAGCTCAGCCTGGGCGGCGCGGGCGCGCGGGTCCTGCGCGGCACCTTGAAGTGAGGGGGTGGGCTCGAGGGGACGCCGAGTCGGCATGCATCATCCGACGCATCACGCGCTGAAAAACGCTGCAATCTCCTGGCCGTGCGCGGTCCGACGACAAGGGGGTCTATGGTCTATGTCTGACGCTTCCTTTGCCGGAGGCCCAACCCTAAACTGGGAGACTTGCTAAGCGACGAGATGGAGTCGGAGCGTTCCAGCGTGCTTCTGGTCGATGACGACGACGCCGTCCGCGGCGTGTACTCTCGCGTGCTGACTTCGGCGGGCTTCAACGTCTTCCCGGCGTCGGACGGGGCTGGCGCCCTCGAGCTCCTCGAGCGCGGCGCCTTCGACGCCGTGGTCAGCGACATCTCCATGCCGGGTATGGACGGCGTTCAGCTCCTACGCGAAGTGCGCCGCCGCGACCGTGACTTGCCCGTGATCTTGATGACAGGCGGTCCGACGCTCGAGACGGCCCTGCGGGCCATCGACTACGGCGTGATGAAGTACCTGATGAAGCCGGTCTCGTCGGAAAACATCACCGAGGCGGTCCGTCGCGCGGTGCGCCTGTACCACCTCGGCAGGGCAAAGCGGGAGGCCCTCCGTGCTCTCGGGACCATGACCGGCGAAGCTTCCGACCGCGCCGGGCTCGAGACCAGCTTCGATCGCGCACTCGACTCGCTCTGGATGGCGTTTCAGCCGATCGTCAGCGCCGCCGACCGGCAGGTGTTTGCGTACGAGGCGCTGCTCAGGAGCGAGGAGCCCACGTTGCCTCATCCGGTGCTGTGGATGATCTGGGAGCGGGGTACGCCGGCCTCGCCAGTTTCGTTCAGATGGAGCCGGACTTCGTGAAGCTGGACATGTCGCTGATCCGCGGGCTCCACCAGAGCTCCCTGAAGCGGCGCCTGGTCCGCTCGATGACCTCGCTCTGCCAGGAGATGGGGCTCGGCGTCATCGCCGAAGGCGTCGAGACCCCGGAAGAACGGGATTCCCTGGTGGATCTCGGTCTGGACCTCCTTCAGGGCTACCACTTCTCGAAACCGGCGCGGCCGTTCGCGCAGGCAAACTGGTGACCGAACCGCTGGGGCTTGTCTCCCATACGCGGCATCAGCACGGGTTCAGCGCCTTCATGGGAACAACACCGCCCGTCCCTGACCCTCCCCAGCTCGCCAGCAGCGTTCCGGAGAGCCTGACCGAGGGGTGTTTGCCCGTGCCGCAGACTAATCCTCGGGGGGACCAGCGATGAGTGAAGTCGACGATCCGGCTGCAGCAGCGAGCGATGCGATCGCTTCCGATCTCCGCTTGCTGTTCGAGTCGTCGCCGGACGTTCTCCTGGTACTTCTCCCAGACGCGCCGAGATTCACGATGGTCGCGGCGACGGACGCACGCCTGGCCGCGACCCAAACCACGCGAGAGAAGACGATGGGTAGGCCGCTCTTCGAGGTCTTCCCAGACAACCCGGACGATCCCGAGGCCACCGGTGCGAGCAACCTCCGGGCATCGCTCGAGCGAGCGCTGGCGACGCGTGCACCCGACACGATGGCCGTGCAGCGTTATGACATCCGCGGCCCAGACGGCACGTTCCAGACGAAGTACTGGAGCCCAAAGAACATCCCGGTCCTCTCCCGCTCCGGCGAAGTGCTCTACATCCTGCATCGGGTCGAAGACGTCACCAACTTGGTCGAGGCGACCGAGCTCGGCCAAGTGCTGCGTGACAAGACGCAAGCCATGGAACGGGAGGTCATCAAGCGCAGCCAAGAGCTGGCCGCAGCCAATCGCGAGCTCCGCGACGCGAACGTCAAGCTCGGAGAGCTCGACGCCGCGAAGACCGCCTTTTTCAGCAACGTGAGCCACGAGTTCCGTACACCGCTCACCTTGATGCTCGGGCCGATCGAGGACGCGCTCCGTCGGGAGTCGACTCTCGGCGGCGAGCCCCTTCGCGCAGTCCACCGCAGCGCCGTCCGCTTGCTTCGTCTGGTCAACAGTCTCCTGGACTTCTCGCGCATCGAGGCGGGGCGGCTCGATGCGCGCTTCGAAGCGACGGATCTGGCAGCGCTCACGGCGGGGCTTGCGGGTGCGTTCCAGTCACTCATCGAGTCCGCCGGGCTGTCACTGGTGGTGGATTGCCCAAGCCTGCGCCAACCGGTCTTCGTCGATCGCTCGCAGTGGGAGAGGGTCGTTTCGAACCTCCTCTCGAACGCATTCAAGTTCACCTTGGAAGGCGAGATCGCCGTGCGGTTGCGGGAGCACGGCGACCGAGTCGACCTCGTGGTCAGCGACACGGGGACGGGTATCCCGGAGGACGAGCAGAAACGCGTCTTCGAGCGTTTCCATCGCGTGGAGAACTCGCACGGGCGAAGCTTCGAGGGGACAGGCATCGGCCTGGCGCTCGTGCGGGAGATCGTCAGCCTGCACGGAGGCTCGATCCGCGTGGAGAGCGCAGTGGGCCGCGGGAGCACTTTCACAGTCTCGATTCCGCTCGGCTCCGCCCACCTGCCGAAGGACCGCATCGTAGTCGCAAGCGACACCGACGAGAGTGCAAGGGGAGGCGTAGCCACGCCATTCGTTCTCGAAGCGTCTCAGTGGATACCCGCTGACGCACGCGCCGCTTCCCCGGAGCAACCGGCGGCGGAACCGTCGCCGGCGGACCGTGAGAGGATCCTCGTCGTCGACGACAACGCAGACATGCGCAACTACATCGTCAGCCTGCTCAGCCCGCACTGGACCGTCGATACTGCGGCCGATGGCGAGGCCGCTCTGGCGCAGATCGGGACGGCCGTGCCCAACCTCGTCTTGAGCGACGTGATGATGCCACGCATGGGCGGGTTCGCGCTCCTCCGCGCCCTCCGCGCCATACCCGCAACGCGGCCAATCCCGGTGATCCTCCTCTCGGCGCGCGCCGGGGAAGAGGCCGTTGTAGAGGGGCTCGAAGCCGGGGCTGACGACTACCTGCTCAAGCCTTTCTCGGCGCGCGAGCTGCTCACGCGGGTGCGCGCCCACTTGGACGCCGCTCGTTCGCGGACGAGCGTTTTGCGCGCGAGCGAGACGCGGTTCCGGCGCCTTGCCGAGTCCGGCATCATCGGCGTCACCGTCTCTGACGCGGACGGACGGATTCTCGAGGCGAACGACGCATTCTTGGGCATGACCGGGTGCTCGCGCGAGCAGCTGCTCGCGGGCGAGGTCGTCTGGGAGCTTCTCGCGCCGGCGGGGCGCGACGCGTCGGCAGGGGCGCGGGCCAGCGAGGCGGAATACCGGTGCAAGGATGGACGCCGCGTCCCCGTGCTGGTCGCACTCGCGCCGCTCGAGAACGGAGAGTACATCTCCATCGCCCTCGACCTCTCCGAGCGCAAGCGCCTGGAAGAACAATTTCGCCAAGCGCAAAAGATGGAGGCTGTCGGGCGCCTCGCCGGCGGGATCGCCCACGACTTCAACAACATGTTGTCGGTCATCCTGAGCTACGCGGAGATGATCGGCGCGGACCTCGACGCGGACGAACCGCTCCGCGCGGACGTCGAGCAGATAAGCGCGGCTGCGGTTCGTGCGACGGAGCTCACGCGCCAGCTCCTCGCGTTCAGCCGCCAGCAGGTGCTGGAGCCGAAGGTGCTTTCCCTCAACAACATCGTGGCTGGCATGGAGAAGATGCTCCGCCGCTTGCTCGGCGCCGACATCACTCTCACCGTCTTGCCGGAGAGCGGGCTCTGGAACGTCGAGGCCGATCCTGGCCAGATCGAGCAGATCGTGATGAACCTCGCCGTCAACGCGCGAGATGCGATGCCGCAGGGCGGAAAGCTGACGATCCGAACCGCAAACGTCGAGCTGGACGCGGATTACGCCGCCGTACACCACGACGTGCAGCCTGGCGCGTATGTGATGCTCGCCGCGAGCGACACTGGAATCGGCATCGACGCGGCGACGCAGGCCCGAATATTCGAGCCTTTCTTCACCACGAAAGAGAAAGGCAAGGGGACGGGGCTCGGCCTCGCGACGGTGTTCGGCATCGTCAAGCAGAGTCGCGGCCACATCTGGGTCTACAGCGAACCCGGCGAGGGCGCGACGTTCAAGGTCTACTTCCCCCGGGTGAGCGGCGCGGAGGCGGTGTCGTCGAATCGCCCGCCACTGGCGTCGCTCCACGGCGACGAAACCATCTTGCTCGTCGAAGACGACGCCCAAGTGCGTACGCTCGCCCGGAGCATCCTGCGCCGGCACGGTTACGTCGTACTGGAAGCCGCCAACGGCGGTGAGGCCCTTCTCATCTGCGAGCAGCACGGCGCGAAGATCGATCTGCTCCTCACCGACGTCGTCCTGCCGCTCATGAGCGGCAGGCAAATCGCCGAGCGTCTCAGAGCGATGCGACCGGGACTCAAGGTGCTCTTCATGTCGGGCTACACCGACGATGCCATCCTCCAGCACGGTATCCTCGACTCCGGCGTCGCTTACCTCCAGAAGCCGCTCACGCCTGCGTCGCTGACGCGCAAGGTCCGCGAGGTCATCGAGCGCAACAACGGGAACGGTAACCGGTAGGTGGCGAGCCAGCGGCAGCGCAGGGGGCTCACGCGCCAAGAAGGCAGCTCAGTCTTCGGACGAGTCGCCCGGCCGAGTGGAGAAGGCGACCGAGTGCGCGAGAGTCGCGAGCCGCGCGGCCACGTAGTCCAGCTGCCTCTCGTCTGAGCTCAACACCAGGAACTGGTACCCGGGTGGGGTGAGCCAGATGGGGCCCAGCTCGTAGCCGATGTCGAACGTGCCCATCCCCAGCGCGGAGCTCGCGAAGAATGGGTCCGCCGATTCGTCGTGGAAGATGACCCAGGGCGCTTGTTCGAGCTCGGGCACCGCCTCGGCGAGGACTCGACGCGTTTGCAGGACGGCCAGCGCGATGGGGTTCGTCTCGGTCAAGACAACCAGCGGGTGAGCCCCCGACCCCCGAAGCACCGTCAGGCGGCTGATGTGCCGGGCGAAGCGTTCGAGCGGCCATCCCTGGCCGTCGATCAGCCGCTGCGCGTCGGCGCCGGCGCGGAGCAGCAGGGCCATACACTGCTCCCTGGCCGCCGGGCGAAGCGGTAGCCCCTGCGGGAGCAGAGTGAGTCGCGTGACGTGAGGATGCAGACTCTCAGAATGCCACTGCGGACGCCGGCTTGCAGCGTTAGCTGCACGCAGTTCCGCACAAGTCCGGACATGAGAGTCCACTGACCTCGGATACGCTTCTGTCTACTGACCGGTCGTGGGCGGCGCCGGAGGGCGCTGCGGAGTGCCCCCCTCACCCGACTGCTGCCTCCGACGCCACCTTCGGCCGGTCAGTCGCGCGCCTACTTCGGCGCCACAGCCTTGAGCGCCTCGTCCGCGGTCTTCTTGGCGTCGGCGGGGTCCAACTTCGCCTTCTCGGCATCCTTCTCCGACTCGTCCGCGGCCTTCTTCGCCTTCGCCGCGTCGTCCTTGGCCTTCGCTGCGGAATCCTCAGCCGCGCGCACCTGACGCATCGCCGCTATGAACGCGGCGTTCGAGTCGGTCCGCGAAGCGATCCACGCCGACTTCGCCTGCACGCGCGTCGCGAAGGCGTCCTTCGGATCCTGGACCACGGCCGCGTTCGCCTCCGACGCCGCTTTCGACGCCGCGTCGGACCGACCCAGCAGGAACGCCCCGGCGCCGATCGCGATGAGCCCACCGGCTGCAATGAGCAGCCCGCGCTGCTTCTGCACGACGTTGCTCCCGCCATCGTCCGGGCCGACGATGCTGCCGGTCGCGACCGCCCCCGTGCCCACGGCGAGGGAGCTGATCCCCCAGATGCTGTACTGGGACGAGTCCATCGTGGCGGCGTCCACCACCGTCGAGCAGAACTTCCTCCCGTCGAATCGTGCACGAACGTGCCGAAAACGCCGACGTCGCGGCGTCTCGAAACGACGCTCATGGATCATCCGATGCGGGTCGGTGCGTCACAGTTTGTTACGTCGCGCGCGCTGCGAAGAGCGGCGGAGGCCGGGAATCTGCCACTTTAAGGATGGTATGAGCCGTGCACCCGGCCTGAGCGGATGAGCGCGCCGAACAGATGCAGGAAGGGCTGGGTGCTCGCGGTAGCCCTGAACAGCACGTGCGCGTGTGGGGCGCGCGGGTCCTGCGCGGCACCTTGAAGTGAGGGGGTTGGCTCGAGGGGACGCCGAGTCGGCATGCGTCATCCGACGCATCACGCGCTGAAAAACGCTGCAATCTCCTGGCCGTGCGCGGTCCGACGCATCGTCTTTCCAGCGTTTCGTGGCGTCTTGGCTCCGAGTGCGGCGCGAGCCGCCATGCCCAAAGGACCCTCATGAGCAGTCAACGTCCCCTCGTCATCGCGGCCGCCGCGTTCGGCGCGCTCGCTCTCCTCGGAGCCGGCATCTGGCTCGGTCGAGCCTCGAGCGCCGCCGCGGAGAAGCCCATGTCCACGGAGCGCGAGGCCGCCTACCGGCGCCTGATCGACGAGGCCAACGCCCGCATCGCACGCCAGAACCAGATGCTCGCGGCGGCATCGAGGCCCGAAGGCCCGAAGGCCCAACCCGGCATCGACGCGAACGCCGCCGCCGCCGCCGCCTATCGACGCGCGCCCGGTGCGCGGCTCTCCCGCCCGCCGGAGCTGGTGTCCTACCGCGGCCTCCCGGCCTACGAGGTCGTTCTGGACCGGGGCACGGTCTACGTGGACGCCTCGACCTCGGAGGTGCTGCACGACGGGACCACCCCCGCCGATGACGGCAGCGCCGCACCCTTGGCCCTGAATGGCAAGCGCAAGTCCAAGCACCACGAGGACCACGACGATCACGAGGACGACGATGACTGACTCGAAGCTGTCCCCGACGACGGCGAAATTGGTGCTGACCGTCGCGGCAGTCGCAGGCACGCTGGGCGGCTGGGTGGTCCTCGCGGCGCGCGAGCAGCCGAGCAGCCAAGCCCAGGCCACGGTGTCGAGTGATGACGAGCTGCCGGTGCTCGTCGAGGTCTCCGTCCCGGGCGCCGCAGCCGAACCTGCGCCCGCTCCTCGCCTGCGCGTGGTGAGCCAGCCACCGCCGCGGCCGATCACGCTGACTCGCTCTTCGAGGTGAAGCCGTGCTCTCCGTCGAGTGCCGAGCCATGGGAAGTCGGGTGTTCGTCGCGCTCGACGCGGAGCCGGAGCTCGCGCCTCGCTTCGACTTGCCCGGCTGGTTCGCCGAGCGCGAGCGCTGCTCGAGCCGCTTCCGCTCCGACAGCGAGCTCTGCCGCCTGAACGCCGAGAGCGGCGGGTGGGTGGCGGTGAGCGCGCCGCTGTTCGCCGAGATTGCAGCAGCGCTCGGCGCGGCCCGCTGGAGCGCCGGCCTCTCCACCCCCACCGTGCTCGAGGCGCTGGAGCGCGCGGGATACGATCGGAGCTTCGACCAGCTCGCGCCGGCCGATCGAGCTCGGGTGGACGGCGAGCCGGCCCCGAGCTTCGAGGAGATCCAGCTGGATGCCGACCGCTCCCGGGTATTCCTACCGCGGGGCGTGCGCCTGGATCTCGGCGGTACGGCCAAGGGCCGCGCCGCCGACGAGCTCTGCGCGAGCCTCGGGACCGCAGCACCGGCGCTGGTCGATGCTGGCGGAGACATCGCCGTCAGCGCCGCTCGAGCCGACGGCAGTCCCTGGCCGGTCGGGGTGGCGAGCCCGCTCGACGACGACGAGTGCCTGGCGACGCTCGCGCTCTCGCGCGGCGGTGTGGCGACCTCGGGACGCGACCATCGCCGCTGGCCGACCGCTCGCGGCGACGCCCACCACCTGATCGATCCCAGGACGGGACGACCCGCGGAGACCGACGTGCTCTCCGCCACCGTCGTCGGGAGCAGCGCTGCGCGGGCTGATGTCGCCGCCAAGGTGCTGCTGATCGCCGGCAGCGCTGCCGGGCTCGCCTGGCTCGAGCGCGAGCCCGACTTGGCGGCGTTGCTCGTCCTCGAGGGCGGCGCAACTCGGCAGAGCTCCCGCTGGGACCGTCACCTCTGGAGCACAACTTGAGCTCCCACGACATCTGGTATCTGACCCGCTCGAGCGGGCTCCTGGCCTTCGGGTTGGCGTGGTTCTCCGTGGTGCTCGGGCTGTTCGCCAGCCTGAAGCTGACCCGCGTGTGGCCGGGGCCAGCCATGGCCATCGACGTGCACGAACATGCGAGCCTCTTGGCCATCGGCTTCACGGCGCTGCACGCCCTGGCACCGACCGGCGATCGAGAATACGGCAGCGACGTGCTGGGCACGCTGCTCCCACTCCTGGCGCCCCGTCACTCGGCCGCGCTGGAGCTGGGGAAGCTGGCTCTCTGGCTGTTGGTGCTGGTCACGCTGAGCTTCTACGTGCGCAAGCGTATCGGGGGGCGTGCCTGGCGCGTGCTGCACTACGCTTCGTTCCTGGTGTACGTGCTGGCGCTGGTCCACGGGCTCTTCGCCGGCACCGACTCGGCCTCACCCGCGGGCGTGGCCTTCTACGGCGGGACGACCCTGGTGGTCCTGGGGCTCACTGCGCTCAGGCTACGCCGTGTCCCGGCGACGACGTGACGGAGCTATGCTCCGGGCCCCCGAGCCCATGTCGACCCCCAAGCTCACCCGATTCGCTTGGCTGTCCATCGCTGCGGCGGTGTTGACCATCGGGCTCAAGTTCGCCGCGTGGCAGGTCACGGGCTCGGTCGGCCTCCTGTCGGACGCCGCGGAGTCCATCGTCAACCTGGTGGCGGCCTGCACCGCGCTCTGGATGCTGACGCTGGCCGCCAGGCCCGCGGACGAGGACTACGCCCACGGCTACGGCAAGGCCGAGTACTTCGCGAGCGGCGTCGAGGGCGCGCTGATCCTGGTCGCTGCCGTCGCCATCGCCTGGGCAGCCGTGGATCGCCTGCTGAACCCCGCCCCCATCCAGCAGGCCGGCCTGGGGCTCGGAGTCTCGGTGGTCGCCTCGGTGATCAACCTCGCCGTGGCGCGCGTGCTGTTCAAGGCCGGCAAGCGCCACCACTCCATCGCGTTGGAGGCGGATGCGCATCACCTGATGACGGATGTCTGGACCTCGGCGGGGGTGCTGGTCGGCGTCGGGTTGGTGGCGCTCACCGGCTGGGAGAGGCTCGATCCGCTGGTGGCGATCGCCGTAGCGCTGAACATCGTGTGGTCGGGCATCCAGCTCATCCGCCGATCCGCGCGGGGCTTGCTGGATGCTTCGCTCGTCCCGAGCGAGCAGGGCGCCGTCCGTCAGGTCCTCGACCGCTACACGGGCCCCGAGGTCCATTTCCACGCGCTCAGAACCCGGCAGGCCGGAGCCCGTCGCTTCGTCTCCATGCACGTCTTGGTGCCGGGCGACTGGACGGTGGACCGCGGTCATCGCCTGCTGGAGCAGATCGAGCGCGACGTCCGCGCCGTCGTCCCGAACGCCAACGTGCTCACTCACCTGGAGTCGCTGGACGATCCACGCTCGTTCGACGACGAAGAGCTCGACCGGCGCGAAGGCTGACTCATGCGCGCTGAGGGCGGCGCAACGGCTTGCTGTTCGCCGGTGAATCGAGGAGCATCGGCTGAGCGGGCCCGCGAGACGAGATGAAGCGCCGAGCTCTGGCCAGTTGCGTGGGGGCGCTGCTCTTGGCAGTCGCGGCGGCGCGCGCGGACGTCTCGCCGCCGCCCCGCGCGAAGATCACGCTCGAGCTCACGGTGGAGGGGCAGGGCTCGGTGCCACACTTGAAGCTGTTCGTGACCAACTGCAACCAGGAGCCCGAAAAGTCGGTGCTGGACCCGAGCGAGGCGCTCGTGTGCACCCCGGAGCGGGGCCCTGTGCGCGTGTTCGGCTTCCGCGAGGGCGATCTGATCGAGCTGTTCGGCAAGATCCGAGGCGACGCCGGTCGCGAAGAGTCCGCGAAGTTCCTGGCTGCGAAGGCCAAGACCTGCGGCGAGCTCGCCGATCAGGACTTGAACATCCGCGACGTGAACGTGACCCTTGTGCAGGCGCGCTACTCCGTCGAGAAGCGGGACAAGGACAGCTGCCGGCTGAAGCGGATCTCGGCGACGACCAAGACCAAGGGCGACTTTCAGGCGAAGAGCAGGCCGACGGCCGCGCTTGCCAGCGCGCCGCCCGCATCCCCGCCCCCGCCGGCGCCCAGCCCGAGCAGCGAGCTCTCCGCGAGCCGGAGCTCGAGCTGTGGCTGCGACCTGGCAGCGTCGGCCTCGAACGGGCCGGGAGCCGCGGTGTTGCTGCTGTCACTCGGGCTCCTCCGCGCGGGAGGTCGCCGTCCAAACCGCGGCGCGCCCCCGCGATTGGAGCGCGCAAACATCACGTAGCGACACGTTCGTGACGACACGGTTTGTCGCTCATGCCGGGTCGCCCGCGCGAAGTGGTACGCTCGGGACGGGGGCCGCGGGAGGCTCCTCGGAGACTTCGCGCCGGTGGATTCCCTGTCGTCCCAGCAACCCGGGTCCGGCATCCGCGTCGTCGTGGTGGATGACGATCCGGTGTTCCTTCGGACGCTACACCGTGTTCTGAAGTTGCGCGGCTTCACCGTCCAAGGCTTCGGCAGCTTCGCCGAGGCGTCCAGCCGCGGTGACCTGATGGACTGCGACGCGATCCTGGCCGACGTCAACCTCGGCCAAGAGAACGGCATCGACACCTGCACCGCAGCGAGGCGCGACGGGTTCGCGGGGGCGATCCTGATGGTCAGCGGCCTCCGCGACATCGGCACCAGGGTCCGCTCCTTCGAGGAGGCACACGCCGACGACTACCTGATCAAGCCACTCGAGATCGAGGATCTGGTGGCGCGCATTCGCGCTGCCGTCCGTGCGCGGCGCGCGGGGCACGAGGATCGCGCGCGGTCGGGCGGGCCACCGGCCACGGAATTCGGCGCCTTCAGGCTCGATCCAGGCAGCGAGGGCGTTTGGGCCGGTCGTCACTTGGTGAGACTGGCTCCGCTTCGATACAAGTTGCTCGCGCTGCTCGTTGCCCAGCAGGGAACACCGCTCCCGCTGGCTCGAATCGCCTGGCTGGTCCAAGGAGGGGTTCGGACCTCGTCGGCCACGGAGAACCTCCTCTGGCAGCTCAAGGAGGAGCTCGGCGCCGGTAGGGACTTGTACGAGCGCACGCGCGAGGGCGTCGCGCTGTCACCGTACCCGCCTAGCCTCGCGAAGCACTGGACGACCTGACGGGAGCGACGCCTCGAGGCTCGCGACGTGAGCTCGGGTGCCACACGGCCGACGTCGCGTGTGGGTGCGGGTGGCAGGAATTCAAAACCAGATCAAAAGTCCGCTCTCGCCGCGGTCCGCTAGCTTCGACCGTCACGGCCATGATGATTGCCAAGACGACCGCCATCTGTGGATTCGGACTCCTCACGCTTCTTGGGTGCTCCAGCGGTGGATCGAGTGGGGGTGGGACGCCCGACGGCGGCGGCAGCGGTGGAAGCGGTGGAGGCGGCGGAGTGAGCGGCAGCGGGGGCGTCGGCCCTGGTCCAGCGCGCACGCTCGAAGAGTACTGCCAGATGGACGCGGCCCTCTCGAAGGCCTGGTGCGACTACGCCGACAAGTGCTGCTCGCAGGCGGACAAGGACGACATCTCGTTCATTCTCCCGGCGTGCACCTTCGGTCCGGACGATCCGGCGGAGTGCGTGCAGTTCGTCAAAGACCGTATGGCGGACGGCACCATGGCCTTCGACGGGACGTGGGCGGACGCCTGCATCGCGAAGCAAGCGGCCGGCATTCCAGCGCCGCCGGCGAGCTGTAGCGGGCTTCCCGGCGCGGAGAACTTGCTCCAAGGGCACGGCACCCCCGGGTTCGCGAAGATCCCCGAGTGTCGCAAGGTCTGGGTCGGACTCGTGAAGGAAGGGGGCGCTTGCGATTACGAGTCGCAGTGCGCCGAGGGGTTGAAATGCGACGACGACGGGTCCGGAACCTTCGTCTGCCAGCCCATCGGCACCGTCGGCTCGAAGTGCGTCCTGGAGAGTGATTGCGACGACGCCTTGGACTGCAACTCGAAGCTGGGCCAGTGCGCGCCCTTGAGCGGCTTGGGTTCCCCGTGCCTTTACTCCAGCGACTGCGAGAACGGGCTGCTGTGCGCATCCGGAACCTGCGCGACGCCGATCCCCCTCGGTGGGTCGTGCTTGGGGAAGTCCGGCGCGTGCACACCGGGGACGGGGTGCAGCTACAGCTCCAGCACCTGCGTCGCCGCCGCGGCCGACGGACAGACCTGCACCACGTCCTTGGAGTGCGCTGGACGCTGCGACAGCTCCCTGGGGCAGTGCGTCTCCATTTGCGGCGGCGACAAGTACTGAGCGACCAGCGCTCAGTGCCAGAGCAGGCTCGCCGAGAGCGCCAGCGCCCGCGCGCGCAGCGCAGCGCTTCCGTCGCTGCGCTCCGCCGACGCGAATCCGAGCATCGCGCCCCCGGCGACGCCCAGCGACCAGTCCGCCGCGACGAACGCGTCGTAACCGAGCCACAGGGCGCCCCCGACGCCCACTCCGGACACGTCTTCGCCGGTTGCTCGGATCGCGATCACCGTGGGCGCGACCGACAGCGACGCGCGCCAGCCGCGCAACGGGGACGGATACACCGTGACGAACGGGCCGAGCTGCCAGAGCGTGATCGACTCGAAGGAGTCGCTCGACGTGGGCGAGCGGAGGAACGTTCCGCCGAGCCCGACGACGACACCGGGCGCCAAGGTCAGACCCGCGTCGAGCTCAGCGCCGAGCGCCAGACCGCTCGCGCTCTCGTCCCCCGCCGACGCTCCGAGCAGCCCGCCGACGGGGCCGATGCGCAGGTAGAAGCCGTCGTGCTGGTACTCCAGGTTCGTCGACGGCGGCGCGATGGAGAGGCACACGTGCGGCGGCATCTGCGGGCCTCGAATCGGCAGCGCGCAGTCGGGATGCTCCGGCTCGTCGCGGCACGGCCGCTCGGTGCCCTCGATGTCGTCGGGGGAGAGGCAGATCCGTGGGGTCGCGTCCGCTTCGGTCGCACCGGCATCCTCCGGCGGATCCGCGTCGCCTGCTTCGGCCCGCGCCGCGAACGCCGGTGTCACGCCGGCCAGCGCGGCAGCGACGAAGCGCGCCCGGCGCGCGAGCACCGCGGCGCGGTCTCGGTCCATGGGGATGGGCTACCAAGCGGGCGGGGCAGCGACAAGTCGGCAGGGTACCTTGACGCTTCGCATTGACGCCGGTTCCCGGAGTGGCAGAGAACGACCCCAAGCATGGCCACGACCCCGTTCTCCTTCGACGAGTGGCGGGCTCGGGCCGGGAAATATTTCGACGCCGCCGACCTCTGGCACCTCGGCGTCCGCGGGATCTTCGCGGCGGGGCTCCAGCTCGCGCTGGACCGCGACACCGAGAGCGGGGTTTCGGAGGGCATCGACGGACGCGATCCGGAGCTCGTCGAGGTGGTGCTGGACCTGGCGCGCTTCATCGGTGAGCGCTACTTCCGCTGGACGGTCGAGGGGCTCGAGAACGTGCCGCCCAGCGGACCCGTGCTCTTGGTGGGCAACCACAACGGCGGGCTCCAGACCTTCGACAGCCTGCTGACCCTGGTGGCCATCCGCGATCGCTTCGGGCTCGAGCGCAGCGTCCACCCGCTCGGGCACGATCTTCTGTTCCAGCACCCGCGCATCCGCGAGGTAACCGTGAAGTTCGGCGGGCTCCGGGCGGGGCACGACGGCGGCGCGGAGGCGCTCCGGCGCGGCCGCATCGTGCTGGTGTACCCCGGCTCCGATCTCGACTCGACCCGCGCCTGGCGCGACCGGCATCGCATCGAGCTCGGCGGGCGCACCGGGTTCTTGAAGCTCGCGCTGCGCGCGCAGGTGCCCATCGTACCGGTGGTGAGCGAGGGCACGCACGAGCAGTTCATCGTGCTCACGCGCGGCGACAAGCTCGCCCAGCGGCTCGGCGTGAAGCGCCTGTTCCGCGCCCAGGTGCTGCCCATCGTGATCTCGATCCCCTGGGGGGTCACCCTGGGCTTTCTGCCCTACTGGCCGCTCCCGGCGCAGACCGCGCTGCGCTTTGGCGCGCCGATCCGCCTGGAGGGTTTCGGGCCCGAGGCCGCCGACGATCCTGCGGCGCTGACTGCCTGCTACGAGCGCGTCCGCGCCGACATGCAGCGGGAGCTCGACCAGCTGGCCCGCGGGCGGGTGCCCTTCGTCGGCCGCGTCGGCGAAGGAGCCCGCGCCTCGCGCTAGCGAGTCGTGCCAGACTCGGGTGACTCATGCGCATCGACCGAGACGCCTTCTTGCTTCTCGCGGCGTCGCTCTTCGCCTGCCACGCCGAGCAGCGCCGCGCGATGGACGCCGAGCAGACCCGGCCCACGGCGGCGGAGCCGTCCGCCCCCCTTCCCGAGCCCGAGCCTGAGCCGGAGCCCGAGCTCGCAGCGGATACCGGCGGCGACGCGGCGGCGGAGCCACCGGTCGCTGCGCCTGACGACGCCGGGAACGCCGCGCCTCCCTTGCCGGCGCCCCGCAGCGCGGCCGAGCTCCGGAAGCTGTGCGCGGCGATGGCCCCGGCGAAGACCGCGGACTGTCCCAACGAGCGCAAGCAGATGTGCCAGACGGTGCTCGCGGAGTACGCGCCGCTCGCGGCGACGCGCGCCATCGAGTGCCTCGCGAGCTTCGAGGTCCCCTGCGACAGCTGCGGGGTCCGCACCTGCGTCCTCGGCGCGCTGCAAGGGCTGCCCGTGCAGAAGGTCGCCGAGTGCAGCTCGGTCGCGAAGAGCGCGGAGCGAACCTCCGAGGGCTACGGCCAGGTGATGGGCGAGCTGTGCGAGCGCTACGCCTCCGGTATGACGGCGCGGGGGCGCACCCGCTTCATCGCGTGCCTGAAGAAGCACCTCGGTGCCGGCGTGCGCATCTGCTTGTGGGATCCTTCGGTGACACCTTGCACCGAGAAGAGCGGGTCGGTGCGCTCGCACGACCTCGTGCCCACCGTGGAGTGATGAGAAGCTCCCGCCGCCTCCGCTTCGCCCGGCTCGCCGCGCTGGTGGCGCTCGCGCTGACGCGCCCGGCCGGCGCGCAGACCGACCTGATCGCGCCGCGGCTGGAGCGCGATCCCGGCGCCGCTTACCCGCGCCAAGCACTGCGCGAGAAGGTCTACGAGCGCGTCGAGGTGGTGCTGATCCTCGAGCTCGACAAGGACGGCAAGGTCGAGCGCGCCAGCGTCGAGACCCCGCAGGGCCATGGCTTCGACGAGGCCGCGCTCGAAGCCGCGAAGGCGCTGCGGTTCGCGCCGGCCCGTCGCGCGGGCGCGCCCGTCAAGGCGCGCATCCGCTTCCGCTACCTGTTCCGGCCGCCGCCGCCCGGGCTCTCGGTGCGGGTGTTCGACGCCGGCTCCGGCAAGCCGGTGGCCGGCGCCCGGGTCAAGGTCCAAGGCGCAGACCGGCGCGAGCGCACGCTGGCGACGGCCGACGACGGCAACGCAACCAGCCGCGAGTTGCCGGCGGGCGCGGCCCGCGTCTCGCTCGAGAGCGGCGAGCACGACGCGCAGTCCGCCGACGTGACGCTCGTGCCGGGCGACGACACCGAGGTCGTGTTTCGCGTCGCGCCGGCAGGGGCCGAGCGTGGCGAGAAGGCCGAACCGATCGAGGTCGTGGTGCACGGCGAGAAGCCCGCACCCGCGGTGAAGACCTTCAGCCGCGAGGAGGTCCGCCAGATCCCGGGCGCGTTCGGCGACCCGTTCCGCGCCATCGAGGCCATGCCCGGGGTCACCCCGGTGGCGTCGGGTCTGCCCTTCTTCTACGTGCGCGGCGCGCCACCGGGCAACGTGGGCTACTTCCTCGACGGCGTACGCGTCCCCTACCTGTACCACGTGGGCTTCGGCCCCTCCGTGGTGCACCCGGGCCTGGTCGAACGCGTGGACCTCTACCCCGGCGGCTACCCGGCGCGCTTCGGCCGCTTCGCCGGCGGCATCGTGGCCGCGGAGACGACCGCCCCTCGGCCGGAGCTGCACGGCGAGGCCAACGTGCGCTTGTTCGACGCCGGCGCGCTGGTCGAAGCCGGCTTCGCGGACGGGCGGGGCACGGCCCTGGTGGGCGGGCGTTACTCCTACACGGCCGCGCTGCTCTCGCTGATCGCTCCCGAAGTGGAGCTCGCCTATCGAGACTACCAAGCGCGCCTCTCCTACGACCTGTCACCTCGCGATCGACTCACGCTCTTCTCCTTCGGCGCCTACGATCTCCTGGGCAGAGAGCGAAACGGCGATCTCACGGTGCTGTTCGGCACCGAGTTCTACCGGCTCGACCTCCGGCACGATCACGAGACGGGTCACGGATCGCTGCGCACCGCGTTCACGCTGGGCCTCGACCGAACCGCGAACGCCTTCCTGGCCGGCGAGCAACGCCAGATCACCACGCAGATCCTGGGCGCGCGCACCGCACTCGAGCACCGCGTGGACGACGAGGTGCTGCTGCGCGCGGGCACCGACGGCAGCGTCGAGCGCTACAGCACCAGCCCGGCGAAATACGCCGACCCGGACAGCCCCGAGACCCTGGACTTCGAGGCCGACTTCCCGCCGCGCACCGATCTGGTCTTCGGCGTCTTCGCCGATCTCGTGCTCGACGCGACGCGGGACGTCGAGGTCATCCCCGGAGCCCGCGTGGACCTGTATCGCTCCGAGTCGGGCAGCGCCGTCGCCGTCGATCCGCGGATCTCGGCGCGCTTCGCCGTGTCGGACGACGTGCGCATCATCCACGCCTACGGCATCGCACACCAGCCACCCTCGTTCGTGCTGCCCATCCCGGGGCTCACGCCCGGCAAGCTCGAGAACGGTCTTCAGCAGAGCCTTCAGACCAGCGCCGGCGTCGAGGTGGACGTCGCCGACGCGACGACCGCCAGCCTGACGCTGTTCTACAACGCCTTCTTCGACATGACCGACGCGCTGGGCTCGCGGGCCCAGACCGGCGGCGGACCGCCGACCGGGGAGCTCGACCAGCGGGCCATGGGCCGGGCCATCGGCGCGGAGCTGTTCGTGAAGCGCAAGCTCACCAAGCAGCTCGGCGGATTCCTCTCCTACACCCTGTCGCGGTCCACGCGCAGCCTGGGCAACGAGGAGTTTCCCAGCAACTTCGACCGCACCCATGTGCTGAACGCCGCGCTGGGCTACGATCTGGGTCGCGGCTGGCGCCCCGGAGGTCGCGTCGTGTTCTACACCGGCACACCGCTCCAACCCTCGCAGAACGAAGACGCGAGCTCACCGCCGCGTACGACCAGCGACGTCGAGCGCTCGCCGGCCTTCTTCCGACTCGACGTGCGCCTCGAGAAGCGCTGGGTCCTGGGCCAATCGACCTGGATCTCGTTCGTGGCCGAGGTGCTCAACGCGACGCTCAGCAAGGAGACCTTCGGCGATCAGGAAATCGGGCCCATCACCATCCCCAGCGTCGGCGCGGAAATGGGATTCTGACGTGACTACCCTCGCTCGCTCACTCGCGCTCGTCGTCGGTCTCGCCGCGCTCGGCGGCTGCCTCCCCGACGACACGCGCAAGCCCCCCGGGCGCCTGGACGTGACCGTGACCAGCGACTACGCGCTCGCGGCGGGCGGGCCCGGCTTCGACACCATCGACGGCTGGCACGTCGAATACGATCGCTTCTTGATCACGCTCGGCGAGGTGAGCCTGGGCGGCGACGACTGCACTCGGTACAACGAGACCGACTACTCGCGGGTCCTCGACGTACGGCTCGAGGCCCCGCAGAAGCTCAGCACGCCCTTCGCGCTCGGGTCCTGCGACTTCCGGTTCCGCATGCGCCCCCCGCCCGAGGACGCGGTGCTCGGCGCGGGCGTGAGCGCCGCCGATCTGGAGCTCCTTCGCGCGCCGGGCAGCGACGGCTTCGCCGATGGTAGCGGCAGCGCCGTGTACGTCTCGGGCAAGGCAGAGCGACCCGGTGCCACCAAGCGTTTCTCCTGGTCGTTCCGGCTGGGGGCGCAGTTCGACGACTGCAAGCTGCTCACCGAGTCTGGCGTCAGCCTGTCGAGCGACGACCAGCAGTCGCTCGACATCTCGATCCGCAGCGCGGCGTTGTTCCAGCACGTGCCGAACGACTTCCTCGCGGAGCTGCGCTTCGCGCCCTTCGCCGACGCCGACGACGCGTACGGCAACGGCGACGGCGACGTGACGCTGGAGGAGCTCGGCGAGGTGCCGCTCGGCCCGAACGCGACCTTCGAGCGCTGGGACAGCTTCGCGGACTACCTCTACACCGGGCTGGTGCCGAAGCTGCCGCGCTTCCGCGGCGCCGGCATCTGCGACATCGGGCCGATCAAGGAGGGTGGCCACGGGCCCGGCGGTGGCGGCCACTGAGCGGCCGCTGCGCTGCTAGTGGAGGTGTGCGTGGCTCACGGCGTCCGGCTCCGCGAGCTCGTCGAGCTGCTCCTCGTCGTGGAAGTCCGGATGGGCCACGGCCTCGACCGAGCGAGGCGCCACGGTCACGAACTGCCTCCGGTCGTCCTTGCACAAGAGCTGGACGGCATGCCGCCCGCTCACCGCCGCGCCGGGCACACCGGAGAACGGCAGGGTCCACTGCCCCGCCAGGTAGAAGCGGGCGAGGCCGGGCAGGCGCTTGGGCAGCTCCTTGCCGACGTTCTGACTGGTCATGCACCAGCCGTCGGGTGAGCCTTGCCAGTTTCCCGTGTAGCGCTCGTAGGTCACGGGCGTGGCCACGTCGACGACCTCCACCTGCTTGGCGAAGCCCGGCCAGCGTCGCTCGAGCTGTTCGAGGGTGACGTCCGCGACCCGGCGCTTCTCGGCGGCGTAGGCCGCTTCGTCTGGACGCAGCGCGGACCAGTAGTCGTAGTTGCTGGTGTACCAGACCTGCACCACGGACTTGCCGTGCGGGGCCATGGAGGGATCGTGGCAGTAGTGGAGCACGTCCAGCATCTTCCGGGCCTCGCCCGCGATCAGCACGGAGCACGGCAGATCGAAGATGACATGGTGCGGCTCGCCGGACAGGTCGCGGGCCACGCCGAGCATCACCTGGATGAGCGGCGGGTAGACCTTCCACTCGGCGTAGGCGCGCCGGAGCTCGGGGCTCGTATACTTGCCTTCGAGCATGCCGAAGATCGCCGTGCGACCGTCCGCCGCTGAGACGACGGCGTCCGCGCGGTGCTCGGACCCGTCCGAGAGCCTGACCCCGACCGCCCGATCGTTCTCGACCAGGATCTTGTCCACCTTGGCCCCGAAGTGGAGCGTGCCTCCGAGGCCGCGGTAACGCTTGGCCACGGTCTGGGCCACCCGGATCGAGCCCCCGAGGGGCGTTCCTGCGTTCTTCGCGTCGTAGCACGCGAGCACCATCAGCGCGCCGACCAGCGGGGCATCCGGCATCGGCCAGCCGGGGGTGTCGATGGTCAGGCGCACCACCTCGGCGAGCCTCGGGTCCTCGAACTGGGCGGCGAAGCCCGCGAGTGAGCCCTTCGCGCGAGCCAGCACCGGCAGCACACGAGCCATGTTCCGGAGCTGCCGCAGGTAATCCAGCGGTCCCCAGAGCTCTCGCGGCTTGAACATCTCCGGCTCGAAGCCCGACATGCGACGAGCCATGCTCACGAGCTGGTGGACCAGCTTCTCGTCCTTTGGCGACAGCGCCACGAGCTCGCGCTCGAGCCGATCGAGGTCGGCGAAGAGATCGACCGTCTTGCCCATGGTCTCGATGCGCGTCGTCACCTCGTGGTGGACGAACTCTCGGCCCTGGACCACGCCGAGCTCCTGCCACATGCGGTGGAACATCCCCGAGCTCGACGACATCAGCATGTGGATGCTGGTGTCGAAGACGTAGCCCTTGCGCTTCCAGGCGGTACACAGCCCGCCGGGCAAGACGTGGGACTCGAAGATCCGGCTCCTGTAGCCGTTCATCTGCGCGTAGCAACCCGCCGACAAGCCGGCCATCCCGGCACCGATGATGATGACGTCGCCGCTCATGGTCGAAACCTCCTGCAGGCGAACTGGTCGTCTGGAGCGCTCCAGAAAATGCAAGCGGAGTGCCACACGCAGAAGGCCGCGGCTGCACGCAGGAGCGGCACGCTTTCCCTGCGTTCGGGGTCCTCGGGCACGCAGGCGCTGCTGGAATCGGTGCAAGGTCGGCGAGCCAGCGCGTCTAGGGAGAGTGCCTCCGTGTCGCGTCGCATACCCGGCCCTCGCCGCGGCCGTGTGCTGCGCGCTGGCGTGCAGCGCCGAGGGGGGCGGCCCTGCGGGCTCCTCGAGCGGCACGCCGGGCAGCGGCGGGGCGCTGTCCAGCACGGGCGGCGGCGGTTCCGCCTCGGGCGGCGGCGGAGCTGGCGGCGATCCGAGCTGCGCGAAGGGCCCCGGCTACGAGCCGAGCGGCTCCCCCCAGCTCGTCGCGGGGCTCACCGCGAAGATCGTCGATGAGACGGGCGCGCCGGCCGCGAACGTGCAGATGTTCGTCTGCGGGTTCGGCGCCTGCAGCAAGCCCGCTACGACCTCCGCGCAGGGCGAGGTGTGTACCCTGGACAAGGCCTCCGGAGTCTGCGCTCCCGGCATCTCGCCGGGCCTCCAGATCACCCGCCCCGCGCTCAAGTACGGCCTCGGCATCGAGCACGTGAAGCTCGCCCAGCTCCTGCCCGAGGGCGCCGCCGAGCACGCCATCGGCGAGGTGACGACCTTCAGGCTACCGGAGCTGGCTCAGGGAGTGGAGCTCTCGGCGGGCGACTCGGCCGTCAGCAACGGTGTCTCGCTGACGCTGGCACCTGGCACCAAGCTCCAGCACGACGAGCTCGTCTTCGACACGCCGGAGCTCCAGAGATTCCGAGCCGTCCAGATCCCGGTGGCGAAGGCTCCGCCGGCCGTCGATCCGAGCGCCGGGTTCGAGATCTTGATCGGCACCACACCCGTCGACACGCAGCTCTGCCCGCGCGCGGCGCTCGAAGTGCCCAACACGGCCGGGTGGGCCGCCGGCACCGAGGTCGAGCTCTGGGTCCACGGCGTGTCCGTGCTCGAGGAGTGGGCGCCCTACGGCGGCTGGGCCGAGGCCAGCGGCGGCAAGGTGAGCGCCGACGGCGCGCGCATCGTGACGAACGACGGCGAAGGGGTGAGAGTCTTGGGACTGTTCGGCATCCGGAAGAAGTGAGCCACCGGTCAATACGAGTAGCTGAGCTCGTAGGCCTCGCACGCTTCCGCGGTCTGAGAGAGGGACACCCAAAGCGTCGCCGCCTGGTTGTTGCCGAGCCCTGAGCAGGTCACGCCGAGCTCGACGCTCTGCTTCGCGCAGCACCCCTTGCGGCCGCTGCCGGAGGTCGTGAAGGTCCCCGTCTTGCAGAGCACGTCCGTCGTCCCCGCCGCACAAGCCGCGAACGCGCAGACGTCCACCCCAGCTTTGTCCACGGAGGCCTTGGCCTTGCCCGAGCACCCGACGAGCTGGCCCGCGGCATCTGCCTTGAACCAGTCTTGGTCCGACTTTCCGGCCAGAATCCCCTTGTGCGTCTTGGCCGCGGCGCCGCAGCTGACGCCCGGAATCGTGGCCGCCGCCGACTCGCTCTCGTTCGGCTCATTCAGGGGGTCCACGCAGGAAGTCCCGCCGGTGCCACCCGCCCCGCCGCTGGAACCGCCGCTGCCACCGCCGGCACCTCCGCTGCCTGCGTCCGTGCCGCCCGAGCCACCGCCGTCACCGGCCCCGGCTGCGCCGTCCGTTCCCGCTCCGCCGTCCATCGCGCCCGCCGCGCCCGCCGAGCCGGCAGCACCGGCGCTGCCCGCCGCGCCACCCGTCGCTCCGCCGCTGCCACCCGTACCACCCGTGCCACCTTTGCCACCGACACCGCCGCTTCCGCCGGCCTTTCCACCGCCGCCGGAGCTGGTGAACGCGTCGTCGTCGCCGCCACAGGCCGGCGCCGCGAGCACCAAACAGAACAAGCCGCCCAAAGCCATCGCGCGAGTGAAGCCAGACATCTCGAACCTCCTGCTCCGAGTCTGGCGCCCGCGGCGAAGCGGCGTGAGCGTTGATTTCGGGCGCGGTCGTCGCAATCCGACACCCCCGTCGGGGAGCTCGCCTCAGGGCTTCTTCCGCGGGCCGCCCGGGCCCGCTTCGGGCTCATCGCCCAACATCAACCCCTGCCAGCGGCGGCGCAACGGAGTGCTCGAGCGGAGCTCGGGAACCATCGCTCCCGCCATCGAAATCCCGGCGATGAACGCCGCGGCGCTCGCCGCGTCCGGCGAGAGCGAGCCGGCACTCCCGCTCGAGCGCTGGAGTCTTCCGAGCAGCTCGCGCGCCTTGTCTCGGACCTTGCCGAGCTCGGCGCCGGAGAACACCGGCCGAGGGTTCACGTACGCGTCGAACAAGAGCGCGAACGCCGCCGGGCGCGACTGCGCGAGGCGCACCGGCACGTCGAGGGACTCGCCCAACGTGCGGGCCTGGGCCAGGCGGGTCTCGAAGTCGTCGAGAGCCTCCGCCGCGAGCTCGCCGACGAGCACGTCGAGAGACTCGAAGTACCCGTAGACGGTGGCACGGCCGAGCTCCGCGCGAGCAGCCACCTGCTCGACGCTGAACTGTGCCCAGCCGTGCTCCTCGGCAATCTGCCACGCCGCATCGAGGATGGCGCGACGCCGCGCCTGCTTCTCCCGTTCGCGACGTTCGTTGATTCCCACCCGCGGATCGAACGCCAGTGCCGGCGTCAGGTCAAGGCGATCACCGGAGATAAGGGTTGGACTTCGAGATCCCGTCCGGTGGTCGGGGAGGTGACACGCTCGGAGACGCGGCGGGCGCGACGTGACGGCGCGCGGGCGGCGCCGCGCTCGGCTGAGCGGGGGCCACGCTCTCCGCCGCCAGCGGTGCGGCGGTGCTCGGCACGGGTGGTGGTTCGACGACGGGGCGAACGGCGGCGCGCTGCGCCGATGCGCCCACCAGCGCAGCTTCGGTCGCAGGCGCACCGGCAGGGAGCCACGCGAACGCGAGCGCAGCCAGCAGGCCCACCGCTGCGAACGCAGCGACCAGCCAGAGCCGCGAACGTCGCGCTGCCGGAGCCTCGTCGGCCGGCGCAGCTGGAGCCTCCCTGCCGATCAGCTCGGCCACGCGCGCGCGCCGCTCGGCGATCTCGCTGCCGCACAGCTCCTCGAGCAGCTCACCGACCTCCGCGTGGCTCGCGAGCCAGCCGGTGTCCTTCGCGATCCGATCGATCTCCGCGGCCATTTCGCCGGCGCTGGCAAAGCGTTCGTCCGGACGCTTGGCGGTCGCGCGCGCCAGCAGCGCCTCGACTTGCGGAGCGACCTCGAGTCCGGCGTCCGAGAGCGTCGGCAACGGATCGTGGAGTACGTGGGCGACGAGCTGCTCCTCGCTCGCGCCGTCCCAGAGCTCCCGGCCCGTGAGCAGGAGCCAGAGGGTCACGCCCAGCGCGTACACGTCCAGCCGCCCGTCCAGCGACCCGCGCCGCAGGTACTCCGGCGGCATGTACAGGAGCTTTCCCACGAGATAGCGCTCGTCGGTCACGACGGAGCCGAGTGAGCTCTTGGCGATGCCGAAGTCGGCGATGCGCGCCACACCGTCCAGGCCCAAGAGCACGTTCTGGAGCGTGACGTCCCGATGCAGCATGCGGAGCTCACGTCCGCGCGCATCGGTCGCTTCGTGGACCGCTCGAAGGCCGGCCAGCGCGTCCAGGGCGATGCGCAGCGCGATCGGCACCGGGCAGCGGCGTCCGCGCAGCGCCAGCCGGTCCACCAAGTGCTCCAGGCTCGCACCTTCCACGTAGTCCAGGACCAGGTACGGGCCTCGCTCGTCTCGACCCACTTGCTGCGTGCCCACGACGTTGGCGTGTCGGACGTGAGCGGCCAGCCGGGCCTCGTCGAGGAACCGCTCCAGTGCCTGGGGGACTGCCACCAGGTGCGAGTGCAGGCGCTTGACCACGACGAGCCGCTCGAAACCCTCCACCCCCGTCGCGCGGGCGAGGTACGCCGCGCCCATCCCACCGCTGCCGAGCTCGAGGAGCGGCTGGTACGCGGCGACGGGCGCGAGAGTCGCTGGTTGCATCAGAAGCGCCCGGACGCAAACAGGCCCAACGCCGAAGCGCGCTGCTCGCCCGCTGACCAGTCCACCAGGAAGAGCCCCGCGTACCCGCTGCCTGCGGCCACGACCAGCGTCCCGGCCAGCAGGAAATCGGTGCGCCGCACCCGCGTGCGCACGGCATCCACCTGACCCGTGGTGGGCTGGGACGGAAGCTCGTCGCTCGCGCTCAGCGTGTCCAGCCCCGACCAGATCGTGACCGCGGTGAGGGCGAGCGTCGCGGCGGCGCCCACGTAGAACACCGCCGGCGACAGGGGGCGTCCCGAGCGCGACTGCTCCGCGGCTCCCGGAGCGGGCTGCGCCGGCGGGACCTTCGCTGGGCTGGCCTGCTCCGCCGCTGGCTCGGTCGCGCCTCCGGCGGGCACCCTCAGCACCACGCGATAGGTCGCTCCGGGTTGCGTCGCGAGATCCTGCTCGCTCCTTCGGCCCGCGTGGTCGGCACGCGCCCGGTGCGTTCCGGGCAGGACCCAGTGCTCCCCCGGTCGGGCGCTCTCACCATCGACGCGGATCTCGCACGGCTCCGGCTCGCAGCTGAGCTCCAACCGCGCCAGGTGGGGCGCGGCCTGCGCCAGCGCCTCGCGGGCGGCGGACGCCAACTCCGCGCTCGTTCCTTGCCTGGACATGGCTCGCCGGCTGGCACGCGCGACGGTCAGGTGGTCGCTGGCTTTGCGCGCCGCGGCGATACTGTTCTTGATTGCGTCCTCGCTGGGCACGAGCTCGTCGGCGCGCAGAAACGCCCGCGCAGCAGCCGCATAGTCCGCTCGCTCGTACAGCTTCAAGCCCACTTCGAACTCGGCGGCCGCTCGCACCCTGTCGTCCTCGGCGTGCGCGGTCCCCGAGATCGCAGCGATCAGGAGACATTGAAGCCAGAGGAAGGCGCCGCGACGGAGCATCTGCGCTACCCTTCGACCGTGATGCGACCGGTGTCGGCGACTTGGTGCGGCGCAGCACTCGTGTTTTTGGCCAGCTGCGCCTTGATCGTGGACCTGCCCGAAGGTCGCGACCCGGCGACGAGCGCCGGAGGCGGCGCCAGCGGAAGCGGCGGCACCGCTGGCACCGCCGGGAGCGCTGGGTCCGCGCCAGACGCCGCCGCGGGGAGCAGCGGATGCGTGGTCGCATGCGACTGCGACGGCGACCTCGTGGAGAACGAAACGTGCGGGGGCAAGGACTGTGCAGACGATGACGCGGATGTAAAACCAGGTCAATCGACCTACATGCTGAAGCCCAGCAAGAACGCGAAGATCGGCTTCGACTTCGATTGCTCAGGCTCTGCGGATCGCGAGCACACACAAGCAGTGAAGTGTCTGGGCCTGGCGCTCACGAGCTGTGACACCGTGACTCAGGGGTTTCTCGAGGCGTTGCCCGAGTGCGGGCAGGTCGGCGAGTGGGGAACCTGCAAGAAGGGTACCCTCACCTGCGAGAAGGACGTACTGCAGTCCAAGACGATGGCGTGCAAGTGATACCGCCTCAACGCGGACACGGCACGCTGCAGCCACGCTCGCAGCTCCGGAGCGCCTGGTTGCAGCCGGCTTCGCACATTCGCTGGCTGCCCATCTCGTGACGACCGTAGCGGAAGCAATCCAGCTTGCAGGCCCGGTGCTCGCTCCGACAGTCCTCGCCGCACTCGAAGTCCGAGCAGCTCCCCCCGTGGACGGGCGGCCCCCGCGTGCCCGGCGTCGCCGGCGGCGGGGCGACGGGATTCGGGTTCTGGCGCACCAGCAGCTGGAGCCCGAGCTGGCCAGCGGCGCCCGACGACGGCGTCAGCCAGGTGACCACCAGGTAGGTCGGCTCCCAAGGGCAGAGCTCGCCGGAGAGCTCGGCGCCGTTCCCCCGGGCGCCTGTGCCCGGCGCGAAGCTCGGCTTCTTGCGCGCGGGATCGGGGGTACCCATCTCCTGGACGGCATACGAGAGATCGAGCTTCGCGCCCGGGGCGGGCTCGCTCAGCACCGCGAAGCAGTCCCCGGCGTTGACGAAGAAGCGCTCCTGCCGGAACGTGGCCAAGGGAAGGGTCTTGCTCTCGCGCACCGAGGCATAAGCCGCGAGCTTCGCCGCGAGCTCGGGATGCTGGTTCTTCGCGATCGAGAGCGGCGCCGTCGAACACGCCGTGCTCTCCGTGACTCGTAGCTCCGAGCACTGAGCGCGAGGGCTCACGCAACGCCCGTCTCCGGCGCACCAGCTGCAAGGCGGCGAGTTCAGGCACGCGCCGCACGTCGTGACCGCGGCGCAGGTGGAGAGCCACGCATCGTGGGGTGACTCGGCGGAGCCGGACGGCGCGGCAGGAGCCGCCGATGCGGTCCCGGGCGGCGCTGACGGCGCTGGGCCACGCGCGGGCTGGCACGCCGCGGCCACCAGTCCGAGAAGCAACAGCGACCGGAGCATCGGCCGCAGGGTACGCCACCCGCTGCCTGGCGATGTGTCTAAGTGTGCCACTGGTGCTGGCCCGTGCGTTGCACTGCCCGGAGTCATGAGGATCGCAGCTCTCGCCCCAGCCATCGCTTCACTTCTGCTCGCAGCCTGCAGCGGCGAGAGCGCCGCCGGACCCGGTGGCGCGGACTCGGGCACCCCCGACACCGGCGCCGACGTCGGCGTGGATGCGGGACCCTGCGAGCCGATCGGCAAATGGACCTGGACCTTCCAGGCGGAGGCCGGGTCGCCCCGCGTCGATCACGTGGTCGTGGCAGAGGGGCCCGATGCAGGGGCCGGCGCGCTGACGGTCACGTTCTTGGAGCGGCAGGTCGAGACCGACCAGTGTTTGCCCAGCGACGCGGGCAGCGACGCGGGCCCGGAGCTCGTCGTCGCCAGCGCGACGCTCGACCCGGCGACCTGCTCGCTGAACGTGGGCTACTCGCAGAGCTGGTGTTCGTCCGGCGAGCAGCAGTCGGAGTCCTGGGACATCGACCTCACGTTCTCGGGCAGCACCGGTCAGGGCACGGCCACCGAGATCAGCGGCTGGACCATGCAGAAATTCACCACCACCTACGTCGTCACCGCGCAGAAGGAGTGAGCGAGGCGCTCACTTCGCCGAGCAGCCGCTCACGTAGGACCCGCAGCAGGCGGAGCAGCTCTTCGGGTTCAGGTGGTAGGTGTTCCAGACGCCGTAGCGACAGACCTGCGAGCCCCAGGTGCCCCACGACGGGAGGAACACGCAGCGCCAGCTCTCCGCCGGATCGGTGCAGCTCTCGCCGTTCTCGCCGTTCCCCTGGTGGCTCGCGACCGAGCACGAGCCGCCGCTGCCGCCACCGCTCGGGCAGCTGCCGCAGTCGCCGGGGCAGTCGCCGCAGGTCTCGCTGCCGTTGCAGGTCCCGTCCCCGCACTGCGCGGCGGGCGGCGGCGAACCCGAGCCGCCGCAGTTGCCGCAGGCGGAGCAGCTGCTGCCGTCGCCGCAGCAGTCTCCGAACTGCGCGCAGGAAGCGTCGCACCAACACCCGCTCGGGGCCTGCTGCCCGCAGTGTCCGGCGCACTCGCTGCTCGCGCCGGGTTGAGGCTGCGACGGCGGTGCGGGGCAGGCGCCGCAGTCGCCGGGGCAGGTGTTGCAGTCCTCGCCCGAGCCCGAGTCGCAGCTGCCGTCGCCGCAGGCTGCTGCCGCCGGGGGCGGCGGCTCGGGCGGCGTCCCTACGCCGCAGTTGCCGGGGGCGTTCGTGATGGCGATGTCCGAGCCGTAGTAGAAGCGCAGGATGCCCAGGTAGTCGCGCCCCTGCTGCTCCAGGCAGCGGCCGCCCCACTGGCTCATGCAGCCGCGGTTCTGCCCGAAGCCGGGCGGCCCGACCCAGCCGAGCTTGGTCTGCTTCACGCCGGTGCCGCTCTTGCCGTCGTTGAAGGTCACGTAGTGCGTGGTGGAGCCGCCCACGTCCACGCACGTGGGACCGACGACCTGCGAGTCTCCGGCGACGTAGAAGCCGTAGGTCAGCATGTTGCCGTAGCTCAGGTACTGCTGCGCCGTCTCCTTCACGGCCTGGTAGTGCAGCGCGCTCGGCTTGGCGTTGCACGAGTAGACCTGACAGCCCTGCCCGTCGCAAATCGAGCCTTGGGAGGCCATGTTGTAGTAGGCGACGGAGCGTGCGGCGATGGCCTGGGCCTTGAGAGCCTGGAGATCCGCGCCGCCGTTCTCGCAGGCGATCACGTGCGGCAGGTAATCCGTCTCGGTGTCCCGGTTGCCCACGCCCGACACCTTGATGGTGCAGTAGGCGTCGTTCAGGAGTGACACCCGTTGATCGACCGCCTGGAGGGTGCCCGGATCGTCCTCGTGCGGGTCGCCGGTCGCCGGGGCGCAGGCGGCGAGGGCCGCGAGCGAGAAGCCGAGCACAGAGCCAAGAGCGATCCCCCGGGAGGTCGGCTGCGCCATGAGGAGCACACTGGAGCACACGGCGTGCCTGGGCCGGGCAGGCCAAATTCGCCGCATTTTCTCGGTACCCGCTGGCTTCGTCCGGACCCGGTCCGGACGCGCGCCGGACGCCGCGCCCGGTTCAGCCCGGTGGGCGCTTCAGGCGCCCGCGGGGCAAGCGGGTGGGCGATGCGTCTTCGGCGCTCAGGGCACGTCTCTCGGGGCCGGCGGCATACGCTCGTCCAGGGCTGCGACGAAGGACCGCCATCGTTCCGCGACACGACCCAGCGAGCGCTCGCCGGTCACGAACAAGAGCGCCCCCTCCCCCGTTGGATCACTGGATGCCGTCGCGGCGAAGCGAGCGTGGAACGCGAGCAGACGTTCTGACTCCTGAAGCCAGTAGAGCAAGTACCGCGCCGCCGCGTAGTGCTCGGCGCGACGCTCCCCGTCGAAGTCGGAGCGCGCGCTGCGGAGCAAGGCTCCGAGCGCGGGGGCGCGGCCCGTGCGCCACCCGTCCTTCAGCGGGCCGAGGCGCGTGTTGACGGTGCCTCTGATGCGACCGTTCGCTTCCACCGGGCGCTCGAACAGCGAGGCGAGGCCCTCGTTGTACCAGCTGGGCGCGGCGGGGAAGTTCGCGTCCATGAACGCGTGAACCAGCTCGTGGACCAACGTCCCGTTGCCCAGGCTCGCGTTCACCACCAGCGCCTCTTGGCACGGCGAGTAGTAGCCGTATGGGCTGGGCGGAGCGCCACCCCACAGCGCCGAGACGTTTCGCTCGTAGCTCATCGAGCCATCGAACATCCAGATCGCCAGGATGGGATCCGGGTCGTGCGGGAAGAAGTCCGCCTTCAGGCGTCGCACCGCCCAGGCCACGACCTTCGCGTCTTGCTCGAAGAGCGGTGGTGGCGCGTCGCCGACCAGGATGAACGGCGGGACGATCTTGGTCGAGAAGCCCGGTTGACCGAGCTCCACGACCTCGAGGCGGCGCGACTCCAGCTCGGCCCAGGTGTGCGGCCGCGCGGCAGGGCCGGGCCGGCAGCAGGCCACGGCGACCAGCGCGCACACCAGGTCTCGGAGAAGGCGGCCCAATTCGCTTGGAACACGGACGCACGCTCCCGGCTTGGCGTGCGTCGCGCCGTTGCTACCAGCTGGCATCCTCGAGGTGGAAAAGCGTCGAGGCGGACGCGGCACGGTGTTTTGACCGGGTACGGCGCGGGTCATGGTGCCCGTGGCGGCCCGTGCCCATGAGCGCCGCTTGCGGCGCAACCCGGACGGAGTCAGAACGAGCCATCATCATGGATGCTCGATCCGGCCGCGCTGCTTCAGTTCTCTCGATCGTACTGGTCGGCGGGCTCGCAGCCTGCTCCAGCACCAGCGAGAACCCCGCGAGTGGTGGCACGTCCGGTTCGTCCGGCGCGACCGCCACTGGGGGAAGCTCGAGTGGCGGCGTGGCGGGCGCGACCTCCTCGGGGGGCAGCGCGGGCGCGGCTGGGAGTGGTGGAACGGGCTCCACGGGCGGAGTCGGAGGAACGACCTTCACCGGAGGAACGGGTGGGGCTGGCGGTAGCGCCGGTTCGAGCTGCACCGAGCCGCCGAGCGCGCCGAGCGGCAACTGCGCCGGGGCGCCGGCGACTGGCACGAGCTGCAAGGACGTCGGCACTTGCTGCGCGAAGGCGACGTTGTTCCAGTGCAAGTGCGACGGCGAGTGGCACGAAACCACGTTCGACTCGCAATGCTGTCCGAGCAACCCTGCGAGCGTCGGCCCTGGAAAGGCGTGTTCGACGGCGGCTGGGATCATTTGCTGCAGTACTTCCTTCCAGGCGCACAAGTGCTCGGGAGGGGTGTGGGCTGCCACGGGAGCGGCTTGCCAGTGAGCCAGGTGTCGGCGCCGCGTTGCTCGCGAAGGAACCCTGCGGTGCGCTCCGCTTCGACGTGAGCGCGGCGAGCACCTGCGAGGGGAGGCAGGAGCTAGGACGTGTAGCTGGTGTTCTCCAGCAGGATCACGTTCGTCTTGCTGCGCGTCTCGCCGGCGCTGGTGACGTAGACGGCGGGCTTGTCCACGATCGGGCAGACCTTCTCGCAGGCGCCGCAGCCGATGCAGAGCGACGGGTCGACGTGCGGGCGTTGCACCTTGATGGTGGTCATCTTGGCGTGCTCGCCGCCGGCCTCGTAGTGCGCCTCGCGCTTGGGCACCTCGACGTCCTCGGCCCAGATGGCCTTGGGTGAGGTGGGGCAGAACTCCTCGCACACGATGCAGGGCGTGGCCATGGCCCAGGGCAAGCAGCGCCCCTGGTCGTACATCGCGGTGCCGATGCTGATGGGCTTCTGGCCGATGCCCATCTTCTGCTTCTCGTCGATCTTCTGGATGGCGCCGGTGGGGCAGACCTGGCCGCAGAGCACGCAGCTGAACTCGCAGTAGCCGATGCGCGGCACCAGGATGGGGGTCCACAGGCCCTCGAGGCCGGCCTCGAAGAAGGCGGGGTGCAGCGCGTTGTTCGGGCACACCTTCATGCACTCGGCGCAGCGAATGCAGCGCTCCAGGAACTCGCGCTCGTCCACCGAGCCCGGCGGACGGATGACCTTCTCGCTGTAGGCGCGGTCGGGCCAGTTCGCGATGCGCATGGCCGGGATGGCGGCGGCGCCGGCGGCGGTGGAGGCGAGCAGCGTGCGGCGCTGGAGATCGGGCTTCACGATCTCGCTCTTGCGGTTCGGCAGGAACTTGAACTTGATGACGTCCTCGGGACAGGCAGCCTCGCAGTTGAAGCACACGAAGCACTCGTCCTGCCGGTGCTTCACCCCGCCCTGAGGGCTGTCGGCGCCCTGGCACTGGACGAGGCAGAGGTTGCAGTCCGTGCACTTCGCGTGGTCCTTCTCCATGCCGAAGATGGCGAAGCGCGAGAGCACGCCCAGGAACGAGCCGAGCGGGCACAGAGCTCGGCACCAGAACCGCGGGATGATGCGGTTCATGAACAAGATGGCGATCAGCGCGAAGACGATGAACCAGGTCTGGTGGAAGTAGCCCTGGTTCGCCGTCCACACCGTCTGCGAGAAGAAGTCCTGAGCGCCGTCGCTGGCGTTCTGCACCGCGCGCACGTTCGAGTCGGCGGCGACGGTGGCGCCGCGGATGCCCAGGTACTGCAAGGCGGGCACGACGCCCAGGCCGATGGCGCGCACCGCGACGCAGATGGGATCGAACAGGCCGCCGATGGCGCTGCCGGCGGCGGCGGCGCCCAGGAAGCCCCACATCATGTAGAACTTGCCGCGTTGCCAGCCCTTGGTCTTGTTGCTCTCGACGCGCTTGTTCCCCTTCAGGTAGCGGCTCGGGAAGATCCAGCCGAAGAAGTGGTGCAGCGTCCCGAACGGGCAGATCCAGCCGCAGAACACGCGGCCGAAGAGCAGCGTGAGCGCCAAGATCACCAGCGACCAGGCGAGCCCGCGGTACACGGTGTGCGTGGAGAGGAAGGTCATCGCCGCCACGAACGGGTCGGCGAGCAGGAACGCCTCCACGGGGAGCGGCATGCGAATGGCCTTGCCGGCCTCCGCGCTGAAGCTGCCGCGGAACGCCGTGGCGAACAGGAACCAGAGGAAGATGCCGAGGAAGAGCGCCTGACTCACCACCCGCGCCTTGACCAGGAAGCGGATCACCTTGCGGGCGGGGATGCCGGAGCCGGGGAGCTTCTTCGGACCGAAGCGCTTCTTCCACCACTTGCCGAAGGCCGACGGCGGGGGGACCTGCTTCGGCACGGCCGGCGAGGCCGCGGCGCTCGGCGGCGCCGGCGCGGGAGCGGAGCTCTTGGAGGCGTTGCTCGCGCAGCCGCAGCTCCCCGAGCCGCAGCCCGCGCTCTTCGGCTGCTGCGGCGGCGGCGGCCGATCGAGCGGCGCGACCGGCCCCGGCGCGCCCAGCCACGGGATCGGGCTCGGTAGCTCCGCGGCTCGCTCGTGGGTGTGCTGGGTCACTCAGACCTCCACGCGGGCAACCTGCTCCCAGCTCGCCGTGCCGAGCCCACGAGCCTCGCCCATGGCCAGGTACTTCACGTTCGCCGCCTTCTCACCGATGAGCGTGGCGCCGTAGGCGTCCACGGCCACCTGATCGAGGCTGGCGATGACTTGGTGCATGTCCTTGGCGTCGTCGATGTTGCCGCCCTGAGGTCCGTTGCGCAGCAGGACTCGCGTCGCGTCCAACACGGTGAGGGTCGGACGCATGAAGGTGGCGAGGTCGGCGATGGACACGTCGATGTTCTGGTGCAGCCGGTTGCGCCGGCCGCCGAGCAGCCCATACCAGTTCTTCATCGCGCCGGTGTACTTCGAGAGGTTGTGGTGCTTGGCGACGGGGACGTTGATGACCTTGTCCGCGTTGACGAGCGGCGTGTACACCGGCCAGAGGTCCAGCACGTCGCCCTTCATGCGCAGCTCGCGGAAGCGGTGCGCCGCGGGCAAGATGACGGTGGCTCCCAGCGCGTGCGTGGCGCGCCAGATGCCGGAGCGCTGGAAGCAGCGGGTCGCCTCGTTGCACGAGGCATCGGTGACGACCACGCGCGCCGCGCCGGCGTCGAACGCCAGCCGGACCAGCTCCGCGACGACGACCGGATTGGTGTTGGCCGCGTGCACCGGCATGCGGTCCCAGCCGATGTTCGGCTTGATCGCCACGATGTCGCCGCGGGACACGAAGCGCTTCATCCCGCCCAGACCCTCCACCGCCTTGCGGGTGAGCTCGGCGGCGTCCGTGGAGCTCTTCGCGATGGCCATCACCGGCAGGGCGCCGTCGGGCTTGGCGCCGAAGTCCCGGACCTGGCGCTCGCTGTCGAGCCGGGCCACGTCGAACCCGCCGCGGTCGTAGGTCAGCTTGGCGAGCAAAGCCGCGCCCCCGAGCGCGGCCCCCGCCGCGCCGAGGCGCCCGAGGGCCTCACGGCGCGAAATACTCGACATGACCCGGTTGGGTATGGGGCAGATCTCACGTTACGTCAAATTTGGGCGAGCGGAAGCTAACGTAACGTAAGGGCTTTCTTTTCCCGGCTTGTCCGAGACGGGCTCGGGGCACGAAATCCCCGACGGCCGCAGGACGAGAGCCCCGGGCGCGGAGCCCCGGGCCCAGACGCCGCAGAACCCCTGAACACAGCTCCACCGCTTGAACGGCGGGGCCCAGGGCGCTAGGGTCCGCGCCCCGCCATGAAAGACGGCATCCATCCCGAGTACCACGTGATCTCCGTGACCTGCGCCTGCGGGAACACGTTCCAGACGCGTTCGACGGCCAAGGAGCTCGCCGTGGACGTGTGCGGCGCCTGCCACCCGTTCTACACGGGCAAGCAGCGCCTGATGGACACGCAGGGCCGCGTCGATCGCTTCCGGAAGAAGTACGCCAAGACGGCGTAGATCCGACGAACGCGGCGAGCCCCGCTGCGCTCGCAGGGGCTCGGTCGCGCCCGCGTACTGTTCGCCTGGCGGGCCGACGCTATATTGCAGGTCAGCATGAATCAGCCCCCGGTCGTCGGTCGCGACGGAGTCGCTCGTCCTTACATCGGCGGACAAGCGCTCATCGAAGGCGTGATGATGCGCTCGCCGCACTCGTACGCCGCCGTGCTGCGTCGCCGCGGCGGCGCCCTGATGGTGCGCGAGGAGGCCATGGCCGATCCGCGGGTCGGGGTGAAGGCCTGGCCGCTGGTGCGCGGCATCACCACGCTGGTGGAGGCCCTCAAGCTCGGCAGCCGCTGCCTGCGCTTCAGCGCAGAGATGTACGAGCAGGACATGGAGGCGGAGGAGAAGAAGGCGAAGGGTGGACCGAGCACCCTTGCCGCGCTGTCGCTCCCCATCATCGCGCTCGTGACCGGTGACGGCGAGCCGACGCCCACGGGCAAGGAGGGCGGCGCCTCGAAGTCCCTGTTCACGCTCCTGACCATCGTCTTCGCCATCGGCTTGTTCGTGGCCTTGCCGCAGGCGTTCGCCGAGGGCACCAGCCGGCTCTTCAGCCTGAACCTGGACGTGCGGGACCCGCGCTTCCAGGTGCTGACCGGCGCGGCGAAGCTGGTGATCGTGGTCGGCTACATGCTGGCCATCCGTCGCATGCCGGAGATCTACCGCGTGTTTCAGTATCACGGCGCCGAGCACAAGGCGATCCACGCCTACGAAGCCGGCGAGGATCTGGTGGTGGCGAACGCCCGCGCCAAGACCACGCTGCACCCGCGCTGCGGTACGACCTTCCTGGTGATGGTCGCGCTGGTCTCGATCCTGATCTTCAGCGCCATCGGGCCGCTCTTGCCGCAGCTCGGTCTCGGCAAGCTCGCGGACAACGTGCTCTTCTTCCTGATGAAGCTGCCGTTCTTGCCGGTCATCGCCGCCATCACTTTCGAGATCCAGCGGGCGCTCGCGCGCTGGGGCAAGGGCCCGCTCCAGCTGCTGCTCTACCCGGGTTTCCTGGTGCAGAAGATCACCACCATCGAGCCGGACGACTCGCAGCTCGAGGTCGCGCTTGCGGCGCTGCGCAGCGCCCTCGTGCGCGAGCAGGGCAGCGTCAAGGCCGACGGCGACTCGACCTTCGACGGATACGACGCGCTGCGCGAGGCGCGCCCGGCAGCCTGACGTGCTCCCGATCGAGAAGCTCGAGGCGGTCCACCGCCGCAACGAGGAGATCGAGCAGCTCTTGTGCGAGCCCGCGACGCTCGCGGACCCCGCGCGCCTGAACGAGCTCAACCGCGAGCGGGCGCGGATTCAGCCGGTGGTGACCGCGTTCGGCGAGTGGCGAGACCTGGAGAAGCGCATCCGCGAAGACCGAGAGGCCCTGGATGACCCCGAGCTCGGACCGATGGTCGAGGAGGAGCTGCCGGAGCTCGAAGAGAAGCAGGGGGCGCTGGAGAAGCAGCTCCGCATCCTGCTTCTGCCCCAGGACCCCAACGACGACAAGAACACCATCCTGGAGATCAGGGCGGGGACCGGCGGCGAGGAGGCCGCGCTCTTCGCGGCGGACCTCCTGCGCATGTACTCGCGCTTCGCGGAGCAGAAGGGCTGGAAAGTCGAGCTCATGTCCCAGAGCGAAGCCAGCGCCGGCGGCATCAAGGAGGCCATCCTGCTGGTCACCGGCAACCGCGTGTACTCGAACCTGAAGTACGAGGGGGGCGTGCATCGCGTGCAGCGCGTCCCCGCGACCGAAGCTCAGGGGCGTATCCACACCTCGACCGCGACGGTGGCCGTCTTGCCGGAGGCCGACGACGTGGACGTGACCATCGACGACAAGGACCTGCGCTTCGACATCGCCGCCTCCGGCGGCCCCGGCGGCCAGGGCGTGAACACCACGAACAGCGCGGTGCAGATCACACACATCCCGACGGGCATGATCGTCAAGTGCCAGGACGAGCGCAGCCAGCTCAAGAACAAGGCCAAGGCGCTGAAGATCCTGAAGAGCCGCCTGCTCGACATCGAGCAGCAGAAGCAAGCGGACGCCGTGCGCGACGAGCGCCGGGGCATGGTCAAGAGCGGCGACCGCTCCGAGAAGATCCGCACCTACAACTTCCCGCAGAATCGCCTGACCGATCACCGCATCGGCCTCACGCTCTACCAGCTGGAGCGCGTGATGGAGGGCGACCTCGGGGAGCTGACCGAGGCGCTGGTGGCGTGGTACCAGGCCGCGGAGCTGGAGCGTCAGGCTAGCGCGTGAAGCGGCGCAAAGTCAGGCACGACCGTGCGTCCGGGGTCTGCCCGTCTACTCCGGCGGCACGCTCGGGCGCTCGCTGCTCCAGAACGTCAGGCTCGCGCGCTTCCCGTCCTTGCTTGGTCCAGGGCTCTCGCGGGCGGAAAGGAACAGCTGCTCGGGACGTGTGCCGAGGCCGATCAGTGCGGCCTTCACTGCGCGCGCGCGCCGGAGCGCGACCTCCGGCGCTTCGCCCGCCGCGGCCCAGCCGCTCACCTCGATGCGCCCGCCGAAGTGCTGGAGACCGGACATCAGCGCGAGCGACTGTCGCGCATGCGGCGACAGCTCCGCGCGCCCTGTCTCGAAGTCAACCACCGGGCCACTCTCCCAGCACGGCTCGGACGGACAGCGCCAGGCCCCCTCACACATGCACGTCCCGCAGTCGGAGCGGCGAAGGCGAAAGCCGAGTGGAAACCAGCGCCCAGCGTGGAAGCAGCCCTGACCGCGACAGCTGATGCTGCTCGCGTCGCACACGCAGATTCGCCGCTCGTGAACGAACGGTCGTCCGAAAGCGTGCGCCCTGCCCGCGACCGTGCACGCAGTCGAGGAGAACGACGCATCAGGTGGGGCGGGCTCCGGGCTCCGGTCGCAGAGCGCGACATCCTCGAGCACGGGCCTCCCCTCCTCCATCCGCAGCACGCCGGCCGCCACGACGTTCCCCTCAGGCAGCGCGAAGCCGCAGCACTCCACCGAATCGTCGCCCCCACAGGCGAAGGCCCTTGACCCCGGAGGCGCTCGCAGCGCGACGGTGTGATCTGCCTGCACGAGCACGAGCCCGCCGCCGCGGGTGTTGCAGCAACCCCAACCGCAGCCGCGCTGGGTGATCGGAGTCGCCGCAGCGAGCCGCGCCTGAAGCACTGCTCTCCTCCCCTCGCCGGGCAACGGAGCGGCCAGCGCACGCTCCAGCGACTCCACCGCGGGGATGCTCCGGCACGGGGGGATCGCCGCTGCTCTCGGGCAGCCGAGGTCGGCCAGACACTGCTCGCCGTCCGTGCTTGGCCACGAGACGTCGCGCGCGAAGCTCGAGCTGTCGGCCCGTGCCCAGCCGGACGTGTCGACGGGTGGGGCGGCTTCGGGCGTGGGGGCCGTTGGGGGCGTGAACGAGGGCTGCTGCTCCGCCACCGGGTGGCGGGCGCTGCACGCGATCGCCAGAAGCGCGAGACCGACGCCGCGACCCTTCGCTGTCACGCGCCCAGTCTAGACCCCCGCGCCGCGCAGCGACACCTCACCCGCAAGGCCGCGCAAGCCCAAGAGCCTTTGGTCGCCGCGAGCACACGCCGAACGATCGGCCCGCGCGCTGCGCCGCACTCTGATCGCCGTCGCAGGGCCGGAGAACTGGGCACTCCGGTGGCGAGCGTTCCACAGCTTCGGAACGACGCGTCCCCCCCATGCGCGCAGCGCGCGCCATCGGCAGAGCGCGGCGGGCTTGGAACGACGTCAACCGGCGCGCGCTGCCGCATAAGGGGGGGACCGACGCCGCGTAGCGGCGGCGAGGGGGGGCAACAACACAGCTGGAGCGCGTGATGGAGGGCGACCTCGGGGAGCTGACCGAGGCGCTGGTGGCGTGGTACCAGGCCGCGGAGCTGGAACGACAAGGCGGCGCGTGAGTCGTCGACCGCGCTCTTCAATCCCCCCGACTTGGGTTTCGTTGGCGGCGGCCAAGCTCGGCTGAGCTCAGGCGCGGCCCGAGTGAGCCGTCGTGGGTCGCCCGGACCCATGGTCGCGGTCCGGGTCGAGACGGGACCTCGACCCGGACCCACGCGGGAGCGCACCGTTACCCGCTGTGGCCACCGCTGCAGCCGCCGTCCTCCTCGTGACCGCCGCTGCTCCCCCCGTCCTCCTCGTGGCCGCCGCTGCAGCCGCCGTCCTCCTCGTGACCGCCGCTGCTCCCCCCGTCCTCCTCGTGGCCGCCGCTGCAGCCGCCGTCCTCCTCGTGACCGCCGCTGCTCCCCCCGTCCTCCTCGTGACCGCCGCTGCAGCCGCCGTCATCCTCGTGACCGCCGCTGCTCCCCCCGTCCTCCTCGTGGCCGCCGCTGCAGCCGCCGTCCTCCTCGTGACCGCCGCTGCTCCCCCCGTCCTCCTCGTGGCCGCCTTGCCCACAAGTCGCGGGGCCTCCGCCGGGATCCAGCACGTCGATTCCGGTCCCGGGGTCGAGGCAGTCGGGGGCAGGACCGCCCTGCAACACGTCGTCGCCACTGCCGCCGAAGATCTGGTCCGGACCCGGGCCACCGGCGAGCAGATCGTTCCCGCTGCCTCCTTCGATCCGATCCCGGCCGCCACCGCCATCGATGCTGTCGTCCCCTCGTTCGCCCAGCAGGACGTCAGGCCCGCATCCTCCGTAGATCCGGTCGTTACCGTTGCCGCCTTCGACGGTGTCCCCCGCTTCCTTGGCGCAGATCAGGTCGCCGCCGTTGCCCCCGACGATGTGGTCGCGGCCCGCCGAGCCCACGATCACGTCAGGCCCGCCGGTTCCGACGAGCTCGAAGCCACCGCAAGCATTCTTCTTCACGCTGGCGCCTTTCGGTACGAGCGCGGCCGGCATGCCTGCCCAAATCGTCGCAGGAATGCCCTGACACTGCGGGCGGACCCAGTCTTCGGTATCTGCGATGACGGCCGCGGGAGCGAGTGTCCCGCCCACTAGGCCGGGCTTCTCGCTGTCGGGCTGTCCCCCACACGCCGGGATGGCCGGCGAGAGGAGGGCTGAAACTGCCAGGCTCACCCCCGCAAGCGTCGGAATCGACAGGATGGCGCGGAGAGGGTGCCGGTGACGTTCGATCGCGTGCGTCGCTTCGTTCGACATTGTCGCTCACCTCCTCGGAGCCCCGGCCGAGATCTCGACCGGGGCTCGCTCGTCTGCGCGTCGCCGCGCTCGCTGTCACTTGTTCCCTTTGCCTCCGCCCTTGTTGGACTTGACGTAAACGTCGAGCACCGTCGTGGTGGAGCCCACGAGCCTCGGCTCGTAGAGCACCGGATCCGTCCCGGTCTCTTCCTCGGTGACCGCTGCAGGTTCCGGCACCGCGTAGTAGGCGTGCAGGTCAGCCGGGTGGATGTTGTCGATCTGGGCGTTGCAGGCGACGGCGCCGCCGCCGTCGTCGATCGAGAACGCGAGCCGCCACCAGCCGGCCTTGTCGATGGGCACGCCGTTGATGACCTCCGGCATCTGACGCAGCATCCAGTTGTATCCGAAGATGACCTTGCCCGAGACGTTCACCTCGGCCGAATAGAAGCCTGGACCGTCGCCGGTCAAGCCGTCGTAGGTCCACAGGTCGATCGCCTGCACCCAGCTACCGTTGCAGGTCGCAGTGACCGGCACGTACTCACCTTGACACTTGGTGATCGTGAGCCGCGGACAGACGCTGTAGATCGTCGCGTTGAACGCGCCGGTGGTACCGTCGGTGCCCCAGAGCTCGGTCTTCCCGCTCCCCTCGAGCCAGCGCATGTTGAAGCCCGTCATCTGTGGGTTCAGCGGGGTCGGCAGGTCTGGATACAACACGTCCGTGTTCAGCAGGTCGTTGAGCACGACCTCCACCCGGATCACCGAATTGGCGGTCCAGGTTTGGCGCACCAGGTTGTCCGCCCAGTCGACCGTGGCGTGGGCGACTTCGCCGTTGGCCTTGGCATCCCGCCATTGAGGCTGCCAAGCATTGGGCGTCTTCTGCTCGTAGTACGCGACTCCGTCGATCACGGTCTGATAGGCGCTGTCGGGAACGAAGTGCGAGAACGGCAGCTCGGTAACCGTGAGACCCTCCGTCGCGGTGGGCCTCAGGCCAGTGTTGAGGTAGATGGGTTGTTGGGTCGCTGCGTCCGTGACGGGCAACCCAGTGAGGCCGAGCCCTTCGGCAAAGATGACCGGATTGGCCAGGTTGTTGCCGAGCCCGGTGTCGCCTCCGCCCGGTGAGCCGCCGCCGTCTTTGCCCTTTCCGGGGGGTGGTGCTGCGGGGTGGCTGGCGGGCGCGTCGAAGGTGGGCCCTTCGGGCGCATCGCTCTTGTCGGCGCAAGCCCCAGCCAGTGTTGCCATCGCCGTCGCCCCAGCTATCGGGACGACGAGCCACGAGATGATCGTTTTGCGGGAAGACATGACTTCCTCCTTTTCGAGTCGACCAAGTCGCCCACTGTCGATCAAGCTCCGTGCCGCGCGCCGCGCATGAAGTGGCGCTGCCTCGCGCAATTCGAAGTCCGTGGCTGCGAAACGCGCCGTTCGAAGGTCGTGTTCCTCAGCGTATGCGCTGCTGCGGCGCAAGCCTTGCGAGCGATTTCGTGCGACCAGTGCATGTTCGTCGAGCGTCGTTGCATTTGGTGCGCGCGTCGCTCTCTCGTCGATCTCCCGAGAGCGCGCGCAGGCAATTCGCTCGACGCCGAGGCGGAGCCCACGAACCGCAGGCGCAATGCGGCATTTTGACGCACGAGCCGGCTGCTCCGAGAGGATTCGATCCCACGACTTCCCGCGGAACCGCCTGACCGATCACCCCGGCGAGCTGACCGAGGCGCTGTGGTCTGCCACCAGCTGCCGAACCGTTGGTTGTCAAGCGCTAGAGCGCGGCGCGGGATCCGAGCCGCGCCGCGCTCACGCCGTCCAATCTCCTCGACCTGGCTTTCGTTCGCGGCGAACATGACCGGGTGAGCCAGGCGCAGCACCAAGCCGATCGGCCGAGCTACCGGACGCTCGACGCGGACGGCCTCTTGTGCGCGCTGATCCTGGTGCCGCCCAGCTTCAGCCGGAACCGCTTCTTCGGCATGTTCGAGGAGCCTCGTCTGCGCAAGGTGCGGCGCCGGGCGGCGCGCGTGCGCGGCATCATCCGCCAGCTCTTGGCGCAGGGCCGGCAGAAGGCCGAGCTCACCGGCGAGGCGGTGCTCGAAGACGGCCAGGTCCTGCTGCGCTTCCGGGTCGAGGGCATGTCCTACGACCGCACCGCCGCGCTGAGCCAACTGGAGGCGGCCGCGCTGCGTTACGCGCTCCACCGCGCCGGCGCGGGCAGCCTCGAGGACGCGGACCGCGCGATGGTCGAGCAGGCGCTGGCGCGGCTCGGCGGACCTTCTCTGGCGTCAGCCCAGGGCTGACACGATCCGCTCCCAGGCGGCGGATTCCGCGGCGCCGACCGGTGGATTGCGCTCGCCCGTGAAGCCGAGCTCCCGCGCTGCCGGCGCGCCACGTCGCTGCACCGCCAGCGTGGCGTGCTCCACGCGCCCCACGCGTTCGCCGGCGCCGATGACGAGCGCTGCCAGGTCGGGACCGACCGCGCGGCGCGGCGCGGGGCGAACGAGCAGGCGGTGACCGTCGTGCAGGCGCGCCGAGAAGCCGGCCAGTGGTTGTGCGACGGGATCCGACCAGGCGTCGCGCACGCCGGGCAGACCGGCGGCGATCCAGGCATCCACGCGCGTCTGCCCGGGAGCCGCGAGCCCGAGCGTCAGCCCGCGCGCGGCGAGCGCCGACTCCGCGGCGGCGAGCGTGACGTCGCCGGCGAAGGTCGCGAGCAGCGAGTGCTCGTCGACCTCGCCCGGCAAGAACGGCGAGATGGGCTCGGTGTCGCGGGGCGAGGCGCCGTCGCGCGGGGTCAGGTTGCCGGGGTTCATCAGCCCGTCCGGATCCCAGGCCGTCATCAGGCGCCGCACCACCTCGATGCCGTAGCCCAGCTCCTCGCCCAGGCGCGGCGCCTTGCTGCGACCGACGCCGTGGTGATGGCTCAGCGTGCCGCCGGCCTCGATGGCGGCGCCGAGGGCCGAGCGCCAGGCCGCGTCGTATTTCGCGATCGCCGCATCGTCTGTGTCGGCGGCACCGGAGAAGGTGAAGTAGATGCTACAGCCGTCCGGATAGGCGTGAGAGAGGTGCGCCATCACCAGCACGTGCTCGCCCAGCGCGGCGCGCACCGCGTCGTAGAGCGTCCCCAGCTTGGACCACGGCGCCGCGACCTCCATCGTGTCGCTGAAGGCCCCCAGGCGAAACACCGGTGCTTGCCGGTAGCTCACGCTGTAGCGGTGCGCGAACCATTTGCGGGCGGGCCCCTCGCCGAGCGAACGCGCGCCGGCCTGGCTGGCGATGAGCGACGCGCGCTCGCAGTCGGCGTGGGCTGCCCCGGACTCGCCCTCGAACACCAGCACCATGGTGGCGCCGCCGAGCAGGTTGCCCTCGGCCGCCTGGATCACCGCGTTCAGCGCGCGTGGCACGCGCAGGATCCCGCGCGCCAAGCTGGACAGCGACGCGCTCGCCGTCTTGGGCCCGCGCTTCTTCCTGCCCGAGCGCACCGAGCCGCTCTTCATGATGGCGGAGTCGATGGGATCGTAGAGGCGCGAGACCGCGGGGCGAAGCCCGGCCTGGAACATCAGGCGCAGCGCCTCCCAGCCGGACTCGATGTCGGGGAAGGAGAAGGCCGCGTAGGAGCGCGCTGCCGGCACCGGGTGCAGGCGCAGCTTGGCGCGCGCGATGGTGCAGAGCGTACCCTCGCTGCCGATCACCAGGGGCACCAGGTTCGGGCCGTCGAAGCGCCGCTTCAGCGTGACCACGTCGCCGGTACCGAGCACGCAGTCCACGGAGGCGACCATGTCCTCGATCTTGCCGTACAGGCCCGAGCACTGGCCGGCGCCGCGCGCCGCGATCCAGCCGCCGACGGTGGAGCACAAGATGCTCGACGGGAAGTGCCCGATGGTGAAGCCGGCGCGCTGCACGTCTTCTTCGAGCGTGATGCCCATTGCCCCGGGACCGACGTCGATGGACGGCTCGCTCGGATCGAGGCTGAAGTCGCGCATCTTCTTCAGATCGACGACGATGCTCCGAGCGCTCGGGTCCACTGCACCGCACACGCCGCTGCCGGCGCCGAAGGGAACCAGCGCAGCGCCCTCGCTCCGCGCGAAGCGCGTGAGCCGCACCAGGTCTTCCGTGGACCGCGGCCACACCACCGCCAGCGGCTGGTGCACGCCCGGCCGCCCGGCGCGCACGTCCAACAAGCGGCGCGGCCACAGATCTCGCGAGTAGGCGACGCGGTCGGGGCTCGACGCGCTGACGGTGACGCCCGGCAGCGCGCTCTCGAGGGCACGGACGACGTCCACACCGCGCTTGTAACCCGCGCGCGCCAGGGCGTATACCTTCGTGCCGTGTCGAGAGCCCGCATCGCCCCCCTGCTCCTCGCGCTCGGCGTGTGCGCGTGCGGCGGAGGCGCGACGCCTGAGCCCGCCAAGTCGGGCAAGAGCGGCGCGGCCGGCAATGGCGAGGAAGGCAGAGGCGAGGAGGGCGCGGGCGACACCGAGGAGGAAGCGCCGCGCGCCTCCGCCTGCGCCGACGGCACCTGTCTCGAGTGCGGCGGCGGGCTCTGCCCCAAGGGCTTCTACTGCGACGAAAAGGCCCCCGGCGGCGCCGCCTGCGCCTGGCTGCCGGAGTGCGCCGCGAGCGCGACCTGCGCCTGCGTGAAGCAGGTGCTGGGCGACGGTTGCAGCTGCAGCGAAAAGCCGGGCGGCCCCAGCGTGAGCTGTCAGGGTCGCTGATCTCGGCGACGCCGGTTCGCGAGGGCGCTAGGCTACGCGCATGGCGATGCGAAGGGGTGCCGGCGTGCTCGTGCTCGGGCTCGCGGCGTATGCGTTCGGGTGCGGTGGGCAGAGCGATGGCGACGGCAACGCCGCTGACTTCGGCGCCGAATACGCCTCGTACTGCAAGAAGATGGCGGACCGCGAGGCCAAGTGCGGCGACACTCCGGACGAGGCAGCGTGCGTCGCGCGCAAGAGCTGCTTCGAGAGCCATTGGCGTACGAGCGCGCTGCTCTCCGCGTTCAGCTGCGACGCGGCTCGCGACTGCAGCAGCGGCGACGACGAGTGCTACGACCAGGCAGGTGCCAAGGTCAGCTCCCCAGCGCTGTCGTCCTACAAGAGCGCGTGCACCAACTGGGTGACGCAGTGCAACGGCACCAACGACATGTGCACGCACGGCGCCGGACTGCTCAGTGACGCCACGCTCTCGGAGCTGGCGACCTGCATGCAGAAGCCCTGCGCCGAGGCCGCGACGTGCGTCGAGGCGGTGATGGCGAAGGTGGACTGCTGGGGCTAGCCCGTCAGGGTCGCTGAGCCAGGATCAGGATCCGCGGCGAGCTCGCGCCGAAGAACACGCCGGGGGTGGACGGGTGGCCGCTGGCCTCCGTCACCCGGAAGCCGGCGTCGTGCAGGATCTTCCCGAGCTCGTGCAGCGAATACAGCCGGATGCTGTAGCTGCACTCCATCGTGCGCCCGTCGTCGAGGATCAACGAGCGCTTCACCTTCAGGCGGCTGGTGATGAAGTCCACCGCCATGTCGTCCATGCAGACGCAAGCGTCGCCCTCGAACCAGGTCTGCGCGGGCTGGTTCGCGACCACGAAGTCCCGGTTCGCGACGTCGAGCAGGAACATGCCGCCCGGGCGCAGCGCTCGGAAGATGCGCTGCGCGACCGCCGCGTTCTTCTCTTCCTCGAAGTAGCCGAAGCTGGTGTTCCAGCAGTAGATGCCGTCGAACATCTCTTCGAACGCCATCTCACGCATGTCGCCTTGCAGGAGGTTGAGCTTCTGCCCGTACTCCTGCGCGACGTCGGCCGCGACCGCCAGCTGGTAGAGTGACAGGTCGTAGCCGACCACGCCGTAGCCACGCTGCGCCAGCTCGACCGCGTGCTGCCCACCGCCGCACGCCAGATCCAGGAGCACGCCGCCCTTGGCCACGCCCAGCGACTCCTCGATGAAGTCCGCTTCCTGGACGATCTGCGGAGACTTCAGCTTCGAGTTGGCGCGAGCGAAGTCTTCGCCGAACAGCTCCTCCCACCACGCTTTGCGCTGCTTGGTGCGCTGGGCTTCCTTGGCCTCGGCCACCGAGGGCGGCTTGGGTGGCTCGCGTCGCGGGGGCGGGGGCGGCGGCGGCGGCGCAGCCGGCTTCTCCTCCTCGACGTCCACCGCGATCTCCGGCTCGCTCTCGCGCTCCGGCACCGCGATGTCCTCGTCGGTGAGCTCCTCGCCGGCCACGGGCGCTTCCTCGGCGACCTCGTCCTTGGGGAAGGAGATCTCGCCTTCTTCGTCGCCTTCCTGGGACGGAGGCGCGAAATCGTCGTCGGAGAGCTCTTCGGCGTCCGCGGCCGGAGCGGCTTCCGCAGCCGGCGGCGGCGGGGGCGGCGGCGGCGGCGGCGGCTCCGTCACGTGTGTCTTCACACCGATGACCCGCATCGGCTTGAGTGACACCGGCGGCGCTTCAGTCGGCGCTCCGGCCTCCTCCACGTGGATCGGAGGGGGTGGGTAGGAGGTCGCAGCATGCTCGCCTTCGGGCGCCTCGGGCGGAGCGTGCCAGGGCTGCGTCGGAGGCTCGGATTCGTGTTTGGCTGCTGCGGGCGGCGCAGGCTGTGAAACCGGACGCGGAGGCTGCGACGCCGGACGCGGAGGCTGCGACGCCGGACGCGGAGGCTGCGACGCCGGGCGTGGAGGTGGCGACGCCGGGCTCGGCGGCTGCGACACCGGGCGCGGCGGCTGTGACATGGGTCGCGGCGGCTGCGACATCGGGCGCGGCGGCTGCGACACCGGGCGCGGCGGTTGCGACACCGGACGCGGAGGCTGCGATGCGGGGCGCGCGGGCTCGGCGACCGGCAGCTCCACGGGCAGCATGGGTCGGACGACACCCGACTCCTCGGTCATGCGGGTGGTCGGCTCATCCAGGTCGGTGATCGCCAGCTCGGGCGCGACCTGCCGAGTCGTCCTCTCGAGATCGGACTCGTCCAGCGCGTCGGGCAGGCGCGTCGTCTGCTCGTCCAGGTCGGCGATCGAAGGCGGGCGCGGCGGCTTGAGAGAGTCGCTGGTGGGAGCTGCGCTCTCGGCTTCCTCTGCGGCCGGCGGGGGCATGCTCGCGCGGGCCACCGGTGTCGCGGGGCTGGTCTGCATGCGCTTGCGGGGAGGGGGGAGCGGCGGCAGGACCTCCGGATCGACTTCTTCGCCGGGCTCGCTGGGCACCTCGACGTCCACGTCGACCTCGACGTCGATGGAGTCGGCCTTCGCGCGGGCTTGCTCCGGCAGCGGCACCGAGGGCGGCGGGATTTGCGACGGCAACGGGGGGATCGGCGCCACCTCGGGATCCGAGGAGATGTCCGGAATGTCCGGCGGCGCTTCGTCGTCCAGCTGATCGTCGCTCATGCGGGTTTCAGCAGGGATTCGCCGTACCGGATCGGACCGACGGAACGGGCCAGGGTGATGCCCGGTTCGACCAGCAGGACCGCCGTCGAACCCAGGTGGAAGATTCCAATTTCGTCTCCCCGCTTCACCGGCGAAGCAGGGTCGAGCACGTGGTCACCGGGCGGAACCGCCGGGTCGGGAAGGACGCTGACGCTGATGCGTCCGACGATGACCGCACCCACCATGACCACGTAGACGCGGCCGAGGCCTTGGGTGTCGATGGCGATGGCGACGCGGTTGTTGCGCACGAACAGGCGCGGGACGTGCCGCTCGCCGATCTTGTTCACGGGGTAGAGGTCGCCGGGAATGCCGCGCACGAGCGAGATGACACCCTCGGCGGGCGAGTGGACGCGGTGGTAGTCGCGGGGCGACAAGTACACCACCGCGAAGCCTCCTCCCGCATAGCGCGCGGCGTCCTTGGGATCGCCCACGAGCTCGGCCACGTCGTAAGGGCGACCCTTGACGAACACCCGACTGCCGCTGTCCACCGGGCCCGTCGCCTCGACCACACCGTCGGCCGGGCTGACCACCACGTCGTCGCTGACGCGGCGAGCTCCGGGCTTCAGGTGTCGCGTGAAGAAGGCGTCGAAGGTCGGATACGGGTCGGTACGCTGCGCGGCCTCCCCCATGTTCACGCGAAACACGCTGGAGTAGACCCGCTCGATGGCGCGCGACGTCGGGGGCGCGAGCGGCTGCTCGCAGAGCTTTCCCACGGCCCGACTGATCCGCTTACGCGGGAGCACTTTCAGGAGCTGCGCGGCGGCGAAGGTGGCGGCACTCACCGGGAATCCTCAATCAGAGAGCGCGAATCGACCGGGGTCAGCGGAAGCCATCTGATTTCGCACAGATGGACGTCCGATGCTAGGCGGCCCAGCCCCGAGGGTCAATCTCGCGGCACGAGCCGCGCAGCTTCGCAGAGCGCTCGACGCCGCGCGTCGTCTGGCAAGGCCGGGGCCGGCTTTCCCGCAGCTCGCGGGCTCCACTGACCTTCGCACGCCACGTCCTCGCTCAGGGGATCTACGGCGATCCCCAGCGCGAAGGCCGCCTGCGCCGCCGGCCTTTCGCCAGCCTCGGCACGGAAACGTCCGCTCAGGGCCTGCCAGCCGCCGTGGACCGTCCGGACGTCCTCGAGCCCGCCCAGCGCCGTCCGGGCGTCGGCGTTCCGACCCGCGTCGCACAGCGCCCGCGCCCAGCGGAAGCGCAGCGCCGGCTCCGACGCGAGGGCCTTCGCGGCTGGCTCGAATTGAGTCGCCGCCTCGCGGGAGTGTCCTCGCGAGAACAGCAGGTCCCCGAGGCGGGTCCGGCGCGCCGGATCGTCACCTCGTCGCGGCAGCGCGTGTGGAGGTTTGGCAGGCGCGGCGGTCGCCTCGGTCTGCCGCAGGAGCGCGTCGTGCCACTTCAGGATCCAGCCGTTCAAGTCGTACCCCGACACGCTCCGGAGCGCGATGCTCGCGTCGTCGCCGCCGCTCCCCTTCAGGTCGTTCGCCAAGAGGTGCAGCGCTGGCACGCCGTTCTCGCGCACCCAATAGGCGACGAAGCTCGTGACCTCCGAGAACGCAGTGGCCGCAGCCTCCGGTGTGGGCAGCATGGCGATGGACGGACCGAGCTTGTCCACGCCGACGGAGCGACCCGACAAGATCGCCGTGCGCGCGACCGAGTCCGCGGACGGCGTCCCGTCGAAGGGACGCGGCTCGCGCCACCGGGTCTCCTCGCGCTTGGCGATGCCCTCCTGCAACCAGAGCGGGGCGCGATCGCGGGTGGCGCGCGTCAGCGCGAGGTGCGCGATCTCGTGTGCCAGAGTGTCCTCCCACGGGTAGCCGAGGTGGGTCGCGCGCGGCGAGATCATCGTCACGCGTCCCCAGCGGGCCACCGCCACGGTGCCGGTGGTCTCCGCCGCGGTCACCGGCAGGCCGGAGATCGCCGAGAGCGTGAACAGGTCGCGCACCAGATCGAGCCGAAGCGGTCGGGGCAAGACGGTGCCGAGATCTGCTTCGATCTGCGCGCGTGCGCGGACCGCGACGTCCACGATGAGCGGCACGAGCGCGCGATCCGCCTCGTCCTGTAGGCGGATCCACACGCCGGCGTTCTTGTCTTCCTCGACCAGGGCGCCGGCGGTCGCTCGGGCGCAGCTCTTGGCCAGCTCCGCCAGCCCCGCCCCCTCCGGCGTCCCGCCCAGCTCCACCGAGCTCAGGATCGCGGACGCGGTGTCGCAGTCCCCCAGGTAGATGGCGAGGCGCGCGCGCTCGAAGGCGATGGTGGGGGAGGCGGAGTCCGTCTTCTCGAGCAAGCTCCGCGCACGCTCGACGTCGAGCTCGGTGATCGCGTCGGCGATGGCCTGCGCGCGGCTCGGCCCCTGCGCCGCCGCGGGGCTGGCGGACAAGAGGGCCACGCAGGCCGCCAGTCGACGGAGAAGAGCTCTCATCGGAGCAACCCCTCCGCGTAGCGCTTCACCGCGGGAGCCAAGCGCCCGTCTTTGCTCTTGCCCAAGCCCTCGACGACTCGCCGCCGGAACTCCTCCGCGCGCTTCTTGTCCTGGTCGCGCGGGACTTCGCCACCGGTCCGCATGTCCTTGCCTTGGCCGTCGCGCGACTCCTTCGGACGCGAGTCGTGCGGCGACTGCTCCTCGTCTTCTCCGGTCTGCCCCGTGGTCGCCTGCTCGAGCAGGCGCTGAGCCTCGCGCTGCAGCTCCAGACCGCGCTCCCCGCGCCCGTCCACCAGAGCGCGAGCGGCCTCGCGCATCAAGCCCTCGGCCTTCTCCAGGCTCTCGAGCGCCTCCTCCGGCAGCGCCGTGTCACCGTTCTTGCCGCGCGACGCCAGGTTGCCGGCGCGGCGCGACATCTCGTGCTCCCGCTCGCCGGAGGAGCTGGTGGCGTCGCGGGACTTGTGCTGTGCGTTCTTCTTGAGATCGTCCAAGCGTTGCTCCGCCCAGGCGAGCTGCCGTGCGAGCTCGCTCTTGCTCGCCTCGAGCTCCGATCGGTCCAAGAGGTCGCTCGCGCCAGCCTTCTTCTCGGCGTCTTTGAGCGCGTTCAAGGCGTCTTTCCCGCTCTGCACCGCGTCGCCCAGGCTCAGCCGCTCCAGCGACTCGGCCATCGCGGTGCCGTGCTCGCGACCGAGCGCCGCAGCCGAGCGGGCGGAGCCGGGCGTGTGGCTGAACTGAGGGAGATCCGCCAGGGCGCGGCGGAGCGCGTCGGCGCGTTGCTTGGCTTCTTCCCGGATGCTCTCCAGGTCCACGCTCGCTTCCGCTTCGCTGAGCGCCCGCTCCACCTTGCCGATTTCGTCGGCGTGGTCGGCCGCCAGCTTCTCCAGCTCGGCGGCCAGCTCGTCGAAGCGATCATTGGCGTCCGAGGGCTCGCCGCTCGACCCGCCGTTCTGACTGGGGGCGCCGGACTCGACGCCGCCGCGCTGCGCGCTGCCGAACGAGGGGTTGGGCCGGCGGAGGCGCGCTGCCAGGTGACGGGCGGCCAGCTCGGCGTGCGTCAGGTCGTCGGCCTTGCGCGCGCGCTGCACGCGCCCGAGGTCCGCTACCGCCACGCTGCCCAGGTCCCGGCCCAGGAAGCCCAGCTCGATGAGCCGCTTGGCCCCCGCTTCGGACGCCCCGAGCGCGGAGTCGAGCCGCGCGAGCCCGACGCTCTTCTTCTCCGTCTCGCGCGCTTGCTTGGCGCCGTTTGCGATCTCCTCCACCACGTCCGCCAGGCGCTTGGCGACGCTCTGCGCGTCCTTGGAGCCGAGCACGCGCAGCACCGAGTCCACGGCGAGGGTCACGTCCTCGCTGCGGCGGATCCTCGACTCTCCGGGCCGCGACGGGCGCTCCAGCACCCGCATCTGACCGGCGACGAACGCCCTGAGGCCCGGCGGGAAACCGAGCCCGCCGTGGCTCTTGTCCACGGCGCCGAGCACGGCGTCGGCGACGCGCCGCGCGCGCTCGCGCTCGTCCTTCGACAGAGGCTCGAGATCCTTGCCGCTCTCGCGCCCGAGCTGCCAAGCCAGGAAGTCGATCAGCTCGCCCCGGGCCTTGGCGAGGGCCGAGTAGCGCAGCGCCTCGGGCTCGCCGACCACCGGAGGGATCAGCGTGATCGCCGGGCTCTGCCCCCACTTCGGCCCGCGAACGGGGTCGTTGTCGCGGGCCTCCACCGTGACCTGGATGGGCAGGTACATGCGCCTGAGGAACGGGTCGCGCGGCGAGAGCACGTGGCTGCCGCGCTCGAAGGTGCTCTGGCCGTCCAGCCGCGCGATCACGCGTCGGTCCTCGCGTTCGCCGGCGCGCAACACCACGTCCACCTGCCGGAGCCCGTGGTCGTCGCTGGCTTCGTAGGCGAGCGGGAGCGACTCCACGCCCTTCAGCTCGAGCGTCTTGGGCGCGCCGGCCAGGCTCACCTCTGGGACCTCGTCGCTGATCAGCGTCACCGGGATGGTCTCCAGCTCGTGGATCAGCACGCCGCCGAAGCGCGCGGCGACGTGCAGCTCGCCGGTCCGCTCCAACGTCCAGCGCGCGACGACGCCGCCCGCGCCGTCGCTGACGAAGGGCACCTCGCTGACGCCGTCCGTGAGCACCAGGCGTCGCCCGTCGCGCCGCGGCACGCCGCGCACCGACAAGAGCGTGCCCTCCGGGTGCCGCGAGGCGAGACCGGGCAACACCGAGCGCTCGGGCAGCTTCAGGTAGGCAGGTGGCTCGGCGCTGACACGCATGTAGTCGAGCCAGGCCAGCGGCAGCGGCGCGCGCCCCTTCCACGCGAACAGCACGTCGAGGCCCTCGACCACGCGCATCGGGCCGACCGCGAACGACACGACGACGGCGGCCAAACCGAGCATCACCCCGCCCTGCCACCAGCGTGCGCGGCGCGTCGCCGACGCTTCCACCTCGACGACGGACGCGCGGGCTATCAGGCGCTCGAAGTGCAGGCGCGCGAGCTCCGGAGAGCCTGCGCTGTCGTCGCGCGCCGTGCGCTCGAGCAGCGACACCGCGCGCAGCGTTCGCTGGCCGAGCTCCGGGTTGGCAGGAACCAGTACCTGTCGGATGGTGCGGCGCAGGTCGAGGTACGTGCGACGTTCGCGCACCGCACGCACGACCATGGCCGCGATCACCAGCGCGATGATCGCGGCGGTCCCCAGGCGGGCCGGCGTCGTCCCATTCCGAGCCAGGTGAGCCCCGCCGGTGATGGCCAGGACCAGCGCACAGAGCAGCGCCTGCCGCGAGGCCGTCCCCACGCGGGTCCGCCAGGCAGCGGCGAGGCGGTTCATGAGCTCGGTGACGGCCACGGGGTCAGAGCTTAGCGCCGGGGCCGCGGGGTGGTACCATTTGGCGTCGTGAGCGACGTCGAGAGGCTGAAGCGGCTGCTGCTCTCGCTCGCCGACACGGGTCTCCGGGTGGGGTGGCTGTCCGAGCAGCTCGAGGTCGGGCCCGTCGCGCGGAGCGCCCGCTTGCTCGACGAGCTGTGCGACGCGAGCGAGCGCTCCGACCCGGAGGCGCGCGAGGCGCTCCTGGCGGTCTCGCTCTACTTCGTGAGTCGGGCACCCGCGGAGCTGATCGAGCGCTTGAGAGAAGAAGCCCAGTCGCGCCACCTGCTGGGATTGTCCCGCTTGCTCAGGCGCGGTCCGCCGCCGGTGCTCGTCGATCGCCCGGCGACGGAGCTGCCGGTGCCGGACTACGGCGCCGGGCGCGAGCTGACCCTGGGCGAGCGCCGTTCCCTGGCACGGCGCCCGAACCGGCGCTCGTTCGACAAGCTCTTGTCCGATCCGCACCCGCTGGTGATTCGCCTGCTGCTCCAGAACCCCAAGATGGTCGAGGACGACGTGGTCCGACTCGTGGCACGCCGGCCTGCCCGCGCCGAGGTCATCGCGGAGGTCGCCCAGTCGCTGCGCTGGCTGAGCCGCAGCCGCGTGCGGCTGGCCATCGTGCTGAACCCCGGCTCGCCGCCCGAGATCGCGATGCCGCTCCTGCCGGTCTGCAAGCGCACCGAGCTCAAGGAGGTCGTGCGCGCCACCGAGTCGTCGATGGTGCTCCGAGCCACGGCCCTCGAGCTGCTCGAACGCAGGCCTCCCATCAAGGGCGTGGACCGCGCCGACGCCGTGCTTCAGTGAGCGGGCTCAGCCCTCTTCTTCCTCGCCCATGTCCCAGCGCACCAGGGCACCGACGGTGATCTGCGAGGCGCAGTCGTCGCAGAGCGGCGGCTCTTCGTAGCGAACCTCGTCCCCGCGGGTCCACAGGAACAGGCCGGAGCCGCCGGGCACGCCCTCGAAGGACTCGCCGCACGCGTCGCACACGAAGTGCTTCGCGGGGACGGGCTCTTCGAGCGGGAGCTCGCGAGAGGCGGACATCTGGCCGAACTATACCACCGTATGCGGGCGGTGCCCGAGCTACGCCTCGGCGGGCGCTTCCTCCTCGGCGGGCTTCTCCGGGGCAGCCTCCGGCTCGGCCTTCGCGAGCTTCTCTTCCCCGCACGCCTGAGCCAGGAGCTCGACGATGTCCAAGTTCTGGATCTCGCCCTCCTTCTCCTGGTCCTTGATGCCGTCGGTCAGCATCGTCATGCAGAAGGGGCACGCCGTAGCGATGGTCTTGGCGCCGGTCTCGAGCAGCTGCTTGGTGCGCTTGACGTTCACGCGATCCTTGTTCTGCTCCTCCATCCACATCTGCGCGCCGCCGGCGCCGCAGCACAGGCCCTTGTTGCGGGTCCAGTGCTCGGGCTCGACCAGCTCGACGCCGGGAATGCGCCTGAGGATCTCGCGGGGCGACTCGTAGATCTCGTTGTAGCGGCCCAGGTAGCAGGAGTCGTGGTACACGACCCGACCCTTCACGCCGTTCTTGGGCTTCAGTTTGCCCTGCGCCACCAGCTCCAGCAGGTAGTCGGCGTGGTGCACCACCTGCCACTTGCCGCCGAAGTCGGGGTACTCGTTGGCGAGGGCGTTGAAGCAGTGCGGGCAGGTGGTGATGATCTTCTTCACCCCGCCCTGCTCCTGGTAGCCGTTGATGGTGGCGACGTTCGTCTCGGCCAGCATCATGAACAGGAGCTCGTTGCCGGCGCGCCGGGCGGAGTCCCCCGTGCAGCTCTCCTCTTCGGCCAAGATGGCGAAGTCCACGCCGGCTTGCTTCAGGAGCGTGGCCGTGGCGCGGGCGATCTTCTTGGCGCGGTCGTCGTAGCTGGCGGCGCAGCCCACCCAGTACAGGACCTCTGCCTTGGGGTTCGCCGCCATGGTCGGCACGTCCAGGCCCTCAGCCCAGCTCGCCCGATCGACCCGCGACAGGTTCCACGGGTTGCCGTTGGTCTCCATGCCCTGGAACGGCTTGTTCAGCTCCTGCGGGAAGCTCTCGCCGCGGATCATCACCAGGTTGCGGCGCATCTGCACGATCTTGTCCACGTAGGTGATCATCACCGGGCACTGCTCCTCGCAGGCGCGGCAGGTCGTGCACGCCCAGAGCACGTCCTCGTGGACGACGTTCGGGACCAGATCGATGGGCTTGTACTCCGGCTTCTTCTCGGCCTCCGCCTCGGCGCCCTGGGCCTTCTTCTCCTCACCTTCGGCCTCCGGCTTCGCCTCGGCTTCCGACTTCGCCTCCTCTTCCGGCTTCGCCTCCTCCGGGTTGGGCTCCTCCGCGGGCTTCGTGCTCAGGTCCACCCGCGGGATCTCCCCGACCTCCAGCAGCTCCTCCTGCCGCTCGTAGAGGTGATCTCGCAGATCCAGGGTCAAGAACTTCGGGCTCAGCATCTTGCCGGTGGTGGCCGCCGGGCAGTTGTCCGAGCAGCGGCCGCACTCCGTGCAAGTGTAGAAATCGAGCACGTCTTTCCAGGTGAAATGGTCGATGCGCGCGTAGCCGATCGGCGCGGCGAGCATGTCCTCGCGCTCCATCGCCTTCTCCACCTTGGCCATCAGCTCTTCGGTGTTCTTGGCGAGCGGGCGGAGGCGTCCCGGCGGCGTGATGTCGCTGAGCGCGACGTTGGGGATCGCGGTGATGATGTGGAAGTGCTTCGAGTACGGCAGGATGTTCAGGAAGATCAGCACCAGCGACGAGTGCACCCAGAAGCCGATGTTGCCGAGCACGGCCAGCGTGCGCACGTCCGCGCCGCTCAGCGCCAACGCCCACAGGCTGCCGACGGGCTCCGGGTAGGGGTGGAAGGCCAGCTGACCCGTCGGCGGCGCCAGCGGCTTCACCAGATTCGCCGCGGTGCCGCACCAGTCCGAGGTCCTGGTGCCACACTCCGTGCCGAGCTTGTGGTTCAGGGCGATGGCCGCGCCGTCGTAGAGCTGGTCGGCGATCATCATCGTCGCGATGATGCCCAGGATGACCAGGCCTTCACCCGACAGCGTCATGCGCTTCTGCTTGTTGAGCGTGCGGTAGTAGACGAACACGCAGACGCCGACGACGACCAGCGTCGAGATCACGTCCTTCAGGAATCCGTAAACCTGCCCGAGCGTGTCCTTCGGGCCGAGGATCCACAGGTTGAAGGTCGGGTCGAAGCCCCGGCCCCAGAGCACCAGCGTGCGCAACAGCAGCACGACGAAGCCGACGAAGATCAGCTGATGCGCGATCCCCGCGGTCAGGTAGTAGCGCATCTTTTTCTGGAAGAACGCGAAGGTCCAGACGCGCCCCAGACGCTCGCCGATGGAGCCGAAGCGGCTCTCGTGGGTCGGTCCTCCGACTTTGAGCAACCCCCAGCGTTGACTCGCGCTCCACAGGAACGCGCCAGTCAGACTCAGGATGATCACGGCCATCGCTACGGGATTCATGGGCAGGGCTCCACGCGCGCGGGTTTCGAAGAGGTCTTAGGGCGCCATGCTGCTTCGCGTCAACCAAGGAGCCGCGACGGGGCCGCGAAATAATCGCCCGTGGGCCTGCGATGCTAGGCGCGCCCGCTGAGGCGCAGCCAAATCAAGAGCAGAACCCAAAGGAAAACGACCACCGCCACCCACACCACCACGCGGCTGCTCCGCGCCGGCGCCGCGGGCGGCGGAGCTTCCTCGGGCGCCGACTCTGGAGGCGCCATGGCCTCCTCTTCGGTGAGCACCGGCGGCGCCTTCGGCCGCTCGATGCGCCGCACCTCGGGATCCGGCACGTCCGCCGGCACGATGCTGAGCAAGAGCAGGCCCCGCGGCAGGTTCGGGTTGTCGGAGATGCCGCCGCGCTCCGGGATCCGGATCACGATGCTGCGCCCGGACGAGGTGGACTCGATGCTGCTCTCTCCGCGAACGGGCAGCGTGACCTGCACGACCTCGCCGAGCTCTTTCCTGCCACGCACCGAGATCGCGCCGGAGCGTTCGCACTTGTCGCAGCCACCGCCTTCGCAGGTGGCGCACTTCAGGTTGCGCGGCAGCTCGAACTCGATCAGCGCACCCTCGTCCAGCCACTCCGCTGCGACGCGGATGCGGTGGATCACGTCGGGCCCGCGGGGCACGTCCACCGCGCCGGTGACCTTTCCTAGGCGATGGCGCGACAAATCTGGGTGATCGTACCCTCAGGGCCGGCCTCGGCGTAGGGGATTTTGCCGAGGCCAGCGGGGTCCGTGGTTTGCCCGATGCCCTCAGCCGCCGGGCGCCACCCAAATGGCCCGGGCAACGCTGGCGCAAACGCAGGCCAGTACCACCCAGAGCGGAGAGGCGCGCCACCGGAGCAGCAGCGCGAGACCCACCAGCGAAACGGCCACGTCGAAGGGGCCACGTATCGCTTTGGTACACACCGGATCGTAGAGGGCGGCGCCCAGCAGGCCCACGACGGCCGCGTTCACCCCGGCCACCGCGCGCACGGCGCCGGGTCGCGACGCGACCGAACGCCAGAGCGGGAGCACGGCCGCGGCGAGCAAGAGGCCGGGCAGGAAGATCGTGCACAGCGCCACGAGCGCGCCGCCAGCTCCGGCGATCCGCGAGCCAAGGTAGGCCGCGAACGAGAACATCGGACCCGGAATGGCCTGCGCTGCGCCATAGCCGGCGACGAACTCGCTCGCCGAGACCCAGCCCGGACGGACGACGGCCTCCTCGAGCAGCGGCAACACGACGTGGCCACCGCCGAACACCAGACCGCCGGCGCGGTAGAACGCGTCCGCCACGGCCCAGAGCCCGCCGAACCCACGCGCGGCGATCGGCAGCCCGACGAGCCCGAGGGCGAAGGCCGCGAGCAGCGCGAGACCGAGCTTGGGTCCGTAGCGCAAGCGGAGCGCGCTCGGGCCCGGCAGCGCGCCGCCGCGACACACGAACATGCCGAGCAGCGCCCCTGCGGCGATCACCACGAGCTGCACCCATGCCGCACCTGCGAGCAGCAGCACCAGCGCGGAGGCGATCGCGATGCTGGCACGCGGCACGTCGGGGCAGAGCTGCCGCGCCATGCCGATGAGCCCGTGCGCCACCACCGCCACCGCCACGAGCGCGAGACCGTGGAGCGCTCCTCGTCCGAGCGCGCTCGAGAGCTGGGGCAACAGCGCCGCGAACGCGAAGAGCAACGCCGCGGACGGCAGCGTGAACGCGGCGAAGGCAGCGAGCCCGCCGGGGAGACCCGCGCGGGTGAGGCCCAGACAGAACCCGAGCTGACTGGACGCCGGCCCCGGCAAGAACTGGCAGAGCGCGAGCAGCTCGGCGAGCTCGGTCTCGCTCACCCACCTCCGCTTCTCGACCAGCTCTTGGCGGTAGTAGCCGATGTGAGCGATGGGCCCGCCGAACGAGGTCAGGCCGAGCTTGGCGAAGGTCGCCAAGACCTCGAGCGCCGACCCCTCCCTCATCTCCGGGTCACTTCTTCTTCTCGCGCGGGCCCTTCTGGCAGCGCCCTTCCTCGCAGATCGGCTCACACGTCCACGGGTCGCACTGCGCCATGGTGCCGCAGCCGTTCTTCTTCGCGTCCTTCACCAGGGCGTCGAGCTTCTTGCTGGTCGCCTTGTCCACGACGCCGCCGCAGTCGTTGCCGGGGATCTTGGAGAGCTGCGCGGGGAAGCAGCCGCAGTCCGCGTCCTTCTTGCACTCGTTCTTGGCGGTGGTCAGGAGCTCGTCGAAGTCGTGCAGCGTCTTGTCGCAGCCCTTGAGCTCTTTGGGCGGAGCGGCCTCGGGCTCGGCCGACGCTGCGGGCCCGGGATCTTCCGTCTTGGGCGCCTCGCTCTCGGGCTTGGCGCTCTCGACGGGCGCCGCTGCTTCTTCGGTGGCGGGCTTCTTGCCGCATGCAGCGAGGGCGAGCAGGAACGAAAGGGTGAGTGTGGCAGCGGTTCTGATCATGGGGCCGGCAGGCTAGCGCAGTCGCCCTCGGCGGTCACGCCGGTCGCGGGGTGGTATAGGCTGAGCCCGTGCTTCCGAGCGACACCCACCCAGTCGTCGCCGCGCTCCTCACCGAGGGCTACCGGCGCATGTCTTGCGCGGAGAAGATGGCGCGAGTGTGCGCGCTGTCACGAGCCGTGCAGCAGCTAGGCCTCGCCGACGTCCGGCGCGCGCACGCAGGGGCCGACGAGCGTGAGCTCGCGCTGCGGCTCGCCTCACGCCGCCTCGATCCGGAGCTCATGCGCCGCGCGTTCGGCTGGGACCCTGCGGTCGAAGGGTACTGATGGTCCTCGGCGACCCGCTGCTCGTGGTTGGGCTGCTGGTGCGGGCCTTCGATGAGCTTGGGATCCGGTACGTCGTGGGCGGTTCGGTGGCGAGCTCGGTATACGGCGTGCCCCGCTCGACCCAAGACGTCGACGTGGTGGCCGAGTTGTTCGGGAAGCACGTCGACCCGTTCGTCGCCGCGTTGCGCGACGATTTCTACGTGGATGCGGACATGATTCGCGACGCACTGGCGAGACAATCCAGCTTCAATGTCGTCCACCTGAAGACGATGTTCAAAGCCGACGTCTTCGTCTTCAAGCGCGACCCTTGGATGACGAGCGAGATGAATCGGGCACGCGTCGAGACACTGGACTCAGAGGGCGGGCCGCTGACGGTGCGGTTCGCGTCGCCCGAAGACACCCTCCTGCACAAGCTCGTCTGGTATCGCCTGGGGAACGAGATCTCCGAGCGGCAATGGGGCGACGTCCGCGGAATCGTCGAGATCCAGGGCGAGCGCCTGGATCGGGGCTACCTGGCGACCTGGTCCGGACCGCTCGGAGTCGCGGATCTCCTCGAGCGCGCGCTGTCAGACCCCTAGACTGCTTCGACCCGAGCGTGCGCCGCGCCGCACGGTCGAAGGCCGCTACTTTGCGCAGATGAAGTACTGCTTGGGCAGCGAGCTCGTCGTCACCGGCTTGCAGCTCGCCCCGGCAGGGTAGACGCACTCCGTCGGGGAGGTCTTGGTCGGATCGCAGAGCTGGGTCGCGAAGGTAGTGGTGGCGCCGCCGTCCAAGGTGGTCTTCTCGCACTCGCTCGTGGCCTTGCAGGTGGCCGATGACGAGGGGTTCAGCAACTTCGAGATCAGGCAACAGACCTGCCCCGACGCGCAGTCGTTGTTGCTGTCGCACTGGATGGTGAGCGTCGAGCACGAGGCGGCCGACGCCTGGCAGACGAAGCTCGGACCCGCGTCGCCGCTCGAGTAGCAACACTTGCCGCCGTTCGCGAGGCTGCACTTCGGCGCAGCTTCGCCGCACCAGACCGACCCCGCGACGCCCACGACGGGAGCGGATGCCTCCACCGCGACGTCGACCGGCGCATCGACTGACGCATCGCTGCTGCCGCCGGCCCCTGCGGCTCCGCCGCTGCCTCCGGTGGCCGCGCCGGCAGTACCGCCTTCGCCACCCGTGGCCGCGCCGGCGCTGCCGCCCGCGGCGTTCGTCCCGCCGGTTGCTCCTCCGCTTCCCGCCGAACCGCTGGCCCCGCCAGCGTTCGCGGTGTTGGTGCTGCTCGAGCTACAAGCCCAGATCAGAAGGAGAAGCACTGCTCCGCACGACCCGAGACGAACCTGATCGCGTCGCATCGACGGAATGCTAGCGGCCGGACAGCGGGCCGCCAAGCGCGAGCGCCGTGCCGGCGCGCAACACCTGCGCCGTTTCCCCTACAGCTCGATGACGACGACTCGCTCGTCCTCGGGCTTGGTCAGCTCGAGCTCGAGCGAGTAGGTCTTGGGCCCGACGCGTGCGCCCAGCATCACCTGGATGGGCGGGTTCTCGCCGCCCAGCTTCTCGAGCCGCACGCGCACGCGGTACTTGCCTCGAGGCGGATCGCCCTCCTCCAGGTACACGTTCTCCATGTTCTGGCCGCGGCAGGCGTTGGCCTTGCCGGGACAGTCGCGATCCTTGACCAGGCCGCTCTTGGCCGCACGCCCCACCTCGGCGAGCTCGCCGTTCGGGTCCGTCACTTCCAGGTCCACGTCGGCGTTGGGCTGGCTCCAGGCGACGGCGAACTGCACGAGCCCCGTCGCGACGCCGCAGCCCTCGTCGATGATGCCGTTGCAGTTGTCGTCGCGCGCGTTGAAACACTGCTCCGTACCGCTGGGCGTGCAGGCTTGCTTGACCACCACGCCCGGGGTCGCGACGAGCTGGATGATGCGCGGGCCCTTTTCGCTCGCCGGCGCAGCGGCGTGCTTCTTCCCGCAGCCCGTGAGCGCAAATGCCAGAAGGGCGCTCACGACGAGCGCCCCTCTCGGTGCGGAGACTCGGCGTCCGCTCACTCCTTCTTCTTGCCCCCGCCCCCGCCCGTGTCGCTCTCGGGGACCTTCACGTCGGTGATGACCTTGGGGTTCATCAGCTCGAAGTAGGCCTGGCTCGCCAGCTCGCCGGTCGGGCCCTTCTCGTCGCGCAGCGCCAAGAGCACGCCCTGCTCCTTCATGAACTTCAGGGTGCGGATGGCGCCCTCCATCAGCTCCTTCTTGCTCTGGTCCTTGGCCATGCGCATCAGGCGGACGCGCAGCACCACGCGAGTGAAGGAGTGCGGGCCGTTGTCGTACTGGAGGTTGTCGAACTGCTTCATCAGCAGGAACGGCGCCCAGTCCTGGGGCACGCCCTTGAGCTCGACCTGCTGGATGGCGATGGCGTTGTCCACCCACTTGAAGATGCGGCCGCTCTCCAAATCTTCGTGGGACCAGTAACCGAAGGCGTCGTACCAGAGGTTCTGGAGCTCCTCGACGGTGGTCTTCGGCTTGTCGGCGAACATCGCCACGGCGCGCTTGGCCGTGTCGGGACTGCCGCCCAGGATCAGCGCGAGCGCTGCGTCCGTGACCAGCGACTCCGTCTTCATCAGCTCGAACAGCTTCTGCTCCACGTCCTGGTCGAAGCCGGTCTTGCCGATGGCGGCCGCGACCTGGTGCCGGGTCTCCATCGCCGCTTCGGCGTTCAGCATCGGCAAGAGCGCGCTGGCGATGCCGGGCACCGGACGGCGGATGAAGGACTCGAGCAGGCAGGCGCGGCGCTGGGAGTCGGCCTTGTCCGGCTTGTTGTACTCCTGCACCTTCTTGGCGACCTCGAGCATGTCCTCCTTGCTCGCGACCCAAGGCAGGGCGGCGCACGCCGCCATGCGCGCTTGCTCGTTCTCCTTGGGCTCCTCGATGTACTTCATCAGCGGCTTGAAGGCCTTCGGGTTCTGCCACTGGGCCATGCCGTCGGCGGCGCCGACGCCCAGGGCGCGCAGGGTCATGCCCAGGATGGCCAGGCCGCCGGCCATCAGGCCGTCCATGGTCACATCCAGCTTCGGATCGCGGCGCGTGAGTGCCTTCTCGAGCACGCCCCAGCTCTGCTCGTCCTTGAGCCAGCCGATGTAGCGCATCGCGCTCTGAGCCACGACCCACTCCTCGGGGAACGGCGGCTGCTGGCCTTCTCGGGGCAGCGGCTTGTCGGGGTCCGCCCACTTGCGGAGCTGGGCGATGTCCTTGGTGGACTCCATCGCGGCCAAGGCGCGCAGGCCGTTGGCGTGCGGCGAAGGCATCTCGTGGATCCAGAAGATGACCGCGTCCTCGCTCTCCTTGCGGATGAACTCCCGCTGGTCGGGGTGCAGGACGGCGAGGTCGGCGAGCATGCGCGCGGCCACCACGCGCTCCTGGTCGTCGCGCTTCAAGAGCTGCTCGTGGTCGTATTGGTCGCTGTAGATCTTCAGCGGATCCATGCGCAGGCGCTTGGCCAAGGTCGGCACGCCCCGCACGTCGCCCACCTCGGCCATGGCCGTGGCGGCCTCGGTCTGCCAGTGGATGTTGGGCTTGGTCTCCAGAAACTTGAGCATCGAGTCGCCGCAGCGCGGATCGGCCAGCTCACGCGCCAGGTCGAAGATGACCTTGGTCTGGAACCAGCTCTTCTCGATGTCGGTGTCGTTGGACTGCAAGGCCAGGATCAGGCCCTCGCAGCCGATGCCGTCCTTGAGCGCCGCCAGGTACTTCTTACGGCTCTCCTTGTCGGTCTTCTTCAGGGCCGAGATCAGCGGCTCGCGCGCCCGCTGGTCGCCGATCTTGCCCAGGCCCGGCGCCGCCTGGCGGGCGATCTCCGCGTCGGTGTCCTGCACGAGCTTGATCAGCACGTCGGTGTATTTCGGCGAGGCGTTGCGCGCGAGCACGGTGGCCACGAGCTGGCGCACCGCCGGGCTCTCGTCGCCAGCGAAGGTCGCGAGCTTGTCCAGGTCGATGAGCTTGACGATCTTCTCGGGGTCGAAGGCCACCCCGCCGCCCAGGCGCTGCACCTTCGACAGATGGCCGGCGCGGTAGAGCTCCATGATCTTGTCGAAAGCGCTCGACTCGCCGAGCACCACCAGCGCCCAGGCGACCTGCGGCTTGGCGCCGGGGCCCGCCTTGGGGAGCGCCTGGAGCAGCGGGCCCTTGGCGGCCTCTGCCATCGGCAAGCCGTACTCGGCGAGGCACGTCGCCGCCATCGACTGGATCGGCTCGCTGGGCCGGGTCAGCGCCTTGATCGCCAGGTCCACGCCGGCCGGATCCTTGGCGAACGCCAGCTGCTTGAGCGACTCCTGGACCAGCTCGTCGCTGGACTCGGAGGCGGCCCACTCCCGCCACTTGGGCAGCTGCTCCGCCTTGGGCAGGATGAAGGTCGCTTTCTTCCGCTCTTCGACCTGCTCTATGGTGAGCCTCTCGGCGTCCTTCTTGAAGCCGATGAACAGGAACAAGCCGAGCCCGATGACGGCCACCAACCCGATCAGGATCACGAAGGGGTTGAAGCGGCCCTTCTTGAAATCGCCGTCGCCGGTGTCGAACGATCCGGGGGAGCCGGCGCCGGGCAGCTGCGGGTTGCCGCCGCCGCCGGCGGGCGCGTCGTCGTCGGGCGGCCATTTGGCGAGGTCGACGCGTTCGCTCGGCTCTTCGCCGGCGAACGGTGGAACGGGCCGAGAGCCAGGCTGCGGGGACGGCGAGATCGGTTCGAGCATTTTTCCTCCGACGCTGTGCGGCCTCGTCGTCGACGACGTCGGCGCCCGAGCCCGCACATCGAGCGGCCGCGACCTTATCTCAGGACCGGGGCGACCTGAAGCAAAGAGCCGCCCATTCGGCGGAAAGATCCGGGAAACCTGCCGTGAGTGAGGCGCCGCTCTCGCCCGCGGTCGAGCCCGCCGCGCCGCAGCAAGGCCCGCGCCTCTGGCTCCGGCCGCTCGGGGTCGCGGTCGCCACGACCGCGCTGGTCACGGGGCTTTCCTACGGAATGCCCGACAACTACGCGGCCACGGCGGTGGGCCTGGGCTTCCTCGCCGCCACCTACGTGGTCGCACTCCGGCGAGATCACCCGCTGCCCCCGGAGCACTACGGGCTCGCGCTCGGCGGTCTGCTCGACCCGGAGCCGCTCTCCCCTGCGCGCATCGGCAAGGACGCGGCGCGGGCGCTGGCCTGGGCCCTTGGCCTCGCGCTCGCCATCTTCCCGCTCTTCTGGCTCGGCTACCTGTGGTGGTGGAGGCCCCGCCACGCCTTCGTGCCCGGCGCCCTGCCCGCGCTCGGCGACGACGTGCTCGGCCAGCTCCTGGTGATCGCGCTGCCCGAAGAAGCCTTCTACCGGGGCTACCTGCAGACCGCCCTCGACGACGCCTGGAAGCCACGCTGGAAGATCTTGGGTGCGGAGCTCGGTTGGGGCGTGCTGGTCTCCGCCGCGCTTTTCGCGCTCGGACACTTCGCGACGGAGGTCCATCCGAATCGGCTCGCGGTGTTCTTCCCGGCGCTCGCGTTCGGGTGGCTCCGCGCGCGCACCAAGGGCATCGGCGCGGGCATCGTGTTCCATGCGCTGTGCAACTTGTTCGCGGCGTATCTGGCGAGGAGTTACGGGATGGGGCGGTGAGCGGGCGGCGGGTGGGCTCGTGGCCCAGCGCTCACCCCCTCCGTTTGGCCGCGCGGCGGCCATCGCGCCGGCATGAGCAACGCTCACCCTCTCCGTTTGGCCGCGCGGCGTCGGTGCGCGAAAAACCGATGGATCGATTGGGCGACATCGACGCCCCGCAGGTGCGCAATGCTTCCGCCGAAGGGGAAACTCCGGCGAAGCTCTGCGCTCGTTTGTGCTACACTTTAAGCATGAAGCGCAAGAAGAACCGGCGAAGCGGGGCCACGGAGACCTTCTCGGTGTCCGTCGACGCAAAGACGAAGCGGGCGCTGCGCGCGCTCGCCGACAAGGAGTTCGGCGGCAATCTGTCAGCCCTCGTCACCGACCTCGCGGAGGAGGCGCGTAGGCGCTTGGCTGCAGGCGCTTACCTGTCGAGGCACCGCATCCCCAGCCTGACGCCGGACCAGGCCGCCGAGCTCGAGGGGGAAATCGCGCGAGAGGTCGCCGGCGCAAAGCACCGCGGCCGCGGCGGAAAAGCCGCTTGATCCCGAGGTACGTTCTCGACACCGGCGCGCTCGTGTCGGTGGAGCGAGGGAAGCAGCGGGCGGCGCGGTTCTTCCGTCTCGCAGCCATCGGCAGGGCACGGCTCATCGTTCCCCTGCCGGTCATCGCAGAATGGTGGCGCGGTCGGACCGATGCTCGCGAGGAGATTCTCGGCGCGACGGAGATCGTAGCCTCAGTCGCCGCTGCGCAAGCAGCCGGCATTGCACTCGCCAGGATGCGGGAGGTCGACTCCAAGCGAACGATCGACGCCATGGTGATGGCCACCGCGGCGCTCCTGGACGCCGTCGTCTTGACCGGCGACATCGAAGACTTCGTGGCGTTGCGCGCACAGTTTCCTCGGGTGGTCGTGCTCGCAGCGTAGTCGCGACGACGCTCGTGGTCCGAGGCTGTGCCGACGACACGCTCTACGCGATCGCCCGTGAAGCTGCCGAGGCCCTGGCAGCGATGACACCCTGGGACAGACACGCCAAGTTGCATAGCCGAGCGCGCGCCGTTACGCTGAAACTGGCGATGCGGCGAGGCGCGCTACTCTTGCTGGGAAGCGCTTGCACGAGCCAACACACCGCGCCGGTGTCCGACCACTTGCCTGTGTCGGGCGCAAACCAGTGGTCGGGCTCCGTGCATCAACTCGAGCTCGGAGGCGACGCCGGCTGCGCACTCGACGGCACTGGCACGGTTCTGTGCTGGTCCAGCAAAGAGCCAGCGTTGCGCGTGGTTCAGGGGCTGCCCAAGGTGGTGGAGCTCTCCGTGGCCGGGGGTTCTGGCTGCGTGTGAAAGGCGCTTGGGTCTCCGTGCTCGCCAAGGACCACCACATCGAGTTGTCGGTGAAGGGCAGAGTCATCGGCCGCGTGCAGCTCGAGGACGTCACGGAGCTACACGCGCTTCGGCGGGCAATCTACACACGCGACAGGCGCGGCAAGGTATTTCGATTCGTTCCCGCTCTCGGCGATCCCGCACCCATGGGGACCGGGGAGCTCGCCGTGGGAGCGGGCCACGTGTGCGTGCTCTCGGCGAGCGGCGAGCTCGCGTGCTGGGGCGCGAATGACCACGGGCAAATCTCTCCGCGACTGCCCGATGCGGGTTTGGCGAGGCGGTCTCTGGGCTCGTTCCCGGGCATGACCCGCGTGCATGCGTACCAGCGGCTCACGTGCCTTTCGGATGCTCGGAGCGTCCGCCGCTGTTGGGGCGATTGCTCGTCGCTCCCTGAAGGCCTCGGCATTCCGTGCGAGGGGCGTGACTCCTCGAGCGGTGTCCCGTTGGCGAAGCGGGGCGACGGATGCTGGCTCGAGAGCTTCGACGAAAATGCGCCATGCGTTCCGGGTGACTCGATCGCGCTGATGAATGCGTCGTGCGACGAGCTCGGCCATTGGGTGATCTCGAGGCGCCCCGTCGTGGGCTGGAGGCGCGGCAACGAGGTCTATTTTCAGCGAGGCTCGGCATCCATCAACGACTGGGGCTTGCCTTACCCGGCCGCGGACGTGGCGCGAGTACCGGGGCGGGTGTACGTGCTCGGATACTTCTTCCAAGACGAATACGTGCCCAGCTTGGATCGCGAGCGAGCCGAAGCGGTCAGAGCAGCGTACGCTGCCCAGGGCGTTTGCCCCGACAAGCTCGTCGTCGTGCCCGCCGGCTTGGTTCCCGAGGTGCCAACGAGAAGAACGGGCGCAGACATCGTGCACGACCCCGGGGCCGAGGAGGCCTTGAGACGGAGCGGCATTGCCGCACCCCACGCTCCAACTCGGTGAGCGCACCGGGCGCGGAGCCACGCGTCCCCTCCACCCGCGCGCGCGAGAGCACCGGTGAGACGCCGGTGGTCTTGGCAAGACATCACCGCTCGCGCGCGCCGGGTAAGGAGGGGACCGCGGAGCGAAGCGACGCGAGGGGAGGCAGGAAGAGCGGCTTATTTGGCGAGGAGTTATGGGATGGGGAGGTGAGGGCGTAGCTACGCAGAGCAGCCGGGCGGCAAGGCAGGCCTCGTCTGCTTCAATTTCTCGTCAGACCGCTCGCTCACGCCAGTACCCGGGCCGCCGCTTGCAGTGTGCGACCGCCAGAACCAGGACGCTTGCGCCAAGAAGGCGGTACACGATTTCGTACGGGAATCGGTGAAGAAGGAAGCGACGTGTTCCTTCGACATGCGTAGGCCAGGAGTCGGGCGTTTCCGTAATCTCGTGGAAGGCGTGCCGAACCTCGAGCTCAAACGCTGCCGCAGCGAGCGGGTTGCGCTCAGCGTACCAGCGGGCGGCTTCTCGCGCCTCGTCCGCCGCTGCGTCAAGTACCTCGAGTTCCGCCGCCACTCGCGATCGTCCTCAAGTCGCGCAGGAGGTCATCACCGGGGACAGAGTGCAGCTCGCCTGCGTCGTAAGCGGCTAGACGACGTCGGATCTCGATCGCCCACGCAACGTCGCGATCGGTGTCGGGTGGGGCGTCGTCCAGGCTGTAAATCAAATCGCCAACGAGCTTCGCTCGAGCTTCGACAGGAAGGCGGAGGGCTTCCTGCAGGAGTTGGTCGGCGTCCATGGACGAACTGTACCAGAGCGCGCGTCTTGGGCCACAGCCGCTTCTTGGGTCGGCCTGGTACGTCGAGACCAAGAGCCGGCCGAGCTTCCGACCCCGCCGCATTGCGGGGCCCCCAGGTGGCGAGAGCGCACCCAGCGCGGACCGACGCGTCCCCTCCACCCGCGCACGCGCGAGCACCGGCAAGACGCCAGTGGTCTTGGCAAGACATCACCGCTCGCGCGCGCCGGGTAAGGAGGGGACCGCGGAGCGAAGCGACGCGAGGGGAGGCAGGAAGAGCGGCTCATCTGGCGAGGAGTCATGGGATGGGGAGGTGAGTGGGGCGGGTCACTCTCCCAAGTCCAAGAACCAGCGCAGCCCTTCGCAAACAGCACGGAGGACGGGCGGTGGCAGAGCGCCGACGAGCTCATCCAAGTCCGCCTTGTCCACGGTGGAGATCTGTGACGCGTTCGCCACCGAGTCCCTCGGGAGACCGGTGTGGCGGCGTTCGAGCAGCGTGTTCCCGGGCGCCTTGGCGTGTGCCTTGTTGCTGGTGAGCACGCACACCACGACGGTGCTGATCCGACTCGCGTTGACTTCGTCTCGCTGCAGGACGAGCGCTGGATGACGGAATCCCGGCTCCGAGCCGCGCGGGTCGGAGAAATCGACCCACCAGATCTGCCCACGCCGAATCAACGCTTCTTCGCCTTGCCGGTTCGGAGCACCCGCTTCGCCCGCCGGCGAAACGCCAGCGCGGCTGGATCGTCTCCAGGCTGCCCGCCGCTGTCGATGGCAGTATTCCACGCCGCCGTCACGTCGGCCGCCGGCGTCCCCTTCTCGAGGAACTCCCGGGCCGCCCTCGCGAGCAAGGCACTGCGAGAGATCTTGAGAGCGCGCGCCCGCGCGTCGATGAGTCGAAACAGATCGTCCGGCAAGGACACGGCCGTCTTCATGCGGCCGAGTATTACCGGTATTACCAGCGGCGTCAATGCGGTCGAGCGCCACGGACCACGCCTCCTCGAGCGGTGCGTCGCGAACACTGCGAGCACTTCGCGGTGCCCACGAACGGCAGGTTCTCAAACGCTCTCGCCGTCACGTCCGCAATGCGTGGATGTGCCAGTTTCGCGCAATCAGAAAGGTCGGCGCGGGTCGGTCGAGAAGAGTCGTCGACTCGAGCGCAAGGCTCCCGTTGGCGTGTGCCTCGTTGCCGGTGAGCACGCACACCACGACGGTGCAGCGGGGTGTTCGCGAACGTTCGCGAACGTTCACGAACAGTCCTCGCGTTGCTCTGCGATCGGGCCGGTGCGGCCTATCGTCGCTCGCGGGGCTGGGTGTATCGTTGGCATGGACTTTTCACACCTCGCCGGCGGTGAGGCGAACAAGATGAAGACTCTGCGCCGGCTCGCGATGTTGGTGTTGTTGGGCATGGCTTCGAGCCTGAGCGGAGCGTGTGGAGACGAGCCGGGTTCATCGGGCGGCGGCGGGAGCGGGGCAGCGGACGCCGCGAGCGACGTGACGTTGGAGACCAGCAGCGGAGGCCAGGCCGGGGGAGGGACCGGCGGCTCGGAGGCTGGCGCGGGCGGGCAGGACGGCTCGGTTGCCGACAGCGCCGGGGAGGCCGATGCCGTCGAGGCCGATGCCGTCGAGGCCGATGCCGTCGAGGCCGATGCCGGGTGCCAGGGCCCGTTTCAGGACTGCGACGGCAATCCTGCCAATGGCTGCGAGACGGACACCTCGACGAGCCTCGGCTCGTGCGGCGGTTGTGGCAAGTACTGCCTCCCCACGACGACGGGCCTCCCCTCGTGCGTCAACGGCGTCTGCGTAGTCACCTGCGCTCCGGGCTGGGGAGACTGCGACGGCGTGCCCGGCAACGGATGCGAGGAACCGCTGCAAGTGAGCCCGATTCACTGCGGCGCCTGCGGCAACGCGTGCGCCAACTCGCCGTGCATCAAGGGCGCGTGCCTGGCCGACGCGGGGGCGGGCGACGCCGCGGCAGACGCGGGCGGAGACGCGAGTCCGTCGGACGGGGCGGCGCCGGACTCCGGGAGCTCGGACAGTGGGGGAGCGGATGCCGGCTTCGGGCTCGACCCGTCGTGCGTGAAGCCGGGCTCGGTCGTGGTGCAGTGCAATCCCGTGACGAACGTGGGTTGCCAGGCTGGGGCTGCCTGCGATCTGGCGTACAACGGCACGAGTGCGGGGTTCGTCTGTTTCCCGGAAGGCCCGAAGCTGGAGGGGCAGGCGTGCAACAACGCCACGGGGCCCTGGTGCAAGCCGACGATGAACTGCGACGACGACAATCTGTGCCACAAGATGTGCTGCTCGGACGCGGATTGCACTGGCACCTTCAAGACCTGCAAGGCCACGAACCCGACGGTGGTTGGCACCTTCGGGCTCTGCTACTGACCCCGTATCATCGGGCAGCTCGTCCAGGGACCAGCTCAGTTCGATGCCTTCTTCACCTCGAAGGAGTCGAAGCGCACGCTCCCCTGGTACACGAAGAACCCGATCACGCCGCTCGTGCGCTGAATCGAGCTCCGCGACACCGTGGCACCCCCGGCCTCGGAGCAGTCGAGCGTGTCGCCCACGATGCGCGCCCGAACCGCATAGTCCACGCCGAGATCGACGGTCGAAGCTGCGGAGTCGAGCGTGAGATACGTGCGCGCCGTGTGCTCGGCGAGCCGCAGCTGTTCGTAGTCGTCGCGCAGGTTGCAGTTCACCGCATCCCAGGTGGTCGGCTCACCTCGAACCACGACGCCGCCCACGAGGCCGGTCTCGATGCGGTAGCGAGCCACGACCTCGACGTCGTCGCCCCACGAGGGGTCCGGCTCGATCCACCCGAAGGCCTGGAGGCTCCCGCCCTTCACCGTGAGGCCGCCAGCCGCAAGGTCGTAGGTCGCGGTCGGATCCCCCGTGTCGAAGTGCCAGGCGGGGTTTGCGACGTCGAAGTCGTCGTGGAAGAGCACGCCAGCGCCGCCCGCCGCGCCGCCGCTGGCAGAGCCTGCGGTGCCGCCGGTCGCGCTGGTCCCGGCGCTGCCGCCCGCACCACCGCCAGCGCTGCCACCCGCGCCGCCGCTGCCCGCCGAGCCACCAGTTCCGCCCGCGTCGGCGGAGCTGTTCGAGCAGCCCGCTGCTGCCAGCAGCAAACAGACCGCCACGCCGACACCCGCTGCGCTCGCTCCCATGCTCGAGACGCTCCCACGTGAGCTTCGTCTCCACCAGTAGAACAATCCGAACGAGACGTTCGAAGAAGTCGAACGATGCTGGTTGGACGCTTCCTGAAGCAGCGTCGGAGGAGCAGGCCATGCTGCGGCCATGGCGCGCCGCGACTCGAGGGGAGGGCTGTCGAGACCTGGTCGATCTTCGGTTCGATGGCGTGGCGGCGAGCGCCGAGCTCGAGTCGATGTTCCGAAGCAGCGGCTAAGGCGCCGCGGGGGCGCGCACCGTGCGGCCCGCGAGATCCGCCACGCGGACGGCGTCCCACGGCTCCGCGCGTTTCGGCACGAGCAAGGTGCCGCCCGGCCGATCCGCGAGCGGATAGAACTGCGCGACCGCCTTGCCGGTGTCTCTGCCGGCGCGCTCGAACACGACGGCCCGCGGCTCGGCGTCCGGCGCGCGGCGGAGCGTCACGACGTCGCTCCAGACCAAGGTTCCGTCCGAGAGCACCTCGGCCGTCTGCCACTCGGAGGCCTGCTCGGAGCCGGCTCCGGTGTCGGAAGCGGTCTGGTTCGCCACTTTGTTCATGCGGTGGAGCAGTCGATCGAAGTTGTAGTCGCTGATCCAGGAAGGGTTGCAGTAGCTCATGAAGTCGCGGGTGGCGGGCTCCACCAGCGTGTCGTCCCTCGAGTCCCAACCCCAGGCTCCGATCTTGCCGCCCGTGTACGGAAAGCTCGAGTCCGGCCCAGCCACGCTGCCGCAGGGCGCGTGGGGCAAACCGTGGGCGTGCCCGAGCTCGTGCGCCATGGTGCCGGCGGCCGACGACCCCTTGTAGCCCACGCCGACGCAGGCCCGCGAATAGGTGTCGGTCGAGCTGCCGACCAGGTGGCAGATCCCGGTCGTGCAGCCCCCGGAGCAGTAGCCCGAATACGTCTCCGTCGCGCGGAACGCTCCGTAGTAGTAGACGTCGTCGGGCGCGCCGTCCTTCTGACGCAGGTTGGTCACCGCGGTCAGCAAGGACGAAATGCCCGAGCCTCCGGCGTACACGGTGCCGGGGTAGTCGTACGCCTCGCGCACCGTGAGCTCGACCTTGCGCACCGGGTACATCGCCTGGAGCTCCTGCCGATAGAGCTCGAGCTGCGCGGCGCCGAGCTCCGGCAGCTTGCCGTTGTTCAGGACTGGTACGAGCTTCACCTTGAAGACCGAGCCGGTGTCCCAGGCGTGCAGCGGCAGCTCTCCCGTGCTCGGAAAGCGCGCGCCGGTCACGGAGCCGTTCACCTGCTCCGGTGGGGTCAGGAGCTCGACGCTGTAGCTGGTGTCGGTCTCGACGGCGCCCGCGGGAAACGGGACGTTGAGCGTCGAGTCCAGGTTGCTCTCTTCCGACGCTTCGTCCACGTACAGCGTCGCCTCGATCGAGGTCGGCGCGGCGCCGGGGCGCGTGAGCGTTAGGCGCGCGGTCACCGTCTGGGGCGTGAAGCCGCTCTGGGGCTCGACGTAGACGCGGACGAACCCGGCGCGACCGGCCACCGGATGCACCGACTTCGAAGGGTCGTGCTCTTGGCCAGCCTTCATGATCGGGACCTTCACGCCCTGGAACACGGCGATCTCGCTCATCGCGAGGTTCTTGGCGGGCGCGAGCTTCGGCAGCGGCGTGCCGGGTCCACCCGCGGCCCCGCCCGCGCCTGCAGCCCCACCCGAGCCTGCGTCGGAGCCCGACGAGGGCATCGGTGAGGTGTCCTCGGGGGTGCCCGCGTCCACGGAGCTCCCGCTCGGGGGCGCGCTCGGCTCGTTGCTCGCGACGTCGTCCGGCGTGGTGCCGCAGCCGAGGAGCAGGCCAAAGGAAATCAGGGCGGTGAGGGGTCGGTGAAGGTGCATGCGGCCGACAGAGAGCAAGAAGTCGTCCAACCGAGCCGACCGGAAATCTCCAGTGTGGGCGAACGAAGCAGGCGTGATCGCGCCCGAATGCGCGCGCTCGACGCGGCTCCACGCGTGACCTGTCACGTGACGTGTCACGCTCGAGAACTGGGGTATAACCGCGACGATCCCATGCCCGACCGCCCGCGCTTCTCGGACTCGGAAACGGCGGGCACCGAGGATCTCCACCTGCTCGGTGAAGCGCCGCTCCGCCCGACTTCGGGCGAGCGAGCCGGGCTGGTCCTCCTGCACGCGCCGGACCCCCGCGCCGTGCCCCACGTGGTCGAGCTCTCGGCGAGCGAACCGTTGATGATCGGGCGCGAAACACCCGCTGGCGGGCTGACGCTGCCGCAGACGGCGGTCTCGCGCGTCCACGCCCGCGTCCATCGCGCGCCCGGCGGGTGGACGGTGACGGATCTGGACAGCCGCAACGGCACACTCGTGAACGGAAGGCGCGTCGGCGAGGCCGTGCTCGAGCACCAAGACGAGCTGCGCGTCGGTGACGCGATCTTCGTGTTCGTGGCGAGGGGTATCGACGCCTTCGCCGGGCATCGAATCGATCGACCCGTGTCTGCGACGGAGCGGGTGGCCGGTCCGCAGACTCGCGCCGTCTTCGACGCGCTCCGCGCGGTCGGGCCGTCCAACCTCGCGGTCTTGGTCCTGGGCGAGACCGGCACGGGCAAGGAGCTCGCGGCGCGAGCGGTGCACGCGCAGAGCGGGCGTCGCGGGCGCTTCGCCGCGCTCAACTGCGCCGCCGTTCCGACACACATCGTCGAGAGCGAGCTGTTCGGCCACCGGCGGGGCGCTTTCACCGGCGCCGATCGCGACAAGCTGGGGCTCATCGGCTCGGCGGACGGCGGCACCCTGTTCTTGGACGAGGTCGGGGACCTCGGCCGAGAGGCGCAAGCGAAGCTACTGCGGGTGCTCGAGACCGGCGAGCTCTTTCCCCTCGGGGCGACCACGCCGGAGCGAGTGGACGTGCGCTTCGTGGCAGCGACCAATCGCGACCTGCCGCGCTTGGTCGAGGCCGGGAGCTTTCGCGCCGACCTCTACGCACGCCTGAGCGGCCACGTGGCGCTGTTGCCCCCGCTGCGCACGCGCAAGGAGGAGCTGATGCCGCTGACCCGCCACCTGTTCGCCAAACACGGGCGCAAGGACGTGTCGATCTCCACGCCGGCGGCGGCGGCGCTGTGTCACCACGACTGGCCGTTCAACGTGCGCGAGCTCGAGTCTCTGGTGCGCAGGGCGATTGCCCTGCTCGACGCGAAGGGCGCGCCGCCCACGGCTTCGCTCGAGCTCGAGCATCTGCCCGAGAGCGTGCTCGAGGGACTGACCGGCTACGGCGACCCACGCGAAGCGGCATCGGCAGCGGCGACCGACGCGACCGCACCCGATGCCGAGCTCCTGCGCGAGGCGCTCGTCCGTCACCGCGGCAATGTCGCCGCCGTGGCGCGCGAAATGCGCAAGGACCGCGTGCAGATCCACCGCTGGATGCGTCGCTTCGGCCTCGATCCGTCGGACTTCCGCGGCTGATCAGAAGCGACCCAGAATCGACGCGCTGCCCACGCCGAGCGCCGGCGAGAGCCGGAGGCCGCTCGGTCGTTCCTTCGGCGCCGTGGCGTAGACGATGGTCGCACCCGCCAGCGCGGAGAGGCCCACTGCCAGGAACACGTCGCCGATCACGAACGAGCGCCGCGCGGCATCGACATCTGCGGGGTCGCACCTGGGCTTGCAGCGTTCGAGGTCGTCCTTCTTTGCCCGACCGTCGAGGGAGAAATATCCGAAGCCTGCGACTCCGATCACGCCGACGCCCGCGAGCACCCAGGTCGCGGTGGGCACGCCGCCCGCCGACCGGGCGGCGTCGGCCTTGGCGATCGCGCCGAAGGAGACCGAGACCGCTCGCCCCTGGTCGCCGGGCTCGAGCGTGACCTCGCGATCGAGGGTCTTGCCCCGGGCGAAGAAGCGGAAGTTGCGCACGCCCGGATCGACCTGCACGGGCTTGCCGTCGAGGCTGGTGGTCAAGAGCTTGCCGTCGAGCTCGACGCGCACGTCGGAGAGCTCGGCGCCGCTCGCGTCGCGCGCCGAGAGCAGGACCGTGGGGATGGTCAGGTCCAGCTCCGTGAGCCAGCGCGTGCAGTCTCCCTGCAACACCGACGGACAGGCGGCGTCGCTGCACGCCAGCAGCTGGGCGCGAGCCGCCAGGAGGCGCCCGTCCTTGCGCAGGCGCTGGCCCTGCTCGTACGCCACCGCGCACGCGAGCTTGGTCGAGTCCGTGGTGGGCTCGGCGCGCGCCGTGCTCGCGATGCCGAGCGCGGTCAGGGCGACCAGTGCCATGCGGAGCGCTCTCACAGGCAATGGAGCTTGGGGACGCGGACCCCGTCCTTCTCGATGTAGGGAGGGACGCAGTCGCTGCGTCCGGCGGCTGCCGGCTTGGCCGGCGCGGGGGGCTTCCAGGCACGGGTTCGAGGCGCCTTCGCGGGTCCGGCGTCCGGCGGCAGCGCCGGCGGTTCGGCGCTGACCGGCGGCGGGGCAGGCGGCTCGGGCGCGGACGCCAGAGGGGTGATTGCGGGCGCCACGCTGAGCGCTGCGGGCGCCGGAGGCTCGGTGCGAATGAGCACGGTCGCAGCGGCACCGAGCCCGCCCGCGACGGCGGCGACCGCGACGAAGGCCAAGGGGCGGGCTCTGCCACCGCGGGCTGCGGGGCGCTCGAGCCGCTGAGTCTCGGCGTTGGTGAGGCTGGTCGCGACCAGGGTGCGCGCGTCGGCTGCCGCGAGCTCCGCGTCGGGAGCGACCGGCCGCGGCAGGGCGAAGGGACCGCTCGAGGTCGCGCCGGCCTCGATGTCCGCGAGCACTCTGGCGCGCTTCGTCAGCGAGTCGCCGGACACGCGCGTGGCGAAGGCCCCAATCTCGTGGTGCGGCGCCGAAAGCCCGGTGGCCGCGATGGCGAGCGCCATGGCCTCTGCGCTCTCGAAGCGAGCCTCGCGGTCGCGCTCCAGACCGCGCATGACCAGCGTGCCGAGCGCTTCGGGCACGTGGGGCGCGATCTCCCTGGGAGAAGGGATCGGCTGCGAGAGCACGACCTTCATGAGCTGAGCCGGGTGATCGCCGACGAAGAGGCGCTTGCCCGTGAGCGCTTCCCAGAGCACGACCGACAGGGACCAGACGTCGGCGCGGCGGTCGAGCGCGGTCTGGTCGACCTGCTCGGGCGCCATGTAGGCGATCTTGCCCTTGAGCTGGCCCTCGGCCGTTAGCTGCATGCGCGCCTGGGCCTTGGCGACTCCGAAGTCGAGGACCCTCGCCTGTCCGTCGATGCCCACCAAAATGTTCTGCGGCGAGACGTCGCGGTGGACGATGCCCAGCGGCCTGCCGCGCTCGCTGGTCGCCTCGTGCGCAGCGTGCAGCCCGTTCAGCACGTCGCGGGCGATCCCCGCGGCGATCGCGGGCGGCACGACTTCGCCCTGACGCCCTGCGTTGCGCAGCAGGCGATCCAGCGACTCGCCGTGGACGTAGTCCATGACCAGGTAGAGCGCGTCGTCTTCTTCGAGCACGTCCAGCGTCGGCACGACGTTCGGGTGCCGGATGCGCGCCGCGAGCCGAGCTTCGTCCAGGAACATGGCGCGGAAACCGGGGTCTTTGGCCAAGTGGGCGTGCAAGCGCTTGATCGCGACGGTGCGCGAGAAGCCGACGGGACCGAGCAGCCTTCCGAAGTGGACGACCGCCATGCCACCGGACGCGATCTCGCCGTGCATGACGTAGCGCCCGAGCGTGCGCGGACCGTCGAGCTCGGGCTTCTCCTCCACGACACATACAGTATAGCGGCCCCTGGAATTGAGCTATCGTTCTCGGGTGAAGCGCGGCGCCTTGGTCATCGCCGCCCTGAGCTGGGCTTCGGCGTGCTCGCTGTTCGAGTCGTTCGACGGGTACTCGGACGACTGGCAGACGGGCGATGCTTCGGTGGCGGGCTCCGGAAGCAGCGGCGGGGTCGGTGGAGTCGCCGGGTGGCCGCAAGCCGGCACGGGCGGCACGAGCGGCGGCGGTGGTGCCGGAGGCGCTGGCGCGGCAGCGGGCAACGACGGCGGGCCTTCGTGCGGTGGAGGCCTCTCGGCTTGCGGAGCCGATTGCGTGGACACCGAGACCGACGCGGACAATTGCGGCAGCTGCGGCGTGGTTTGCGCAGCCACGCTCGGAGCGCTCTCGGAGTGCTCGGGGGGGAGCTGCACCTGCCAGGCCGGGACGACGAAGTGCGCGAGCGGCTGCACGCGCACCGACAGCGATCCGTTGAACTGCGGCGGCTGCGGCAAGGTCGTCTTGGCGGAGAAGTACTGCGTGTCCGGGGCTCCCGTATGCCGGCCGCGGACCAACGATTGCGCGACCTGGTGGTATCAGTCGACGTACGAGATCAAGTGCGAGTTCACGTGCACCGACAACACCGGTGACGGCTCGCACTGTGTCAAGCCGGCCGGGGGGAAGGTGCGCTGCCTGAACTCCAAGTGCATCGACGGCGAGTGTTCGAGCGCGCCGTGTCCGGCCGACCACATCGAGTGCCCGAGCACGCTCACCAACACCAAGTCGTGCTTCGACAAGCTGCGCGACTCGAACCACTGCGGCGCCTGCTCGAAGCAGTGCAAACCCGACGAGACCTGCGCTCTGGGGACCTGTGTGAAGTACAAGGTCGCCGAGAGCTGCACCGAGTGCACGGCCGGCATGAAGTGCTGCGACACCCCCACGGTCTGGGCGCACCCCCGCATTTGCGTCAGCGGCAGCGTGTGCCCGACCTGACACGGGTGAACCACGACCACGCTCGCGGGCCCCTGCACGGTCACTGTCCCACGCGGACGTCACACCACCCGGGGTGGCGCGGTGATGCTACGCTCCCCGAGATGAACGCCAGCGACCGACTCCGGAGTGTCATCTTGGGAGCCCTGCTCTTGCCGCTCGGCTGCGGCGGCAACACCAGCGAGGACCCGACCGGCAGCGGTGGCAGCGCGGGCAGCGGCGGAACCACGAGCAGCGGCGGCACCGGCGGCACCGGCGGCACCGGCGGCAAGCCGGCGGTGACCTGCACCTACGGCACCAAGGTCGAGGACTGCTTCACGCCGGAGCAGGCCTGGAACATCGCGAACAACCCGCCGCAAGGCGGCGACGTCGTGGGCAACTGCCCGCCGGCAGGGTTGGTGCAGAACAGCTGCTGCAACACCGCGCAGGCCGGCTGGGAGGAGAGCGGCCAGTGCTGCTACGCCTTCTGCGAGGGCGCCTGCTGCGGCCGGCCGTTCAGCGTGGACGGCGTCGTGCGTTTGGCGCCGGCGGTGCCGCGCGAGGACTGGCTCGCGCGCTTCGAGCCGGCGGACGAGAGGAGCGGTTCCATCGCCGAGGCCTGGCTCCGCGACGCGCGCATGGAGCACGCCAGCATCGCCAGCTTCGCGCGCTTCACGCTGGAGCTGCTCGCTTTCGGGGCGCCGCCGGAGCTGATCGCGGACGCGCAGCGGGCGATGGCCGACGAGATCGAGCACGCGCGGCTCTGCTTCGGGCTCGCGGAGCGCTTCGGCGGGCGGAAGCTCGGCCCCGGTCCGCTCGAGACCGGGGCGATCGAGCCCCGCTCGCTCGAGGCCGCCGCGGTCGCGGCGTTTCGCGAGGGCGGCGTGGCGGAGACCATCGCGGCCCTGGCGGCGCGACAGGCGCTGGAGCGCGCGAGCGATCCCGCGGTGCGTACGGCGCTCGCGCGCATCGCCGACGACGAAGAGCGGCACGCGGCGCTGGCCTTCCGCTTCCTCGCCTTCGCGCTGGATGCCGGGGGCGCCGGCGTACGCCTGGCGCTCGAGGGCGCGCTCGCTTCCCTGACGGTGCCGGTGCTGGACACGGCCGATCGAGCGCTGGACGTCTCCGCGGAGGTCTTCCAGGGCGCTGGGCGCCTGAGCCCGGCGGAGCTCCAGGAGGCGGCTCACGTCGCCGTGCGCGAGGTGATCGCGCCGTGCGCCCGCGCGCTGCTCGCGGGCGCCGCCCCGCGTCCCGAGCCAGTCGTTCACGCTCCGTGTTAGGGTCTGGGCCGTGTTCGTCTCGAGCCTGCTCGATCGCATCGTGGACGCGGCGCTCGCCGAAGATCTGGAGGGCGGCGACCTCACCACCGAGGCCACCGTGCCCGCCGACGCCCGCGCCGTGGCCCGCGCGGTGGCGCGCAAGGATCTGGTGGTTTGCGGCGGTGACGTTTTCGCGCGGGTGTTCTACCGCGTCGACCCCGGCGTGCGCGTCGAGCGCCTGCTGGACGAGGGCGCCGACGCAAAGCGAGGCGACGTGCTCTGGGTCGCGGAGGGCAGCGCGCGCTCGCTCTTGATGGCGGAGCGCACCGCGCTGAACTTCGCGCAGCGTTTGAGCGGCATCGCGACGCTGGCGCGCGCCTACGTGCGCGCCCTGCCGCCGGGCAGCAAGACCCGCGTCACCGACACGCGCAAGACCACGCCCGGGCTGCGCGCGCTGGAGCGCTACGCCGTGCGCACCGGCGGCGCGCACAACCACCGCGACACGCTGGGCTCGGCGGTGATGATCAAGGACAACCACATCCAGGCCGCCGGCGGCATCGGCGTCGCCGTGGAGCGGGCCCGCGCCCGCGCGCCCCACACCTCGAAGATCGAGGTCGAGGTGGCCTCGCTCGCGGAGCTCGACCAGGCGCTCGAGGCGGGCGCCGACATCGTGATGCTCGACAACTTCGCCGAGGCGGACGTCGCGGCGGGCGTGGCCAAGGCCAAGGGCAAGGCTCTGGTCGAGGTCTCGGGCGGCATCACCCTCGAGCGCATCGCGAAGCTGGCGGCCGCCGGCGTGGACGTGATCAGCTCCGGCGCGCTCACCCACTCGGCGCCGAGCGCCGACATCGCGCTCGATCTGGAACGCCTGGGATGAGCGCGTTCGACCGGGCGCGCTTCCTCGCCCTCTGTCGCGAGCGCGGCGTGGGGCTCGGCGAGCCGCTCAGCGCCGTCGCACAGACCGGCTCGACCAACGACGACGCGATGGAAGCGGCGCGAAGCGGCGCGCCCCACGGCGCGACCTTCGTCGCCGACGCGCAGACGCGCGGGCGCGGGCGGCGCGGCGCGCGCTGGACCTCTCCGCCGGGAGAGAACCTGCTCTGCTCGGTGCTGCTCCGGCCCGAGCTCTCGGCTGAGCGGGCCGGGACCCTGACCCTGGCCGTGGGGCTCGCGGTGCGCGACGTCGTCGCTCGGCGCGTGACCGGCGCCGTGCGCGTGAAGTGGCCGAACGACGTGCTGGTCGGCGACGCGAAGCTCGCGGGCATCTTGCTGGAGAGCCAGCTCGAAGCGGGTCGCGTGTCTGCGCTGGTCATCGGCGTCGGTCTGAACGTCGCGATGCGCGAGCTTCCGAGCGAGCTCCGCGGTATCGCGACCTCCCTCGCGCTGGAGGGCGATCCCGACCCGAGCCGCGAGGAGGTGCTGGTCGAGCTGCTCGCGGCGCTGGAGCGTCGCCTGGCCGTTCACCTGCGCGACGGTCTCCGGCCCGTGCTCGACGAGCTGCGTTCCTGCGACGCTCTCCTCGGCCGGCGCGTGCGCGTGGATCACGTGACCGGAACGGCGGCGGGGATTGCCGCCGACGGTGCGCTCGTCGTGCGCGCCGACGACGGCGAAGAGGCGCACGCGCGCTCCGGCGGGGTCGAGCTCGTCTGAGCCGCGACTCTCGGCGCCAGAGCTGTGCCAGTGTGCCAGTGGCTCACTGGGAGCTCCCGCGAATTTCCCAGGATTCTCTCGCGGCACACCGATTGCTGAGGGCCCCGCCATGACCAAGCTGCTCGCCGTTTCCACCCTCGCCCTGCTCGTGACCGCCGCCTGCGGCGGCAAGACCGACGACAACGACGCCGCTGGCGGTACCGGCGGCGGCAGCACCGGCGGAACGGGCGGCGGCGGTACCGGCGGCACCGGCAACGTCGGCGGCGGCGGCACCGGCAACGTCGGCGGCGGTGGCACCGGCGGCATGCCGCAAGAGTGCGCGGTGCCCACGACCGAGCCGGGCCCCTACCCCACCAAGATCCGCTTCGTGAACCCCATCGGCCCGTCGCTCTGGATGCGCGAGGACTGCCAGCTGAACTGGGATCTGTACTCGTGCGCGGACGGATACCAGACCGAGGTCCCGCACAGCGCGGACTGCATGGCGGAATGCAGCGAGACCGGAATGGGCTGCATCGCCTGCGGCGCTTGCATGATGCAGGCCATCGAGGTCACGAACGCGAAGCCCGTCGAGACCGAGTGGAGCGGCTACACCTACCAGTACGGTGAGAAGAACGGCTGCCAGTGCTACACGAAGCTGAGCCCGCCTCCCGGCAAGTACGCCATCCGCGTGCCGGTGTTCGGCTCGAAGGACGACGCGGAGAGCTTCAACGCGGGCTACGACGCCTGGGGCTACTTCGAGCTGCCGGCGAAGAACGGCGTGGTCGAGATCACCCTCGCTGCCCTCGCCGGTAACTGATCACGCCGCCTCGGCCAGCGCCTCGAAGCTGACCTCGCGCAGGCTCTCCGCCAACAGGCGCCGCCCGCGGAACAAGCGGCTCATCACCGTGCCCACCGGGACGCCGAGCATCGCGGCGGCGTCCTTGTAGGAGCGCTCGTCGAGATCCACCAGCCGCACCACGTCGCCGAACGGGCGCGGCAACTCGGCGAGCGCGCGCTCCACGCGGGGCGACAGCGCCGTCATCGCCGGGCCGGACTCGGAGTGCGTCCACGCGCAAGGATCGGTGGTCAACGACTCGAGCGCGCGGCGCTCGCGGCGCAACCGACGGCAGCGCGTGACGAACACGCTGAACAGCACCTGCTGCATCCAAGCGCGCAGGTTCGTGCCGGGCTGGTAGCTGGACTCGAAGCGCAGCGCCCGCTCCACCGTGTCCTGCACCAGATCCTGAGCCTCGTTGGCGTTCAGGCAGAGCTTGAGCGCGCGGGCGCGCAGCGCGGGCAGGATCTCGGTGATTTCGTCGCGCAGCGGGCGGGTCGGGATCTGGGTCTGGGTGAGCATCGGGGGAATCGGCCTCCGAGCGCGGCTCTTCGCAAGCCACGTGCCAGGCTCGAGATCGCAAGAATCCCCGCGTTTTATCGGGATCTCGCGCGTCCCCGGGGACGCAGGGGGCGTGTCAATCTGGCATCGCGGGGGCGCCGGCTGCCAAGCGGGCAGGTGTCAGAGCAGCCGCGGGAGCTCAGCCAGAGCGTGCGGCAGCGGCAGCACCCGGATGGCGCCTTCGCTGAACGCCTTGGTCCCGGCGTACACGAGCGTACAGGTCGCGGAGGGGTAGTCCGCCGCGAAGGCCCGGAGGCCGTCGTAGTCCGAGCTCCGGAGCCGTGACGCTCGCTTGGCTTCGAAGGCGTGCAGGCCGCGCTCGCCGTACAGCACGAAATCCACCTCGACGCCCGTCGCTGTGCGCCAGTAAAACATCTGGTAGCCCAGATCTCGATAGTCGTTGTGGGCCCGCAGCTCCTGGAGCAGGAGCGTCTCGAACGCCGGACCGTCGATCTCGTCCGGTGAGTCGAGCGGCCCCCGCGGGCGGACCGCGCGGTAGACGCCCGCGTCGAACAAGTAGAACTTCGGGTGCGCCGTCACTCGGCGCTTGGCGCGGCGCTGGAAGGCCGGAAGGCGCACGCCGAGGAGGAGGTCTTCCAGGATCCCCACGTAGCCTTCCACGACCTTGCGCTCGACGTGGCAATCGCGAGCCACGGCCGACACGTTCAGCAACATCCCCTGAGAGAAGCTGATGGACTCGAGGAAGCGCGCGAACGCTGCCAGGTTCCGGGTCAGCCCTTCCTGCATCACCTCTTCGCGCAGGTAGGTCTTCACGTAGGTCTTGAGGAACGCCATCGGATCGGCGTCCACGTAGGCGCTCGGGAGCTGCCCGAAACGCAGCGAGTGCTCGAGCTCGAAGTCGCCGCCCAGCTCGGCAGCGGTCAACGGATGCATGGTCATCGAGAGCGCGCGCCCCGCCAGCAGGTTCACGCCGCGGCTCCGCAGCTTGCGAGCGCTCGACCCCGTGAGCCCGAACTTGATCCGTCGCGTCTCGATCAGGCGGTGAACCTCGTCTAGCAACGCGGGGATCCTCTGCACCTCGTCGACCACGACCCAGCCCCGGTGCTTCGGCGGGATCTTGGCCTCGAGCCGGGAGGGCGACGCCAGGAGCTCCGTGTAGAGGTCGGACTCCAGGAGATCGAGGTACACCGCGTCGGGAAACGCGCCCCGGACCCACATGGACTTCCCGGTGCCGCGCGGGCCGAGCAACAGGAAGCTCTTCCTGGGGGCACGCAGCAGTCTGGAGTACATAACTCCAATTTACACAATTTTCTGGAAGTGCTCCCTCCGATTCACTCGGAGGCACCCAGCAGCCGAGCGAGCACCCCCGGCACGCCGTCCGCCACCTCGTGCGCGACCAGGCCGCGGTCCGCGCCGCGCTGCTCGACCCACCGCTCCGCGGAGAGCGCGTGCACGTGCGCGCCGAGCATGGCCGCGAGCCGCGGCGGCGTGGTCTTGGCGAACGCCGCGATGACTCCGGCGAGCACGTCCCCCGCGCCGGCCGTGGCGAGCGCCGGCGAGCCCGCGGCGGTCACCAGCGGCAGCTCGCCGGGAGCGCCGACCAGCGTACGCGCGCCCTTCAGCAGCACCACGGATTGCGTCAGCTCGACGGCCCGGGCGAGGGCGCCGAAGCGATCGCGCTCCACGTCCGCGGCGCTCGTGCCGAGCAGCCGCCCGAGCTCGCCGGGGTGCGGCGTGAGGATGAGCTGGCCGCGAGCCCGCGCGAGCTCCGCCGCACGACCCGCGAAGGCGCTGAGCGCGTCGGCATCGACGACCTTCGTGCCGTTCCAGGTCAAGACCACGTGCTCGGCGACCCGCTGCGCGCGTTCGTCCAAGCCGAGCCCCGGGCCGACGACCACCACGTCCGCGCGCGCGAGACACTCGTCCAGCGAGGCCTCGAGCAGGGCGGGATCGATGCGCGCGGTCATCTCCTCGAGCACGCGTTGGTCCAGCGTGTCCGCGGCGTCGGGGAAGGTGCAGATGGTCGCGAGGCCCGCTCCGGCGCGCAGCGCCCCGCGGGCACAGAGCAGCGCCGCGCCCGTCTTGCCGGCGGAACCGGCAACGGCGAACACGTGCCCCGCCGAGCCCTTGTGGGTCGCCACGCCGCGCGGGACGACGAGCTCGCTGGCGTCGTCGCTCTCGAACAAGAGCGCCGAGCAGCCGACCTCGCGGAACAGCTCGCCGGGCACGCCGATGTCCACGACGTGGACGTCGCCCGAGTGCTCCGCACCCGTGGGGGTGAGCAGGCCGAGCTTCAGGTGGGCGAAGGTGACGGTGTCCGCGGCTCGCACCGCGACGCCGAGCACCGCGCCGGTGTTGGCGTCGAGCCCCGAAGGGACGTCCAGGGCGAACACCCGCGCGTCGCTCTCGTTGATCGCGCCAATCACCTGCGCGAGCGCGCCTTCCACCGCGCGATCGAGGCCCGTGCCGAGCAGCGCGTCCACGATCACGTCCTCCGGACCGAGGGCGGCCAGCGCCGCCGACAGCGCCATCACCCCGGCGTCGTCGGTCACCGCCGTCACGCGCCCGCCGAGCCCGCGCCAGGCGTCGTGGTTCACGCGGGCGTCACCCTTCAGGTGCTGCGCCTCCCCCAGGAGGTACACCTCCGCGGGGTGGCCTTGGGCGAGCAGCCGGCGCGCAACCACGAAGCCGTCGCCGCCGTTGTTGCCGCCGCCAGCCACGATCACGATCTCTGCCTGCCGGTCGCCGAGCGCGCGGAGCACGATGCCTGCCGCGTTGCGCCCGGCGTTCTCCATCAGGATGACACCCGGCACGCGGCACGCCTCGATGGCGTGGCGGTCGAATTCGCGCATCTGCTCGCGGGACAGCACGGGGATCATGCGCCACCTGCCTCGAGGACGACCACGGCGACGGCCACGCCGCCGTCGTGGCTGATGGAAACCAAGCTTCGGCTCACCGCCAGGCGCTCGAGGTGGGGCAGCGCCGGACCGTGCGCGACCAGCTCCGGCGCGCCGTTCGCCGCGCGGCGCACCTCGACGTCGTGCCACCACACGTCCTTCGGAGCGCCGAGCGCCTTGCTGAAGGCCTCCTTCGCCGCGAAGCGTCCGGCCAGCGCCGTGGCGCGGTCCGCCTTGCGCGCCGCGAGGTCCACGCGCTCGCGAGGCGTGAGCACGCGCTCCCAGAACCGCTCGCCGAAGCGCTCGAGCGCGCTGGCGATGCGGGGCACGCTGCACGCGTCGATGCCCAGGCCCACGATCATGCGCCTCTCGCTCGGTCGATGGCGGCGCGGAAGTCGCGCACGGCGGCGGGCAAGCCCACGAACACTGCGTCCGCGATCACGGCGTGGCCGATGTTCAGCTCGACGATCGGCTCGATGGCGGCAACGTCGCCGACGTTGTGGCGGGTGAGCCCGTGACCCGCGGCCACCTCCAGGCCGAGCTCCGCAGCCCGGAGCGCGCCCTGCCTCAGACGCTCCAGCTCCGCGGCCCGGGCCTGCCCGGTCAGGTGGCAATACTCCCCGGTGTGCAGCTCGATCTGCTCCGCGCCCAGGGCGCGGCTGGCGGCGATCTGCTCGAAGTCCGGCGCGATGAACAGGCTGAGCTTGATGCCCGTCTCGCGGCACATCGCCGCGACCTTCTCGACGGCCGCCCGCGTGCCGATCACGTCGAGCCCGCCCTCCGTGGTGCGCTCCTCGCGCCGCTCGGGCACCAGCGTGATCACGTCCGGGCGCACGCGCCGGGCGATGGCCGTCATCTCGTCGGTGGCGGCCATCTCCAGGTTCATCAGCGTGGTGACGGCCGCGCGCAAACGCTCCACGTCGTCGTCCTTGATGTGCCGCCGATCTTCGCGCAGGTGCAGCGTGATGCCCTGAGCGCCGGCTTGCTCGCAGAGCTGGGCGGCGAAGACCGGATCGGGGTAGCGCGTGCCGCGCGCGTTGCGCAGCGTCGCGACGTGGTCGATGTTGACGTGGAAGCGGATCACGCCGGGAGCATACTACCGCGCCGCGGGCGGAACGGCGGAAAGCGCGGGGATTGGGGCGGGCAGCTTGGGGCTCGCGCGGCGCCACGCCGGCAGCCACAGCCTGAGCTCGTAGCCCAGGCGAGTCACCGGGATCTCCGCCGACACCGGCGCGACCCACCAGGCGCACAAGGTGATGACGCCGGCGCCGAGCCAGCCCGCGCGCCGTCGCTCGTCGAGCAGGCGGGCGAGCTTGCCGGCGACGAGCACCACCCCGAAGCCGTAGGCCGGGAGGTAGTGGTACACGTACGAGTCGCGCCGAGACACCACCCAGGGCAGCACGGGCAGCGCCCACAGGCAGAGCGCCCAAAGCTCGCCCGGGTCCACGGCGCCGATGGTCGAGAGCGGCGTCGGACGCGCGCGGAGCTTGGCCCGCCCGCGCTCCCAGAGGGTGGAGAGCGCGGCGCCGGCGCTGGCGATCACGGTCAGGCTCACCGCCCACCACAAGAGCGGGTTGCCCATGGAGCTCATGCTGCGCACCACGCCATCGACTTCGGAGAAGCGCATCGCGACCGGCTTCGTCGGGACGAGCCAGGCGTACCAGCTCGACACCAGCGCGTGCTTCATCTCGGTGAGGCCCGCGTGGTGGACGAACAGCGCCCGCGTGGCGGCCATCACGTCGGGCACGCCGTGCGGCTGGTGCCCCAGCACGAGGCCGTGCCGGTAGACCAGGAAGTAAGCCAGCGGTGCGAGCCCGAGCAGCGCCACGCTCCATCGCGGCGCTCGCCCGAACAGCGCGACCGCCGCGATCGGCGCCAGCATCACCACGACGTTGAACTTGACCGCGCAGCCCAGGCCCATCAGCAGCGCTGCGAGCGCGATCTGCCAGGCGGTCTTGGCGCGCACGATGGCGCAGGCCGTTGCCAGCGTGAACGTGGCGACCCAGCCGTCGAGGAGCGCCGCCCGCGAGTAGGCGACGAAGAAGCCGTCCCCGGCCACGAACGCCGCGGCCAGCGCGCCGGCCCGCCAGCTCCGGAACAGCCTCGCCGCGAGCAGCGAGGCGAGCGCGATGTTGAGCAGGCCGCTGACGAGCGCGGGCAGGCGCCAGCTCAGCGAGTGATCGCCGAACCAGTGGATGGACTGGGCGATGAGCAGCTTGCCGAGCGGCGGGTGGTCGTTCAGATCGCGCTGACCTTGGAGGAGGTTCTGCGCGTTCCGCACGAAGTGGTGCTCGTCCCAGCCCAGGCCGGGCGGCTCGCCCAGGTTCTGCACGCGCAGCCAGGCGCCGATGGCGACCGCTACCGCGCACCAGCCCAGGAGGAGCAGGTCCAGTCTCTTTCGTGAGCCCGGCACGAGGCGACTCTCTACCAGGAAAGGGCGCCAACCGTCGCTTGTCGCTGCAAACCTCGGGTTGGCACCCGGACCCGCCGAATTCGCCGACAAATGCCCACACTTCCCCTGGTTCGACCCTTGCACTCTTCGCGCACGTGCGCCCGCTCCACCTGCTTGGTCTGCTCGCGATCGGCACCCTCTCCGCTCGGGCCCAGGCGGCTCAGCCACCGCCAACGCCCAGCTTCGGCAAGAGCTGCGATCCCTTCGCCAGCTACGACGCCCAGGACACCTGCGATCCCACGGCCAAGCCCGGCGTGGTGAGCTTCAAGGATCTGATCCTGAAGACCTACTCGAGCACCGGCGACTACGGCATCACGCGCGCTTGCAGCAGCGGCGGTACCAGCGAGCACAAGGAAGGCCGCGCCTGGGACTGGAAGGTCAACTACTACAACACCGCCCAGCGGGACATCGCGGACACGGTCATCGACTGGCTGCTCGACACCGATCAGCACGGCAACGCCTGCGCGAACGCCCGTCGCCTGGGCATGATGTACTTCATCTGGAACAGCAAGATCTGGGGCGCCTATCGCTCGCCGAACGCCTCGTGCGCGACAGCGGGCTGGAAGGCGTACACGGGGACCAACCCGCACACCGATCACGTGCACATCAGCTGGGCCTGGACCGGCGCCAAGAAGCAGACCACCTGGTGGACCGCTGCCCTACCGCCGGAGCCGGTGAACGCGAAGCCGAAGGGCTACCTGGACGGCGCGAGCTGCGAGCGCGTCTGGGGCTGGTCGCAGGACACGGACGCGCCGGCGAAGAGCATCGCGGTGCACCTGTACTTCGGCGGACCGGCGGGCGACGCCAGCGCCAAGGGCGTGCCCATCGACGCCAACATCGATCGCCAGGACCTGTGCACGCCCCTCGGCTCCTGCAAGCACGGCTTCGAGGTCGCCTCGCCGCTCTCGCTGCACGACGGCAAGCCCCACGCGGTTCACGCCTACGGCATCGACAGCGCCGGCGGCGCCAACGCCGAGCTCCAGCAGAGCCCGGCCACCCTCGACTGCGAGCCGGTCATCCCCGCCGGCGTGCGCCGGCTGGTCAAGGACATGACCAGCTTCGACGACTGGGGCTTCTCGGAGTTCTGGGACGTGATGCCCGTCGCCGACACGGCTCTCGCCGCCATCACCGAGGATGCCGCCTTGCCAGACAATCCGCTCCTGGTGCAGTCCGACGACGGCAGCCCCGAGGTCTGGGTCATCGACGGCGAGGTCCGCCGGCATGTTCCGGATCCGGCGGCCTTCGACACCTGGGGCTTCGACTCCGCGGCCATCGTGAAGTGGGCGGCCAAAGATCTGGAAGCCCTGCCGGTCGGACCGAAGCTGCGTTCGCGCCCGGTGCTGGTGCGCGGCAGCGGCTCGGAGATCTACCTGATGGACGACGCGCTGCCCAAGCCCGCACCCGCGGGCAGCGGCGGGTCCGGCGGAACCGGTGGCAGCGGCGCCATCGACCCGAGCGGCGGGAGCGGCAGCAAGACCGCGGCAGGTCCGGGCCAGAAGACCAAGGTGCTGTCCGAGGATGCAGAAGGCGGTTGCGCCTGCCGCACCACGGGCAGCGCTCCGAGCTCGGGCTTCGGCGCCTTGGCCCTGCTCGGCCTCGGCCTGGTCGCGGCTCGACGCCGGCGGGTGCGCGCGTGAACGCGAGACGCGGAGCGCTGCTGGCCCTGGCGCTCGGCCTGGTGGCGGCAGCGGTCTGGCTCGGCTTCGGGCGAGCGAAGCCGCGGACGACGGCGGCGGCGAGCGCGACGCCCGAGCGCACGGCGAGTGAAGAGCGCCCGCGCCGCACGCGGTCCGAGCGCCCGCGCCCACCGGCCCGCGAGACGCGGGAGGCCTCCGTGGCGACGACGAGTACCGCGGCGAGCGCGGCGCCCTCCTCCCCCCGGGTCCGCGCGCTCGAGACCACGGTGCTCCAGGCCGCGGTGCGCCACGACTGGGTCGTGGTGGACGAGCAAGACACGCCCTGTCCGCCGCAGAAGGTGCGTATCGTGTTCGACGCACCGGGAGATCTCGGCGGCTACCAGAAGGGCGCGTACTTCGAGCCGCTCGGCCCACCCGGCGACAGCGACGTCGAGGTGAACGGCCTGCTCCTGTGCGAGGGCTCCACGTTCCTGTATCGCGGCTTCGAGGCGTATTGGCGAGCGGATCGCGGGGTGTGGGAGGTGTTCCCGTTCCCGGTCGTCGAGTGACCACGGCGCGCCGCCTCCGCACACGTTCGACCCGATTGACGACGGGCCGCGCGCCGTCTTGACTCCCCGCCGATGTCCTCGACCGTGGCGCAGTGGGCCACCGTGCTGCTCTGGCTCGGTCTCGCGCCCTTCCTGTTCTGCTCTGGGACAACGGGCGAGTTCCACGCAGGCGCGGTCGTGGACGTCGACATCACTCTGGTCAGTAGCGACGTGCACGGCCTGGCGTGCAGCCTCGACGACGCGCCCTGGGGGTACGCCTGCAAATACCGCTCCGGGGGTAGCGTCGAACAGCCGAACGGCGCGCTGATCCCGTGCCTCACGGTCGACCGCCGCGATCTGCTCGTGCCGAACCTGTTCGCCGTTCCTGCCATCGCCGATCGCGTCGCGGCGGACGAGGTGGTCGGCTTGCCTCGCGAGGCGCGCGAACGCTTCATCGCGAGCTGCCGCGTGAGGGTGCTCGCTCGGGTGCGCGGAGTGCGCCGGCGTTTCGCTGCCGGCGGCGAGTTCGAACCACCGATGAGCTCCTGGCTCGTGTCACCGATGGCCTGCACCGTGCGCCCAGACCGGCGCTGAGGTCGAATGAGCGCCAGATCCCTGCTCCGACGACTGCGCGCCCCAGCCCCCGACGCCCCGCTGGTGTTCGCCTGCCTGGTGCTGATCGTGTTCGGAGTCGTGCTCCGCGCACAGCGGCTGCACTTCCCTCGCGGCTTCAGCTGGGATGAGCACCACTTCGTCCTGAACGCTCGCAACTACCTGGCGGGGCTGCCCGATCTGAACGACCACCCCCCGCTGGGCAAGCTGCTCTTGGCGCTTCCGATGCACCTGCTCGGCGACAACTCGGTCGCCTGGCGGCTCGCGCCGTTCCTGCTCGGTTCGCTGAGCATCGTCCTGGCGGGGCTGCTCGCCAGCTGGGCTACCGGACGGAAGACCAGCTTCTGGATCGGAGCCGCCTTCGTCGCGGCAGACGGTTTTCTGATCGCGTACTCGCGCACTGCGCTGCTCGACGGCATGCTGGCGTGCTTGTGCCTGGGCGCCGTGGTCGTGGCCGTGCGCTCGAGATCTGCGCTGGGCGTCGCGGCGGCTGCACTGCTGCTCGGCTCCGCCTGCGCGATCAAGTACAGCGCCGTGGTGTTCGTGCCGGTGCTGGTTTGGGCAGCGCTCTCGAAGCGCTCGCCGCTTTTGTCGTCGCTGACGGTGATGCTTGCGCCGGCTGCCTATGTCGGGTGGTTCAGCATTGGCCTCTGGATGGCGAAGCGGCCGTTCGGCATTTCCGGGGTCGTGTCAGAGACGAAGCGGCTCTACTTGCACCACGCGGGCCTGACGCACTGGAAGCACCCGCTCTTGTCTCACTGGTACGAGTGGTACCTGCCCACGCGCCCGCTGCCAATGCGCAACGACCCGATGAGCGACGGCCGCACGCGGATCATGACGTCACTGGGCAACCCGCTGCTCTGGTGGCTGGTGGACGTGGCCGTGGTGTTCGCCGCGCTGTCGCTGCTCGTCGCCGGGCTCCTGGCTCTCAGGAAGCACGGCCTCCGCGCCGCGGTCTCCAGAGTCCGTGGCATCTCGGGCGCGGGCTCGCGCCGCCTGCTACTGCTGGTGTGCTGGTGTGCCCCGATCGCGCCGTGGCTGATCTCGAACAGGGATTCCTACCTCAACCACTACTTGCCGGCCTACGCTTTCGGGTTGGTGCTGGTCACCACGCTGTTCGACGAAGTCCGGAGCCGCTTCCGCACCGCCGGGCTCGTCGCGCTCCTGATCGTCGGGCAGGTCTCCTTCTTCTACGCCCCGGTCTGGGGACAGCTGCCGCTCTCACGGGCCGGCGTCGAAGCCCGGCTCTTTCTCACGCGCTGGCGCTGACGCCTTGACTCGGCCCGCCGCCGCGTTACGGAAGGATGCTCGTGACCGCGACCGCAGCGCCTTCGGCCATCACGCCCCTCGCGGGCGTCCCCCCGCGGGCGCGCCACGCGGTGTTCGCGTTGATCGCCTTCGTGGCCCTGTCCAACGCCGTCGGCACGGCGCTCTCGCCCTACCTCGTGGTGGAGCACCCGCTCTGGCTGGTGGCCATCTCGCCGGAGGGCCGGCACGTGGTGCTGGCCGCGCCCAACGTGCCCGCGGCGCTCCTGGTGGTGGTCGGCACTCTGCGCCGCCTGCTCGGGATCGTGGCCGGCTTCGGGCTCGGCCTCTTGTACGGGGAGGCGGCGGTGCGCTGGGCTGAGCAACGCGCGCCGCGCTTCTCGCGGATCATCCTGTTCCTGGAGCGTATGTTCACGCGCTTCGGCGTGTACCTCTTGTTCTTCGTCCCGCTGCCGTCCATCGGCGTGCTCGCCGGCGCGGCCCGCGCGCGCTGGCCCTGGGTGCTCGTAGCGGGCGCGGCGGGGCAGCTCCTGTGGATGACGCTCACCGTCTACTTCGGCGAGGCGGTGTCGGGCTGGACCCGGCCCATCCTCGCGTTCCTGTCGCGCCACCTGGTCGAGAGCACGATCGTGGCTGCGGCGCTGGTCGGCCTGCAGCAGCTCGTGGCGTACCAGAAGCGCAAGAGCGCACGAGTTCCGGAGAGCTGAGGCGAGGTGGTCGTGGTACCTTGCTCTTCGTGGCCGACACGGAAGCAGAGCTGACTCGACGCCTCGAATCCGTGCCGGAGATCCTGTTTGCGCTGCTGTTCGGCTCTCGCGCGGCGGGTACGCCCCGCGCCGATTCGGACTGGGACGTTGCCGTATTCCTGTCCCCGGCGCTCTCCGCGGCAGAACGCTTCCGCCTGCGAGCCCGGCTGAGCGGTGAGCTCGGCGACCTCGGACAGGTCGACGTCGTCGTGCTCAACGACGCGCCGCCGCTGCTCGCGCACCGCGCGCTGCAAGGGCGCCTCCTCACGGTGGCCGATCGAACGGCCTACGTGCGGTTCTTCGTGGCGACGGTGAGCGCGTCCGAGGACGAGCGCTACTTCAGGGAGATCCACGACCGGGCACGGCGGGAGAGACTCGAGGAGGGCCGCTTTGGTCGATCGTGAGGTCTTCGCCAGGAGGCTCGCCAGGCTGGAGGAGCTCCTGACCAGCCTGCGAGAGCTGGCCAGCGTGGAGCGAGAGACGTTCCTGGCCGATCGCGCCTTGCAGGCGCAGGCCGAGCGCTGGCTCCACCTGGCGGCGGAGTGCGCGCTCGATCTGGCGAGTCACCTGATCGCCGACAAGGGCTGGCAGACGCCCGTCACCTACCGCGAGGCGTTCAGAACTCTGGAGCAGCGCGGCGTGCTCCCTCCAGACCTGGCGAAGAAGATGGAAGGCTGGGCCGGCTTGCGGAACGTGCTCGTACACATGTACCTGGACGTCGACCACGCGACGATCCACGAGATCCTCCGGAACGACCTGGACGAGCTCGAGGCGTTCGCGAGGGCGGTCGCCGGAGCCACCTGACTCACTTCGCCACGTAGTCCGAGCTGAGCGGCACCGCCGCCTTCGCCGGGCTGGGCTTGTAGGTGGTCGAGGAGCCGTAGCCCGCCTTGGCCTTCTTGTAGGCGTTCACGTTGCCGGCGCTGGTGTTCTTCTCCTCGGCCTTGGCCCGATCGATCTCGCGCATGAAGCCGCCGACGTCGGCCGCGACCATCGGCGGAGCTGGCTTCGGGGCAGCGCCGCCGCGGGCGGTGAGCGCGTCGCTCGCCGCGGTGTTCGCCAGCGTGCCCTGAAACAGCAGGAACAGCTCGTGGCTGGCGAACCAGCGCACGCCACGCACCTGGCCGTTCACCGCGTAGGCCATGCCGACCAGCTCGTCGGACGGCCGCGCCTTGCCGAGCGCCTGCGAGATCCGCTTCGAGAGACCCTCGCGCGCCGCCTTGACCTCGGCGTCGTCCAGCGTCGCCATCAGCGTGCCCGAGGCCTTCTGCTTGCCGTGCGCCGAGTTGACCTTCGCGACCTCCGCCCAGACCTCGCCCTGGCTCGACTCGTATTGGCCCGCGGCGCGCACCTTCGAGTTGGCGAGCGCCTCGACGGCCTCGAACTTCCCCTGCGTCCCGACGCCCTCGCGCTCGCCGGTCCAGCGGCCCTGCTCCACGCAGAACGCGTCCACGGGCACGGTGGTCCGCGCCGCCACCACGAAGTCCTGAGCGATCTGCCGGTCCTGATTGCCGCCCTTCACCACGGTTCCGGCCAGCACGTAGATGGCCTTGTCGCCGTGATTGGCGATGACCAGCGTGTTCACCACCGGACCGGAGCGCTCTCGCCCGTGGCGAGTGTGGCGCGAGCTCGACGGGGCAGCCTCCTCGGCTCCCACCTCCCGCACCTCGGCAGCGCCGGCGCCCAGCGCCGCGGCCAGCGTCGTCATCGGGCCGGGATCGGTCTGTGTGGCGGAGAAGATCGGGAACAGCGTCAGATCTTCGAGCACAATCGGCTCGCCGATCCGCACACCTCCGTCCGCGGCCACGGCGACGGGGGAGGAAGCGTCGCCGGAGTGGCCCCGGCGGTTCTTCACGGCGTGGGCAGCAAATGCGATCAGTCCAGCACAAAACACCGCGGCGACCGCGTAGACCAGGCTACGGCCTCGAGCACTCATCGGACCCTCCAGGCCCGGGCTTCGAGCGCGCGCGGGCTGTCCCATGGAACGCGCCAGCGCGGAGAAAGATTTGGGGGCGTTGAATATTTCGTGGCTCGGAATCGGCCCGCGTCGTCCCTTCGACCAGCTCCAGGCCGCCCCGCGACCTACAACGCCATCAGCTCGGTCCAGAACAAGGCGTGCCCCAAGGCCCGCTTCACCTCCGGAATCCGGGGAACGGGGAGCACGGTCATCAAACGACCGATGGAGCGAACCGGTACGAGATGAACGTTGTCGAGCTTTGCCGCGCAGGGCTTGGGCATCCCGTCACGCGTGCCAAGGCGCACCTCCTGCGGAATGCCTCGTACGGTGGTGGTCACTTCCGCGGCGAGCACCTTCGACAAGTAGGCGTAGGCCGGTGTTCGACTGAGCAGCAACAAAGGACGCAGACCGACGGGCTCTGGAAGCCGCACCCAACGGATCTCGTACTGCCTCATCGACCGCCCTTGCGAACGCCCTTGCGAACGCGCGCCGTACCCGCGCTGCGGGTGCGGCGCGCGCGAGGTGACGCTTCGGGTGCGTCGAACCCGCCGTGCGGCAACGGTTCCCACGCCGCAGCATCGAACGCCGGAGGGTCGTGGTCGGGCGTGACCAGGTAGGCCTGCCGCGTCTTCTCCTCCTCGAGCTCCCACAGCGCGCGCTGAATCGCCGCGCGGATGAAGGCAGATCGCTTGCGTGACTTCGCCGGTGCCGCGGCCTCCAGCCGCCGGAAGGTCTCCCTGTCCAGCTCTATGAGTATCTGCATAGGCTCGAGTATATGGACGCGGCACGCGGCCGGCAACGCGGCACGCGGCCGGCAACGTCGCACGGGCGGCGGGACGACGGACGACCCTCAGTCTCCGCCCACGAACTCCCAGTCGGCGCCGAACTCGTCGCTCTTGGGCGTGGTCAAGGCCTCGCCGTTCGGGCCGTCGCGGCGCACCACGATGGTGTGCCGGCTGGCCGTGTCCTCGTTCTCGCGAGCCACCACCGTGACCACGTTCATGCCCGGGTTCAGGCTGGCGTCGAAGGTGAAGCCCAGCTTGAGCGGATCCGAGCCCTTGCGGTTCGACTGGTAGAAGACCTTGTGCGAGCCGACGAACACGTAGACGTCGAGCACGCGGTCACCGTCGGTCGCGGTACCCTCGATCTTCACCTTGTCGCCGCGCATGGCGAGCGACGCGGGCTTGAGCTCGATCAGCGGCGGCGAGTGGGTCAGGTGCGGCTTGAAGACGAGCTTCGCCCCCGCGCCGTCCTTGATGGCGGACGATTCCACGAAGCCGAAGCGATCGCCGTCGATGCGCACCTTGGTGAACGCGCCGAAGGTCCCGAGGCGATCGAGCCCGGAGCCCTTGGCGACCTCGCCGACCAGGGGCGCGCTGGCCAGCGGCTGGCCGCGCACCTGCGCGGCGGACTCGGCGACGACCTTGCCGCCCGCCTGGTTCACGAACACGCCGGCGCGCGTGATCGGGATCACGATCTTCTCGCTGGACACGACGCGCAGATCGCGGTCCGCGATGCTCATCTCGACCTTGGCGAAGTTGTCGGTGAGCCCGTCGAGCACGTCGAAGGTGAAGGCGACCTCGCGCACGTCGCCGGGGTTCATGCTGGGCAGCTCGAAGCGTCCGGCGCGCAGGTACAGGCCGTCGCCGGTCAGGTTGCGGATGTTGGCCTGGGTCTCGAAGGACCTGCCGGTCCCCACGTTCTTCACGGTCAGGTAGAGCGTGACGCCCTCGCCGCGCTGCACCTGTCCGTCGCCGTTGCCGGGGCGGTTGTCCGTGATCTGGTACGAGAAGGCGAAGGCCGGACGCGGCAGGCTCTGCACCGTGGGCCGGAGCTCTTGGTCCTTGGGCGCCGCGCCGCCTTCGGCGAAGAAGCGTACCTTCACCACGTCCTGCCGGGTGATGGCGTCGAGGGGGATCTTGCACACGCGCTTGGCGTCGGTGGGCAGCGGCTTGGTGCTGCCGGGCTTTCGCCCGTCGAGCTCGCACCAGCCGAAGGGCACCGTGGCCGTGCGGGTCTTGCCGGGCTCGACCTTGCCGAACACCAGCTCCTTCTCGTCGTAATAGCCGCCGTCGCTCTTGGTCAGCGCGCGCAGCTGGTAGATCGGCTCCTTGCCGTTGTTCTTCACCGTGACCTTGAGGTTCATCGGCTCACCGGCGCTGACCGTGTCCGCCTTGCGGTCGGTCTCCAGCTTGAGCTCGTAGTCCTCCGCGCTCGGGCCCTTGGCGTCCTTGGGCGCGGGGCTCCAGTCGATGCCCAGCTTCGTGAGGTCGGCGGCGACGGCCTGGAGCTGTCCGTCTTGCGCCTTCTCGACCACGGCCTTCGACGCGCGCAGCTGATCGGGGCGCTTGGCCTGGGGCAGCTTGGCGACCAGGTCCCGGCCGAACGCGATGGGGAAATCGAGCTGGAACTCGTCCTCCAGATCGCCCCCCAGATCGCGCATCTTGGCCCGCTCCGCCTCCGGCAGGTTGTAGCGCAGCTTGTACGAGGGGCGGTCGCTCGAGCGCTTCAGCGCGCCGCCCAGGCTCTTGGACAGGTCGCGCTCCTTGACCGGGCTCTCCTCGCTGTAGAGATCCATCTCCAGCGTGTCGGCGGTCATGGGGTCGAGCTGCACGTCCGGTGCGACGCCCACGCCCTGAATCGACACGTCCCCCGGCGTCAGGTACTGCGCGATGGTCAGCTTGAGCGCCGCGCCGTCCGGCGTGATGCGCGGGAACACCAGCTGCACGGTGCCCTTGCCGAAGCTGGTCTGGCCGACGATGACCGCGCGGTCCTGGTTCTTCAGCGCGCCCGCGACGATCTCGCTGGCGCTGGCGCTCGAGCCGTTCTGCAAGACCACGATCGGGTAGTTCGGCTCGGTGCCCCGCGGCACGGCCTTCTTCTCCTCGCGGCCCTCGGCAGCGCCGACCGTGGCCACGATGGGGCCGGTCTCCAGGAACTTGTCGGCGACCTTCGCCGCCTGATCGAGCAGGCCGCCGGGGTTGCCGCGCAGGTCGAGCACGAGGCCCTTGATGGGCTCACCCTTGGCGAGATCCGCCAGGGCCGCGTCCAGCTCGTCGGAGGTGCTCGACTGGAACTGCTTCAGGCGCACGTAGCCGATGCCGGGCGAGAGCGAGCGGTAGTCCACGCTCTTGATGCGGATCTCTTCGCGAGTCAGCTCGAACGGGCGCACGCCCTGCCAACCGTCGTTGCCGTCCCGGTGTACCCAGATGGTGACCTTCGAGCCGGGCTTGCCGCGCAGGCGCTTGACCGCGTCGTCGAGCGGCATGTTCAGCGTGGACTCGTTGTTGATCTTCATGATGCGGTCCATCCGCTTCAGCCCGGCGCGTCCCGCCGGCGTGTCCGGCATCGGGCGCATGATGGTGAGCTGCTGATCGCGGATGGAGATGACGATGCCGAGACCCCCGAAATGGCCCGAGGTGGAGAGGTTCATCTCCTTGTAGGCCTCGGGGCTCAAAAACACGCTGTGCGGGTCGAGGGTGCGCAGCATGCCGTTGCAGGCCGCGTACTCGATGTCGCGCAGATCGACCTCGGTGTCCTTCAGGTTCGCTTGCAGGAACGCGAACACCTCGCGCAGCCGCGCCGCGACGTCCCAGGGGCCCTGGATGTTGTCGACGCGAAACTCCTTCTCCTCCGTGTCGGCGCGCACCTTCACCGTGGGCGACTTCTCGTCGTGGAGGATGATGACCTGCGCGACCTCCTTCTGGACCTGGTTCAGCGCGGACAGGAACATCTGCTGGGGCTTGACCCGGCCCGGCTCGACGTATTTGTCGCGGATGGTCTTGAGTGTCTCGTTGACCGCCGTCAGCTGCGTCAGGTCGTAGGGCGCCTTGCTCTCGCCGGGCGCGCTCACCGCGTGGGCGGCCTCGAGGCCCTTCCACAGCCCACCGGTGCCGAAGCGAAGCGCGAAGAAGGAGGCGAGGGCGAACACCCCCAGGACGACGATCGCGCGGCCGAGCCGCTCCAGAATTCGCATCGGACGGGCAGTATAGTGCGAGGACCGAAAGTCAGCCGCTTCGATGCGCGCGAGCGCTGTTTCCTTGGAAATTCCTGTTAGGCTCGGCGGGCCATGTCCCTGACCTGTCCCCGTGACGAAAGCCAGCTCGAGACCAAGACCTACGAGGCCAAGATCGAGATCGACGCCTGCCCCGCCTGCGGCGGCATCTGGCTCGACAAGGGCGAGCTCGAGGCGATTCAGGAGGCCAAGGAGAACGACTACTCCAAGGTGCTCGAGAACCTCCCGGACACCGTGGCCCGCAGCATCAACAAGGTCGCGCAGACGGACACCAGCCCGGTCGGCTGCCCGAAGTGCGGCACCGAGATGGACACGCGCGAGTACGCCTACTGTTCGCAGATCGTCATCGACACCTGCCCCGAGGGCTGCGGCATCTGGCTGGACGCCGGGGAGCTCCAGGCGCTGGAGAAGTTCTTCGAGCGGAGCCAGGCCGAGGCCGGCGACGTCATCCCGCTGCGCTGGCGGCTGTGGGCGACGCTGTCGGGAGTGTTTCGGAAGAAGGGGTGAGCCAGCTCCCCACCGCCTACGCCCTGGTCGTCGCGGGCTTCGATTTCGCGGTGGCCGCGCTGTGCTGGGGCTGGCCGCGGGGGGAGCTCTGGCCGCTCGGCACGCGGCTGACCAGCGTGGCGATGGCGCTGGCGGGGCTCACCTCCATCGCCGCCGGCCTGCTCATGGCCGGCGTCGTGCCGGATCTGGCGATGCGCGCGTTGGTGGCGCTCTCCATCGTGTCGTTCGTGGCCGGCACGGCGGCGGTCATCCCGTCGGACGAGCCGCGCGCCGCGCGTTACCGCACCTGGCTCGGCGTCGTCGGCGTGCCCATTCCATTGGTGGCGGCGTTCCTGGTCGAGATGCTCCCGGCAACGAGCGCGGCGGTCGGCGTACCGCAGCGCGTGCTGACGCTGCCGTCGGCAGCGCTGTTCGCGGTGGCCTGCGGCGCCTTCCAGCTCTCGGAGGCGCTGGCCATCGCGGCGTTCTGGCCGAAGAGCCAGTGGCGCTCGGCGCTGCCGGCGGTGGGGCTGGTGTTCCTGGCCGGCTTCCTCGACGTGGCCGCGCTCATCGGCATGCCGGTGCCGCTGATCGGCGCGGTGACCGCCGCGGCCATCGCCAGCGCGTTCATCGCGTCGCGCATGCTGGCGCAGTTCCGCGTCGCGCTCGAAGGCGCGGAGGGCCGCGTGCCCGGCTTCGCGCTGCAACGCTTCCTGGGCGCCGGCGGCATGGCGGAGGTGTTCGTCGCCGAAGCGGTGGGGCTGCTGGGCAAGAAGCGCGTCGCCGCGGTGAAGCGAGTTCGCCGCGATCTGGTGGACAACGTCGAGCTCTGCGCGATGTTCCTGGACGAAGCCCGCCTCGCCGCCGAGCTCCGGCACCCGAACATCGTCGAGGTCTACAGCTTCGGCACCGGCGGCCCGGGCTCCCACGTGCGCCCGTACATCGCCATGGAGCTGGTCGAGGGTCTGCCGCTGGCGGTGCTGCTCCGCCACTCCGCTTTGGCCCACCGCGAGCTGCCGCTCGCGGCGGTGAGTGAGATCGGCGTCTCACTGGCGTCCGCCCTCCACTACGCCCACACGCTGCGCCGGCACGACGGCGAGCCGCTCCGCATCGTGCACCGCGACGTCTCGCCGCACAACGTGCTGATCTCCCGCGAGGGAGAGGTGAAGCTCATCGACTTCGGCATCGCCCGCGCCGCCACCCGCGCCACGCACACCAAGACCGGTCACATGCGCGGCAAGCTGGCCTACGCCGCCCCGGAGCAGATCTCGGCGGGCGAGGTGGACGCGCGCACCGACGTGTTCGCCCTGGGCGTGCTGCTGTACGAGACCGCGACGCTGACCCGACCGTTCAGCGGCGACAGCGAGCCGGCCATCGTGGCGGCGATCTTGGAGGGGCGCCGCAAGCGGCTGACCGAGCTCCGCCCCGACGCGAAGCCGCTGGCGGACGCGATCGAGCGGGCGATGCAGATCGACCCGGCAAAGCGCCCGCAGAGCGCCGCGGAGCTCGAGGAGGCGCTCGAGCGAGGGGTCGCCCGCGAGGGCGCCGGCAAGCGCGCGCTCTCCGAGCTGGTCGCGATGGTCGAGCGGGACCTCGCGAAGTCGCGCCCCGTCGGCAGCGGCCCCGAGCTCGAGATCGGCGCGACGACCCTGACCGGCTCCGGGCCTCACAGCGGCGACACCGCGACGGTGGCGGACTCGGTGGCGCCTAAGGGGTGAGGTTGGTGCGCGCCCGCTGCCAGCTCCAATTCAAATCGGAGGCAAGTCGCCACACGCGGCGTTCAGGCAGTCCTTCAGGCAAGAGCAGTCGCCGGTGCCCGCCGAGCACCCCGCCAGCGCGTTGCCGAATCCAAACCCAGTCTTGCCCGCCTCGCAGTCCGCGAGGCACCCCGCTTCATCGCAAAAGTCGAAGGGGCTGATGCTGCAGCCGGACGCGCACAGCGCCTTGTAGTTGCCACACGCCTTCTGGCAATCGATCCCAGCCGGAGGGAAGGAGACGTGGTTGCCACCTCCGGCGCAGCTCCCCATGCCGTTCGGAGGAACCACCGGGCTCGGGCAGACCGAGCCGCCGTCGCTGCCGCCGGTGCCGCCGGTGCCGCCGGTTCCGCCGGTTCCGGCGTCGACACCGCTTTTCGAGTCGTCACCTCCGCACGCAACCAGCAGGGCAGCCACCAAGAGTGAAGTCCGGAGCATGCCCAAGCCTACCACTCGGTGGACGATGCACACAGGGTCGCGGACTCGGTGGCGCCGAAGAGGTGAGCGAGCTCTCGAGACGCACCGACGGCTCAGCGATACGCCGGGCCCTCGCCGGGCAAGCGCTTGCCCAGCATCGTCGCGGCGGCGTCCGAGATTCGACCCAGCGCCCCGAGCACGCTCGCGCCCGTCGCGCCCGCCACCGCGAGGCGCAGCGTCAGCCCGGTGTCGTCACCCCTGACGGGACCCAACTGTCGGAGCTGCAATAGCTGGCGACGCGCGGTGGGTGAGAAGACCACCTGCGCGCGGGCCTGATCGTAGACGCGGAGGTCGAACCAGCTGTCGAAGACGGCGTCGCCGGTGGTGAACCGGGGACGCGAGAAGAAGAGCTCGGTCAAGAACGCTGGTCCTTTCATGCAATCGTCGAGCGCCAGCTCCAGCCGGATCGGCTCTGGAAAGCGCGCGTGGACCACGAGCTCGTAGTCGAGGGCCCTCTTCCGGGCCACGCGCGCCCTGCACTCGATGCCCAAACGGCGACCCGCCAGGCCGAGAGGAGCCAACGTGAACCGCATGCCCGTGTCCCGAGCCACCAGGTCCATCTGTTGGGCGAGACCCACGAGCGAGGCTGTGGTCGGAACGCTCGCTCGAACAACCTCGACCGTAATCACGACCTCGGCGGCCGCGCTCATCAGGTAGGTGAGATAGCCGTCGGGCCCATACGGCAGCTGCCCCTGCGCGGACGGTAGGGTCAGGATGGTGATCCCGGCGTCGGTCAGCGCGACGCACGGCCGGTCCTTGACACGTTCGGTGTGGGCAAGAGCGCGCATCAGCGCGGTCTGCACCGGCTCGGTGAGCAGCGCGTGAGCGCGGGCCGGCTCATCGGCGTGAACGCTGAAGCTGGGCGCGAAGCGTCCCCAGATGTCGGGGGCACGGCCCTGCACGCTCAGGCCGAGGTCGAGCGGCGCGGTGAATGACGCCGAAACCGTGAGGCTCGCGGGCTCACCCCGGCTGCCGCCGAAGTACACGACCTCGAGAGTGTATGACGCGTACTCGAGCTCGAATCGCCTCTCGGCTGGACCACCGTAAGCGATGGTGCCCGACCGCACGGCGACGCGCTCGACAGCGCCGGGCATGGAACTCCGGAACTGCACGGCGAGCTACCGTATCACCGTCCAGGCAGGGCCTGCGCACGCCCCAGCTGTGGGAGACCCCGGCGGCGCCGCCCTGCGTGCAGATCGATCCTGGCGGCATCGACCCTTCGCCGGACGCCGGAGACGCAGACCCCGACGCGAGCGGCGACTGAGGCGTTGCCCGTGCCGTCGGAGTCGCCGAACATGGGCCGGGACCATGTGCATCTTCTCCCAGCCCGTGAGCCACGTCGCCGCGACCAAGATCTTCGCTCGCGTCGAGGGCGGCGAGCAGCTCCTCGCCTACGAGATGGAGCTCGCCGCGCTCGGCGACGTCGCGATGGTGCTCCCGCTGCCCGTCGAGCCCGGGCACGGCGAGGCCGGGCTCCGCTTCATCGACCTGTCGGGCTATCCCGGGTTCTTCGACGACCTGCGGAGCGCGTTCCCGGAGCCGATCTCGGGTCAGGCCTTCGGCGCGTCGCGGGCGGTGCAGCACCTGGTGGTGCACCAGGTCGGTGACTTCGAGGCCTCCTTCGTGCCGAGCCTCGCGGACTTCGGGCGCCTGGAGCCGCGCTTCGTCGTGGCCCCGGAGATCTGGCAACGCTTGCCGCAGTACCGCGACTTCGGCTTCGCGGTCTTCAAGCTGCGGGGCGAGAAGCAAGGCTTCTGGCAGTCGCTCGGCTTCGGACGCCGCCGGGCGGCGGAGACCAAGAAGGTCCACCCGATGGCGCTCGCCTTTCGCACGCGAGCGCCGGCCGAGCTGTTCTTCCCCACGGTGCACGTGCACTCGGGCCGCGTCGAAGAGCGCGCCGCCTTCGATCACGAGCTGTATTGCCAGGCGCGGCGCGCGCCGGCGGGTTGGTTCTCGGCGTCGAAGCCCGTCGGCAGCCACGAGGCCGGCAAGAGTCAGGGGCTGCTCTCCGCCTCTGCCGGCTGCTTTCGCTTGGTGAAGACCGGCCTGCACGAGAACGCCGACGTGATCGTGAAGCCGCCACCACGCGGCGTCGCGACGCGCGCCGAGCACCCCGAGGCCCTCGAGCTCGTCGTGTCCCAGCCGGTCGTCGGCGGCGCGCTGACCTCGTTCGACAACGTCGTCCGGAACGTGCTCGGTCGGTTGAACGAGGAGCTTCGAGCCCTGCACCAGCGTCACGTCGCCGGGTGGATCGGCTCGTCCACCGTGCTCTTCGACTTCGATGCGGCAGGCGGCCAGCCTTTGCGGGTGGACGTCGAGAGCGACTACGACGACCGGGCGTTCGTGGCGGAGCTGGAGCAGCTCGCTCGCACGGTCGTCCTTCCACCCCTACCCGGCAGCGGCGTGGGCAGCGTGGAGCTGCGAGTGGGTCTAGGTTTCGTGCCGCGCTCGCCGGTCCCCGGCGCGACCTGAGCCACGCTCGAGCAGCGCGACGAGCCCGGTGAGCGGGACCGACACCCACGCCGGGCGGTTGTCCAGCTCGTACGCGACCTCGTACAGAGCCTTCTCGAGCAGGCACACGTCGAGCTCGCGCTGGAGGTCTTTGGCGTCCGCAGGCACGAGCCCCGAGTCCGCGGTGCGAGCCAGGTAGCCCGCCACGAACGCCGCGCTCGCGCCCTCCAGCCAGCGCTCGCCCCACGGCGCGAGGAAGGCCAAATCCTCCGGTCGCGCACCGATGGTGGGCACGTCGGCGCTGAGCACGCTCTGGAGCGCGTACTGGAAGGAGCGGAGCATGCCCGCCACGTCGGTGAGGGCCGGGCGGCGGCGGCGGCGGTCGGCCAAGCTGCGGGCGGGCTCGCCTTCGAAGTCCACGATGGCGAAGTCCTTGCCGGTGAACAGCACCTGACCCAGGTGGTAGTCGCCGTGGACGCGGATGCCGGTGGAGCGCGACCCGAGGCGAATGCGGGACTGGATCTCCCGTCGCTTCCTCAGCACCGTTCGCGCGAGGCCCGCCGCTTGTTCCGGCAAGCGCGGCAGCTCGCGCTCGAGCAGGTCGAGCGAGCGCGCCGTCAGCGTGCGCCGCCCTTGGTACTCCGCCCGCGCGCTCAGCGCCTTCGGCACGAAGTCCGGGTGCTGGCAGGCGGCGAGGGCCAGGTGCAGCTCGGCGGTGCGCCGCCCGAGCCGCTCGGCGATCTCGGCGAACGCGCCGAGCAGCTCGGCGTCGGGGCGCGCGCCGGTCTTGCCCCTCCCGCGCTTCTTCGCGGGCGGCGGCAGCCGACGCACCAACGCTTGCTCGAAGAAGCGGCGGATCTCGTCGAGGGTGAGCTGCCAGGCCGAGCCTTGATTCGGGATGAAGCGGGTGAAGCTCGCCAGCGTCTGCAGCGTGCCGTCCGCGCCGAGTAAGTCCAAGCTCCCGAGCAGCTCGGGGACGCCGAGCTCGGCAGCGCGGGGAGCGAGCGCGCGGAGGACCTCCACCTCGACGCTCGGACCGCCCTCCAGGCAGCGCACCAGCTTGCAGACCAGATCGTTGCCGAGCAGAAAACAGGTGTTGCTCTGATCCGCGGAGGCGCGGCGGGCGCTCTCGATGGTCTGGTCCGCGACCTCGGGGCTCACGCTCCCGACCAGCGTGCCGAGCGGCGCCTTGGTGCGCCGGCCTGCGCGCGCCAGCGCCAGCAAGCTCTTGCCGAGCTCGGGGTCGTCGCTGACCTCGACCAGCGAGCGGCTCCACTCGCTGCCCTTTCGTCTCACCAGCGCCAGAGGAGCTTCGTGAGCCTCGCGCGCGGCGCGCAGCGCGATCAGGTAGACGTCCGGAGAGCCTCCGCGCTGCGTCGCCTCCAGCATCACCAGGCGCGTGTCTCGCACCGCGTCGAGCTCCACGCTGCCGGCGACGCGCACCCGCACCTTGCGCGTCTTGCCGCGGAACCAGCGGCGCCCGGCGATCCAGCTCTCCAGTTGGGCTTCGAGCGGCGCGGCTTTCGTCCGCGCTTCGAGGAGCTCGTACCAGTGCTGCGCGACCGTGAGCGTGGGAGCAGGCGGCGGCTCGGGGCTGGGCGCGGCGCTCGATTGCAGGTGGAACCAGTAGAAGTCGTGCGGGCCCAGCGACACGCGGTAGCGCCCGTTGCCGATGGTCGGAAAGGTGGCGCCGCCGAACAGCTCGACGGGGACGAGCCCGCGCAGCCCTCCCAGCTCCAGCGCCGCCGCCTGCACGAAGCGCGACAAGTTCGCCACCACGAGCAGGCGCTCCTCGCCGTCTCGGCGCACGAACGCGAGCACGGCGCGGTTGCCGGACTGGACCGGCTCGAAGCTGCCTCGCCCGAAGGTCGGGTACTGGCGCCGGAGCGCGATCAGGCGCTTCGTCCACCAGAGCAGCGAGCTGGGGTTCCGCTGCTGGTTCTCGACGTTCACCGTCTGGTAGTGGAACTCCGGATCGACCACGGGGGGCAGGAACAGTCGCTGGGGATTGGCGAGCGAGAAGCCGGCGTTCCGATCGGGGCTCCACTGCATGGGCGTGCGCACGCCGTTGCGATCGCCGAGGTAGATGTTGTCCCCCATCCCGATCTCGTCGCCGTAGTAGAGGACGGGGGCGCCGGGCAGCGAGAACAAGAGCGCGTTCATCAGCTCCAGACGCCGCCGGTTGTTCTCGAGCAGCGGCGCGAGCCGTCGCCGGATCCCGACGTTGACCCGCATCTCCGGCTCGCGGGCGTAGGCGTGCAGCATCACGTCGCGCTCCTCGTCGGTCACCATCTCGAGCGTCAGCTCGTCGTGGTTGCGCAGGAACACGGCCCACTGCGCGTCCTTTGGGATGGGCGGCGTCTGCTCCAGAATGTCGAGGATCGGGAAGGCGTCCTCCATGCGCAGCGCCAGGAACAAGCGCGGCATGATCGGGAAGTGGAACGCCATGTGGCACTCGTCGCCGTCGCCGAAGTAGGCGGCGGCGTCCTCCGGCCACTGGTTGGCCTCCGCCAGTAGCATGCGCCCGGGGAAGCGCTCGTCCACGTGGCGGCGCAGGGCGCGTAGGAAGGCGTGAGTCTCGGGGAGGTTCTCCGAGCTCGTCCCCTCGCGCTCGAACAGATAGGGGACGGCGTCGAGCCGCAGGCCGTCCACGCCGAGCTCCAGCCAGAAGTCCACGACGTCGAACAGGGCGCGGGCGACTTCGGGGTTGTCGAAGTTCAGATCCGGCTGGTGCGAGAAGAAGCGGTGCCAGTAGTAGGCCTTGGCCACCGGATCCCAGGCCCAGTTGCTGTTCTCGTAGTCGGTGAAGATGATGCGCGCGTCGGCGTAACGATCGGGCGTGTCGCTCCAGACGTAGAAGTCGCGCTCGGTGCTGCCGGGCGGCGCACGCCGCGCGCGCTGGAACCAGGCGTGGCTGTCGGAGGTGTGGTTCAGCACCAGCTCGGTGACCACGCGAATGCCGCGGGCGTGGGCCGCGTCCACGAAGACGCGAAAGTCCTCGAGCGTCCCGACGGCGGGGTGGACCGCGCAGTAGTCGGCGATGTCGTAGCCGTCGTCACGCAACGGCGACGGGTAGAACGGCAGGAGCCAGAGGGCGGTGATGCCCAGATCGGAGAGGTAGTCGAGCTTCTGGGTCAGCCCCGCGAAGTCGCCGATGCCGTCGCCGTTCGCGTCGTGGAACGCGCGCACCCGGAGCTCGTAGAAGACGGCGTCCTTGTACCAGGTCACTACCAGCGTCTCCGAGCCGGCGCGCCCTTCAGATCCGGTCCGGGCAAAACCTCGACCAGCGGGATCTTCGCGGACTCCTCCTCGTAGATCTTCTTCATCTCCGCGAGCTTCTCGGGCTTCTTCGCCGAGAGATCCTCCTTCTCCCAGGGATCGCTCGCCAGGTCGAACAGCATGAAGGCCTTGTCGTCGCCGAACGCGACGATCTTCCAGTCGCCGTCGATGACGGCCCGCCGCCGGTCCATCAGATCGGCGCGCGGCTGGTCGGCGATGACGCGGCGCTTCTCCGCGGGCCTGTCGCCCAGCACCTCGGGGACCAGGCTCTGGCCCCGGAACGCGGGCTCGGCGGGCAGTCCCATCAGATCGGCGATGGTCGGCGCCAGGTCGATGTGGCTGCGACGTACGTCCTCCACCAGACGCGGCTTGGCGCCGGGAACGCAGAGCAGCCACGGCACTCGGATCACCGACTCCCACAGCTCGTGCCCGTGCCGGTTGTGATCGCGCTCGCCGAAGCTCTCGCCGTGGTCCGAGCTGATGAGCACCGCCGTCTCCTTCCACCACGACTGGCGCTTCAGGAACTCGAGCAGCTCGCCGACCCAGTGGTCCGTGTACAGGACCTCGTGGTCGTAGAGATCCCGCGGCTTGAGCCCGTAGCGCTCGAAGCCCGCGTGCGCCTCGTAGGTGTGGTGCGGGTCCATGTAGTGGGCGAAGGCGAAGAAGCGCTTGCCGCCCCCGGGCGCGGTGTTCTCGGGCTTCCCCAGCTCCTCCATCGCCAGCTTGGTGAGCGGCTCGCTGGTCACGGAGACGACCTCCTTCAGATCCACCCCTCCGGGCAACGTGCGGCTCACGTCGAAGCCCTGGTGAGTGAGGAAGGTGGGCAGGAAGTAGCCGTGCGCCTGCGTCGAGAGCGTGCGGTGCCCCGCCGTCTGCGCGCGCTCGCTCACGAACAGGTTCTTCGCGTCGGGGTAGCGCGTGAAGAAGTACGCGTCCCGCTCCATGGCGCTCGGGTATTCGCCGACCAGCGCCGGCACCACGCTCTTGGCGGTGTAGCTCGAGAGCGAGTAGCCGTTCGCGTAGGCCACGCAGTGGTCGCGCCGGAAGGCGTCGATGCGGGGCGTGGTCTGGCGCGGGTATCCGGTCCACGAGACGTCGGCGCGCAGGCTGTCGATGAAGATCAGGATCACGTTGAGCGGCGTGCGCGCCTCGGGCGCGGCGTCGGCAGGGGCCGGCGCGGCGCTGGCGGAGCCCACGGGTGCCGCGGACGGCTCGGCACGGGTGGGCGCGGGCGTCTCGCGGCGACAGGCGGCGAGCGCCAAGGACGCTGCCAGCGCCGCGAGCGGCAGGACCGGCGAGGCCCGGCGCGGAGCCGTGCGTAGCCGCACGAGCTCCGCGAGCAAAGCTTCCACCTCGGACTGGTCCTTCACGTGATGGCTGGCGCGCGTGCTGCGCGAGGCTCCGACGCGGACCGCGAGGAAGCGCGGTCCGGAGAGGGCGAACGCGTCCTCGTCGGTCACGTCGTCGCCGACGTAGAGGACCGAGTCGGCACCGAGCCGGCGGCGCCAGCTCGACACGGCGCTGCCCTTGTGGGGCGCCCGCTTGGGGACGACGTTCACCACCGCGTGGCCTTCCACGCGGCGCACGCCCGGGAGCCGATCGACCGCGGCCACGATGGCGCGCCAGGCAGCGGTGGGCCGCGGCGCACGCCGATAGTGAACGGCGAGGGACGCGCCCTTGTCTTCGATCTCGACCCCCGGCAGCTCGGCGAGCTCGCGCTCGAGCCGAGTGAGCCAGCGACGCACGCTCGACGGGGCAGAGGTTCCAACCTCCTCGGCACCGTGATTGCCGACGATGCCCGCGAGCGGCAGCCCGCTGAGCCGACCGGCGACGTCCGCTCGGGCGCGCCCCGACACCACGACGACCGGATACAGGCGCGCCACCGCGACGAGTAGCCGCCGCGTCGAGGCAGGCATTCGCGCACGATCGCGATCGGAGACGATCGGGCAGAGCGTACCGTCGAAGTCCAAGGCCAGGAGCGGACGGCGAGCCGCGAGCTCCGCCAGTCGCGCGCGGCCGTCCTTGGCAAAGAGGTGCCGGGTCATTCGGCCGCCTCGTCCACGGACTCGAACGCCAGGCGCACGCGCTGCCGCCGCCGCAGGCGCGCCGCGTCCACCAGCATCCGACCCGCCCAGCGGTACACGTTGAACTCGGCGACGTAGCGGCGGAGCGCCCGCATGCGCTGGCGTTGTTCGTCCGGCGTCATGGACAACGCCGCCGCCAGGGCGACGCTGGCCTGCTCGATGTCGTAGGGGTTGACCAGCAGCGCTTCGGGCATTTCTTGGGCCGCTCCGGTGAACTGGCTCAGCACGAGGACGCCGGCTTCGTCCTCCCGCGCGGCCACGAACTCCTTGGCCACCAGGTTCATTCCGTCGTGGAGGCTGCTCACGTAGGCCAGGTCGGCGGCCCGGTACAGCTCGAAGACCCGCGGCGGCTCGTGGTGCTCGCGGAGCAGCACGATGGGGCGGTAGCCCTCGGTGCCGAAGCGCTCGTTGATGCGCTCGGCCAGCGCCACGACCGCCTCGTTGAGCAGCCGATAGCGCTCGAGCACGGTGCGGCTGGGGGCGGCCACCTGGATGAAGCTGAAGCGGCCGCGGTACTCCGGGTGCGCCTCCAGCATCCGCTCGACGGCGAGCAGGCGCTCCTCGACGCCCTTGGTGTAGTCCAGGCGATCGACGCCGACGCCGATCAGCGCGTCCTCGCCGAGCCCGAGCTCGACCCGCACGCGCCTCCGGCACTCGCTGGCAGGCGGCAGATCCGCGAGCCAGTGCACCGGCCACTCGACCGAGATCGGATACGGACGGACGAAGGTGCGGTGCCCGCCGCGAACCACCCCCGCGTTCTCGCGGTCGATGCGTGACTCGAGGAAGCGATCCACCGAGTCGAAGAAGTTGTTGCAGTGCGCCGGGGTGTGGAAGCCGAGGATGCTGCTCCCGAGGAGCCCCTCGAGAATTTCCTTGCGATAGGGGCAGATGCCGAAGCGCTCGGCGTTCGGCCACGGCACGTGCCAGAAGGTGAGCACGGTGGCTCGGGGCAGACGCTCGCGGATCATCCGCGGTGCCAGCGCAAGGTGGTAGTCCTGCACCAGGATGATGGGGTCGTCGGAGTCCACCTCTTCGCAGACCGCGTCCACGAACTTGCGATTTGCGGCCTGATATTGCGCAAAATCGTCGGCCCGGAACACCGGCCGGGTGTGGGCGATGTGGCAGAGCGGCCACAGGCCCTCGTTGGCGAAGCCGTAGTAGTAGCCGGTCTCCTCGGCCTCGGTGAGCCAGACGCGACGGATGGCGTAGGACTCCTCCCCGGGCGGGACGAGCACGCGATCGTGAGCGTCCACGGTGTCGCGATCCGCGGAGCCGCTGCCATGGGCGACCCACACTCCCGAGCACGCGCGCATCACCGGCTCGAGCGCGGTGACGAGGCCGCTGGCGGGATGGACCACGCGCGGCTCACCGTCAGGGACACGCTCGTGGATGTACGGCTCGCGGTTGGCCACCACGACCACGCGCTCGCCGTGCAGATGGCGCTGCAAGGTCTGCTTGAGTCGGGCCGGCGTCCAGTCCCCGGACTCCTGTTCGGCCTCGCGCTCGCTGATCACTCGCTCCACCAGCGCACGCACGTCGCCGATCAGGGGGCGGAACTCCGGACGCAACGAGGTCCGCCCGCCGAGCTCGCTGCGGAGCTCCTCGCTCCAGCGCCGGAACGACCAGCGCGTGGCGAGGAAGGTCAAGGCCGAAGCGGCCGCCGCGAGCAGCGCGAACGCCCCGAGTAGGAACCGCTGCGCGGTGGCCTCGCGCCGGTTCAGGAAGGAGAGGTCGTGCACCAGCACGATGAAGCCCATGGAATCGGCCCCGGCGCCGAGCGGCATCGCGGAGACGTGGACGTCGCCGCCTGGCAGCTCGTGGGTCGCGCCGAGCTGGCCGAGCTCACCGCCGACCGTGCGCATCTGCTCGCCGAGGCCGCGGCAGGAGAACACCGCGGGGTAGTCCCGGGTCTTGGCCAGGAGCTCGAACGAGCCCGAGCAGGCCGCCGCCGCCATGATCCGCTCGTCTCGCGCGAGCTCCGAGAGCACGTCCGTCAGCTCCGCCGAGTTGTTCCAGTGCTGGGTCAGCGAGCGGTTGGCGCCGGTGAACGCGAGCTGCGTGCGCAGGTTGATGTCCTTCTCGAACCAGCCCTGAGTCGTGCGGTGCACCAGCGCCCAGGCTGCCCAAGTGAGCAAGCCGAGCGCCAGGACGAGCCCGACAGCGAGGCGAGTGGTCTTCGACAAGGGTCGACCACCATACTCAAGCTCGACGGTCCTCCAACTAGTTTTGACGAGAGCGGAATTGGAGCAGGTGCTCGTCGAACCACTCGCGAGCCGCAGCGCGCACGTTTCCGCGCGCATCCGCCAGAATGCTGGCGTGAGTCTCCCCCGGCAGGAGCAAGAGCCGCGCTCGACCTTCGGCCGCGCGTTCGATGCGATGCGCGTGCTCCACCGACACTTGAGGGTCGTCGCTGCCGTGCACGACGAGCAGCGAAGCACGCATGCGCGCTGCGGACTCCGCCGGCGCCGCGGCGTCCGCGTCGAAGCCGGCCCAGAGCGCGCCCAGATCGACCGCCGAGTCGAGCCAGACGTCCGGCACCGCGGGAGCGAGCGCCGGCAGCTGCCAGCGCACGTAGTCGCGCACCACGCCTCGGAGCGACGCGAACGACGACACCGCGACCACCGCGCGCACCCGCGAATCGGTGGCGGCGAGCGTGAGGGCGGTGGCTGCACCATAGGAGAAGCCGTGGACACCCACCGGTCCCAGCGCGACTCCGCGGGCCTCGAGGCCGTCGAGCAAGGCCGAGACGTCCCGCGCGTCCCCGATCCCGTAGGTCAGATAGCCGCCGCCGGAGTGGCCGTGCCCGCGCAGGTCCACCAACACCACGCGGTAGCCGGCGTCCACGAAGCTCTCGGCCGCGGGCAGCATGCTGCGCTTGTCGAGGCGCACGCCGTGGAGCACGACCAGGGTGCCCCGCGGTGGGCGCTGTGGCTCCACCAACCAGGTCGAGAGCGCGCCGTAGGTCGTGGCCTCGACTCGCCCGCGGGACTCGAGCTCGGCCGGGCAGGGGTCGGCCTCGGGACTCGACGAGCTTCCGTTGGGCGCGTGCGCGACGGCGTAGGCCAAGGTCACCGTGCCGAGCGAGTAGACGGCGAGCGCGAGACCCAAGGCCCGGAACAACCAGCGAAGCATGCGGGGAGAAGCTTAGCCGCCCCGCCGCGACGTGCACGTCAGCACGGATGACCGACGGATCCATCGCCTCCGCCGGGCTTCACTCGGCGGACCTGTCGAACCAGGGACCAGCAGACCGCCACACCAGTGACGACGATGGCGATCTGCCAGACCCGCACCGCCGTGTCCGTGCTCGGCCTCACCCCCGCGATCATGTTCACGAGCCTGCCGGTGAAGGTGCCGTCTGCGCCGTCGCCCGCTGCCTCCCACAGATCCCGGGAGAGCGTGGTCAGGAAGCACTCGCCCAGGAAGTAGTGCGAGACTTGCGACGTCACCACGAACAGGATCGCGTACACCGTGTACGCCAAGCTCAGACGCGGCCAGCGGTGCCAAACCAAAAGCGGCAAGCCCACCGCCCACACGACCATGAAGGCGATGTGGAGGAAGTCCGAACCGATGGCGAGAGCAGAGGGCATTGCCGCTGTCCCGGAGCAGCAGCAAATTCCGCACCCGACGCGCGTCCCCGCGATTTTGCAGGAGAAGCCGGCACCCGCTCGGGGAGTTTTTGCGCCCGACAAAACCGACCCGGAAATATTGGCGTGGCGCTGTTTTCCCGAAGAGCCGATCCCGACTAGAAGTGCGGCATGCCGCGCTTTGGCTTGGCGAGCGCTGCGCAGCGCCTGCGCGAGCTGTTGAACGGGCCACGACTGCTCGTGCCGCTGGGGTTCGCCGAACGCGCGCCGCTGGACTTCCGCTTCCTGGGTCGCGCCTTGATCCAGGCTGCGCTGGTGGGGCTCGCCGCGGGGCTGGCGGGAGCCGCGTTCTTCGCCGCGCTGGAGTACTTGAGCCGGCTCTTGCTGGAAGATCTGGCGGGGTACGTCCCGGTGCGCGCGCGCGGCGAGCAGTTCGCGGCCAGCGGCCATGGCACGCCGTTCCGCCCGTGGCTGCTCGTGCTGATCCCGGCGCTGGGCGGGCTCGGCGCGGGCCTGGTGGCGCGCTGGGTGCCGGAGGTGCGCGGCGGCGGCGCCGATCCGACCATCGAAGCCTTCCACTATCGCGGCGGCATGCTGCGGCGCCGACTGATCTGGGCCAAGCCGCTGGCGTCGCTGTTCACCCTGGGCACCGGTGGCGCCGGCGGACGCGAAGGCCCGACGATGTTGATCGGCGGCGCCATCGGCTCGAGCGTCGCGCGCGCGCTCGGCCTCTCCGCCCGGGAGCGCCGCATCCTGCTCGTGGCCGGCGTGGCCGCGGGCATCTCGGCGGTGTTCCGCACTCCGCTCGGCGCGGCGCTCCTGGCGGTCGAGCTGCTCTACCGCGACGGCTTCGAGTCCGACGCCTTGATCCCGTCGGTCCTGTCGAGCGTCACGGCCTACTCGGTGGTGATCTCGATCTTCGGCGAGAGCACCCTCTTCACCCACGCGCCTCGCTTCCCGTTCGTACCGGCGCACCTGCCGCTGTACGGCCTTCTGGCGCTGGTAGTCGCCAGCGTCGCCGTGGGCTTCCTCGCGGTGTTCGGCGCCACGCGACGCGGGTTCTCGAAGCTGCCGCTGCCCGAGTGGCTCAGGCCGGCGCTGGGCGGCCTCGCGCTGGGGATCCTGGCCACGGCAGCCATCACCCTGCTGGGCGCGGGGACCACGCAGCCCGGGCAGGGCCTCGGGATCCTGGGCGGCGGCTACGGCGCGGTACAGGCGGCGATCAGCGGGGCCAGCTGGCTGCCGCTGGGCTGGAACGGCGTGTTGCTACTGGTCGGGCTGGCGCTACTCAAGATCTTCGCCAGCTCGCTGACCATCGGCTCGGGGGGCTCAGCGGGGGACTTCGCGCCGTCGCTGGCCATCGGCGGCCTCCTGGGCGGCGCCTTCGGTCGCGCCGCCCAGCTCTTGCTCCACGACCCGCGCATCGATCCGGGCGCCTTCGCCCTGGTCGGCATGGGCGCCTTCTACGCGGGTATCGCCCACGTGCCGCTCGCGGCGCTGGTGCTGGTGTGCGAGCTGGCCGGCAACTACGACCTGCTCGTACCGCTGATGCTCGCGCTCGGGATCTCCTTCGTCGTGTTGCGCAAGAAGGGCATCTACGAGGCGCAGGTGGCGACGCTGGCGGACTCCCCGGTGCACCGCGACGCCATCATGCTCGACATGCTGCGCACGGCTCACGTGTCCGAGCTGATGGTGTCGGGGCGCCCCTTCGCGAGCTTCTCACCCGGCTCGTCCGCGCAGGACGTCATCGACAAGGTGGGCGACGCCGACTGGCAGAACGTCTTCCCGGTCGTGGACGCGGAGCAGCGCTTGCTCGGCCTGGTGACCTCGGAGGCCGCCCACGTGTTGGCTCAGCAGGCCGACGACGCCCGCTGGACCATCGTCGCCGACATGATGCAGCCGGCGGTCTGGGTCCGGCAGGACGACGACCTGCACACCGCGACCAAGGCGCTGGTCGAGAGCGGGCTCCGGGAGCTCCCGGTGGTGGACGCCGAGCGCCGGGTCATCGGCTTCCTGGACGAAGCCGACATCGCGAAGCTCCACCTGAGCTCGGCGACGCGCGCGGAGGCGGGGCCGGGTTAGGTCAGGGCGACTTCCACTCGTACACGAGCTCGACCAGCTTGCCGCTGCCCTGGCTCTCGTAGGCGGTGAAGTGGGTCGAAGTGGCGGTGAACTCGAATTCCTGCGTCGTCGCGCCGGGGCAGGTCAGGTTCCGCGTGAGCTTCGTCCCTGCAACGACGAAGCTCCCGGTCGAGGTCGAGTCCTGGGTGGCGCTCCCGTCGCGCTCCACCGTCTTCAGCTCGGCGCCGTCGAAGCGCAGCGTGCGCCAGAACGTCGAGCCCGTGGCCCCGCCGTACAGCGTCGCCCCGGTCAGAGCGTAGAAGCCTCCGGTCGGCGTGCCGCCCTGCGCGACGGGCACGGTCGCGGCCGAGATGGTCGAGGCCACCTGTAGGCCGATCTGGGTGAGGTAGTTGCACGCGGCGATCTCGGCGTCGCCGTCCGCGGCTGCGTCGGCGTCGTTGCCGGCGTCTCCAGCCGCGCCGCCGCTGCCGCTCGCGCCGCCGCTGCCGCTCGCGCCGCCGCTCCCACTCGTGCCGCCGCTCCCGCTCCCGCCGCCGCTTCCGCCGCCGCTCGCGCTCGCGCCGCCGGTGCCGTCCTCGATCTCGTTGTCGTCGCAGCCGCCGGCGAGCATCGCAAACAGCGCCAGCGCGCCCACCCAGTGCCTCATCGGCGAGAGTATGCGGCAGCCGTTGAACGAACGGAAGGGGAGCGGGCACTACCGCTCGAAACGTCGCCCGCCATGCCAATCGCGGCATCGCTGGGGCGACGCGGGAGGCCGGAGTGCGCCGTCGTCTGGTGGTATCGACACTGCTGCTCACGCTGATCGCCCCGCGCACCACGCGGGCCGAGGAGGAAGAGCTGGAGTACGGGGCGACCGCCGAGGTCGAGGCCCCGCCCAGCGAGCCCGTGCGCCGCTCCGCGCCCGCCGAGGATCTGCGCCGCGTGGCCGGCGCGCGCGGCGACGCGCTGCGCGCCGTCGAGATCCTGCCCGGCGTGGCGCGCAGCGCGAGTTACGAGGGCGGCGCGCCGGTGCTGCGCGGCGCGAGCCAGCACGAGAGCGTGGTGTTCCTGGACGGCGCGCCGGTGCCTCTGCTCTACCATTTCATGAGCGCGCAGAGCTTCTTCCCCTCGCGCCTGCTCGAGCGGGTGGACCTCTACCCCAGCAACTTCTCGGTGCGCTACGGGCGGCTCGTTGGCGGGGTGATCGAGGCGCGGACTCGCGCGCCGGCGAGCGATCGCCTTCACGCGCTGCTCGACCTGTCCTTGATCGACAGCGCCGCGCTGGTTCAGACGCCTCTGGGCAAAGAAGCCTCGGTCGCCGTCGGCGCGCGCCGCAGCAACATCGACTTCTTCTTCGAGAACCTGGTCCCGGCCGACGCCTACTCGGTCGTCGCGGCGCCGGTCTACTACGACTACCAAGCCCTCGGCAGCCTGCGGCTCGGCGACGATCACCGGCTGCGCGTGATGGCCTACGGCAGCCGCGACTCCATTCGCCTGCTGTTCGCGAAGCCGGTGCTCGAAGATCCGGGGCTGCGCGGCGAGATCAAGGGCGTGCTGTCGTTCCACCGCGTGAACGCCACGCTCGAGAGCACGCCCACGAGCGAGTGGTCGCAGCGGCTCTCCCTCACCGCCGGCACGCTGACCCGCTCGCAGAGGATCGGCCCGTTGATGCAGGAGCTCGAGTCCGTGCAGCTGCTCGGGCGCGTGGATCAGAAGCTCGTGCTCGGGCCCGCGGCGGATCTGTTCTTCGGCATCGACACCGACATCGAGCTCGCGGACGGCCGCTACCACGGCCCGCGCCCGCCGGCGCCGGAGGGCGATCCGAGCATGAACGACGGCCTCGGGCTGACCGAGAGCATGAGCATCCGCGACCGGGTCGAGGTGATCCAACCCGCGGCCTTCGTCGAGCTGGCGCTCCGGCCCGACCGTCGCGTCACGCTGGTCCCAGGAGTGCGCTTCGACTGGTACGGGAACCTGGGCAAGGGCTCCATCGACCCGCGGCTCTCCGCGCGCTTCGCCCTCGGCGAGACCACCACGCTGAAGGGTGGCGTCGGGCTCTTCACGCAGCCGCCGGTCTGGTACTACGCGCTGCCGACGCTCGGCAATCCCGACCTCGACCCCTACCACGCCCTGCACGGCAGCGCCGGCGTGGAGCAACAGCTCGGTCGCGGCGTGACGCTCGGCGTCGAGGGCTACTACAAGTACATCTACCAGAACGTGGTGGGCACCGCGGGGAACGCGCCGCCCCACTTCGTCAACGACGGCAGCGGGCGCGTCTTCGGCTCCGAGCTGTCGCTCGAGCTGCGCCCGTCCGCGCGCACGTTCGGTTACCTCGCCTACTCGCTCTCGCGGAGCGAGCGGCGGGATCGCGACGGCAGCTGGCGCCTGTTCGACCACGATCAGACCCACGTGCTCTCGGCGGTGGCGTCGCAAGATCTGGGCGCCGGCTGGTCGCTGGGCGGTCGCTTCCGCCTGGTGAGCGGCGATCCGATGACCCCGGTGACCGGCGCGGTCTACGACGCGCGGGTCGATCAGTACCGGCCGACCTACGGCGCGATCGGCTCCGAGCGGCGGCCTGCCTTCCATCAGCTCGACCTGCGCGTCGAGAAGGAGTGGCGCCTCTCGCCGCTGACGCTCGCCGCCTACGTGGAGCTGCTCAACGCCTACAACGCCAAGAACCAAGAAGCGACGCGCTACAGCTACGACTACTCGCGCCGCGAAGGAGTGAGCGGAATGCCGATCCTTCCCAACATCGGCCTGCGAGGTGAGCTGTGAGAGCGCTCGCGTCTTTGATCGCGCTCGGCCTCCTGGGCTGCGACGACCCACTGGCCTACCCACAGGACATCGATCGCATGCGGGTGCTCGGCGCGCGCGTCAGCGTGGAGGGCGACTCGAGCCTCGCCTGGCCCGAGCCCGGCGAGGCCGTCTCCCTCGAGTGGCTGGTCGCCGATCCGGAGCCGGCCCCGCCCCTGGGTTGGTACTTCGAGGCCTGCCCCGCCCACGCCACCTCGCGGGGTGCTCCGGAGTGCGCCGGCGGCGTGTTCGCCAGCGGCGCCGCGCCCGCGCTCTCGCCCGCGCTGCCGCGCTTCGATTTCGTGCTGCCCGCCGCGCCGGGCGAGCGCGTGCTGGTGCGCGGGCTGGTCTGCCGCGACGCGCTCCCCCAGAGCCTCGGGACGAGCTGCCCTGGAGACCGCGAGCAGGTCCTGTTCGACGTGGTGGTGGGCGGGCCCGAGCGGCAGAACACGAACCCCACCCTCGCCGACGCGAGCCTCTTCCTGGGTACGGAGCCCTGGCCCGAGGCATCGCCGAGCGAGCTCGCGCAGGCGAGCTGTTCGCCCGGGGATCTGTCCGTGCCGAGCGGCGAGGAGCGCACGCTTCGGGTGCAGCTCGACGAGTCGGATCGCGAGCCGCTCGACGACTCGACGGGCCTCGGTCCCCCTCGCGAGCCGCTCTTGGTCTCGCACTTCGCGACCCACGGCCGGCTGTCGCGCCCGCTCAGCGTCATCGAGGGAAGCGCGAGCGAGCTGTCGGTGAGCGTCCCCTGGCGCGCCCCCGGCGACGCCGCGGGCGAGCGCGTGCGCTTCTACTTCGTGGTTCGAGACGGGCGCGGCGGAGCCGACTGGTCGGCTCGCACGCTCTGCCTCCTGCCCTGAGCATCGGAGAAAGACACATGGACATCGTGCGTGCACTGAACGGCCTCACTCAGCTCGGGGCCACCTGGGTGTTGTGGTTTCTGGTCTTGCTCAGCGTGGTGGGTCTGGCGGTCGCCATCGAGCGCGCCGTGTACCTGTTCGGATCGCGAGACGACGTGAGCGCGCTCAGCCGCGATCTGGCCAGCCTGCTCGCGCGCGGCGACCTGGAGAAGGCTCGCCATCGCCTGGAGGAGAGCCCGAGCTTCGAGGCGCGCATCGCCGTCGCAGCGCTCGACAGCAAAGACGCGCAAGCCGCAGAGGAGCGCATCGCGAAGGAGAGCACGCTGGTCAAGCTCGACCTGGAGCGCCGGTTGGTCTTCCTGGGGACGCTGGGCAACAACGCCCCCTTCGTGGGCCTGCTCGGCACCGTGATCGGCATCGTGCGCGCGTTCCACGCCCTCGGCTCCGGCGCCGGGCAGGTGTCCGCCGGGCTGATGGCGGAGATCGGCGAGGCGCTGGTGGCCACGGCCTTCGGCCTGATCGTGGCGCTGCCGGCGGTGGCCTGCTTCAACTTCTTCCAGCGCGTGATCCGCGCACGTCTGGCCGGTGCGGACGCGCTGTCGCGCGAGGTGCTGGCCCACCTGAAGAGCCAAGGTTGAGCCATGGCCGCCATTCAGCACGACGACGACGAGATGATCACGGGCATCAACGTCACTCCGCTGGTGGACGTGGTGCTGGTGCTGCTGGTGATCCTGATGGTCACCGCGACCTACCTGGTGGCACGCACCATCCCGGTGGACCTGCCCAAGGCCCAGACCGGAGAGGCCAGCACGAGCCCGCTCTCGATCACGCTCGACGCGAGCGGGACGCTGTACCTGGACGGCACGCGTGTGAGCAAGAGCGAGCTCCGCGCGCGCATCGGCGAACGGCGCCGGCGCGAGCCCGGAGCGCGGGCGGTGATCGCCGCCGACGGCTCGCTGGCGCACCGCGCGGTGGTCTCGCTGGTGGACCTCCTGCGCAGCGAGGGGATCACCCAGTTCGCCATCAACGTCGATCCGAGCGATCTGGAAGATGCGCGTTGACAAGCACCTGCTCGAGCTCTCGCTCGCGGTGAGCGCGCTGGCGCACGCGGGCGCCGGTCTCGTGCTGCCGCAGCGCTCGTTCACCGCGCCGAGCGCGAGCGCGCCCGTGGAGTTCGTGGCGCTGCCGCCGCCGCCCGCGCCGCGTGTGGACGAGCCGCCCGAACCCGAGCCCGAGCCCGAGCCGCCGCCGGCGAAGCGCGCGGCGCCGAAGCCGATCGCGCCCGCACCCGCGCCGAAGCCCACGAGCGCCGAGCCCCCTGCCGAGCTCAGTGGCACGACCCTCACCGCCGAGGGTCCAGGCACGAGCTTCGCGGCGCCCACGGGCGACGGCTCGGAGCGGCGCGAGCCGATCCAGAGCGGCACCGCGCCGGCATCGGCGCCGCCGCCGAAGCCGAGCGCCCCCGCTACTGCTCCTGCCCCCAAGCCTGCAACGAGCACGGTGCCGCTGCCCGATCTGGCGCGCCGGCCCGAACCCCCCGCGCTAGCAGGCACGCTGGCCCGCCACTACCCGGAGGACGCGCGACGCCGCGGCGTGGGTGGCCAAGCCGTGGTGCGCGCCCGCGTGGACTCGGACGGCAAGGTGCGCACGGCGTCGGTCGTTTCGGAGTCCGAACCCGGCTTCGGGGCTGCGTGCCAGCGCACGCTGATCGGCTCGAAGTGGTCGCCGCCGATGGACCGCGAGGGCAGGCCAGTCGGCACCTGGGTACGCTATACCTGTCGCTTCCGGGTCGGGCTTTGAACGACGCGACCGCGAGCGGGAACCGAGCAACGATGAGAACGCTGGCGCCCATTCTGTTCGCGCTCTCGAGCCTGCTCAGCCTGCCCGCGCAGGCGCAGGTCGCCGCGCCCGCCAGCGCGCCCAGCCGCGCGCCGCTGATCGTGCGCGTGGACGCCGGCAGCTCCGGGCTCTCGGCGGACGTGATCCGGACCGCCATCGGCAAGGAGCTCGGCGTGGAGGCCGTCGCCGAGGGAGAAGCGTCGAGCTCGGTCGGCGTGCGCATCCTGGGCAACCGAGCGCGGGTCAGCTTCACGCGCGCGAGCGGCGAGAAGCTCGAGCGCGAGGTCGAGCTGCCGGTGGAGACGTCGTCGCGCATCGAGGTGATCGCGCTCCTGGCGGGGAACCTGGCCCGCGACGAAGCCAGCGAGCTGCTCGCGGGGCTGAAGAAGCCCGAGCCGGAGCCCGAGCCGGAGCCCGAGCCCGAGCCCGTCGCGGCGGTCGAACCCACGCCCACGCCAGCTCCGGCGCTCGGCGTCGAGGCCAAGACGACACCTGCTCCCGCTTCCGCCGAGGGCGCGCGTCGCGGACCGCTCGCCGCGAACCTCTCGCTCTTCCACCCGCTGGCCATCGTGGACGGCAGCGAGCGTCAGACCTTCGACATCGAGGTCGGCCTGGCCTACAGCCGCATCGGCGGCCTCACCGGCTTCGGCCTGACCGTCGGCCACCTGCGCGTCGAAGGGCCAGCGAACGGGGTCGGCATCTCCGGTCTCTGGACCCGCGTCGACGGCGACGCCCGGGGCGCGTTCGGCACCGGCATCCTCGCGCAGGGCGGCGGCAAGCTCGAAGGCGCCGAGGCCAGCGGCATCGCGACGCTCCGGCGCGGGGACGTGGACGGCGCGCAAGGAGCCGGCATCGTGAGCACGGCGGCGCGCGTGCGCGGCGCGCAGCTCTCCGGCGCGGTGAGCTGGGCCAACGGGCCCGTGATCGGCTTTCAGGCCGCGGGCGCTCTCGCGTACGCCAAGCAAGACGTGGAGGGCGTGCAGCTCAGTGTCCTCAACATCGGCGGCAACGTGCACGGAGCGCAGCTCGGCCTCGTCAACATCGGCGGCAACGTGAAGGGCTCGCAGGTGGGTCTGGTCAACGTCTCCGATCGCGTCGAGGGCGTGCCCCTCGGCCTCGTCAACGTGGTCAAGAACGGTCGCACGCAAGCGGTGGCCTGGGCGGACACGCAAGTGGTGGCCAACGCCGCAGTGAAGTACCTGAACGGACCGGTCTACACCCTCGTCGGCGCGGGCTACGACGGCGGCGACGGCGCGGCGCCGACGTTCGCCATCGGCGCGCACGTGAAGCTCAGTCGCGCCACCCACCTGGAGATCGACGCCCTCTACCGCTACCTCAGCGACTTCGACGACACGGACTCGGATCCCGACCGCCACCTGAGCGCGCTCCGAGGACTGATCGGCATCGAGGGGCTCGGCCCCACCGGGGTCTTCGTGGGCGGCGGGGTCAGCCACGACGTGGACTCCCACGGCGAGGGGTCGAGGGTTCGAGCCTACGGGGTGGCGGGCGTCAGCTTGTTCTAGAAGCGCCGGAAATCATTGGTGTTCGATTTTCGTTGAACGACTCTTCCCGATCCGGGCACCAAGATGAGAGCCGCCGCATGACCGTGAACGTGGACCTCTCGATCTCGTACGCGGGAACGGACCCCGACGCGCGCGCCGAGCTCTGCGCGCGGCTCGAGCGCGGGGAGCCGGCGGCGGTGGGACAGGTCTACGACGAGCATCACGAGGCGGTGCGCGCGTTCGCTGCTCGCCTGGTCGGCGAACCCGCAGCCGCGGAGGATCTGGTCCACGAGGTCTTCGTCTCGTTGCCTCGCGCCATCCACGGCTTCCGCGGCGAGTCGTCGATCCGCACCTTCCTGATCTCGATCGCGGTCAACCACGCGCGCCACTTCGTGCGCGCAGCGGCGCGCCGGCGCGCGGCGCTCCAGAAGTACTCCGACGAGCCGCCGCCCTCGAGCCCGAGCCCGGAGCGGGACCTGCGCCGCCGCGAGCTGGCAAACGCGCTCTCTCGAGCCCTCGACGAGCTGCCGCTGGACCAGCGCGTGGCCTTCGTGCTCTGCGACGTGGAGGAGCGCACCTCGTCGCAGGCAGCGCGCATCGCCGGCGCCCCCGAGGGCACGATGCGCACGCGCCTGTTCCACGCTCGGAAGAAGCTGCGCGCGCTGCTCGAGAAGGAGGGGTTCCGATGAGCGAAGATCTGCTCCGCGCCGCGACGCGCGCGCTCCGCGACCAGAGCGCTCCCGCCGCCGACTCGGCCCGCTTCACCCGCGCGCGCGTCATGGCCTCGCTGCACAAGCGGGAGCGGCGTCGCAGCGCGAAGGTCGCGTTCCTGTTGCCCATCGCTGCGGTGCTGGTGGGCTCCACGGCCTTCGGCGCCGCCGGCGGGCGTCTGCCCGCGAGCTGGCAGAGCGCGCTCGGAATGGCGCGAGCCGCGGACGCTCCGAGCCTGGGGCGGCCGGCGGAGCACGGCGCGGAGCTGTCGCGGCGCGCCCCGAGGCTGCTCGCGCCGCCAGCCGTGCTGCCACCTCCGGCGCCCGAGCCGGCTCCCGCGACCGTCGAAGAGCCAGCCGCCGTCACACCCGCCAAGGCTGCTCCGCTCGCGGATCCGTCCCACGAGCTGTACCGCGCCGCGCACCGGCGGCACTTCACCGAGGGCGACTCGGCCGCCGCCCTCGCGGCCTGGGACGCCTACCTCGCCGCCGCGCCCCGCGGGCGCTTCTCGACCGAGGCGCGCTACAACCGCGCGCTGTGTCTGGCGCGGCTCGGCCGGAGCGCGGAAGCGCGCGCGGCGCTCGAGCCCTTCGCGGCGGGTCGCTTCGGCGGCTACCGGCAGCGCGAGGCGAGCGAGCTGTCGGAGGCGCTGGGGCGCTGACCTAACACGCGCTCTTGCACACGCCGGAGCAGCACTTGTCGCTGCCCGGACAGTCGCTGTTGCCGCAGCACGCGACGCAGGTGCCGTTGCCGCAGTCCTTGGAGGTGCCCGGGCACACACAGGTGCTCCCCGCACAGACCTTGCCGCCGGTGCACTTCTTGCCGCAGCCGCCGCAGTGGTTCTGGTCCTTGGTGGTGTCGGCGCAGAAGTTGTTGCACAGGGTCAATGCTGACGGGCACGCCGGCACGCAGACGCTGTTCGCGCAGCTGGTGCTGCCGCCTTGAGGCGCCGTGCAGACGTTGGTGCAGCTGCCGCAGTGGTTCTTGTCGGTCTTCAGGTTGAAGCAGTCGAGCCCGCACTTGCTGAACCCGTTGTTGCAGGTGACGTTGCAGTTGCCGTTGTTGCACACCGGCGAGCCTTGCCCGCTCGCGGGGCCGGGGCACTGCTGGCAGGTCGAGCCGCAGTGGCTCGCGTCGGTCAGCGTGGCGAAGCACGTCGAGGCGGTCCCGCACAGGGAGTAGGTCTGGTTGCAGGCGAAGCCGCAGTTGCCGCCGGAGCAGCTGGGCGTGGCGTTCTGCGGCGCCGTGCAGGTCTTGCTGCAAGAACCGCAGGCCGTCACCGTGGTGTTCAGGTTCGTCTCGCAGCCGGTGCTCACCTTGCCGTCGCAGCTGGCCCACCCGGCCTTGCAGCTGCCGATGGTGCAAGAGCCGCCGCTGCAATCTTGGTTGGCGTTCGGCAGGTTGCACGCGCTGCCGCAGCCGCCGCAGTGGCTCGGGTTCGTGTTGCTGTTCGTCTCGCAGCCGTTGTCGGCGTTGCCGTCGCAGTTGCGGAACGGCGCGTTGCAGACGATGCCGCACTTGCCGGCGCTGCAGCCGGCGGTGCCGTTGGTGGAGTTGCACTGCTTGCCGCAGCTGCCGCAGTTGCCCGGATCCGTCGCGACGTTCGTCTCGCAGCCGTTGGCCTCGACGCCGTCGCAGTTCTCCCAGCCGGCTTCGCAGCTCTTGATCTTGCAGACCTGACCGACGCACTCGTTCACGGCGTGGGCCAGGCTGCAAGCGTTGCCGCAGAACTTGCAGTTCAGGACATCGGTGTTGCTGTCCACCTCGCAGCCGTTGCTCTTGTCCTTGTCGCAGTCGAGCAGCGTGTCCGGATCGCAGTAGTTGACGATGCAGGTGCCGGCGTCGCAGATCCAGTTCTGCCCCTTGGTGGCCTTGCAGTCGGTGCCGCAGGTTCCGCAGTTCTGGTGGTCGCCGTCCACGTTCGTCTCGCAGCCGTCCACCGGGTTGCCGTTGCAGTCCTGCCAGCCGGGATCGCAGGCGTCCACCTGGCACTCGCCGGTCGCAGCGCACTTCGCGGTGGCGTGCGGCAACGGGCAAGGCGTGCAGCCGGTGCTGTCCGAGCAACCAGTTTGGGGCGTGTTCGCGTCCACGCACTTCAGCTGCCCGCTACCGTCGGGGCACACCTTGGAGCCGGGAAAGCAGCTGGTGCTCACACCGCCACCGCCGCCGGTGCCGCCCACGCCGGCGTCCGAGAGGGCCTCCAGCCCACCCTCCTCGGTGATGCTGCAGGCCGCGGCGACGAGCGCCGCCGCCAGCGCCAGGACCACCGAGGCGAGGGGGCGCCGCATGAGAGGAACTCTACACCGGGCGCCAGCCCGGTTCACGGAGTCGCGCCGGGCGCGAGCAATTCCTTCAGGACATCACCAGCATCCAGCTTGCCGGACCCCGGGCCGAGGAGCTTCAGGAGCAGCTTCATCGCGACGTCCACCTCGGGCCCCATCTGCTTTGCCGCCTCTTCGCCGATCCAGCCGGCCAGGAGCTTGCGCATGTCGGCCTTCCCGAGATCTTCGTCACCGTGAGCCTCTTCGAGCCAGCGCTTGGCGAGGGCGCGCACGCGGGCTTCGTGCTCGCCCGTGGCCAGCGCGTCCACGAGCCCTCGCGGCGGCGCCTGCTTGAAGCGATGCCGCGCGACGTAGGCGCGGATCGCGGCGAAGAACGCCTCGTCGCCCATCACCTTCTGCACCTCGCGGAAGAAGAACGGTCCCTTGCCGTAGACCAACCCCGCGTAAGCGACCTCGCCGGCGAACGCCTCCACGGGCCGGTCCACCGCGCCGTCCTCGACGCCGAACAGACGCATGGTGTGGTAGTTCGCGAGCACCTCGCGCTCGGCCTCCAGCTTGGCGCGCTCGGGCCCGTGGCGCTCCGACACGTAGAGCACCGCGCTCCACTGCGCGAAGGACTCGTCCTGGAACGGGTGCTTGCGGGTGTCGCTCCCGACCAGCCCCGGCCACCACTGGTGCGCGACCTCGTGGGCGGTGACGAACTCCAGCATGGCGTCCGTCATCTGCTTCATCCCGGCGTCTCCGCCGCCGCCGCCGAGCAGCCCCGCGAGCACGCCCAGGGGACCTTCGTCGAGCGCCGGGCGGTACAGCATGCTCGCAACGGTCACCAGCCCGCTGAACTCGACGCCGCCGGCGCCGCCGACCAGCGGCGCCTCGACCACGTCGAGATCCACGTACGGGTAGCGGCCGAAGAGCTTCTCGAAGGTCGCCAGCGACGAGGCAGCGGCGTCCAGCACGCGCTCGCCGGCTTCCTTGTCGCGCGCGAGGAAGTGGGAGCGCACCTCGACGTCGCCAACCTTGCGGCTCGCCGTCTCGAAGCGCGGGCTGAGCATCAGGGCGAAATCGCGCACCAGCGCCGCGACCACCCGAGTCTCGCGCCGCGCGCCGGCCTCGGCCTTCGGCGCCGGCGCGCTCCCGACGGTGGTGCCTGAGCTGACCACCTTCGCGTCCGCCGGAGCGATCACCTTCGCGCGCACGTGGCTCAGCCCGTCGGCGCCCAGATCGCCCATCTGCGACGCGTCCGTCTTCTCCCATTTCCCGTCGCGGAAGCGGCCGAGCACCGCGTAGAAGCTGGCCAGCGACGCGATCTCTTCGCCGCGGGAGAGCAAGCCGTAGTCGCCGGCGCCCTTGCCGCTCTTCAGCCGCTCGAGCGACTCGAGGCCCTGCGCCAGCATGCTGGTCCGACCGGGCTCGATGGCGCGGAGCTCCGCGCTGAGGGCGAGCGCGAGCTTCACGCGCTCGCCCGGACCAAGGGGCTTGTCGAGCTTCGCCACCACCACGCTGGGGCTCGGCGTGCTCACGCTGCAGGCCGGACCCTCGGAGCACGCCCCCTTGCCGACCTTCACGGGCGGCGCGTCGCCGACCGCGTTGATGTAGACCCGCAGCACCAGCTCGTCGAGGGGCACGCCGAAACCGTTGGTGAAGTGGAGCGTCTCGGTGACCTGAGCGCGCCCCAGATCGTCCGACAGGTCCAGCTCGAGCTCGTAGAGCGGCAGCTCGTTCAGCGCCTTCACTCCGGCGCTCCGGGCTGCACCGGCGCGTTCCTCGCTGCGCAGCGACTCGGCGAGGGTTGCCGCGTCGTACCAGGTCTTGGCGGCGGGGAGCTCGCTCTTCTTGCAGCCGGTGGCGAAGGCGAGGCCGAGCGCGAGCAGGGCCAGGCGAGCAGGGCTCATCGGCCCTTCACTCACCTTTGCTCGAAGCGCGGGCGTCGGCAGGCGGCGCCGGCTTCGGCGCGGGCGCGCCGGGGTCCTTGACCTCGACCTTGGGACGGGTCTCGTCTTGCTTGATGCTGTAGCGAACCAGGGCACGCACCGCCTTGTTCCGCTCGACGTTGCCGAGCACCATCTTGATGTCCTCGTAGACGCTCGGGTCCACGAGCAGCGCGCCCACGGTGCCCTTGCCCGCGCGCACGCCGGCGACGATCTGGCGCAGATCTCGGCTCATCACGTTCAGGTTGCTCATCAGCTCCTGCGACTTGTCGTCGCCGTAGATCAGGCTCTTGGCCGGGCCGTTGCCCTCGCGGATCCCCTTGAGCGTGAGAGCCAGCTCCTCCGCGGCGTTGCCGAACGAGGTCACCGTCTTGGTCGGCGCGTCGCCGTAGACCACGTCGTGCGCGAAGCCGGGGCCGGCCTGCACGCGGTTCACGATGGCGTTCACGCCGCGTAGGGTCTGATTGAGCTCCGCGGTCGTCTTCTCCAGGTTGGTGAGCGTGCGCGACAGCTTCTCTGCCTCGGCAGGGTCCTTCAACAGCCTCGCCGCGTAGCCGTTGCCCTCGTCGAGCGACTTCAGGATGCTGTTGAGCGAGCGCGCGGTGCCCTTCACGTCCTCGGTGAAGCGCTCCTCGGCCATGACGCCGGTGGTCTTCTCCAGGTTGCCCATCACGCTCTCGGCCTTGGCGCTGATGTTGGCGACCTGTCCCATCATGTCGCCCAGGTCCTTGGCGGTCTTGGTCGGCACCACCCCGCCCGCCACGATGCGCTCCGCCCCAGCTGATCCGGCCTTGAGCGTCACCATCTTGTCGCCGAGCAGGCCCTTGTTGTCGATCATGACCCAGCTGTCGGCTCGGATGCGGCGCGCCTCGTCCTTCACCACGGTGAAGCTCACGTACAGCTTCAGGTCGTCCGGGTCGTCGGAGTAGCGCACGTCCGACACCGCGCCCACGTCCACGCCGCCCATGCGCACGGTGGATCCCCGCTTCAGGCCCTGCACGTCGTCGAAGACCGCACGGTAGGTGTCCTTGCGCTCGAAGGCCTGCCGCTCGTCTCCAATCAAGAAGATGACGAGGCCGAAGACGGTCATGCCCACGAGCACGAACAGTCCGACCTTGATCTCGCGCTTGAGGGACATAGGGCGGGTCCGAAAGTCTAGTACCAGGAAGGGAACGCGGAAAGGCACCGCCCCGAACGGGCGCCGAACCGCGGGCCGGGGCCGTCTAGGCCTTCAGCCCGTGCTGAGCAGCGCCTCGACGGACTCCTTGACCGGCGCCCGCCCTTCGATGAAGTCGTGCACGCGCGGATCGGTCGAGGCCCGGAACTCGGCGACCGGTCCCTGACAGATGACCGTGCCGGAGTGCACCATCGCCATGCGGTCGCTGATGGTGAAGGCGCTCTTCATGTCGTGGGTCACCACGATGCTGGTGAAGTGCAGCTTCTCCTGTAGGCCCATGATCATGTGGTTCACGCGCGCAGTGTTGATGGGGTCGAGCCCCGTGGTCGGCTCGTCGTAGAGCACGACCTCGGGCTGCACGGCGATGGCCCGGGCCAACCCGACGCGTTTGCGCATCCCGCCCGACAGATCGGCGGGCCGCATCTCCTCGACGCCGGGGAGCCCCACCAGGCCGAGCGCCCAGTGCACGCGCTCCTTGATCTCGGCCTTGCTCATCTTCTCGCGGTAGTGTTCCTCGAGCCCGTAGGCGACGTTCTCGCCGACGCTCAGCGAGTCGAACAAGGCGCCGCTCTGGAACAGCATCGCGATGCGCTGCCGCACTCTCGACAGCTCGTCTTCGCTCATCTTGGTGATCTCTTGCCCGTTGAAGGTGATGCTGCCGCGGTCGGCGGTCAGGAGGCCGATCAGGAGCTTCAACATCACGCTCTTGCCGACGCCGGAGCCGCCGACGATGGTGATCACCTCGCCGCGGTACACGTCCAGGTCGAGCCCGCGGTACACGACCTTCTGACCGAAGGCCTTGCACACGCCGCGAAACGAGATGAGCGGCGTGACCTCGCGGATGACGGGTTCTTGCTGCACCAGGCGTGGAAGCGTAGCGCCCCACCCGGGCAGCGTCAGCCGTGGCATGCTCTGAAGCGCATGCCCGCGCGGATCCAGCGCAGGAACCGATGTCTGCCGATGCTCGCGGCGCTCGTGCTCCTGGGCTGCGCCGACGACGCCTGGGTGCCCGTCGTCGCGGCGGAGACCTGGCCGGAGGCGGACGCGATGTTTCGAAGCGATCCACGCTGGCTCGGCGGCGACGGCGCGCTCTCGATTCCGCTCGGAGGGGACCGCATCCTCTGGCTCTTCGGCGACAGCTTCGTCGCCACCAGCGACAAGGGAGATCGGCACGAGTCGGAGATGGTCAGGAACACGGTGGCGATCCAGATCGGGACGGATCCGACCTCGGCCACCCTGAGCTTCGCGTGGCGCACCGATCCCGACGGCTCTCCGGCGCCGTTCTTCTCCGATCAAGGCGACGAGTGGCACTGGCCGGCCCACGGCGCTCGCTTGCCGGGCGGTCCGCTCTTCGTGTTCCTCGCCGCACAACGCGCGACGCCGGGCCAGGGCCTCGGCTTCACCGAGGCCGGCTGGCGCCTGGTGACGATCGACAACCCCGACGACGAGCCGCTGGCGTGGCAGCTGAGCTGGCGCGACGGACCCGAGCTCGCCGCCGATCCCACGGCGACGCTGGGCACCGCGGTCGTGCTCGAAGGGTCGCACGTGTACGCGACTGCGAGCGCGCGGGGCTCTGCACACGCCGGCTGGCTGGCGCGATTTGCAACATCCGACCTCGCGGCCGGGCCGCTCGAGCCCGAGTGGTGGGCGGGGCCGTCGCTCGGATGGGCGCGAGCAAATCAGCTGGAAAACCAGGCTCCCAGCCAGATCATGAGCGACGTCGGCTCGGAGTGCTCGCTGCACTTCGAGCCCCGGGTCGGCTCCCACCTCCACGTCGCGAGCCGCGGCTTCGGCGCGACGACCATCGCGGTGCGCAGCTCGAAGCAGCTCACCGGTCCCTGGTCTCCCCAAGAGGACGTGATGACACCGCCGGAGTCGCGCGAGAGCGACGCCTTCGTGTACGCGGCGAAGGCGCACCCCGTGCTCGACACCGGGCATTCCGACGGTCTCGCGGTCACTTACGCGACCAACGCGTTCGATTTCGAGGCGCTGTTCACGCCTCTTGGACAAGAGCAGCTGTACTGGCCGCGCTTCGTGCGACTCACGCTGTCGCGTTAGAGGTGTTGCAAAAAGTGACTACGTCGAACCCAACGCTGGCGTGGGCGGAAAGACAAGTGACTACGTCACGTGATTTCGAGCATGACGCCCGTCGCTTTGCGGACGCAATCGATTGAATCCGAATTGCCCGCCGTGTTATCGAGCGCGGTTGGAGGTTTCTAAATGAAACTGAGATTGTGGACGGCACATGGGCTGAAGAAGCTCGCCGCCCTATCGCTCGCAGCCACGCTTGGGGTTGGGGGAACGGTAGGTTGCGGTGGGGATGACGAAGGCAGCGGGGGCTCCGGGGGCGGCAAAGGCGGAACCGGTGGAACCGGCGGCGGCGGAACCGGCGGCGGTGGAACCGGCGGCGGTGGAACCGGCGGCGGTGGAACCGGCGGCGTGTCCGGCGGCGGCGGAACCGGCGCTACCGGTGGCGTAGCCGGCGGCGGCGGAACCGGCGGCGGCGGAACCGGCGGCGTAGCCGGCGGCGGAACCGGCGGCGGCGGAACCGGCGGCACCGGTGGCGGCCAGCTCCAGCCCTGCGACACCCCGACGTTCGCGCCCCCGGCGGGCACGTACACCAGCGCGCAGAGCGTCACCATCTCGACGACTACGTCCGGCGCGACGATCTACTACACCACGGACGGAACGAACCCGAACAAGAACAGCGTCGTCTACAGCGCGCCGCTCGCCATCACGCAGGACACCACGCTCCGCGCCATGTGCGACGCGCCCGGCTTCTCCGACTCGCTCGTCGGCGTAGCCATCTACGACATCAACATTCCGGTCGGCGACGTGGATCCGCCTACGTTCAACCCGGCGGCGGGCACGCAGAACAACGACTTCCTGCTCTCGCTCACCAGCAAGACGCCGGCGGCGACGATTTGCTTCACACTCGATGGCTCGACTCCGGTCTGCACGAACGGCGTCTGCCAGGGCACGTCTCAGACGTACAACTCGCAGACCCAGGTACCGATCAACGGCAACGTGACCAACGCCAACACCGGCGAGGTCACGGTGACCGCCATCGCGTGCAAGGCGGGCGGTGCGAAGGACGGCGTCACGCCGGCCCAGAAGTACACCCTGAAGGTCGCGACGCCTCAGCTCAATACGCCGGCGCCGGGGGACTACGACTACGTGACCACCCCGACCGGCAACGATCAGAGCCCGCTGCTCTCTTCGGCGACCAACGGCGCGGTCACCGGGCGCTTCACCACCGCTCCGGCGGCGGCCCCGACCTGCGTCAGCGGCCAGCTGGTCAACGGCGGCAACAACCTGCCGACCAACTGGGCGTTCGACTCCAAGACCGGTAACAAGAAGTGGTCCTTCGTCGCCTGCAAGGCTGGCTACCTGGGCTCCGATGCCTACACGGCGGAGTACAAGTACAAGCTCAACGCGCCGACCCACGACAAGGCCACGGGCACCTACACCAACACCGTGACCGTCAACATCGCGCACGCCGCCAACGCCGGCGCCAGCGGGGCCTACACCTGCACCACCATGGACGGCACGGCGCCGACCTGTGGCGCGTCCAGCAGCTGCGGCGGCACGGGCACCAAGAACGCCACGTCGATCAACGTCACCAAGACGGGCACCAACGTGCGCAGCGTCGCCTGCGGCCCTGCCTTCGAGGTCTCCGACGAGGCGAGCACCACCTACACGCTCCAGCTGAACAAGCCGGTGTTCTCGCCCCCGACCGGCACCCCGGTCAACGCCAACGGCACGCTCAACGTCGACATCGACCCGGGCGCGGGCGCCGTGCCGGACTTCATCTGCTACTCGACGACCGCTGCGGTGCCGGACTGCACCTGCACGGCCTCGGGGCTGACCAAGGCACTCCCGTCCGGGTGGGCCACGGTCAACGTCTCGGCGGGCACCACCATCAACGCGATGGCCTGCAAGGCGGACTACCTGAGCGCGTCGGATAGCGCCACGTACCAGGCGGCGAACAAGATGGCCAACCCGACCATCACGCCCGGCACCGGCACGCTGAACAACAACGTGAACGTCACGTTCGAGAACAACGACACCACTCAGGGCGCCATCATCTGCTACACCACCGACGGCAGTGACCCGGGCTGCACCGGCACCTGCGTCACCGTGGCCAAGGCCGGCGCGGGCGACTCGGCGACGGTCAACAACCTGGCCACGCAGACCAACGCCACCATCAAGGCGCGGGCCTGCGACTCGGCGAGCCCCGACGTGAAGACGAACTCCGACGTCGTGACGGTGCTGTACACGCTCAAGGTCGCCACGCCGACGCTGAACAACGGCATCCCGGCGCCCGGCAGCGTGCCCATCGGCACCAACATCGCGTGGGACTCGGCCACGTCGACGACCACCAGCTACTACACCACGGACGGCAGCACCCCGGACTGCACCGGTGGCTCGGGCGTGTTCGGCAAGTCGGTCACGATCCTGAACCCGGCGCAGACCACCATCAAGGCCATCTCGTGCCGGCCGAACTTCATCCCCTCGGACGTCGCCACGTTCACCTACTCGTACTTCGTTCAGACGCCGGTGCTCTCGCAGGCCACGGCCACGCTGAACGACTACTTCACTCTGGGTGTCACCAACGCGCCGTCCAGCCTCGTTCCGTCGAACAAGTTCTGCTACACCACCGACGGCTCGAACCCGAGCTGCACCGGTGGGGTGTGTGGCTTCGGCTCGTTGTCTGCGGGCTGCACCTCGACCTCGTGCAGCATCAACGTGACCAAGACCGAAACGGTCAAGGTCATCGCCTGCAACGCGACCGGCCTGCCGAGCTCGGCCCAGGCGTCCGGCACCTATACGCTGAACGTCGGCCCCATCGCTTGGACGCCGGATCCGACGAACCCGTTCTCGACGCCGCAGAGCGTGTCGTTCGTTCCGAACCCGGTCCCGACCGGGCTCGCGACCGGCTACACCGCCTGCTGGGCGAAGGGCACCGCGAGCATCCCGCCGCAGCCGAACACCTGCGCGGGGCTCGAGGCCTACCTCGAGGCGAACTCCGGCAACAACGCCTGGACCTGCGCGTTCCAGACCACTGGTGCAGCAAACTCGCTGGGGACGATCTCCACGACGACCACGGTTCACGCCGTGGCCTGCAAGGAGGGCATGACCTGGTCGACGAGCACGAAGATCTACTCGCTGAACCCCTACTCGCACACCATCGTCGTGGACGGGCAGAACGACTTCAACGCCGCGGACGCTCTCCAGACGATGTGCTCGACCTGGCCCGACCAGGCGTACCTGTCGTGGGACGCAAACCGGATCTACCTCGGCTGGGACGGCACCTACTTCAGCACGGGCGAGGTCATCAGCGCCTACTTCGGCGATGGCGTCCAGGGGACGAACATCTCCGACACGCCGGCGCGCACCATCATGCCAGGGGCGAAGATGCTCTACCACCTGAGGTGGCAGAACACGACTCTGAACCCCGTGTTGCGGAAGTGGAACGTGACCAACTCCGTATGGGAAGACTCCACCATCCCAGTCGTCCTCGGTTACACCGGGGGGACGGGTGGCCCGGCCTACGTGGAGTTCTCGTTCCTCCGGAGCGACATCGGCAGCCCCTCGAACCTGAGGTTCAACGTCTGGATCTGGGGCGGCGGGTGGATCACGGGCGTACCCTGCACGCTTCCGGGTACGATGAACGCCAACTCGTTCAACTTCGACCTCACCGCAGCGAGCACACCGTCGTCCTACGTCGGCATCCCCTGACGTAGCGCGATAACAAACAGAATTCCGGGGAGCAGGTTCCTACCCAGGAGCCTCGCTCCCCGGAGTCTTTTTGTGCGCAGGATGGGTTGACTCGCGAACCCGAGGCGCGCACGGTCCGAGCCGCCATGCGGAGGAGCATCGCTCGGGCCTCGGTCGTCGCCGCCGCTCTCGTCGCCGTCGCGTCCTGCGGCAAGAAGGGCCCGCAGCCGAAGACGAAGGACGAGGCGTTTCAGGTCTTCGAGAAGCACAAGGCGGCCTACATCCGTTGCGAGAAGCTCATGGCCAAAGAGCAGGCCGCCGCCCCGCCGCCGCCCTCCAGTCAACCGCTCGATGCCGGCGCCACCGCACCGGCGGATGCGGCCGCCGACGCGGCCGCCGATGCCGGGAAGCGCTCGGGCACCGACGCGGGCAGCAAGGCAAGCCCCGCCCCCGTGGCGAGCGCCAGCGCGGGCCCGCCCGCGGGCGCGAGCTCCGCAATGGGCACCTCGGCACCCAAGCCACCGAGTGCCGAAGCCGGCGTGGCCCCGCCGGTGGGCGCAGCGCAAGACTGCCAGACCGAATACTGGCGCGAGATGAAGCGCGACATGGGTCCGTACGATCAGGCCACGATGGACCTCTGGTACGCGGAGTGGCGCAAGGGCGTGAAGGTCGAGTGAGCCGGCCCCTGCGAGGGGCAACGTCAACCGCCGCGCTTCGCGAGCTCGGCTCGGAGCCGAGCGAGCTCGTCCTCCGCGGCTCGGGCGCGGGCTTCGGCCTCCTGCCGAGCGACATTTGCCTCCTGCCGAGCGTGGTTCAGCTCCGAATAGCGCAGCAGGCGCTCGCCGGTCCGGAGATCGATCAGCACCAGCCGCAGGTTCTCCAGGTGCAGCGAAAGCCCCAGGGTCTCGCTCACGAACACGCCGCGGTCGTCCGGCTCGATGCGGCGGAGGTCGCCGTCCACGAGCCGGAAGCCCTGAAGAGGAGGGTCCAGGTAGTCGGCCTCTGGGTCGAACAGGAAGTACTCCGCGACACCGAAGCGCGCGCAGAGCGCCTTCTTGTTGCCGGCATCGTCGAGCCAGGTGCCCCTCGAGCTGAGCTCCAGAACGAACGCCGGGGCGACGCCCTCCTCCCACAGCTTGTAGACCCTGCGCTGCCGCTTCGGCACTCCGAACACCACGAAGACGTCGGGGGCGAAGCGAGCCTTCGGATTGCCTTCTTCGTAGTAGATGAGGAGATCGCCGGCCACGTACACGTCGTCGCGGTCGGCGTAGCGTGCCGAGAGCGACTCGATGGCAGCCATCAGCTCGTCGCGATGGGTGTCGGTCTCAGCCATCGGCCGGCCGTCGCGCGACGGATACTCGACTTCGTCGCGGCCCAGGCTGGTGGCTCCCGTGGTCAAGTCCGTCGCGGCTCCTCGATCCGTCCATCGCATTGTGCCTCCGTGATGCTCGGTCAGCAACGCGGAGAGCAAGCCGGGTGCCAGCGCCGAAACGCCGGGATCTGCTGGGGCGCGCCTCGGCGCGGGTGGCGAAGAGTGGCGACGCCGGCCTGGCGAAAGTCAGTCGCCGATCACGTCTTCGACGCGCATCTCCACCGCGTCGCCGCCGCGCCAGGCGTCGCGGCGCAAGCGCCCGAGCACGACCACGCGGCCACTGAGCTGGCCGGCTCGCGCGCCCATGCTGACGCCAAAGCCGCTCATGCGGCCGGAGCTGGGCAGCTCCAGCTCCAGCTTCAGGTGACCGCCCTTCACTTCGCGCGCGGCGACCAGCTCCGCCTGCACCGCGACGCGCGGAGCGGGGTTCCCTTGGCCGCAGGGCTCGAGCCTCGCCACGTCGCCGAGCACGCGCGCCGGTGAGTCGGCGGCGTGGAGCCAGACCGTGTCGGCGTGTTCGTCCTCCGGCGCCAAGGCCGGCGCCGCCTCGCAGGCCTTCTCGAAGCCTTCGCGCAGATCCTCGAGGCGATCGAGCCGGAGCTCGACTCCTGCGGCGGCTTGGTGTCCGCCGAAGCGCTCGAGCACGTCTTGGACCTGGGAGAGCGCGTCGTGCAGGCGCGAGCCCTTGGGGCCGCGCACCGAGCCGCGCCCGTGGCCGCTGGGCTCGAAGCCGACGGCGATCACCGGCTTGCCGTAGCGCGACGCGAGGCGGCCGGCGACGATGCCGACGATCCCGTGGTTCCAACCTGCGCGCCCGACCACGATGGCGGGCCGCTCGTGGTAGCCCGCCTCTTCGATCTCGCGCACGGCCTCCACGATCATCTTCTCCTGGATGCTGCGCCGCTCGGTGCTGAGCCGCTCGATCTCCGCGCCGATGGCCCGGGCCTCTTCGTGGCTCGTGGCGAGCAGGAGCTCGAGCGCGAGATCGGGCTTGCCCAGGCGACCCGGCGCGTTGATGCGCGGCGCGATGCGGAAGGCCACGTCCTCGCCGCTCGGCGCGTGGGCGGCGTCGAAGCGGGCCAGCTCGAGCAGCGCACGCACGCCGGGGCGGCGGCCCTCGGCCAGCGTGCGCAGCCCGGCGCGCACCAGCGCGCGGTTGTCCCCGTCGAGCGGCGCCACGTCGGCGATGGTGCCGATGGCGACCAGATCGAGCCACACGCGCAGATCCAGGCTCTGGCCCAGGCGAGCGCGCACCGCGGCGCCGACGCTCAGCGCGAGCCCACAGGATGCCAGGCCCTTGTACGGGAAAGCGCACTCCGGACGGTGCGGGTTCAGGAACGCGACCGTGGGCAGGGGCTCGTCGGGCACCAGGTGGTGATCGATCACGATCACGTCGAGGCCTCGCGCCCGCACGTCGGTCAACGTCACGTGATCGGACGAGCCGCAGTCGCAGGTGACGAGCAGCTTGGCGCTGCTCGCGGCGATGCGCTCCACGGCGGCCGGCGAGACGCCGTAGCCGCCATCGAAGCGGCTGGCCAGGAGCGGCACGACCGTACCGCCCAGAGCGCGGAGGATCCCGGTCATGATCGCGGCAGAGGTGATGCCATCGCAGTCGTAGTCGCCGAACACGGCGATGGTCTCGCCCTGCTGGATGGCGAAGGCGATGCGCTCCGCCGCGGCGTCGCGATCCGCCATGCCGTCGGGAGGAGTCAGGTGCGACAGCTTCGGGTCCATGAAGCGCGCGAGCTCCGTCGGATCGGTGAGCCCGCGCCGCTGCATCAAGTCGGCGATGGTGACCGTCAGCCCGGCGGCGCGAGCCAACGCGTGCGCCTCGGGAGGCGCCTCCGCCGGCAGGCTGGGTCGCGGACTCGGAACAAGCTCGGCGACCTCGGGGCTCGGCATGGGGACGCGGGGTATGGAACACACCGATCCCCGAGCGTCAACGAAGCTCGGACAGACAGTGACCGAGGAGGCGGAAACGCCGGGTTCGCAGCGATCCAGTTGTCACGCCCCGGGCCTCGTGTCATGTGCGGAGCATGAAGCGTGCGATCGGGTGTGCTCTCGTGGGATGGCTGATCGTGACCGGCTGCGGGAGCTCGGACGACGGCGGAGGCGGCAAGCCCGGCGGCCCCGCGTCGATCGGCGCGCCCGGCGTGGTGCTGAACGAGATCGCGATCTATCAGGGACCCAAACGCCAAGTGATGGTCGGTGGCGCGCCGGCGGAGGGCGTGCCGCTGATCGCGGGGCGCGACGGCTTGTTCCGAGTCTTTCACTCGCTGACGCCGGACTACGACGGCCAGCCCGTCACCGCGAAGCTCGACCTGTTGGATGGGCAGCCACCGCTCGAGGTGACCTTGCCGCTCTCGCCCGCCGCCAACGAGGCCGATCTCGCCAGCACGGTCACCTTCCAGATCCCCGGCAGCCGCATCGGGCCGGAGCTCAACTACGAGCTGAGCTTCAGCCAGCCCGCCGCGGGTGGCCGCGCGGACAACCCAGGCTCGCGCTTTTCGCAGAAGGTCGCGGTGGCGGGCAAGCAGAACACCTTCCGCGTCATGCTCGTGCCCTTCGCCTACGACGCGGACGGGTCCGGTCGCTTGCCGGACACCTCGCCCGAGCAGGTCGAGCTCTACCGAAAGCGCTTCCTCTCGCTCTACCCGGCGTCGAACGTGGAGGTCACCACCCACGAGCCGGTGCCGTGGAGCTCGGCGATCAGCCCGACCGGCTCGGGCTGGCAGGCCGTCGGCCTGAAGCTCTACAGCCTGCGCAACGCCGAGGGCATCCCGCCCGATGTCTACCTGTACGGCGTGTTCATGCCGACCCAGACCCTGTCGCAGTTCTGCTTCCCCAGCTGCCTGCTCGGCGTGACGCTGCTCAACGACAAGCCCTTGGACGTGGGCCAGGTGTCGCTGCGCCTGGCGCTCGGCGTCGGCTACCCGGACGTGGCGCTGAACACGGCCGCGCACGAGCTAGGTCACGCCCACGGGCGCCCGCACGCCAACTGCGGGCCCGGCCTCGACCCGAGCAGCATCGACCAGAGCTTCCCGCACCCGAACGGGTCCATCGGCGACTGGGGCTACGACATCACGAACGGGCAGCTCCACGATCCCGCGGTGGCCACCGACATCATGAGCTACTGCAAGAACCAGTTCATCTCCGGGTACAACTACACCAAGCTGTTCGACCGCGGCCAGAACGTGAACCAGCCCAAGGTGATCGCGGAGCCCAAACGCTACTGGCTGATCGCCGACGACGGCCTCGGCGGCAACGACTGGCGCGAGGTCGAGCTCACGGGCTTGCCGAGCGGTCGCGAGGTCGAGGTGACGGCCGAGACCCGCGCGAGCTCGAGCATCACCACCCGAGGCTGGTACACGCCTTACGACCACCTGGACGGCGGCTGGCTGCTGGTGCCCGCCGAGGTCGGCGATCTGGCCCGCGTGGAGCACCGCGCGCGCGGCAAGCTCGAGGTCCTCGAGCGCTGAATCGGGCGGAAAACCTGCGGCGCGACAGCGCTGTCATGCCGCGCGCGTCCCACGCGCGGAGGGCCGACGCCGATCCCTCGTGATTATTCATTCGAGCGGCCGTGGCTCGTGGATTGCATGCCTTCGCCCTCTCGTGAGCGGCGTGGCACATCAGTGGCTGGCTCCGAAAATGCTGCGGGTGTGGCTCCTCGCGCTGCCAGCAGTGCTGGCCGGGGTGCTGCATTGTGCAGCGGGCGAATCGAGCGACGAGAGCGGCGCCGCAGGCGGCGGGGGTGGCCTCGACGCCAGTCCTTGCATCGGCGTCGGCTGCGGCGGCTCCGGTGGCGCTGCGACGGGCGGCGCGGCGGGCAGCGGGCCGCCGCCGGAGGAGGAGCTCGAGAGCTCGTTCCGGTCGCCGGTCGCCACCGGCAAATACGTCTGGGCGGCCAACCCGGAGAGTGGGCGCGTAGCCCTCATCGACGCCAAGACCCTGGACGTGCAGACGGTCGAGGCGGGCAACGGTCCGACCCACCTCGCCGCGCTAGTCGATCCGAGCCAGCCGGACGCGGCCCGCGCCATCGTGCTCAACGTGAAAAGCCACGATGCGACCGTTCTCGTCGCAGACGCCAAGGGCAAGGTCACCACGCTCACGGCAGAGGTGCACGAGGACGCCAACGGTTGGGCCGTCAGTCCGAAGGGCCGTTACGCCATCGCATGGACCGATGCGGCACAGATCCCGAAGGCTGATCCCACGCAGGGCTTCCAGGACGTCACCGTGCTCGATTTGGCCGGAAACACTCTGAAATCCACGCGACTCAGCGTGGGCTACCGGCCCACACGCGTGTTCATCGCGGCCGACGAGAAGCGCGCGTTCGTGATCACCGAGCCGGGCGTCTCGGTCATCGAGCTCGACGACGGGCTCGGCCCCTACGTGAGCTCGGACGTCCCGGTCACCGACGACCCGCTGGAGAACCCGGCGTCGCGGGACGTATCCGTCACTCCGGACGGCGCGTACGCGTTGGTGCGCCGAGACGGCTCGAGCGAGGTGGGCATCGTGTCTCTGGCAAATGGCCAGCGGGTGAGCGTGAAGCTCTCCGGTCCGGTCACCGACCTCGATCTGAGCGACGACGGCACGCGCGCCATCGCCGTGGTACGCGTGCCCGGTTTCGGTGTGAGCACCGACGCCGGACCCGACGCGCCCGCGCAGGACGACGGCGGCACCGAGGCCTCCGCCGACGACGCCGGCGAAGAGGCCGAAGCAAGCGCGCCGCCCGACACCGCACCTCCTGCAATCGTCAGCTCCGACGTCGTGCTCCTGCCGATCCCGGGCATCTTCACCAACCCGACCGCGTTCGAGCAGGTCACCATCAGCGGTCAGTCGGTCGGCAGCGTGGCGGTCAGCGCGAGCGGCGGCGTGGCGCTGCTCTACACCAACGCGACGCCCAACGATCACGTCACCATGCTCGGGACCGCCGCTGGCGCTGGCTTCTTGAAGTACCGCACGGTGTCGCTGAAAGCCCCGGTGAAAGCCGTGTTTCCGTCGCCGGACGGCTCCCACGCCGTCGCGCTGCTCGCCCCGACGAGCTCGAGCACCAAGGCCGGCGCCTTCAGCGTAGTGCCGATTACTGCGGACCTGCCGCCGAAGATCCAGGGCACGGACGCGCCGCCCGTCGGCGTCGCGATCCAGTCGGCGCCCAGCGCCCGCGCGCTGGTCACCGTGCGCGACGACGCGAAGAAGATCTACGCAACTTATCTGGTGCGCATGCCGCAGCTCCAGGTCGATCCGTTCAAGCTCTCGAGCCCGCCGCTCGCGACCGGCATCGTGTCGGCTGCCGACGTGGGCTACGTAGCGCAGGAGCACCCGGAGGGTCGCATCACCTTCGTGACCCTGGCGGACGGCAAGGCGCGCACGCTGACCGGCTTCGAGCTCGGGGCCAAGGTCGTGGACGGGAGCCAGTGATGCTGCGACTTTCGTGCTTCGGGGTGCTCGGCGCAGGGTTCGCGGCGTTCCTGCTCAACTGCGGCGGGAGCGACGCCAGCGGCGCCGGCGCGCCGATGGGCGGCTCGGGGGGCGGAACCCTGGGCGGGGCCGGCGGGGCCGGCGGCAGCACCGGCGGCAGCGGCGCCGTCGGCGGCGGCTCGATCGGCGACGCCGGCATCGACGCGCCCCCGGAGCAGGAGATCGAGAGCTCCTTCCGCTCGCCGGTGGCGACGGGCAAATACGTGTGGGCCGCGAACCCCGAGAGCGGGCGCGTGGCGCTGGTGGACGCCCAGACCTACGACGTGAAGATCGCCGAGGCCGGCAACGGCCCGACCTACCTCGCGGCGGTGCCGGATCCCAGCTCCAACGCCGCCGTCGTGCTCAACGTGAAGAGCCACGACGCCACGCTGTTCCGCGTGGCCGGCAACGGCGAGGTCTCGCAGAAGACGCTGAAGACGCACTCCGGGGCCAACGCCTGGGCGGTCAGCCCCGGCGGCAAGTGGGCCATCGCCTGGACGGACGCGACCGCGATGAAGAGCCCCGATCCGACCGACGGCTTCCAGGACGTCACGGTCATCGACCTGACGATCGGCAAGGAGGTCTCGACCATCCTCACGGTCGGCTACCGGCCCACGCGGCTCGGCTTCGCGAAGGACGAGACGCGAGCTTTCGCGGTGACCGAGCCGGGCATCTCGGTGCTCACGCTCGACGGCATCGAGCCCAGCGTCAGCGCGCTGGTCGAGGTCACCGACGACCCGTTGGAGAACCCGGCCTCGCGCGACGTCACCCTGACCCCGGACGGCGCATGGGCTCTGGTGCGCCGCGACGGCAACGCCGCGGTGTCGTACGTGTCACTGGCGACCGGCACGCGCACGGACATCCAGCTCACCGGCCCGGTGACGGACCTCGATCTCGCGGAGGACGGCCAACGCGCCGTGGCAGTGGTGCGCGACACCTCGGAGGTCTTCGTGTTGCCGGTGCCGGGCGCGGCCACCGATCCGAACAGCATCGACAAGAAGGCCATCAGCGGCGAGTTCTTCGGCAGCGTCGCGCTCTCGACGGACGCGAGCGTCGCGCTGCTCTACACCAACGCCATCGAGAGCGATCACCTCACCATCCTGAAGCTCGGCCCCGGCCCGGACTACCTCACGCATCGCACCGTGGCGCTGAAGGCCGCCGTCAGCGCGGTGTTCCCGGCGCCGGACGCCAAACACGCCATCGTGCTCCAGAAGACCGCGCCAGGCAGCACCAAGGCCGGCGCGTTCAGCGTGGTTTCCACGGTCGCGCAGCTCTCGCCGAAGATCCTGGGCACCGATGCGGCGCCGAACGCCGTCGCCATCCAGCCTGCGCCCAAGAGCGAGCACGCGCTGGTCAGCGTGCGCGACGACCAGAAGAAGGTCTTCGGGGTCTACCGCGTGAAGCTCGGGAACCTTCAGGTGGACTACACCAAGCTCGCGAGCCCCCCGCTGGCAACCGGCATCGTCGCCGCCGCCAACAAGGGCTACGTGGCGCAGCTTCACCCCGAAGGGCGCATCACCTTCGTCGACTTCGCCAGCGGCGAGGTGCGGACGCTCACCGGCTTCGAGCTCGGAGCCAAGGTCGTCGAGTGACGCGCTGCGTGACACCCGAAGGGGTGAGAGGAACGAACATGAAACGACTGGCTGTGACAAGCGTACTCGTCGCGACCCTCGCCGGCTGCGGCGAGCGTCCCAGCGCCTGGGACGCTCGGGGCGAGCTGCCGGTGAAGAGCGCGGGCCTGACCGGCTCCGTGGCCCTGGTGGACACCGCCCTCGACCGCGTGTTGATGCTGACCGCGTCGTCGAACCGCTCGCTGCGCACGACGCCGCTCGGTGTCGGCAAGAACATCGTCGCCACCGAGGTGTCGCGGGACAGCTCGTCGTTCTTCGTCTTGTCCCGCGGCGTGCAGCCGCGCCGCAATCCGGACGACGAGCTGCCTTCGCTCACGGTCATCGACGGCAGCACCGAGCCGAAGGTGAACGCGCGCTACACGCTGACCGATCCGCTTCAGGGCATCGCCATCGACCCGCAGGGGGAGTGGGCCGTGGTCTACGACGCCGGCGGCATCGTCGTGAACCCGAACGAGCTGATCTTCGTCGACCTGAGCGACGCAAACGCCGAGCCGGTATCGAAGACGCTGCGCAGCTTCGGCGGCCGGCCAGAGCGCATCACCTTCACCAGCCAGCTCACGGTGCCGAACGGCGCCCCGCGCCGCTTCGTGATCGTCGAGACCGGGCAGGACGTGAGCCTGGTGGATCTGTCCGATCTGGCTCGCGACGAGGTCACGCTGATCCTGCCGAAGACCCCGACCGGTGCGACCGGGAAGCCGATGGAGGTCGCCTTCCACGACGGCGCCGTAGACGACGCGACGGACGCGCGCATCGCGGTGCGCCTGGCCAACGACACGAACCTGATGCTCGTGGATCTGGCTCCGCCGCCCGACGGCGACGAAAAGCCCTTCAAGGCCACCATCAACATCGCCGACGTGGGCGGCGTGCCGAGCAGCATCGCCTTCGTGCAGACGGACGGCGGCCTGCGGCTGGCGGCGCTGGTGCCTTCGGCGAAGGGCGCGACGCTGGTGGACCCGGCGACGACCGTCCCCGAGTTCGTGGACTTCCCCAAGCCGTTTTCCCGCATCACGCGCGTCACCGACGACGTCTCGGACAAGCCGGCCAAGAGCGACGTGGCGCTCTTGTGGAGCGACTCGACCACGGGCATCGCGTTCTGGTCGCTGGGCAAGACCAGCGGCACACCGTTCCGCAGCGTGGACGACTACGACATCGGCATCGCCGTCCAGAGCGTCAGGAGCGTGCCCGGGGACAAATACGCGCACTTGAAGCTCTTGCAGAGCACGAGCGCCAGCGAGTTCTACGTGCTCGACCTGGACAAGCGGCAGAGCTTCCCGATGCTGACCAACGCCTCGGGCTTCCAGCTCGGCGTCTCGCCGGACGGCGAGCGCGCCTGGGCGCTCCGGCCCGGCACACCGGACTTCGCGAGCATCGATCTCGCCAATCTGCACCCGACCTCGATCCAGGTGGAGCGCGACGTCGCTGCCGTGTACGACATCGCGCGGCGCGACACCGGACGCGCGGCCATCGCGCTGCACGTGAACGAGAAGGGCGAGGCGCTGTCGGTGGGCGCCACGGTCCTCGACGCGCTCGATCCGGACACGGCAAAGACGCGCTTCTATCCAGGGATCTTGCTGGGAGGGCTGCAGTGATGACGCGCGCGTTCACCTCGCTATTGGTTCTGGTTTCGCTCACGGTAACGGCCCAGGCGCAGGTCGTCTCGCCGCCCGTGGACGAGAAGCCCGCCGTCGAGGCGCCGCCGAGCGAAGCGCCGGCAGCCAAGCCCGAGCCGGCAGCCGCACCGGCGCCGGCGCCCGCACCGGCCGCGGCGCCCGCGCCCTACGCACCGTGGGTGATGGCACCTCCGGCAGCGGCAGCAGCGCCCGCGGCACCCGAGGCGGACGCGGAGCCGGAAGAGCCGCTGCCCCCCGCCGGACCGCCCGCGTGGCAGGCCTGGTTCGGCGTCCGCACCTCGTTCTTCGGGAGCAAGGGCTTCGATCCCTTCGCCGAAGACGACGTCTTCGTCGCGGGCAGCGTCGGCGCGTCGCGCAGCCTCTACACCACGCCGAAGCTCTCCTTCGCAGCCGCGCTCGGCTTCGACTTCGGCACCAAGCGCGCCGACGCCCGGGGAGAGGCGACGGCGCTCGAAACCTACCGGCTCACCGCGGGGCCGGAAGCGCGTTACCACCTCTTGCCCTCGCTGTACGCCTTCGTGCGGCCGAGCGCCGGCGTGCAGCGCAGCGTCGCCACGCTGGAGGAAGGCTCCAGCGGCACCACGCTCGCCGCGCGCGACTGGCTCCTCGCCGTAGACGGCAGCGTCGGCGCCGCCTGGTCGTTTTGGGACGTGCGCCAGAAGAAGCTCGACCTGATGTTCTGGCTGGTGGCCGAAGGCGGCTACGGCTTCACGCAGTCGAGCGACCTCTTGCTCGAGCCCGACGCCGACTCGGGCGCACCGGAGCGCACCGCCGCCCTCGATCTGGGCGAGCTCTCGACCAGCGGGCCGTTCTTCCGCATCGCGCTGGCTGGGACGTTCTGATCACTGCGGAGCGTTCGAGCAGCCCGCGTTGACCTCGATCTCCGAGCCTTCGGGGCGGAGCTTGCCGAGGTCGCCGTCGTTCGGGTGCATCAGGAGCACGCGCTGGCGGCTGCCCCCGGCCGGGATCTCGAAGGGCTTCTCCTCGACCGTCTTCCTGCCGCCCGGCCACACCAGCGTGTAGCTGGTGAAGGTGCACGAGCTCGTGGTCGGGTTGTGAAAGCTGATCTTCACGCGGCGGTCGTCCGCGCTCTCCTTGCCGGGCATCACTTCGACGATCTTCGCGCGCGGCACGGCGGGCTCGGCCTCGGAGGACTCCGCGGGCTCATCACCGGACGCCGCGGGAGCTGGCGCTGCCGTCGCCGGCTCGGGTTGCTTCGCCGCGCCGCCGCAACCCCAGACCGAGGTGACGAAGATGGCGAAGACCCAAACCCCGCGCCGCATCACGCCTGTCTACCACGCCGGTCGCCCCCCTGGCGACTCCAGCGGCTCAGTCTTCCGGGTCGTAGCCGACCGGCCCGCGGTGGACGCCAACGGCGTACCCGACGCAGCAAACGATGACAGCGTCTCGCGCATGGCGGCCCCGGAGCCCTGACGGGTCGCGCAGCCTATTCGCTTGAAGCCTCTCGGGAGACGGCTAACGGTCCTCGGCATGACTACCCCCATTCGCCGCGTCGGCGTGGTCGGAGCCGGCGTGATGGGCGCCGGCATCGCAGCGCACTTTGCCAATGCCAGCGTCGAGGTCGTCCTCCTCGACATCGTTCCCCCGAACCTGAGCGACGCGGAGAAGAAGGACCCGCGGGCGCGCAATCGCTTCGCCGAGGGTGGGCTCGACAAGGCCATCAAGGCCAGACCGGCGGCGTTCTTCCACAAGAGCCGCGCGGCGCTGGTGAAGACCGGCAACCTGGAGGACGACTTCGCGGCGCTCAGCGGCTGCGATCTGGTCATCGAGGCCATCATCGAGCGGCTGGAGCCCAAGCGCGCGCTGTTCGAGCGGCTGGAGAAGACCCTGGGGCCCGACGCGGTGGTGGCGTCGAACACCTCGGGCCTGCGCATCCAGGACATGCTGGAAGGCCGCAGCGCGAGCTTCAAGCAGCGCTTCCTGGTCATGCACTTCTTCAACCCCGTGCGCTACATGAAGCTGCTCGAGCTGGTCGCGGGGCCGGAGACCAGCCAGGCGGTGAAGGACCGCGTCGAGCACTTCGGGCGCGAGGTGCTGGGCAAGGGCATCGTCTGGGCCAAGGACACGCCGAACTTCGTCGGTAACCGCATCGGCACCCACGCCATGCTGCTGGGCATCCAGCAGATGCTGGCGGACAAGCTGGCGCCGGAGGACCTCGACGCCATCACTGGTGAGCCCATGGCGCACCCGAAGAGCGCCAGCTTCCGCACCGCGGATCTGGTGGGCCTCGACACCGTCGTGCACGTCGCGGACAACTGCTACCAGGCGCTGACCAGCGATCCGGAGCGCGAGGTGTTCCAGCTCCCGGAGTACATCCGCGAGATGGTCAAGGCGGGGCACCTCGGCAACAAGACCAAGGGCGGCTTCTACAAGAAGGCCGGCGACGACATCCAGACCTTCGATCCGTACGAGAAGGGCTACCGCGGACGCGGGGGCAGCAAGGAAATCCGCGCCAAGTGCAAGGAGATCGCCAGCGAGGAGAACCCGCGCGAGCGCGTGAGGAAGCTCTTCGCGGACCCGGGGCCCGCGGGCACCTTCGCCTGGAAGCTGACGGGGCGCGCGCTGCTCTACGCGGCCAAGATGATCGGCGAGATCACCGACAGCGTGGCCGCCATCGACGATGCGATGCGCTGGGGCTACGCCTGGGAGCTCGGCCCCTTCGAGACCTGGGACGCCATCGGCTTCACGGCTGCGCTCGAACGCATGGAGAAGGACGGCCTGGCCATCCCGGAGAGCGTCAAGAAGATGAAGGCCAGCGGCGCCACCGCCTTCTACAAGGACGGGAAGATCTTCGACCTCGGGAAGGGCAGCTACGTCGCGCAGAAAACGGATCCGAAGAGCGTGCCGATTGCGCTCCTGCGCAAGGGCGACAAGCCCGTGCTCCAGACCTCGAGCGCCGAGGCCTGGGACGTGGGCGACGGTGTCTTGTCCATCACCTATCGGAGCAAGGCCAACAGCCTGGACCCCGACGTCATCGCCATGCTGCACCAGGCGACGGAGCGGGCGGAGCGGGACTTCCGCGCGCTGATCATCGCCAACGAAGGCGAGCACTTCAGCGTGGGCGCGAACCTGTTCGGCGTGGTCGTGGCCGCGCAGCAGAAGCAGTGGGACGAGCTCGACAAGATGGTGAACGCGCTCCAGCAGGCGTGTCAGAGGATGAAGTACGCCAAGGTCCCGGTGGTCGCGGCGCCCTACGGCATGGCCGTGGGCGGCGGGCTGGAGGTGTGCCTGGCGGCGGACGCCATCCAGGCGGCGGCGGAGACCTACGCGGGCCTGGTCGAGGTTGGCGTGGGCCTGGTCCCGGCCGGTGGCGGCTGCCTGAACCTGGTCTGGCGCGCCCTGGAGGGCGTGCCGGAGGGCGCCGACGTCATCGTGCAGTCGCTGGTCGCCGCGGTGTTCAAGAACATCGCCACCGCAAACGTGGCCACCAGCGCGCTGATGGCGCAGGAGCTAGGCTATTTCCGCAAGACGGACGGCATCAGCTTCGACAAGGCTCGCGTCGCCAGCGACGCGAAGGCGCGGGCCATCGGCATGGCCGAGTCCGGCTACCACGCGCCCACGCCGCGGAGCTACGTGCTGCCCGGTGAGAGCGGGGTGGCCACCATCTCGATGCTGGTGGACACCATGGTCGCCGGCGGCTTCGCCACCGAATACGACGGCGTCATCGCGCGCAAGCTCGCCCGCATCCTGTGCGGCGGCGCGGCGGGCGCGGCGGGACCGGTCCCCGAGCAGCGCATCCTGGATCTCGAGCGCGAGACGTTCCTGTCCCTGTGCGGCGAGCAGCGCACGCTCGACCGCATGCAGCACATGCTGATGAACAACAAGCCGCTCAGGAACTGAGCTAGGCTCGGGGCATGCGCCCGTTGGTCTGCCTCGCGCTCCCGGTGCTCCTCTCGGCCCTCGCTGGAGGCTGTTCGTCCACGACCGAAAACCCCGACGGGAGCGGTGGCTCCGCGGGCGCGAGCAGCGGCGGCTCCGCGGGGGGCGGTGCGACGAAATCGTTCGCCGATTGCCGAACCGAGTGTGACAGCTCGCTGGGTTCCGGGCCGGCGTTCAAGGCCGCGCTGAACACCTGCGCGTGCCTCACCGCGACCGCGTGCGACGGACCTTGCGACAGCTTCTGCACCGGGGCCCCGCCCACGCTGGAGTGCTTCGTGTGCAAGGACCCGGCCAAGACCGGCTGCATGACCAACAACTGCACGGGCGATTGCGAGAGCTACCGGGAGTGCCTCGCCACCTGCGCTCTGAATCCCTGACCTTCCCCCGGAAGGTCGCGCCCCGCCGCCCCGTAGAACGGGGTGGCTTCCTTGTCCCGCTTCGTTCTCGCGTTCCTGGCTCTCGCGGGCTTCGGCTGTGATTCCATGCGCTTCGACGGGCCGGAGCGCGACTGGGTCTCCGACCGGGTGGTGACCCGGGAGGCCAGCGCCGACTTCGCCGGCGAGCGCATCTCGGTGCTCAACAACCACGGCGACGTCGAGGTGGTCGGCGTACAGGGCCTGTCCCGGGTGCGCCTCAGCGGGCGACCGAGCGTCGTCGCCAACGACTCGGCGGATGCCGAGGCCGCGTTCCCAGACGTCGAGGCGAACATCCGGCTCGAGCTGGTCGAGGGCGTGCTCGTGGTGGGCTGCCACGAGGCGAGCGCAGACCACGGCTCGGCGGACGCGGAGCACGCCGGCTGCGCGGACTTCCTGGTCGAGGTCCCGGCCGACCATCCCGTCGACCTCCATGTGATGGCTCGCTACGGCGGCGCCAAGGTCAGCGGTGTCACCGGTGGCCTAGTGGCCGCGGCCACCTTCGACCTCGCGGCCAGCGTGACGCCGATCTCGGGCTCGCGCGTCTCCGTCGCCTCGCGGCCCGACGGTACGAACGGCACCTGCAACGCGAGCCTCGCGCTGCCAGAGTCGGTCGCCGGTCAGTTCTTCGTCGCCGCGTTCGAGCCGGGCGCGCAGGTGACGTCCGGGTTCTCCGCGCTGCCGGTGGTGACCTGCACCCAGTACCCGACCTTCACGCAACAGACCGTGTACCCGGGCACCGACCCCTACCCGTGTATCAAAGGCTCGCTGCCCGGCCTGCCCGACGCGCCGCAGATCGAGCTCCTAGCGATGCACGGCGGCGCCAACCTCGTGAGCGGGCTCGACGCGACGCTGCCGTTCGCACCCGGACCTTGCCCGGTGCGCTGAGCGGGGAGAGAGTCGTGGCGCGCGCCATGACCTCGTCCCTCGTCTCGGAGCTCGACCGCATCCACAAGACCTTCGGCGCCAAGGCACGGCGCGAGAAGAAGCGCCTGCTTCGCGCCCTGTGCAGCGTGGACGCGCGCGACCTGCCGCGACTGTGTGGCCTGCTCGAGTTCCTGCGCGCCTACCCGGACGACGCCGAGGTGTTGGACCTCACCCGAGCGCTGATCTCCGGCCTCCGCGCCGGCGTCCGCGAACAGCTCGCCGACACCGGCGTACCGGGCAGCGTCTGCCGCTACCCGTATTCGTACGCCGTGCTCCAACGCCTGTCGCGACGCTTTCCAGGTGCGCTCGAGATCGACTGGGACGAGTTCGAGGACCAGGCGCGCCTCAGCGCGTTGCTCGACCTCTCGTTCACGGCTCCCGAGGGTGAAGCCAACGAGTACTGGCCCTACGCTTGGTCCGACTGGCTCGAGCGCACCGACTCGCGCCGCGGCAGCGATCTCGGTTTCTTCCTCAGGTTGCTCGAGACCTCGGGCCGCTCCGCCGTCGAGCAGGCCGCGCTGTTCGAGCTCTGCGACGTCCCGATCCGCTACGCGCTGAACCAGCCCGGCAGCGCGCGCGCGGAGATCGAGATCAGCGACCGGGCTCCGTGCTTCCAGGCCGAAGACCTGCCCAAGGAGCGCTTCGAGCTCCGCCCAGAGATCGAGAAGCCGCTCAGGCTGCCGCGCGCTCTGTCATGCCGGCGCGGCGAAGCGGTCCTCGACGCCTGCACGGCCGCCCTCTCGAGTCGCCTGTTGGAGATCCACCCGCTGATCTACGCCTCGCCGGACGACGTCCTCTTGGTGCCCTTCGAGCGCGGGGTGTCCATCGTGTTGGCCGGCGTCCTGCCCGAGCACCGAGCGCCGCTCGGCGCGAGCTACTTCTTCATGGTGCTGAAGAACGGGGTGCCCGCCGCTTACGGCCCGGCGGCGCCGCTGTTCGGCGCCTGCGAGCTCGGCATCAACGTGTTCCCCGAGTTTCGCGGCGGCGAGATCCGCTTCTTCTACGCCCAGTTCATGCGGCTTCTGCACCACGCTTTCGGCGTCGAGCTGTTCTACCTGACTCGCTACGGCATGGGCGAAGACAACCCCGACGCCATCGCCAGCGGCGCGTTCTGGTTCTACCGCAAGCTCGGCTTCGTTCCGACGAACCCCAAGGTCGAGGCGCTCGCGCGACAAGAGGAGGCGCGCATGTCGCGGGAGCCGGGGCACCGCTCGGACAGGAAGACGCTCCGGCGGCTGTCGCGCACCGAGGCCGTGCTGGATCTCTCCGCGGGCCGGCGCCGCCCCTTCGACTTCGGCGCGCTGGGCCTGGCGGTGAGCCGATCCATCGCCGCGCGCCACGACGGCGACCGCAGCGCGGCGCTTCGGAAGGCGAGCGCCCGCGCGCGGAAGGCGCTCGACGTCCGCGACTTCGCGCGCTGGACGGACGACGAGCGCGCGTCCCTCGAGCGGCTCGCGCTCGTGCTCGACCTGGTACCGGATCTGCCAAGCTTCAGCCGCAGCGACAAGGCCGCCCTGATCCGTGTCATCCGGGGCAAGGGCAGCCCGAGCGAGGCGGAGGCGACGCGGCTCCTGGCCAGGCACGCGCGCTTCGAGACCGCGCTCCGGCAGGTGGCGATCGCCAGCGGCGAACGCTGACTTCGCCACCCGTCGGGAGGAGGAAATCCCGAAGATGCGCGCTGGCCCACGGCTTGCTCAGGGTGTCCGCCGGAGGACGTCCCATGCACGACGATCTCGATATCGAGGCTCTCGAACGCTTGTTTCGCGACGCGCCGGCTCGCCGCGAGCTCTTGTGGCTCCGGGCCATGAGCAAGGGTGACCGCGACATGGCTCGCGAGCTCGAAGCTCTCGACTCGGGCCTGCGCAGGCGGCTCGCCCCAATCGTGTCGCGGCACTGGCACGAGCGACGCGCCGCGGGACCACGCTCGAAGGCCGAGGCGGAGCTGTACGATGCGGTCTACGACGAGCGCTCGGACCATCACCTGGCGCGCTTCGGCGGACGCGCCTGTTTCTGCGGGGATTGCCGGTGGAAGGCCGGCTGAAGGCCCCGGGCACGGTTCCACGGATACTTGGGTATGTGGCCCAGATCACCTTCTACGTTCCCGACGAGATCGCGCGGCGCCTGAGGCGCGACGCGAAGCGCGCTGGCAAGCGTCGCCGGGCTGGCAAGCCGATTGGTGCCAACGACATGCTCATCGCGGCGACGACCCTGGCGCACCGCGCGACGCTGGTGACCCGGGACGGCGACGACTTCCTGCGGGTCCCGGGGCTGCGCGTCGAGATCTGGTAGCCTCTGCCCGTGCTCGGCAGCTACGTCGGACAGGTCGTGGGCCTCCGCTTCGGCGAGTTCCTGGGCCGGCAGATCGCCCTCGGCGCCTGCCGCGACGACGGCGACGACGGCGACATCGACAAGCGCCCGTTTCGCGCCACGCTCGCCTCGAGCCGGCTGCCGGAGCGCGTGGACCTCCGCCCCTGGATGACGCCGGTCGAGGAGCAGGGCTCCATCGGCAGCTGCACGGCCAACGCCCTGGTCGCGGCGCTCGAGTACTTGGTCTTCCGCGAGCGCGGGCAGCACGTGGATCTGTCGCGGCTGTTCGTCTACTTCAACCAGCGGCTCTGGGACGACCGCGTGCGGGAGGACACCGGCGCCTCGCTGGTGAGCGGCATCCGCGTGCTGTCCCGGGTGGGGGTGCCGCGCGAGGCGAGTTGGCCCTACCAGAAGGACCTGTTCGCGGTGCAGCCGCCGGAGCCGGTGTTTCGGGAGGCGAGTCAGCATCGCGCCGTCGACTGGTGGAGCGTGCCGGTGGACGGCGACGCGATGCGCGGCTGCCTAGCGGCGGGGTTTCCCGTCGCGTTCGGCACCCGCGTCACCGAGTCGTTCGTGAAGACGCCGCCGAGCGGCATGTGCGGCATGCCAGCCGGCGCGGACGACCCACGGCACGGCCGGCACGCGCTCCTCTTGGTGGGCTACGACGACGCGCGGCGCGTGTTCGTCGTGAAGAACTCGTGGGGCGACGACTGGGGCGATCGCGGCTACGTGTACATGCCCTACGACTACGTGCTCGACCCGCGCCTGACGCAGAGCGGCTGGGCGATCCGGCTCACCACCCGCGACGCCTTCGACCCGCACCAAGCACCGGCGGTGAACGCCGTTGCGGTTCCGCGGGCGCCCCCGGAGGGTGCCGGCGCGACGCGCACCGTGGCGACGGTGGCCAACGTCGGCGCGCAGATCGCGGTCGGCGCCCTCACCGGCAGCGGCTTGCTCGGCGGGTTGGCGGGCGGCTTGCTCGCCGGGCTCACGCCGGGCGTGGCGCGCGTGGTGCGGGGGCGCGACCGGGGCGCCTTCGTCGATCGCGATCGCAGCGAGGAGATCCTGGCGATGCTGCGCGGGCCGGGCACGACGCAACACCGAGAGCGCCTGCCCTGGGACGACGGCTTCGACGAGGAAGCCGCCGGCTTGGCCGGCACGGCCGCTGCCGCTGTCGCCGTGGCCGCGGTTGCCGTGGCGCCGCGACCGCAACCGACCGCTCCGGCTGCCGCGCCGCGACCGCCGCCTTCTGCGCCGGCGGCCCCGCCGGCACCGAGCGTCGATCTCGTCGCCCGCTTGCCGAACCGCATCGCAGAGGTGTGGCGCGAGCAGGGCGGCCGCACGGGCTCGCTCGGCGCGCCCATCTCCGAGCCGGTGCGCATGCACGATAGCGGCTGGGGCGGGAGCGTGGTGCGCTTCGAGAAGGGCGGCGTCTTCGTCTGGGATGCGCCACCCGACGCCCCGCCTGCGCGTCCGTTCGTGCTCTCCGCGAGCGAGCGCGCCTTCTCTCGCTGGGTCGAGCTCGGTCAGGGGCGCTCGCCGCTCGGCTGGCCCAGCGCGCCGGTGCAGGTCGCTGCCGACGGCTCCACCCGCCTGCTCTGGTGCACCCGGGGCGTGCTCTTCGACCGCGGGCCGAACGGCGTTTTCGCGCTCTTCGGCTCGCTCTTCGCGCACTGGCAGTCGCTGGGTGGGCTCGCCAGCGACCTCGGTCATCCGGTCGCCGATCAGAGCGTGCCGGACGACCCGCGCGAGCCGGAGACCATTCGCTTCGAGCGCGGAGCGCTGTGCTGGACCGCCGCGCGCGGGGCGTGGCGCGAGCCGCTCACCTGAGACCGACGATGCGCCCGTCCACCACGTCGATGTTCTCCGAGGCGGGGTGCTTGGGCAGACCAGGCATACGCATGATGTCGCCGGTGAGCACCACCAGGAAACCCGCTCCGGAGTTGATCTGGATGTTGCGGACCGTGACCTCGAAGTCGGTGGGCCGACCGCGGCGGTTCGGGTCGTCGGAGAGCGAGTTCTGGGTCTTGGCCATGCACACGGGCAGCCCCGCGTAGCCGAGGCGCTCGACGTCCTCCAGGTCGCGCTTCGCGGCCGCCGTAAGCTCGACGTCGTTGGCGCCGTAGATGCGCTGGCAGATGGTGCGGATCTTGTCCACCACCGGCGAGCTCCAGTCGTAGAGCGGCTTGAACGGTTTGGGCGTCGCCTCGGCGTGCTTGATCAGCGCCTTGGCCAGATCGAGCGCCCCCTCGCCCCCGCGCGCGTGGTGGTCGCTGAGCGCGAAGGGCACGCCAGCCTTCTCGCAGAAGCGCCGGACGACGGCGATCTCCTCGTCCGAGTCGGCGCCAAACCGGTTCAGCGCCACCACCGGTGACTCGCCGAAGCAGCGGATGTTCTCGATGTGCTTCTCCAGGTTCGGCAGGCCCGCCTCGACCGCGGCCACGTTCTTTCCGGCGAGGTCGTCCTTCTTCACGCCGCCGTGCATCTTCAGGGCGCGGACCGTGGCGACCAGCACCACGGCGGCCGTGTCCAGACCGGCCCCGGCGCACTTGATGTCGAAGAACTTCTCCGCGCCCAGATCGAAGCCGAAGCCCGCTTCGGTGACGGTCCAGTCGGCGAAGTGCATGGCCATGCGCGTGGCGAGCACGCTGTTGCAGCCGTGGGCGATGTTGGCGAAAGGCCCGCCGTGGACGAAGCAAGGCGTGCCTTCCAGAGTCTGCACCAGGTTGGGCATCAGGGCGTCCTTCAGCAGCGCGAGCACGGCGCCGGTGGCCTTGAGCTCCCCGGCGGTCACCGGCTTGCCCTCGAAGGTGAAGGCCACCAGCGTGCGATCGATGCGGCGGCGCAGGTCGTCGTAGCCGTCGGCGAGGCACAACATGGCCATGACCTCGGAGGCCGCGGTGATGTCGAAGCCGGTCTCGCGCGGCACGCCCTGCATCACACCGCCCAGGCCGATGATGACGTTGCGCAGCGCGCGGTCGTTCATGTCGATGACCCGGCGCCACAGCACGCGGCGCGGGTTGATCTGCACTCCGGACGAGAAGTGGATGTGATTGTCGAGCACCGCCGCCAAGAGGTTGTGCGCAGCCGTGATGGCGTGGAAGTCGCCAGTGAAGTGCAGGTTGATGGAGTCGGCCGGCATCACCTGGCTGTAGCCACCGCCGGTCGCGCCGCCCTTGACGCCCATGCACGGCCCGAGCGAGGGCTCGCGCAGCGCCAGGCAGACCGACTCGCCGAGCTTCGACAGCGCCTGTCCGAGCCCGATGGTCGTGGTGGTCTTGCCTTCTCCGGCCGGGGTCGGCGTGATGGCCGAGACCAGCACCAGCTTGGGCGGACGCGTGCGCCGGCGCGGCTCGTTCAGCACGGAGAGCTCGACCTTCGCCTTGTCGCGGCCGTAGGGGATCAGGCGTTCGTGGGAGATGCCGAGCCGGTCGGCGATCTCGGCGATGGGTCGCGGCGTGACCGAGCGAGCAATCTCTGCGTCCGTCTTCATTCCGGCGATGATACCGCGCTTGCTCGCCGTATTGCGCCGGCGTAAGCGTGGCCCTAGAGGTTTCACCATGACCGAGATCGCCATCATCGAAGCCGTCCGTTCGGCCGTCGGCCGCGCTCACAAGGGGTCCCTCGCGCTGAAGCGGCCGGATGAGCTGGCCGGAGACGTGATCCGGGGCTTGCTCGCCCGGGTCCCCGGGGTCTCACCGGCCCAGATCGACGACGTGGTGCTCGGCTGCGCCATGCCCGAGGGCGAACAGGGCCTGAACGTGGCGCGGCTGGCCGCCATCTTGGGCGGCGTCCCGGTCGAGACCAGCGCCATGACCATCAACCGCTTCTGCTCGAGCGGTCTCCAGGCCATCGCCCTGGCGGCGGGCTCCATCGCGCTCGGTCACCACGACATCGTGATCGCGGGTGGCGTCGAGAGCATGAGCACGGTGCCGATGACGGGTAACAAGATCAGCGCCAGCCCGGAGCTGATGGAGACCATGCCGAGCGCCTACACGCCCATGGGCATCACCGCCGAGAACGTGGCCAAGCGCTTCGAGATCAGCCGCACGCAGCAGGACGAGTTCTCGCTCGAGAGCCAGGAGAAGGCCGCGGCGGCCCGCAAGGCCGGCAGGTTCGAGGACGAGGTCGTCACCGTGCAGGCCATCGAGTTCGCGGCCGGGCAGCGCAGCAAGCGCGACTTCAGAAACGACGAGCTGATCCGCGAAGGTCTCTCGCTCGAGGCGCTCGGGCAGCTCAAGCCGAGCTTCATGCTCGGCGGCAGCGTCACGCCGGGCAACTCGTCGCCGCTCTCGGACGGCGCGGCCGCCGCTCTGGTGATGACGAAGGCCAAGGCGAGCGAGCTCGGGTTGAAACCGAAGGCCTACTTCCGCGCCTACACGACCGCCGGCGTGGACCCGGCCATCATGGGCATCGGGCCCATCCCCGCCGTCCGCAAGCTGCTGGGCAAGACCGGCCTCTCGATGGCCGACATCGACCTGTTCGAGGTGAACGAGGCCTTCGCCGCGCAGGCCGTTTACGTGCAGCGCGAGCTGGGGATCCCCGAGGAAAAGCTCAACGTGAACGGCGGCGCCATCGCCCTCGGGCACCCGCTCGGCTGCACCGGCGCCAAGCTCACCGCGACGATCATCCGCGAGCTCGAGCGCCGCGGAAAGAAGCGCGGCATCGTGACCATGTGCATCGGCGGCGGCATGGGAGCCGCGGGTCTGATCGAGCTCGCCTGACTCAACTCCCGCAGGCGCTGGCGCAGCTCACCGAAATGCAGCTCAGGTAGCCGGTGAAGCTCGTCTTGCCGGCGGCGTAGGCCGGACAGGCGGTGTCCGCGCAGGCGAGCAGATCACCCAGCGTCTGCGCCGACTGGCACTCCGGTGCCATCGACAGGCAGTTCATCAGGCCGCCGCAATTCGCGTCGTAAGCGCAGGCTTCGGCCTCCTTGCAGCACTGACTACCGATGCAAGCGTCGCAGGTCGGATCGCCGACCTGGACCGAGCAGGTCGCGCCGCCGCTGCCCGCGTAACCGCCGGTCGCCCCCGTGGCGCCATAGCCGCCCGTGGCGCCGCTGCCACCCGTAGCGCCACTCCCACCCATCGCGCCGCTTCCACCCGTCGCGCCGTAGCCGCCGCTCCCTCCGGATGCGCTTCCTCCGCTGCCGCTGGCGCAGATGGCCTGGCACTTCGCGAGCGTCGAGCCCGAGCACAAGCACATCTCCGTGCAGGTCGAGCAGACCCCGCAGGTCGGCGCCTGACACGAGCCGATCGCGGCACCTCCCGCGCCGACAGTCAGGTCGTTCACCGGCTCGGCGCACGCGCCCAGAGCACACAACAGCACCAGCAAGGTCGCGCGAGGCAGACCACTCCCGATCATCCGAAGCTCCTTTCGCCGGACGCATGACGGCGACTCACGCTCGCCCGCGCCTCCGGATCCCCGTGTTCGGCGGTCTCCGATGCGCCCACCTTGGGGTGCATTCACGGAGCTTTGCTCACATTGGCGCCGGAAATGCGGGCCGCCCGGCCGGGGTCGCACGAATTGCCGTCCTGGCCCAGGGAACGCTCCGAGGCCCGCGCCGACAACCTCAATGATCTCCGGCTCCGGAGGGCGCAAGTGGATCCATGGCACGACGGATGCACCCCTTCGAGACAACCCAGGTCACCCATCCCCGAGTCAGGAGGGACCGTCATGTACTCAATCGCAGCCATCAAGGCCGCAGTGGCGATCGCTTCGCTCGCGCTCGGCGCGGGCGCGGTCGCAGTCACGGTCGGCATCCAGAAGAACCCGCTCCTCTTCACCAGCTCGGAGCCTCGCGTGGTCGAGGTGCCGTACGTGCCTCGACAGATCCCGGCCGTGCCGCCGCCGGTCGCAGTGGTGAGCATCCCCGAGGTGGAGATCGCCGCCGCACCGCAGAAGTTCGAGACCAAGGCGGTCGTGAAACGCTTCGCCGCACCGAAGCCGGCGAAGGCTCCGGTTCCCAGGGTCGAGGTCATCGACCCGACCAAGGACCGCGTGATCCCGGCGCCGTGCAACGACGGCGAGTACCGCAAGCTCGACGAGCGCCAAGGCGTGCGCCTGATGTGTCCCGGCAGCCTCTGAGCCTGGGTGAGCGTCTCCACGTCGCCCGCGCCTCCCGCGTCTCTCCCGCGGGCGGCGTGGAGGACGAGCTCGCCCGAGCCTTGACGCATTGGTCGGATGTCCTATGGTTTCGTGTGTTTCGGCTGGCCGCCCTCTTCCACCTGTTCGCGCTCGTGCTGCTGTGCGTGGGGTCGGGGAGAGCGAGCGTCGTCTCCGAGCGTGAGCTGATCGCGGCGCGTTCCGCGACGCCGGAGCTCGCGCTGCAGTGTACGACGGCCCGGGCGCCGCTTCGCCTTCGGCTCGACGAGCGGCTCGGCCCGTTCCAGCTGCCCGCGCCGAGCTCCGTGGAGCTGCTTTCGCTGCACGACCCTGCGCGGGTCGTCGTCCTCGGAGTAGCCCCCGAGAGTCCATCCCGCCTCGTCGATCACCGCGCGCTGATCCGCCAGCTCCGTCGTTCCCAGCACCGCCCGCCAGCTCACGCGGACGCCTGACGCTCGACCGACCAAGCCTCCCGACGGGACCAGGCTCGCTGCTGGTCTCGGCGCGCGCTTCGCCGTCCGGCGGAGTGCCCAACGACCGGTGTGATGACCCTGGAGCGTGTCACGCCGCCGGACCACCTCCCCAATCTGCCACCAACGAGTGAGCTCTCCCAATGACCGATCGCAGTCAGCACCAGACGACACACCACCAGCAGTCCCTACCCGCACCCGACGCCCTCCGCTCGTTGCTCGTCCCGCTCGACCTGTCCGCGAACGCAGACCGCGTGGCAGGCCGCGCCGCGCTCTTGCCGCTGGCTCGAAGCGCAGAGCTGACGCTCCTGCACGTCATGCCCAAGGGCTTGCCGCCAGCCTCCGCGCGCAAGGCGAAGGCGCTGGCTCACGAGGCGCTCGGCTCCACCGCGCGACGGCTCGAGCAGGCGTTGCCCAGGAGCCTCCGCATCCAAACCGTGACGACGAGCGGCAGCCCTGCGGTCGAGATCGCCCGCTACGCCGACGCTTCCGGCGCCGAGCTGACCGTGATGGGCCGCGGAGGTAGCCGAGCGCTGCGCGACGTCTTCCTCGGCTCGACGGCAGAACGCGCCATCCAACGTGGAAAGGTCCCGGTGTTGGTGGTCCGACTGCCCGTGGAGGCTCCGTATCGGCGGCCTGCGCTCGCGCTGACCCTGGACCCCGCCGTCCCGCACGCGCTCACTTGGCTGTTGCGGCTGATCCCTCCGCCACGGACTCGCGTGGAGGTGATCCACGCCTTCGACGTCCCCTTCGAGGGGTTGACCGACCTCACCCTGGACGACGCCGAGGAGGGCCGCAAACGCCATGGCGAGCGCGTCGAGCGCGAGCTGGTGAGCGTGCTCCAGAGCGCGCTCGCCCGGGCCGGCGTCCCGCCCGCGGGCACGCCCACCTGGCGGACACACGTGCGGCACGGCGATCTGAAGACGGTCGTCGTGAGGACGGTCGAGAAGACCAACCCCGACCTGTTGGTGCTCGGCGCAGAGTGCTACTCGGGCATCACCCGCGCATTCTTCGGGATGACCGCCGGCGACGTGCTGCGTGAGGTCTCCTGCGACGTGCTGGTGGTCCCACCCTCCGAGCCGGGATCTCGGACGAGCTGAGCGAGAGGGCAGCATCGTGCACGACATCAGCGTCCTCATGACCTTCGCCGGAGGCCTCACCGGGGCCCTGCTCCTCGGCTTCCTGGCGCATCGACTCAAGGTCTCTCCCATCGTCGGCTACCTGCTAGCGGGTGTGGCGGTCGGCCCGTTCACGCCGGGCTTCGTCGCCGATCGCGCCATCGCGGAGCAGTTCGCCGAGATCGGCGTCATCCTGCTGCTCTTCGGCATCGGCCTGCGCTTTCACCTGAAAGAGATGATCGCGATGTGGCGCGTGGTCGTGCCCGGGGCGCTGCTCCAGAGCACGATGTCCACGCTGGCGCTGGCGCTGCTCTTGCGCTCGCTCGGCTGGAGCTGGGCCGCCGGGCTCGTCTTGGGCATGGCGATCAGCGTGGCCAGCACCGTCGTCATGGCCCTGGTGCTGGCCGAACGGCGCGATCTACACGCCCCGATTGGCTACATCGCGATCGGCTGGACCGTGGTGGAAGACCTGCTCACGGTCATCATGCTCCTCCTCTTGCCGATCTTGTTTGCGCCGAGCGGGGTCGCGAGCTCGAGCGCGGGCGCCGCCCTCGGGCTGGCCGGCGTGAAGGTCGTCGGGCTGGTCGCCGTGGTGGTGGTGCTCGGCCGATGGGTGATCCCAGGCGCGCTCGAACGCATCGAGAAGACCCGCTCGCGCGAGCTGTTCACGCTCTCGGTGCTGGTCCTGGCGGTGGGCATCGCGGTCGGATCCGCGCGACTCTTCGGCGTCTCGATGGCCCTCGGCGCGTTCCTCGCAGGGCTCGCCGTCGGGCGCTCCGAGTTCGCGGCCCGCGCTGCCGGAGACGCGGTGCCGATGCGCGATGCCTTCGCCGTGCTCTTCTTCGTCTCGGTCGGCATGCTGTTCGACCCGCGGAGCCTCGGACAGGCCCCGCTCGTGATCGCGGCGGTGCTGGGGGTGGTGGTCGTCGTCAAGCCGATCGCCGCCATGCTCAGCGTCCGGCTGCTCGGCATCCCGTGGGCGACGGCCGTCCCGGTCGGGGCGGCCTTCTCCCAGATTGGCGAGTTCAGCTTCATCGTCGGCACGGTCGCCCGCGAGCTCGGGCTCATCGGCGACGCCGGCTGGAACGCGCTGGTGGGTGCGTCGATCATCTCGATCGTGCTGAACCCCGTCATATACCGCTGGGCTCGACGCGTCTCGTCGAAGGGACCCGACCTCGCCGCGGCCACCGACCGAGCGCGCCAGGAGATCGAGCCGAATCGCAGCATCCTGGTCGGGTACGGCCCGGTCGGCCGGATCGTCCACCGACTGCTGACGGAGCGTGGGGCCGAGGTCACGGTGATCGACCTCAACCTGGACACGGTGCGCGGTCTTCGCGCCGAGGGCTTCGCCGCGGTCTACGGCGACGTGCTCCGGGCCGGGACCCTCGACGAAGCGGGCATCGCCACGGCCGGCAGCCTGATCCTCAGCGCGGACGTCGAAGACAGCGCGGAGCTCATCAGGCAAGCGCGGCTCGCGAACCCCGACCTGCGCGTGCTCGCGCGCTGCACCCACCTGCGCGACGCCTCCGCGCTACGCCGCGCCGGCGCGGACGTGGTGGCCGCCGGCGAGGCCGAGGTCGGCGTCGCCCTGGCCGAGGCGGTGACCGCCGACGACCAGGTGGACCAGGACCGAGCAGTCGAGCAACGCTTCGAGATCCGGAGCCGTCTCTACGCCGCCCCCGCGGCCGAGCGCTAGCGCGGGGTCAGAGCTTCCGATCGAGCGTCCAGAGGATCCAGTTCTGGTGCGAGACGGCGCTGGTCACCCGGAAGCCCTGCGCGCCGAGCTGCGCCAAGTATCGAGTCACCTCGGCGTTCGAGCCCGCCTGTGACTCGCGCTGGCCGTTCGAGAAGAACACCGTGAAGCTCGGCGTGAAGGTGTTCGGATCCTGGCTGGACGACGGCGCCCAGTACCACTCGATCATGCAGGCGTCGTAGCGTTCCACGACGACTACCCCGCGCGCCGCCGGCGAGCTCCGAAGGCGAGCGCTGCGAGACCCGCCAGCGCCCAGCCGCCCGGCGTCGCGTCCCTACCGGACGGCACGCGACACTTGCAGCCTTGGGGATCGGGCGTGAAGGTGGGCTCGGCCCCACCCGTGCCGCCGCCGTCGCTCCCGGCGCTGCCGCCGGTCGAGCCCCCGCCGCCTCCCGTGCCCGACCCGGCGGTGCCGCCGGACCCAGCCGCGCCGCCGGACCCGCTGTCGGTGCCGCCGTCGGGGACTCCGCCGTCCCCCGTCAGCACGCAGGTGCCCGCCTTGCACTTGCCGCCGGTGCACGGCGTGTCGTCGGGCTGAAGCGTCTCCGCCGAGCACTGGCCCGTACCTGGGGTGCAAGTGCCGGCCTTGTGGCACTCGTCCGTCGCGGTGCAGGTGACGGCGGCACCTCCCTTGCAGCTGCCATTCTCGCACTTGTCGTCCTGCGTGCAGGGATCGTTGTCGCTACAGGAATCGGTGTTGTTCACGTGTTTGCAGCCCGTGGTCGGGTCGCAAGAGTCCGTGGTGCACGGGTTGTTGTCGTCGCAGTTGAGCGCGCCGGACCCGGTGCAGGTCCCGTTCTGGCAGCTGTCCGTCTGCGTACACTTGTTGTTGTCGTCGCAGCCCGTGCCGTTGGTCTCGTTCGGATAGGTGCACACTCCCGAATTGCAGGTGTTCTTCGTGCACGGGTTGCTGTCGTTGCAGTTCAGCCCGCCGGTCCCGGCGCACACGCCGTTCTGACACTGGTCGCCGGTGGAGCACGAGTTGCCGTCGTCGCAGGCCGTACCGTTGGCTTCGTTCACGAAGACGCAGCCGGCGCCGGCCACGCACGAGTCCTTGGTACACGGGTTGTTGTCGTTGCAGACCTGCGGCGTCCCCGGCTTGCACGAGCCGCCGGAGCAGCTGTCGTTCAGCGTGCAGCTGTTGCCGTCGGAGCAAGCGTTGGTGTTGTTCGTGTAGCTGCAGCCGGCGGAACCGCAGCTGTCCGTGGTGCAGGGGTTGCCGTCGTCGCAGCTCAGCGGCGTGCCGCCGCCGCAATTCCCCGCGGTGTCGCACTTCGTGGCGACGGTACACGGGTTGGCGTCGTCGCAGGCGGTCCCGCTCGCGAGCGGCGTGTACTTGCAGCCCGTGGCCGGGTCGCAGCTGTCGGCCGTGCAGACCTTGCCGTCGTTGCAGCTCACGGTGCCGCCGCCGATGCAGGCCCCCGGCGCGGTTCCGCTGCAGTGATCGCCGGTCGTGCAGGCGTTCCCGTCGTTGCACGCTTTCGTGCTCGGCTCGGGCGTGTGCATGCAGCCACCGGCCGACGAGTTGCAGGTGTCCACCGTGCAAACGTTGTTGTCGTTGCAGGGGTTCGGGACGCCCTTGCACGTTCCGTTGCCGTCGCAGGTGTCGTTGATGGTGCAGGGATCGCCGTCGTTGCAAGCGCCCATGCTGTAAGTCGCGACGCACTCCTCGCAGTTCTGCGTGCAACAGGGTTGGCACGTGTAGACGGCGCAGGCGTTGTCCGGCGGGCAGGTCTCCGGCGTGCCGACGCAGTAGCACGTCAGCCCTTGCTGCTGCTCGGCTACCGGTTCCCGCGGGACCCCTTCGTCCGCGCTGCAACCCGTGGTCGCCAACAGGGCACCCGCGCCCGCGAGGAACAACACGCCGATGACTCTGTTCGCCTTCATGCTGGTGCTCCTCAAAACCGGCCCGAGAGACCCGCCGCCTGGTAACCCACCCACGGCGTCACGCCCGCCGTCTCTTTCGTCTGCTTCTTGCCGCTGAGCAGGAACAGCGTGACCCCCGCGGCGAGCCCCACCCCACCCGCGATGAAGCCGACGGTCGCCAGCGTCTGTTTCTGGCCGGCTTCATCGTAGAGGTCGTCGATCTCCGACTTCTTGCTGACCGGGCAGCCCCCCTCGCAGAGGGCGTCCGCGTCCTTGCGCTTGCCCGAGGACTGCAACGCGAACAGCGTGCCGAGGCCCAACCCCACCACGCCGACGCCGACGGCCGCGTAGGACGCGATGCGCATGCCGTCGCTGCCGCCTGCGCTCCCGCTGTCGGCGCTGACGCCGGTGCTGGCTGCCGCCGACGACGCCGGGCCCTGTTCCGCGGGGGCCGTGCCCGCTTCAGCGCCGCTGCCGGGCGTGAGCTCGAGCTCGATGGACTCCTTGGCGCCCTCTGCCAGCTTGATCTTCTTCGACGCGCCGTTCATTCCGTCGGCGCTGGCCGCCACTTCGCGCTCGCCGGGATCGACCGGTCGAGCCACGCCGATCATCTGCGCGGGGATGGCGGCTCCGTCGACCGTGACGGTCACCTGCTTCCCCTCGGCGCCCTTCACCACGACCTTGAGCATCGGGATGCGCGGCTCGAGCTCCGCGAGCTCCTTCTTGGCGTCGGTCTGCGCGTTCACGAAGGCGGCGGGAGCGTTGGCAGCGAGGCTCTCCCGGGCGACCTTTCGGTAGTTCTCCCGAGCCTTGACCAGCTGCCCGAGCTTGACCTGCGCGCGCGCCAGGAACAGCAGGTGTGGCGGCGCGTGGTAGAGCGACTCGGCTCGGATGAAGAGGTCCGCGGCCTCGGCGTAGTTGCCCGACTGAAAGGCGGTCGCGCCTTGCTCGGCCGCGGCGCGCGCGTCCGCCTTCTGCTCATCCGTTTGAGCGGCGGCGGGCGTCGCCAGGACCCCCAGAGCCACCGCGAACAGCACTGCCCGCATTTGCACTCGTCTCCCTTTGCCCAACCACGGAGGCTACCACAGAGCAGCAGGGAAACTCCGCGATTTCGCCGGGTGTGGCTCGATGCGGGACGCTAGGGGCCGTACCGGTTACACTCGGGGGTCTCGGGGTCGAGATGCCGGTAACGCTCGGTGAGGTGATCGACGGCAAGTACCGGATCGAGCGGCTGCTCGGCGAAGGGGGCATGGGCGCCGTCTTCGAGGCCGAGAACGTGCGCATTCACCGGCGCGTGGCCATCAAGCTCCTCCACCCGCACGTCGCGGAGATGGGCGCCATCGTGCAGCGCTTCGAGCGGGAGGCACAGGCCGCCGGCCGCATCGGCAACGACCACATCATGGAGGTCCTGGACCTCGGCACGCTCCCGGACGGCTCCCGCTACATCGTGATGGAGTACCTCGACGGTGAGCCGCTCGCGATGCGCATCGAGCGGCTGGGCAAGGTCCCCGCCCGCGAGCTGGCCGAGCTGACCTTGCAGACGCTGGAGGGGCTGGGCGCGGCCCACGCCGCGGGCATCGTCCACCGCGATCTCAAGCCCGACAACATCTACATCCTCAAGGAGAAGGCCGGCCGGCGCGACTTCGTCAAGCTGATCGACTTCGGCATCTCCAAGTTCCAGAAGGGCGGACCGGAGGGGATGCAGATGACGCAGACCGGCGCGGTGCTGGGCACGCCCTACTACATGTCCCCCGAGCAAGCCGCCGGCTCGCAGGAGGTCAACGCGAGCACCGATCTCTACGCCATCGGAGTCATCCTCTACGAGGCCGCGACGGGACGGCGGCCCTTCGAGTCGGACTCGTTCCAGCAGCTCCTGTTCCAGATCGTGCTGGGCGAGTTGCCGGACCCGAAGACGCTGAACCCCGAGCTCGACGACGGGTTCGTCAGCATCATCCTGAAGGCCATGTCGCGCGATCCGGCGTCGCGCTTCGAGAGCGCCGCGGCCTTCTCGACGGCGCTGCGCGAGTGGCTCGCGAGCGGGAAGGCCGTCGTGGTCCCGCCCAAGTCCACCGTCAACCCGGCGCTCGCCGGCATCGTCGCGCCCACCTTGGTGCAGGAGGCTTCGCCGGTCGCCGGCGTCACCGCGAGCAACGACACCTCGGCCGCGGGCAGCTGGGCGCAGTCCCACGCTTTCGAGGCCCAGCCACCCAAGAAGACCAAGGGGCTCTTGATCGGCGCCGCCGCGGCGGTGCTCGTGGTCGCTGCCGTCGCCGTCGTCGCGCTGGCGCGTCTCGGCTCGCGCACACAGCCCGCGACCGCGACGCCGGAGCCGTCCGCGGAAGAGGCCGCTGCAGCCGTGGGCGTCGTACCCGGCGCGCCCGCGGTGCCGGAGCTGCCCGCCCCGCCGGGCGACACGCCTGCCGCGGCCGTCCCGATCGCGGCGGGCACTCCAGTTCCCACGCGCCCAGGTCTACCCGCGCCACCACAAGTGCCCGGGGCGCCACCCGCGCCGAGCGGCGCGGCCGCTCCTCCGCTGCCGTCGGCGACGCCCGAGCCACCTCAGGCGCCTCCGCCCCCGCCGGTCGCGCCTCCTCCGCCGAAGCCAAAGCCCACCGGGCAGCCAGGCACGGACTTCGGCTACTGACGCTTGGGAGGCGCCGGCAGTCCGGCTTGCTTCCGGATCTTCTCCACGTCGAGCTTCTCGACGTATTCGATCAGGTTCTTCCAGATCGAATGAAAGCCGAAATTGCCCTGGGTCATCTCGGCGATGGCCTCTTGCTTGGTCCAGCCCTGCACGAGGATGCGATAGATGGCCGTCATGGTCCCGGTGCGGTCGGCGCCGTGCTGGCAGTGGACGAACACGGGCTGCTTCGCCGGATCGGTGACGATCTTCAGGAAGCGCACCACGTCTTCATCCTCGGCGTGCCAGGCCTTGAAGCTGATGTGCTCGTAGCCGAGCGGCAGCTTGCCGATCTCGTCGCGATCGGAGTTGACGGCGCGCAGGTTGACCACGGTCTTCACGCCCAGCTTCTGGAGCTCGGCCATGCCTTCGGCGCTGGGCTGCGCGCCGCGGTAGTAGCCGTCACCGAGCTTGTGCAGGTTCGGTAGCCCGGGCTTGTCCACCCGCACGGCCCAGCTCGCCGGGCGCTCGGCAGGGCCCGCGCTCGCAGAAGCGCTCGCAGAAGCGCTCGCAGAAGCGCTCGCCGTCGGCGCCACCGCCGGGCTCACGCTGGCCGCGCTCGAGGCGTCGCCCCGCTCCTCCGCCCGCGTCGTCGCGCAAGCGACGGCCAAGGGCAACAGCAACCACGCCGCGGTCTCCACCGACCGGGAGAATACCACTGGGCTAGACCGCCGGCGCCGTCTTGCGCGCCTCACCGATCTTCTTCTTGGCCTTGCCCATCTTGGCGAAGAAGGTGTGGTCCAGCCACTCCGTGAGGGGCAGCGCGACGTAGATCGACGAGTAGGTGCCGAGCACGATGCCCACGATCAGCGTCAGCGCGAAGTCCTTGAGCGTGCCCGTGCCGAAGAAGAACAGGCCGCCCAGGCTGAACACCGTGGTCCCGCTGGCGAGCAGCGTGCGGTTCAGCATCTCCGAGATGCTGTGGTTGATCAGGCTGTGGAAGCTCCTGCCTCTGAGCTTGCTCAAGTTCTCGCGCACGCGGTCGAAGACGATCACCGTGTCGTTGATCGAGTAGCCGACGATGGTGAGCACGGCGGCGACCGTCGTCAGGTTCACCTCCCTGCGCACCAGCACCAAGAAGCCGAGCACGGTGACCGCGTCGTGCAGCATGGCGAAGACCGCGCCGGGGGCGAAGCGCAGGTCGAAGCGGAAGGCGATGTAGGCCATGATGAACACGATCGAGATCGCGATGGCCTTGAGCGCGGCGTCGCGCAGCTGAGCGCCGGCCTTGGGCCCGATCCACTCGGACCGCATCGGCTCCGCCGGCACCTTGTCGGCGCCGAGCTTGTCGCGGAGACCCGCCATGAGCTGGTCGCCCTTGCTCATCAGCTGGATCTCGACCTTGTTGTCACGCTCGCTCTGGAGCGAGGGGTTGTTCGCGCCGGGGCGCAGCGCCAAGCCACCGACCGCCGCGATGCGTTCCTTGATGAACGCCATGTCGGGCGCGTCGCGGAAGCGCGCGGTGATCTTGTCGCCTCCCGGGCTGAACTTGACCTCGGTGGCGCTTCGGTTCGGCGTACACACGTCGGCGGGCAAGCCGTCGCCGACGCACAGGCTCTTCTCGACCTCCGCCTGCTTCTCCGGCGAGATGGTCGTGACCTCCTGGACGCGGATGATGTAGTGGTTCTCGTTGTTCGGGTCGTCCACCCGGATCACGTCCGGGTGCGAGAAGCCGATCGCCTTGACCGCCGACGAGACGTCGCTCGCCGAGACCTTGCCGGTGAAGCCGACCTCGATCTCGGTGCCGCCTTTGAAGTCGGTGCCCATGCGCAGACCGAGGCCCGGCGCGAAGATGCCCACGAGCGCGGCGAAGAACGCGATGAGCGACAGCGCAATGAACAGGCGGCGCTGCCCCATGAAGTCGTACACGCGGCCGAGCGGAATCAGGTTCATGGTGTCATCCGATGTCGAGGTGCGTCTTGCGCCCGAAGCCGCGAGCCCAGAGCTCGTAGAACACGCGACTGGCCACCACTACGGTGAACAGGTTGATGGTCACGCCGACCATCAGGGTGACGGCGAAGCCCTTGATGGGACCCGAGCCGTATTGAGCCAGCACGATGCCGGAGATCAGCGTCGTCAGGTTGCCGTCGACGATGGCCGAGAGCGCCCGGCCGAAGCCGATGTCGATGGCGGCGCGGGGGCTCTTCCCCGCGCGCTGCTCCTCGCGTATGCGCTCGTTGATCAGCACGTTGCCGTCCACGCCCATGCCGACGGTGAGCGCGATGCCGGCGATGCCCGGCAGCGTCATCGACGCGCCGAACATCGCCAGGGTCGCGAGCTGAAGGAAGACGTTCATCAACACCGTGAGGTCGGAGATGAGCCCGCCGCGCCGGTAGTAGAAGAGCATGAACAGGAGCACCAGCCCGCTGCCGAGCCCCGCGCCGCGCACGGCCAGGCCGATGGCCTCCTTGCCGAGCGACGGGCCGATGCGCTGCTCGTTCGAGGGTGAGATGGGCGCCGGCAGCGCGCCGGAGCGCAGCACCAGCTCGAGCTTGCGCGCGTCGCGCAGCTGAATGTCGGGATCCTGCGCGCCCATCGTGATCTGCGCGTGACCGCCGGCGATGCGGTTCAAGATCACCGGCGTGCTCTCTACGCGACCGTCCAGCATGATGGCGAAGCGCTTCTTGACGTTGGCGCCGGTGATGCGCTCGAAGGCCTTGCCGCCCGACTCGGTGAAGGTCAGCGCCACGTGCCAGCCGCCCATGCTCTTGCCGCCCTGCTGGTCCGGCCGGGCCTGGGCCTCGGTGACCTGGGCGCCGGTCAGCTCCGCGCGCGACTTGAGCAGGTAAGTGCGCCAGCCAGCCTCGCTCTGCTTCAGCGTGTCCGGGTTCGTCTCGTAGACGATCTCGAAGCCGAGCTCGCGGTCCTGCGGAGGAGTCAGCGTGGCCGCCCACTCCTTGAAGCGCTGGAGCGTCTCCTTGCTCTTCTCCTCCGGCTTCTTCTTCAGGTAGGCGTAGGTGATCTGCTTGTTCTTCTGGTCGCCGCTCTCGTCCAGGCCGATGGGCGCCACCTCCCGGGCGAACTCCAGGCCCTCCGGCAGGCTCTCCTTGGTCGCGGTCTTGGCCACCTCACCCAGGTAGTCCGTCTCGTCGTCCAGCAGCTTGAACTCGAGGCGCGCGGTCTGGCTGATGATGTCGCGGATGGTGGCGAAGCTGGCCTCGTCCTCGCCCGGGACCTCGACGATGATGTCCTCGTTCCGGGTCGAGACGCTGGCCTCCCGCAAGCCGAGGTCGTCCACCCGGCGCAGGATGATGTCCTTGGCCTGAGCGACGGCGCGCTCGCGGATGCCGCTCTCGGCGACCTCGCGGACGCGGAACACCCACTTCCTCTTGTCCTCGCTCTGGGTGAACGTGAGGTCGCCGCGGAATTTCTCCAGGAAGCGCTCGTCGATCTTCGCCGGGTCGTCCTTGACGTCGAAGCGGATCTCGTTGGCGGGCTTGCGCGGGGCCTCGATGGCCACCTTCTCGCGCAGCTTGACCAGCGCGTCTTCGCTGGGCAGCTCGTCGCCGGTGTGGAGGCCATAGACCTTGGCCAGCTCCGCCCGCATCTGCTCGTAGTAGCGATCGCGCTTGTCCTTGACGGCCTCGTCGACGTCCACCGTGTAGACCAGTCGCAGGCCGCCGCGCAGATCGAGGCCCGCGACCAGGCGGAACTTGTTGTGCTCCTCGACGTACGACGGGCACGGCAACTTGCCCCCGGTGAGCCGCTCGAGGGAGGGCCAGAGCACGAAGAATCCGGTCACCACCAGGGTGAAGACCAGCCCGGCGCGCAGGCGCCACGGCGTGTCGACGAGCTCGACCGCCATGAAGCCGCTCCAGAGCGCCAGGATGCCGAACATCACCATCGGCCAGAAGGCGTGGAAATACGCGCCGGCTGCCCCGGACGCGGCGAGCGCGGCCGCGAGCCAGAGCGAGATGCGGTGCGCGCGTTTCACCCAGCCCAGGGCCAGGAACATCAGCGCGAACGCGCCTAGGACGAACGTGACGGGATTGATCTGCGCGAGCACGACTCAGTCTTTCTTCGCTGGCTGGACGTCGCCGGTGTCTTTCCCCACCAGCCCCGATTTCAAGAGCTCCACCTTCACTCCCGGGGCCAGCTCCACCTTGGCGTAGCGGTCGCCCATCTCGACGAGCTTGCCGACGAGCCCGGACTGAGTAAGCACTCGGTCACCCTTCTTCAATGCGACGATCGCGGCTTGTTGCTTTTTCTGCTGCGAGCGCGACGACCAGAACATGATGAAGAGCAGCGGGAGCAGGAGCAGGATCGGGAACAACATCGACATGGCGCCCGGCTGCTCGCCGGCGCCTGGCGGCGGTTGCTGCGTCTGACCCGGCGCGGGTTGCGCCGGCTGCGGCGGCGGGGCGCCCGGCGCCTCCGGACGACCCGGGGCTGGAGGGACTGCCTGGAAGAAAGAGGTCAACGCGATGTCTCCTGGATGAAAACGCACGGCGTCGCGGGGGGTCCTCGGGCGACCGCACGGCGAGCGCGAGACGCCTCCCCGGCGGAGCGGCGAAGCTCTCGAAGCGCCGAAGCCGCCGGCTCATACCCAGTTTGTGGGGGGTCCGCAAGGAGACGGCGGGGCCTAAACGTCGGTGCAGGGGTGGCACCCTCTCCTCGCGGGGCGGGGGGAAGCGACGAGCGGCGACGCTCATCACGGGGTGAAGCTGACCCAGGGCGGCCGCCTTGACACTGACCTAGCCGGAGGGTAGTTGGATTCCCCCTTGCTTTCTGAGGGTTTCAACTTCCAGGCGCGTAGCTCAGTGGTAGAGCACTACCTTGACACGGTAGGGGTCGTTGGTTCAATCCCAATCGCGCCTACGACTTTCTTCATGCTGACCGGGACTGCTTGAGCTGATGGCGGACGTGCATCGCACGCCGCGCGAGCTCTTGCAGGCCCGCGGGGAGCTCGCAGATGACGTCGTCGCCGTGCTGGCGAACGGCGCCATCGTCGATCTCCATACGCCGGTCGGCGAGGACGCAAAGCTCGAGCCGCTCCGGGTGGGTGACCCGCGTGCGCTTCAGGTGATCCGCCACTCGGCCGCGCACGTGATGGCCGACGCGGTCCAGCGGCTGTTCCCGGGCACGCAGGTCACCATCGGCCCCTCGATCGACAGCGGCTTCTACTACGACTTCGATCGCCCGGACGGCCCGTTCACCGACAAGGATCTGGAGCGCATCGAGAAGGAGATGAGGAAGATCATCTCCGGCAAGAAGCCCTTTACTCGCGAGGAGATGACACACGCTGAGGTGCGGGCGCTCTTCGACGGCATGGGCGAGAAGTACAAGTGCGAGATCATCGACGGCATCGCGCAGCGCGGCGAACGCATCAGCGTGTACCGTCACGGTAGCCCGGGCCGCAAAGAGGGCAGCTGGTTCGACGTCTGTGCGGGACCCCACGTGCCCCACGCCGGGCATTTGGGCGCGGTGAAGCTCACCACCGTCGCCGGCGCGTATTGGCGCGGCGACGAGCGCAACCCGATGCTCCAGCGCATCTACGGCACGGCCTTCCCGTCCCAGGCGGAGCTCGACGCCTACCTGAAGCAGCTGGAAGAGGCCAAGGCCCGCGACCACAGGAAGCTCGGCAAGGAGCTCGAGCTGACGATGTTCCACGAGTACGCGCCGGCCATGCCGTTCTTCCTGCCGCGCGGCGCCAGCGTCTATCACCGGCTCATCGAGTACGTGCGCGATCTCTACGTGGACTACGGCTACGAAGAGGTCATCACCCCGCAGGTCTTCGACAAGAAGCTGTTCGAGACCAGCGGCCACTGGGAGAACTACCAGGACAACATGTTCCTGAGCGTCACGCGTGACGCCTACCAGGACGTCGTCGCCGGCAACCCGGAAGCGCTCGCGGCCATCGAAGCCAAGGGCGCCCGCGACTGGTTCGCGAGCTGGGTCGAGGGCTCGGTCCGCACGGGCCTGAAGCCGATGAACTGTCCGAGCCACTGCTTGATCTTCGGCCAACGCAAGCGCAGCTACCGAGAGCTACCCTGGCGCGTCGCCGACTTCGGCCGCCTGCACCGCTACGAGCGCGGGGGCGTAGTCCACGGGCTCGCCCGCGTCCGCACCTTCTGCCAGGACGACGCGCACATCTTCTGCACGCCGGAGCAGATGGTGGCGGAGATAGCCTCGTTCAACAGCCTGCTGTTCGAGGTCTACAACGCGTTCGCGTTCGACAAGGTCGCCATCAAGCTGGCGCTCCGGCCGGAGAAACGCGTCGGCACCGACGAGATGTGGGACCGGGCGGAGGCGGCGCTGGAGCAGGTGCTGGTCGATTCCAAGCTCCCGTTCGAGAAGCTCGACGGCGAGGGCGCCTTCTACGGCCCGAAGCTCGAGTTCCACGTCACCGACGCCATCGGCCGGAGCTGGCAGCTCGGCACCATCCAGGTGGACTACTCGATGCCCGAGCGCTTCGGCCTCGAGTACATCGGCAACGACGGCGCCGCGCACCGCCCGGTGATGCTGCACCGAGCGATCCTCGGCTCGCTCGAGCGCTTCTACGGCGTGTACCTCGAGCACTGCGCGGGCAAGTTCCCGGTCTGGCTCGCTCCCGAGCAGGTCGCGTTGCTCACGGTCAGCGAGAAGCAGGCCGAATACGCCGAGCGCGTGGCGCAGGAGCTCCGCGCGGCCGGCCTGCGCGTGATCGTGGACGCCGGCGCCGACAAGCTGGGCGCCAAGATCCGCAACGCGCGCAACATGCGCCACCCCTACCTGGCGGTGATTGGCGACGACGAGATGAACGCCGGCACCCTCTCGGTGCGCTCCCGCGAGCAGGGCGAGCTCGGGAGCCTGACCATTCTCGCCTTCACCGAGCGTCTGCTCGGAGACGCGCGTCCACCCAGATTGAAGACTCACGCGGCGTCGCCGCGAGAACAGGACTCGACGATCAGCACATGAGCAACGGGCGAAGATTCAGCCGCGATCCGCGGACTCCCCAGATCCGCATCAACCACCGCATTCGAGTACCGGAGGTCCGCGTCGTCGCAGAAGACGGCTCGAACCTTGGGGTATTGGCCACCGGCGACGCCATCCGGCGGGCACAGGAGGCCGGCCTCGACCTGGTCGAGGTCAACCCCAAAGGCACGCCTCCAGTGTGCAAGATCCTCGACTTTGGCAAGTACAAGTACGAGGAGAAGAAGAAGCAGCGCGAGACCAAGCGCAAGCAGACGGTGGTCGAGGTCAAGGAGATCAAGCTTCGCCCGAAGACCGACGACCACGACATGGCGGTCAAGGTCCGCGCCGCGCGCAGGTTCGCGGAGGCCGGCAACAAGGTGAAGTTCACCGTGCGCTTCCGCGGTCGCGAGATCACCCACCCCGAGGTCGCGCAGCGTCAGGTCGAGTACCTGCTCAAGCAGGTGGAAGACCTGTGCAACATCGAGCAGTACGCGACGATGGAAGGCCGCGCCATGGCCGCCCTCGTGTCGCCGAAGCCGGCCGTCCTTCAGCGCGTCGCCCAAGAGCGCGCTCAGCGCGAGAAGGACCGAGAGAAGGCCCGCGAAGCCGGCCTCAGCGAGCCCTTCCACGAGCCGCCGGAGGAGGAAGAGGAAGAGCTTCACGAGCCCGACGACGACGACGACGACGACGACGACGACGACGACGGCGACGGCGGCGAGAAGACCTGACGGAAGGCTGCGGCGCCCGCGCGCCTATCGCTTCAGCAGCCCCGTGATGCTCGGCGGCAGCACGCCGGCGAAGTACGCGCCGACCACGCCGCCGATCAGCACCAGGACCAGGAAGAACGCGATCAGCCCGCCCTTGCCGCCGGACTTGGGCGGCACCGGCATGGACAACGGCTGCTGCTGCTGAAACTGCGGCAGCGGACCCGACGGCGGCGAGTTCAGCACCACCGCCGACGACGGGCCCGATGACATCGGACCGGGCGCGCCGGACGGCGTGCGGTGCCGGCCGGAGAGCGTGTCGTCCTCCAGCGCAGCGAGGTTTCCCAGCTCGAACGACGCCGGGGACGCACCCGGCGCCGGGGTCGAGGCCGGGTCCAAACCGATCTGGCTCCCCCAGTCCGGCTGGCCGTCGAAGGACCCGATGTTGAGAGGCGCCGCGCCGATCTCCGCGCTGGAGCGGTCCGCGCTGTCGCCCCCTTGCAGCGAGGTGAACTCGAAGAGCGCCTCCTCGATCAGCGAGCCGATGATCGACTTCTTCTTGTCGCGCTGCTTGACGTCTTCGCGGCTCCTGACGATCGGCTCGACGAGCGCCGCAATGTCGAAGGACGACACCGGGTGCCCGGAGTGGAAGAGCAGGTCGTTCAGATCGCGGCCGAGATCGCGCGCGCTCTGGTAGCGCTGAGCCGGATCCCGGGCGAGCGCCTTGGCCAGCACGCGGTCGAGCTCAGCGGTGGCGTGCGGGTGAAACTGCTTGATCGGCGGGATGCGCGCGGCCTGGACCTGGCGCACGGTGTCCAGGTCGCTGTCACCGAGAAAGAGGCGGCGCCCGGCCAGCATCTCCCACAAGATGATGCCGACGGCGAAGATGTCGGTGCGGTGGTCGATGGGCTGACCGAGGGCCGCCTCCGGCGACAGGTAGCTGAACTTGCCCTTGATGATGCCCGGCTCGCTCTTCTCGAGCTGGCTGTTCGCCTTGGCCAGGCCGAAGTCCACGATCTTGACCTCGCCGTGGCGGGTGATGAGCACGTTCGGGGGCGACATGTCGCGGTGCACGATGCCGAGCGTGTGCCCGTGCCCGTCGCTGGCCTCGTGGGCGTAGGAGAGGCCTTCGCAGATGCGCAGGCAGATCAGCGCTGCCAGCTCCAGCGGGAAAGGCTTCCCGCCGCGGCGCGCCTGGTCGATGATCGCCTTGAGATCGGCGCCATCGACGTACTCCATGACGATGAAGTAGGTGTTGTCGCCGACGCCGATGTCGAAGACCTGAACGCAGTTCGAATGGGAGAGGTGCGCGGAGAGGCGCGCCTCGTCCAGGAACATGCCGATGAACTGCTTCTTCTCCGACAGGTGCGGGAGCACGCGCTTGATGGCGACGGTCTTCTTGAACCCTTCGAGACCCGCGCTCTCCGCGCGGAACACCTCGGCCATGCCGCCGGATGCGATCTTCTCGAGGACTCGGTACCGTTGTTGTTGGGCCATCGCGGTGTGCAGCGTCGAGCACGAATACGCTCGAGTCCAAGCGCGAAAGGCAGCCTAGGCGCCCGCGGGAGCGGGGGTCAAGAACGAGGATCTTCGCTGAATTTCGGCGGAGTGCAACGACTTCACGCTTTCGTCTCGCGAAAGCGCGCCAGGCGCCGGAGCAGATCCAGGTGCCCCTCCGGAACGGGGTCGAACTGCCCCGCCTCGAACAGGTTCCGGCTCGACGCGTCTTCTTTCATCGCCACGAGCGCGGCGACCAATCTGCGCCGCGTCGAGCCATCGACGCGCTGGCTCACGGCGATCACGTCGCCGGGGATAGGCCCGACCAGGAGCAGAACCCGAACGGCGCTCGGCGCGACTCCCTGCGCGAGCCACGGCGCCGAGGCGAGATTACCCGTCACCGGATCGAGCGCGACGTGGGTCGCCCCCACGTCGGCCGTCTCGTCGAGCACCGCCCGAGTCACCGCCTCGTGGGTGCCGAGCAGCGCTTCACTGGCGAACGCTTCGGCGAGGCGGATACCCATCGAGCGCAAGTGCCAGCGGGGCACGAAGTAGCCCGAGGCGCTGTCCTTGGACACCCAGGCGGCCCGGGCGCCGCGGAGGTCCTCCGGTCGGGTGAAGCGCGACTCGGTCCTGGCGAACAGGGCGGAGTAGTAGCCAGCTCGCGCGGAGCGGTGGACGACGACCACGCTCTGGGCCGCGGACTCGTCCTCCAGGTCGATGGCCACCAGGGGTGGAGCCCAGACCACGTCGAGCTCGCCGGCGAGGGTGCCCGCCTTGAGGTCCGCGTAGCTGCCGAGCAGGCGGGGCTGAACGGATAGCCCGGTGGCGCGGCCGAGCTTCTCGCAGAAGCGAGCGAGGGAGTCCGCGGTAGCCGACTCCGCGGAAACGGCGGCGAACTTGAGCGGGGACACCAGGGCTCCGTATGCCCCCGTTTGCCCGGGAAGTCACCCCACCCCGCGGACGGGCCACGAACTTGTGCTATGAGCCAAGCCATGGCGTCCCACCACCACGACGAGACCGACGGCGTCGTCGTCTCCCACCCTACGGAAGAACCGGAAGTGCTCGATGCCGACGAGCCGCGCACGCCGGGGTGGATGCCTCTGCTCGGCGGCGTGTTGTTCTTGAGCGCCGCGATCTTCTTCGTGGCCACCCAGCCCCCCGGCAAGACGACGGAGGAGCTCCAGCGCGCCGCCCAAGCGGCCGCCGAGGAAGCGAAGGCCAAGGCAGCGCCGCCCCCGGCACCTGCACCCGCCCCAGCGCCGATGCCGGCTCCGGGCGGGGCGCAGCCCATGCCCAAAGGCGGTTGAGGCAGCTGAGCCCGCCGGTCGGCGGGCAAGAAACGAAAAGCAGCGGCGGTCGCCGGCGCGCGCACAGAAAGCGCTCGCATTCGGCGACGCCTCATGCAATATCCCGCGTCCCTTCCCGGGGTCGTAGCTCAGCTGGGAGAGCGCCTGGATGGCATCCAGGAGGTCAGGGGTTCGATCCCCCTCGACTCCACCAAGTCGCGATCAGTGCTGAAGCGCGCTGGTCGCCTCGTCGGCGCGGGGGAACACGGGCGAGCGGACCAGGTGGTTGAGCAGCTCCAGCGTGCGGGTGCGTTGAGCGTCTGCCAGGTCTTCCCAGTCCGGATCCGACGCGCTCAGGTCGTAGAGCTCGGGCACGCCGCTCTCGAGCTGCACCACCAGCTTCGAGGTTCCAGCGGGGTCGATCACGCCGAGTCTCCGCGCTGAATCGTGGGTCCCGCTGTGCGCCAGGAGCGGGCGCCGTCGCTTGGGAGCTCCGGGCAGTAGGCGCGCGAGCAGGTCCTCGCCGTGATAACCCCGCATCGAGACCTCGGGCTCGAACCAGCGCGCCAGCGTAGGAGCGAGATCGACGAGCGACACCGGCGTGTCCACGACCCGGGGGGCGAGACCGGGGACTCGCAGCGCCAGCGGGACGCGCAGCAAGACGTCCCAGAGGAAGATCGAGTGCACCCAGAAACCTTCCCGGCCGACCCCCTCGCCGTGGTCCGAGAGAAAGACCACGATGGTGTCGTCGGCGAGGCCCAGCTGGTCCAGGCCGCGTAGAAAGCGTCCGAATTCGGCGTCGATGCCGCGCGCCACCACCGCGTATCGGAGCATCCCGGCACCCTCGGGCATGTCGTAGGTGCGAGCCATCTCCGCCACTCGCCTGTCGCTGAGCTCGCGCCAGTTGTGCAGGTCGAAGTGGAAGCTCCAGAGCAGGAACTTCTTGTCCTTGTTCTGCTTCATCCACTCGAGTGAGCGATCGACGACGCGGTCGGAGGCGGGTTGGTCGGCTCCGTATCCCCACACGTCCATCCGCACCGGCGCGAAGTCCTTCACGCCCAGCCGCTCGTCGAACCCGAACGCCGGCGCCTCCTTGTCCAGAAACTCGTGGGCCGATTGAGGGATCACCAAGCCGCGATGCCAGCCACGGCGGCGCGCCACCTCCAGGAAGTCGTTCTGCCCCTCCGGTCTGGCCAGGAGGGAGCCGCTGGTGATCGCCGGCAGCGAGCGCAGCGTGTCGGAGCCGGTGGCGTAGGCGCGGGTGAAGGACACGCTGCTCCGCAGGAACTCACTGACGTTGGGCATGACCTTGGGATCGGAGGCCACGTCGTACCGCAGCGTGTCTACGTAGAAGATCGCGACGTTCGGCTGTGGGATGCTTCTGCGCATCGCCGCGAGCGCTGCGCGCTCGGCCGGCGTCTCCGGCGGCGCCGCGTTCCAGATCGGATCGAGGGTCGTGCTCTCGATGTCGTAGTCCTCCTTCAGCCGAGCGATGCCGGAGGCTGAGCTGCCTCGCCACCCCGCCGGATCGGTCAGGTAGCTCTCCAGGGACTGGGCTCTGGAGAGCAGGCGCCCGGCGTAGATGGGTTCGACCCAGACGCCGCGCAGCTCGCGCTCCATCCAAGCTCTGGCTCCGCTCGCGGCTACCAGCACGAGCAGACACCCGAACGCCGCGACGGCGGCTGCCCGGACGCCCCAGCGCGGCAACCAGAGGGCTACGATCGAGAACGCCGCGAGCAGCAGCACCGCGGCCACCACCTCCAGCATCGTGTGCAGCCGGGCGTAGAGCGCCACGTACACCCGGAGATCGACCTGGGTGACGAGCACGGCGGCGACCGCCAAGAGCAGCGCGAACAGCGTGGGCCCGGCGCGGCGGCCGCTCTTGAAGCGACGTAGGGCGACGCTCAGAGAGAGGGCGAGCAGCGCTGCGCCGACTCCGACGCCGAGCATCAGCGCCCACGGCCCATGGCGCGCCATCTCCGTGGTCCGGACTCGGGCGCCGCCAAAGACCCAGAAGGCAGTGCCCGAGGAGAGCCCTGCTGCGGCGAGCCCGGCGAGGAGCGTTCGCAGCGCCAGCGCCAGGCGGGGGCGGCGTTCGGCGACGCGCCGGTGAAGCGCGTCCTCCAGCCCGATGAGCACGTGGGCGAAGCAGCCGGCCAACGCGGCCGCAGCCGAGTACAGAGCCAGCGCGGCGACGCAGTGGCCGAGGTCGGGGCTTCGTGCCCCGAGCGCTCGCCAGGTGACGTCGATCCCCGCGAACGCCAGGCCGACCAGGACGCAGATGCAGGCGGTGAGAAGCAGCGCGTCCACCTGCCGGGCGAGCACCGCGCGGCGTGCCAGCGCGCGATCGCGGGTCGCCGACGCCCGAGTGGAGTCGGGCTCTTCCGGTGCGCCCGCGAGACGCGGCAACGCGCGCGCACCGTCTGAGTACGAGGAGTCCGGCAAGGGCCCAGGATAGGCGGACTCATGCGTGCGTAGAAGCCTCCCCGGTCAAGCTTGTTCGTCGCCTGGAGCGCCGGGCGGTGGCGGCGGCCCATCGCCCACCGGTTCGTTCGGCGGCGGCTCCTGAGCGGCCGCTGCTTCCGTTCCCGCCGCGGGAGGGATCGGAGCCGACGCCTCCGCTGGCCCCTGCCGCGCGCCGCGACGGACGAGCGGGAAGCCGACGGCGAACACCAGGATCGAGGTGAACACCGCGGCGAACACCACCGTGGGCAGCTGCTCGGTGGAAGGCACGCCCGCAGCGGCGGGCAGCGTCGCCAGCACGCCCGCCGCCATGCCGCGCGGCAGAGAAACCATGACCAGCTTGCGGTCGGCGGGGCCGAAATCGGTCCCGACCATGGCGGCATGCACGGCGGGCACGCGCGCTGCGAGCATCGTGGCGCCCAGCAAGATACCGAAGGCGATCAGGCCTAAGGGAGGCCCCAGCATCGCCCCGATGAACGTGAAGAAGAACGACTTGATGATGAAGGTCATCTGGGTGTGGAAGCCTCGAACGTCTCGCCCGAGCCCGCGCTGATCCGTCAGGCCGACCTTGGCGCTGATCCCCTTGGCGTTGCCGACGATGACCGCGAAGGCGAGGATGCCGAGCGCCGCGCTGCCTCCCGCGTGATCGATCGCCACGTACAGCACGATCAACGACGAGAGCGTGATCGGGTAGGCGTGCTCGCTGTCGCGCAGGAATCGCAGCACCAAGAGCCAGGCGGCGCCCGAGACGGCTCCCATCCCAGCGCCGATCGCGAACGAGGTCAGGAGCGCGGCCGCCGGTGACTGCCCGGGCAAGGCGCTGGCGGCCAGGATGTCGATGAGGGCGCTGGCACCGACGACGCAAAAAGCGTCGGTGAAGGCCGACTCCAGCCCGACCAGGCTGGCGACGCGGGGGGCCACCTTCGCCTGCTGCATGGCAGGCATGATTATGATCGAGCTCGAGCCACCGAGGATCGCCCCGAGCAGGAGCCCGTGAGTCCAGCTCCACGTGCCCGGCAGCACTCCCACCAGGCGCGCGCCCATGCTGAGAAGGGTGACGGCCGCTACGGCGAGCCCGAAGCTCACGAGCGCGAGGAGCGCCGAGCGCGGCGCCGCGCGAGACACGTCCCCCAGGTCGAGCTTGCTCCCCCCTTCGAACAAGACCACGACCAGCGTCAGCGCGGCGAAGTAGGGCGCGATGTTGGTGAGCTGCTCGCGCGTGACGAAGTGCAGGATCGGACCCAGGAGGATACCGACCAAGATCAGCCAGATGACGTCCGGTACGCTGGTCCGGCGGAATACTGCCTCGCCCGCGGCACCGATCAGGAAGATCCCGGCGACGGCCAGAAGGAACGAAGCAACTCCCATGCGCAGCGATTGTCACCCAGACCGAGACGTACGGCCAGCAGACGTTGGCTCAGCGCGCGGCGCACCACTCCGTCAGCCGCGAGAGCCCCTCGACGAGACGAGGGGCCTGCTGGGCGACGAACCCCTCGTCGAGCTCGGACTCGGGCTCGAGCGCTCGGGCCGCGACGAGTGCCAGAGCTCCGTCGAAGTCCACGTAGGCCAAGCGCGCGGTGAGCTCTTCCGGCGGGCGTCCGAAGGCCAGACCCGGAAGCAGGGCCACGCCCGTCTCCAGGAGCAGCCGCTCGCACAGCTCCGTGCTGGTTTCGATCCCTCGCTCGCGAAGCCTCTGCCGGAGCGGGCCGAAGTCCGGAAACACGTAGAACCCTCCACACGGCTCGGCCACCTCGGCGCCGGCGCGCACGAGCTCGCGATGGACGAGCGCACCGAAAGCGCGGAGCACTCGCCGAGCGCTACGGAGGTACTGCTGGATTTCGGCTCCGACCTCGAAGGCGGTGACGGCCGCGTATTGGATCGGCGCGCTCGTCGAGGTGAAGGTTTCGCTCGCTACCGCCGCCATCGCCTCTCGAAGCCAGGCCAGGGTCGGCGGGAACGCGAAGGTGCCCAGTCGCCAGCCTCCAGCACCGCACCACTTGCTGAGACCGCTGCTGACGATGGTGCCCTCCGGGTAGAAGCGCGCCACGGATTCGTGGAGTCCCTGGTGGTGCAGCTCGCCGTAGATTTCGTCGCTCAGGAGCAGCGCGCGGTAGCGCCGGGCGACGGCGGCCAGCTCCTCCAGGCGACCGACGTCGTAGGTCTGTCCCGTGGGGTTCGCGGGGTAGTTCAGCACCACCAGCCGCGGCTTCTCCGGTTCGTCGCGGCAAACTCGATCGAGCTCGGCGGGCGTGAGCGGCCAGCCGTCCTCCGCGGTGGTGGGTACCCAGCGGATCGGGCGCCCGACGATCTGCGCCTGCGGCGCGTAAGACACCCAGCTCGGCGTCGGGATGACGAGGTCGCCGTAGAAGGTGAGCTGCAGAAGGAACATCAGCTCCTTCGACCCTGGGCCGACCAAGATGTCCTGGGCCGTGCGCTCGACGCCGCGCAGGCAGTAGTAGCGCGCCACTGCCTCGCGCAGCGCCGGCAGTCCCTCCACCGGCAGGTAGTCTTTCACCGGCGCGTGCTCCCGCAGCGCTGCGACGACGGGAGCGGGCACGGGGAACGGGCTCTGGCCGAGGCCGAAGCGATAGATGCGGTGTCCGGCGGCGGCGAGCTCTCGGCTGCGGGCGTCGATGGCGATCGTCGGCGAGCGCCCCAGGCCCCAGACATTGAGGTTCAGGTGAACCCCCGGCTTGCTCCCGTCCATCGGCTCACTCCCACTCCACGTGACCGAACACCACCGATCGCCGCCGATCGGGGACGCTATCACCCCAGGCCTGCTGGCGGTGAGTGCGGCGGATCTTGCGCAACTCCGACTCGAAGAAGAACTTCGACACGCCAAAAGCCGGCACGAGCTGGTCGAGCCAGGTCGCATCCGGGTCGAAGCGCGCGAAGAACGGCTTGCCCACCCAGTCGGGGTCGCGCGCCTGGAGGAACTTCAGCACGAAGACCTGCTCGCCCTGGACCTCCGCGACCCCATCGACCAGCACCTTTCCAGGGGTGGCGCTCATGGAGGGCCCGCGCACCGTGCGCGCTAGGCCGGAGACCAGGCGAAAAGCCTGATTGAAGATCTCGAGGCTCTTGGCGAGCGGCACCTCGAAGTAGTTCTTGGGCCCAGTGTCGCGCTCCACGAACATGTAATACGGCACCGCCCCGAGCTGGACCTGCAAGCGCCACATGTTGGCCCAGGTCCGGACCTTGTCGTTGACGTGACGCACGATCGGCGCCTGGCAGCGCACTACCGCGCCCGCTCGGCGCACGCGCTGAATCGCGGCTTGGGCGACCGGCGTCTCCAGCTCCCGCGGGTGAGTGTAGTGCCCCATGAGCGCGATGTGTCGGCCGGCGGCTCGCACCTCTTCGAACAACCGCAACAGGTCGTCGGCGTCCGGATCTGTGACGAAGCGGTACGGCCAATACCCGAGTGCCTTGGTCCCGATGCGGATGGAGGTGATGTGCTCGAGCTCTGGCGCGAGCAGGGGCTCCACGTAGCGGCGAAGCACCGAGGTCTTCATGATCAGAGGGTCACCACCCGTGAGGAGCACGCTCGAAACCTCTCGGTGTGCGAGCAAGTACGCGACCAGCCCCTCGACCTCCCGGCTCGCGAACTTCAGCTCGTCGATGCCGACGAACTGCGCCCAGCGAAAGCAATACGTGCAGTACGCATGACAAGTCTGGCCCTGACTGGGGAAGAACAGCACGGTCTCACGGTATTTGTGCTGCAAGCCCCGCAACGGCCGGCCGCCGACGCGCGGCACGTTCAGCTCGATCTGGCCCGCCGGGTGGGGATTCAACGAGCGCTGGATGCGACGCGCAGCAGCCTCGATCTGAGCCTCCGGTGCCCCCTTCCGCACCAGCTCGAGCATGCTCCGGAGCGCCTCCGGGTCGAGCATCCCCGGCTGCGGGAACGTCAGCTGGAAGATCGGATCGTCCGGGACCTTGCTCCAATCGATGAGCTCTTCGGCCACGTACTCGTTCACGCGGAACGGTAGGACCGCGGACACCGCCTTCATCTCCAGGCGTTGCTCCGCGCTCAGCCGCGCGAGCTCCGGCATTCGATCGATGTCGCCGCGCTGCAACGCGCGGTACTTGCGAGCGCGGATTCGGGCTCGGCCAGCCATCTCTCACCCAATGACACGCGCTCCTGGTGCTGTCAAAGCACCAGCCTCGGAAGATGGACGCAATGCTCAGACGACGGAGCCATCGGGCAGGAATCTGATCTCGTAGAGATCCGTGCGCCGGTCTGCCCAGTTGGTGGTGGTGCCGGTGTAGCGGTGTCGTCGCAGGAGCTCGAGATCCACGTCGTGCATGACGATGGTCTCCACGTTGGGCTGGCACTCGTCGGCCACCCCGTCGCGAGCGAAGGGGATGTCCACCGGCGTCAGGATGGCAGACTGCGCGTAGTGGATGTCCGCGTTCTCCACGTTCGGCAAGTTGCCCGTGCAACCTGCGATCACCACGTACAAGTGGTTCTCGATGGCCCGGGCCTGCGCACAGTGCCGGACCCGCAGGTACCCGTGGCGCCCCTCCGTGTTGAACGGAACGAACAGGATCTGAGCCCCGGACTTCGCGGCAACTCTGGCCAATTCCGGGAACTCCACGTCGTAGCAGACGTTGATGGCCACGCGCCCGCGATCGGTTTCGAAGACCTCGACCCGGCTGCCACCTTCCACGCCCCACCACTTGCGCTCCGAGGGGGTCACGTGAAGCTTGTACTGCTTGCCGAGCGTGCCGTTTCTACGAAACAGATAGGCGATGTTGAAGAGCCTGCCATGTTCGATGCTGAACAGGCTGCCTCCGACGATGTTCACGTCGTGCTTGATGGCCAGCGCCGTCATCAGCTCGAGGTACCTGGGCGTGAAATCCGCGAGCTTTCTCGCGGCCAGACCGGGGCGTTTGGATCTGGCCAACCCGAGCAGCTGCAGCGTGAAGAGCTCGGGGAACACCACGAAGTCGCAGCGGTAGTCGCTGGCGACGTCGACGAAGAACGCGACCTGCTGCGCGAAGTCCTCGAAGCTCGAGATCGCGCGCATCTTGTACTGCACCGCGCCGATGCGGACGCTCTGGACCGCGCGCAGGTTCCGTTGCTCGCTGGGACGGTAGTCGAGGTTCACCCACTCCATGTGGGTGGCCCAGCCCGACGAGTCCTCGTCCGACGGCAGGTAATCCGGAATCAGTCGCTGCAGCACGAAGCCGTTGGCGACCTGAGTGGTCAACACCGGATCGACGAGCTCCTTGCGAACGACCCGGTCGCAGTACTGCTGCGCGGTGATCCGCTTGGCGTGCTCCCGATATCCCGGGATGCGACCTCCGATCACGATGCGGGCGAGGTTCAGGTCACGACAGAGCTGCTTGCGTGCCTCGTACAGGCGGCGCGCGAGCTTCATCCCACGAAACTGGGGGTGCACCATGATCTCGATGCCGTACAGGGTGTCGCCCTTCGGGTCGTGATTGCGGATGAAACCGCTGTCGGACAGCTTCATCCAATCGTGCCACTCGCTGTACATGTCGAAGTCCACGATGAGGCTGGACGACGACGCCACGAGCGCCTGGTTCACGGTCACACCCAGCTGACCCTCCGGGAAGGTCGTCAGCTGGCTCTCGAACTGCTCGCGCGACCACGGCTTCATGCTCGGGAAGCAGGCGAGCTGAAGGGCGACGACGCTGTCGTAGTCGCGCGCTCGCAGGCGGCGCACGCGGACTTTCTTTTCGAAGCTAGCCAGGTCCAGTTTGTTCGCCATGTCTTTCACCTGTCATGAGGCTCGCGCCTCGGCGTAGCGGTCGCCGCACGTGCAGAGCAGCGCAGGACGTCGTCAGGAAACTTGGATGTCATCACGGAGAGGTAGGGACGTCGACCGCCCGGAGCCACCCCCAGCTGGTGCTTGGGTGGCGCCCACGCTGCGCGCGCTCAGATCCCAGCTCTAGCCAGCTCCGGCGCGCACCGCAGCACGAACCTCCGAACGGCATCGCGCTCGTCGCTCGTCAGGCCGAACAGCCCGAACACCAACCCGTCGAGCTCTGGCCGTAGGCCCGCCACCGAGCTGTCCGCGGATGCGCGCCGAGTGAGCCCTTCGAGCGCCCGAAACGCGCCCGGGTCGTGCGGCGGCCGCGGCAGCGCGCGCAGGTGCCCGACCTTGACCTGAGGGAACACCGCCTGGCGTGCGTCTCGCCGCAGCGCCAGGTGCAGCGCGCGGTAGAGCGTGCTGTTCAAGAGCGCGACGGCCAGCGCGGGTGAGATCTCTTCGTGCTCGAAGCCCGCGAGCAGCGTGTTGCGGAATGGCAGCCCGTCGTGGAGCGCCGCGATGGGGTACTTGGCGGTCTGGCGCACGACGAAGCGCGCGCGCAGGTACTGCTCTCTGGAGCGCACCCGGCAGCGCGCTCGCGCCAGCGCGCCGGGGTCGGGGTTCAGGAACAGCTTCGGCGGCGCGGCGCGAAACTCGCTGACGCGCTTGCCCTCGAGCAAGGGCAACGTATGCCGCTCGTCGGGCGCGTCGGCCCGCAAGAACAGCGTCTTCGCGACGTCGCCCGCGCTCTGGAAGCCGAGCTCTCCGAACAGCTCGCGCGGCAGGCTCGGCAGACTGGCGATGCGCGTCAGCACCTCCGGCGCCTGGACCTCGCTGGCCGCGCCGCGGGCGCGTTGCCGCTCGACGAGCCGGAACGGGCGGCCATCTTCGGCGCCGCCGCCGGGCGAAGCGACCAGCGCGAAGCACGGCTGCGTGACACCCTCGAACGCGTCCTGCCCGAGCTCTAGCAGCGGCTCGCAGGGCGCGTGCGTGGCGCCGAGCGCTCGGCGCACGGGGCGGTAGCCTTCCAGATCGGCGAGCGGGCTGGGCACGATCAGCGCGAGCACTCCGTTTGGCGCGAGCTCGGCCGCGCGCTCCACGAACAAGCCGTGCAACGTGGGGTAACCGCGGAACGCGCGGAAGCTCTCGCTCAGCCGGCGCCGCACGCTCGGCTCGAGCGGCTGCGCCGCGCGCCCCGCGTAAGCGACCCACGGAGGGTTGCCGATCACCAGCTCGAAGCCGCGCGCGCCCACGCCGGGGAGGCGCTGCTCCCAGCCGCGCTCGAGGGCGTCGAGGGCGAGCAAGCGCTCGCGGAGCGGCGTCGGGTCTAAGTCGGGCTCGCCACACCAGAGCCAGAGCGCAGCCTCCGCGACGGCCACGGCGAGCGGGCTCAGATCGGCGCCGTAGAGGCGAGTCTCGACGATCGCGCGCCGGCTACCCGCTCCCCGGCGCGCGAGCTCTTCGGCCGCCGCGAGCAGGAACGCACCTCCGCCCAGCGCGGGATCGCACACGCTGGCGGGCAGCGTGTCACCCCGAGCCGAGAGCGCAGCCCGCGTCACCTGAAGCGCAAGCGCGCCGGGCGTGAAGTAGCTACCGCTCCGCTTGCGCCCGCCCGCCTCGAGCAGCACCTCGTAGAGCTGACCGAGCGCGTCGGGCTCGGCTCGCGCGAAGTGCTCCTCCAGCGCTTCGAAGCCCTCGCGCTCGGGCGTCTGGAACAGCCGCAGGCGCAGCGACATCTCTCCGTCCAGGCCGCGGGCGCGCGCCAGTGCCAGCGCGGCGGCGCGCATCAGCGCCGGCAAACCCTCGCCCCGCGCGAGGCCGAGCTCGCCGAGCTTCCTGAGCTCGTTCCGGGAGAGGCTCACCGGCTCCGACTCTAGCGAGGCCGCTGCCGGATGGAAAGCGCCAGCCGCATCGCGCTCTGCATGCCTGACGGATCGGCCCTGCCCTGCCAGGCGATGTCGTAGGCGGTGCCGTGATCCACGCTGGTGCGCACCACGCCGAGGCCCATCGTCACGTTCACGGCGTCGCCGAACGACACCAGCTTGAGCGGGATGGTCGCCTGGTCGTGGTACATGGCGACCACTCCGTCGAAGTCGCCGGCGCGCGCCTTGCGATAGGCGCTCTCGGCACCCAGCGGGCCGCACAGCCGCGCCCGCCGGCCCAGCGAACGCGCGGCGCTCCGGATGCCCGGGACGATGGCGGTGCGCTCCTCCGTGCCCAGGAGCTCGCCCTCGCCAGCGTGCGGATTCAGCGAGCACACGGCGATGTGTGGTGCGCGCACTCCGAGCGCGGCGAGCAGGTCGGCGAGCGCGACGGCGGCCCGAGCCACGCCCGAGCGCGTGATGGCCTTGGGCACGCGCGCGAGCGGCAGGTGGGTCGTCACCAGACTGGTCACGAGCTCCCGCGAAGCGAAGCACATCACCGCGTGCGGGGCGCCGGCACGCTCCGCCAGGTGCTCGGTGTGGCCGCGAAAGCCCCGGGCCCCCGGCGCACCCGAACGCGCGATGGCCGCCTTGCTCACCGGCCCCGTCACGAGCGCGCTGCACACCCCCGCCTCCACGAGGCCGTAGGCCACGTCCACGTAGGCGAGCTGCGCCGCGCCGCTGCGACGGCTGGGGCGCCCCGGACGCCGATCTGCTGGCCCGAGCGCAGGCCCGACGTGGAGCAGGTGGATCTGGCCCTTCTTCGCGCGACGGGCGAAGGGCACCAGGCGGTCGCGGCTCACGCCGACGCGCTCTGCCGCCAGGAGCAGCGTCGCCGAGTCGCCCACCAGCACGCAGGGCTTGCCCAGCCGAGCCGCCGCCGCGACGGAGACCTCCGGTCCAACGCCCGCTGGGCAGCCCGTGCTCACGGCGATCATGCGTCCTCCGTGGAAGGCGGCGGCGGCGTGGAGTCACCGCTCACCGACTCGACACCCTCCGGCGCGCGCAGCTTGTAGCCGGACCCACGCAGCGTCTCGAGCGGCAACGCCTCACCCAGCTTCGCGCGCAGGCGGCGCACGTGGATGTCCACGGTACGCGGCCCGCCCTCGTAACGATTGCCCCAGACCCGAGCCAAGAGGTGCTCGCGGGTGTGAACGCGCCCGCGCCGCTCGCACAGGTACGCCAGCAGGGCGAACTCCTTGGCGGTCAGCGGCACGACTCGACCGTTCACGCTGACGCTGTGCGCCGCCTTGTCCACGATCAGCGTGCCGACCTTGAGCCGCTCGTCGGTCGAGAACTCGCTGCGTCGCCACTCGATGGCGCGAATGCGGGCGTACAGCTCCTCCGGCACGTACGGGTGGAGCACGAAGTCGTCGAAGCCGCTCGAGGGCTCGACGCGCGCGATTTGGCCCACGGTCAAGGCGATGAGCGCGCCCACGCCGTCGAAGGAGCTCTCCTTGCGCAGCGCCCGCAGGGCCACGACGGCTAGATCGGGTCGGTCGAGCGCCTCGAAGACGAAGGCGCGGGCGCAGACCCCGAGCTCCTCGTCGTCGTCGCGCACCAGGTTGAGCGGATCGTCCCACAGATCCAGCGTCCGCACCGTGGCCCCGAGCTGGCGTAGCGTGGCCGCGGCACCGTCTTCCCGCTCCAAGAGCGGGCCGTGACCGATCACCCCCACGAACGTCCGGGAGCGCCCGCCGACCGACTCAACCGATTTCGGTGCCACCGACGGTGATCTTCTGGATCTTGATGGTCGGGCAGCCGACCCCGACAGGCACGCTCTGGCCGTCCTTGCCGCAGGTCCAGATGCCGTCCGAGATGGCGACGTCGTTGCCCAGCATCGTCACGTCGCGCAGGGTCTCCGGGCCGTTGCCGATCAGGTTCACTCCCTTGAGCGGCGCGGTGAGCTTGCCGTCTTCGATCAGGTAGCTCTCGGTGAGCGAGAACACGAAGTCTCCATTCGAGATGTCCACCTGACCTCCGCCGAAGGTCTTGGCGAAGATGCCGCGCTTCACGCTGCGCACGATCTCCTCGGCGTCGTGGGGTCCGGCGAGCAGCACGGTGTTCGTCATGCGCGGCATGGGCACGCAAGCGAAGCTCTCGCGCCGGCCGTTGCCGCGGGGAGAGACCTTGAAATGCCGCGCAGACAGCCGATCTTGCATGTAGCCGCGCAAGACGCCGTCCTCTATGAGCACGCTCTTCTCCGGCTCGATCCCTTCGTCGTCCACGTTGATGGAGCCACGGCTCTGCAAGAACGTGGGGTCGTCCACCACCGTGCACAGCTCGCTGGCGACGGGCTTGCCCACCATGCCCGTGTAGTTGCTGGTGCCCTTGCGGTTGAAGTCGGCTTCGAGCCCGTGTCCGACGGCCTCGTGCAGCAAGATGCCGCTGTCGCCGGGGGCGAGCACGACCTCCATCTGTCCCGCCGGCGCCTGCTTGGCGCCCAGCATGGTGATGGCCTGCTTGGCGGCGCGCTCGGCGTGCCACTCCGGGCTCCGATCCTCGAAGTAGCCCAGCGTCATGCGCCCTCCGCCGCCGCTCGAGCCGGACTCCCGCTTGCCGTTCTCCTCCGCGATGGCTCGCACGCCGAACCGCAACAGGGGTTGCACGTCGTGGGCAAGCCGGCCGTCGCTGGTCGCGACGAGAATTTCCCGGATTTCTTCGGCGAAGGTCGCCTCCACCTTCAAGATGCGAGGGTCGAAGGCGTGCGCCGCACGGCTGGCGCGCTCCAGCAGCCGGCGCTTGTCCATGCCCGCGACGTCGATGCTCGGCACGTCGAGCTCGTAGCGGCTCGACAGCGAGAGCGGGTCCAAGCGCAGCGGAGGCGCCTTGCCATTCTCGTTGGCGATGCGGGCCGCGGTCTCGGCCGCCCGCTTCATCGCGTCCATGGTCAGATCTTCGGTGTGCGCGTAACCCGTCGCGTCGCCGCGCTGCACGCGCACGCCGAGGCCCATGCTCACCCCGCGGGAGGCGCTCTTGGTGATGCCCTCCTCGAAGACCAGGCCGCCGCCGGCCCGATACTCGAAGAACAGATCCGCGTAGTCGCCACCGCGTCCGAGGGCGATCGCGAGGAGCTTCCGACAGATCTCGGCGTCGATGGCGAGCGGTCCGCCGGCGGCGAACGGCGCGCGATAAGTGCTGCTGGCGGTCATGCTGGCGAGACGATGAAGCGGCTCGCGCCGAGCCGCAACCGGGGGCTGAACGCGTCTCCCGGGCCAAGAGTGGGGCCCACTCGCTCGAAATCCCACGCCAATTTGACGGTGACCGGCGCTATCGCGTACGATTTGGCGCTTCCATCCCCTGCCCGAGCGAGGCTGCCCGCTCCGGCGGAAGGCTCCAAGTGTCGGATCGCGAAAAACTACTGCAGAGCGCCCAGAAGTGGGTCGACAAGAAGCGGTACGACCGGGCCGTCGAAGACTACCTGAAGGTCGTTCAGCTCGACCCCAAGGACATGCGGACCTTGCTCAAGGTCGGCGACCTGCAGACTCGCATCCAGGCCTACGACCAGGCCATCGCCACCTACGATCGCGTGGGGCAGTTCTACGCGGAGCAGGGCTTCGCGCTCAAGGCCATCGCCGTCTACAAACAGATCCGCGAGGTCATCCGCAAGCACACGCCGCAGCTCACCGACCGCTACGCGTACATCGTGCCCAAGCTGGCGGAGATCTACACCCAGCTCGGCTTGACCAGCGACGCGCTGGCTGCCTGGGACGAGGTCGCCGCTCGGTACCAGCGCAACAACCTCGACCGGGACGCCATCGAGGTGTTCCAGAAGATGGTCTCGCTGGACTCGACCAACCCGCTGCCCTACCTGCGGCTCGCGGAGGCCTGTTGCCGGGTCCAGGATCTCGACGACGCCATCGAGGCGTTCTGGACCGCGGCCGAGCTCCTGCTCAAGCTCGACCGGCGCGAGGACGCGCTGAAGGTCATCGAGCGCATCCTCCATTTCAAGCCGGAGCCCAAATACGCGCGCATGGCCGCGCAGCTCTACCTGCAGAAGGGGCGGCGCGAGGACGGCTTGCAAGCCCTGGCCAAGCTGCAGATCGCCTTCCAAGTCGATCCGCGCGACCTCGACACGCTGGGGCTCCTGGCGCAGGCCTTCACCGTCATCGGGCAGGCCGACAAGGCCGTCGAGGTCTACAAGGAGATGGCGCGCATCTCCCGCGAGGCGGGGCGCCAAGATCTGTTCGACCAGCTGATCGCGCATTTGCAGCAGGTCGCGCCGGACGACGAGGGCGTGCGGGCGCTCTTGTCGATGGCGCCTTCCATGCCGCCGGCGCCGAGCCGAGAGCCTTCCAGCGTTCACGTCGGCGACGAAGACGTCGAGATCGTCGACGAAGAAGAGCACATTTCGCACGTCGAAGAGGTCGAGCCCGAAGAATACGAAGCGCCCTCCGAGGCGCCCTTCGCGCTTCAGCGCCCTAGCCGCCCCGAGATGCGGCCGTTCCAGGCCAGCTCTCCCGACGTGATCATCGCCGACGCGCAGGTGGACATCTCCGACGGTTACGCCGGCGCGGAGGACTTCGACGTCGAGGCCCACGTCAAGAAGGCACTGGTGGACTCCGAGGCGTTCCGAAAGCTGCGCCTCTACAGCAAGGCCCTCGAGACCCTGCAGATCGCGCTGGAGGTCAGCCCGGGAAGCCTCGACGTCCGCGAGAAGCTCCGCGAGCTGTTGCTCGAGTCGGGAGATCGCGACGCGGCGATCGGGGAGTCCGTCACGCTCGCCGCCATCTACCTGGAGCGCAACGATCTCGAACGCGCCGAGATGCTGCTCTACGACGTGATCGACTCGGAGCCGCAGCACCCGGTCGCGTTGGAGATGCTGGCGCAGATCCAGAGTGGCGGCGCGCCGGGACAAGCCTGGACGGCCGACAGCCCGACCGAGACGGTGTCCGCGGACTTCGTCGAGGAGCAGGGCAGCGTCGAGGTGGGCTACGCCTCGGCGCCGGCGTGGGACGAGTACCGCTCGCGCGGGCCGCTGCCGTCTTACGACCTGGAGGAGGTCAGCGCTTCCAGCGTGATGGCGAGCCCTCACCCGCTCCCCGATCCGGACGCGGCGTTCCGCATGGACGATCCCTTCGCGGTCTCCAGCGATCCCCAAGCCGCCGGCCCCCTTCCGAGCTTCCCGCTCGGCTCGGAGGACGACGCGCTGCTCGAGGACCTCGACCAGCCCGCGCACTACCCGGAAGAAGAGCCCGAGTACCTCGATGCCGAGCCCGAGCCCGAGTACGTGGAAGCGGAGGCGGACACGGACTCGGCTGGAGCCGGCTTCGACGAGGCCCAGCCCACCACGGTGGGGGAGGTCTCGCCAAGCCACGAGGCCATCGAGGAGGCGCTCGAGGAAGCGGAGTTCTTCGCCTCGCGAGGCCTCTACGACGACGCCAAGGCCATCGTGGCCGACCAACTCGCGCGGGCGCCTGGCCACCCGCTCCTCTTGGAACGCATGGCGGAGATCGAGCACATGCTCGCGGTGCCGACGCAGAGCGACGCGCTTCGCGATACCCGGAGGGGTACGGCCATCGAGCGTGCCGCCGTCGCCCCGGTGGCGGTCGCGACCGCAGAGCCCGAAGACCGCGCGTTCGACATCGCTGCGTCGCTCGAAGCCCTCGACAGCCTCGAGCCGGTCGCCGCGCCAGCGCCGGCGCCGAGCTCGCTGTCCGATCAGGACGTCGATCGGGTGTTCGAGAAGTTCAAGGCCGGCATCCGCGCGCAGGTCAGCGAGAACGACAGCGCGACGCACTACGACCTGGGCGTTGCGTACAAGGAGATGGGTCTCCTCCCCGACGCCATGAACGAGTTCGAGCTGGCCGCCCGCGACCCGAGCCGCGAGTGCATGTGCTACGCGATGATCGGCATGATCCGCCTCGAGCGCGGCGAGCTGGACCTCTCGGCGAAGGCCTACATCCGCGGCCTGGAGGCACAGCAGAAGACTCCGGATCAGGAGATGGCGCTGTTCTACGACCTGGCCAACGTCTACGAGATGAAGGGCGCGGCGAAAGACGCGCTCTTCTACTTCGAGAAGGTCGCCAAGAAGGACCCGCGCTACCGCGGCGTGACCGAGCGCATCGCGGCGCTGCAACCCGGCGCCCGTCCCGCCTCCGGCACCCGCGCGGTGAACGAGGAAGAAGACTTCGACCGCGTGTTCGACGACCTGTTCGAGTCGAAGGGCTAGCTCCCGGGGCGGGAACATCCCGTGCGCCGCAGCGCCTTGCGATGCGCGAAACGTCCATCCCGCGGACATCCCGTGCGTCGCAGCGCGTTCCGGGGTGCCGAGCGTCTTGCGCAGAATCCGCCGCGCTAACCGGTTCGACGCTCGAGCGCTTCGAGCAACTCGGCTACGTACCCGTCCCCCGAGAGCTCTGCCCGCGCCAGGCGCACGCCCTCCGCGAGCGGGCGACCCTTGTGCCACACGAGCCGGAACGCCCGCTCGAGTGCGGCGCGCGACGCGTCCGGCACCCCCATGCGCTCGAGCCCGACCGTGTTGAGCGCCCGCACGCGCGCGCGGTCGCCGGCCGCGATCACGAAGGGCGGGACGTCCTGCTCGACTCGCGCGCCGCCCGCCAAGAAGCAGCCGCGTCCGAGGCGCAGGAAGGGTTGGACCGCGACGTGACCGCCGCACACCACGTGCGCCTCGACGACGACGTGGCCGCCGAGCGTGGCCAGGTTGGTCAAGATCACGTCGTTGCCCACCGTACAGTCGTGCGCCACGTGCGCGCCCACCATGAACAGGCAGCGCGAGCCGATGCGCGTGACGCCGCCGCCCTTCTCGGTGCCGCGGTGCAGGGTCACTTGCTCGCGGATCTCGTTGTCGTCACCGAGCTCGAGCAGCGTCGGCTGGCCACGGTGGGACTTGTCTTGCGGCGGGGCGCCGAGCACGGCACCGGGGAAGACGCGGTTGCGCCGGCCGATGCGCGTGCCCGGACCGAGCAGGCTCACGTGCGCGACGAGCTCGCAGCCATCGCCGACGCGGACCCCGGCTGCGACGTGGCAGAACGGTCCCACCACGACGCCTTCTCCGAGCTCCGCGCCCGGCTCGACGACGGCGGATGGGTGCACGAACGTCACGGGATTACCCCGACCGATCCACGATCGACGCCAAGAGCTCTCCCTGCGCGCACAGCGTCCCTTCGACCGTCGCCTCACCGCGCAGCTTCCACACGTTCGTGCGGTGCTGCACCACCACGACCTCGAGGTCGAGTCGGTCTCCCGGTGTGACCGTGTGGCGGAACTTCGCCTTGTCGATGCCCAGGAAGTACATCAGGCTGCTGGTCGAGTCGAAGGGCTCGGAGGCGTAGGCGAGGATGCCGCCGATCTGCGCCAGCGCCTCGATGATCAGCACGCCCGGCATGATGGGGCGGCCGGGGAAGTGCCCGTTCGCCCAGGGCTCGTTGTAGCTGACGTTCTTGTGGCCTCGGATGCGCTTGCCGGGCTCGATGTCGGTGACGCGATCGACCAGCACGAACGGGTATCGATGCGGGAGGATCTCCAGGATCTTCTGGATGTCGAGGCTCGTGGCGCGCGCGCTCATCGGACGCGGGAGCCTGCCACGGGAGCCGCGAGCGGTACAGCCGTCAGCCGGACGAGCGCGAGAGCAGCCGCGCCATCGCCCTGAGCCAGCGCACGCGCGGCACCGCGGGAAAGCCGGCGACGGTCGCACCGGCGGCTACGTCGCCGATTACGCCGCTCTTGGCCGCGAGGCGCGCACCGGCTCCGACGCGCACGTGGTCCTTCACGCCGACCTGCCCGCCGACGAGCACGCCGGGCTCGAGCACGACGGATCCCGCGAAGCCCGACTGCGCGGCGATCAGGCAGCCGGCGCCGATCTCGACGTTGTGTCCGACGTGCACCTGCGCGTCGAGCTTCGCGCCACGGCCGACACGCGTCGGCGCGAGCGTGCCGGAGTCGATGCTCGAGAGCGCGCCGATCTCCACGTCGTCTTCCACCACGACGCCGCCGAGCTGGGGCATCCGGCGCAGGCGTCCATCCGGACCCGTGACCCAACCGAACCCCGGCCGGCCGACGACCGCGCCGGCGCCGACGGAGACGCGCGCGCCGATACCGACGTTCCCGTAGACCACCGCGTTCGGGCCGATGCTGGAGCCCGGGCCGACGCTCGCCCCGGGCAGGATCACCGCGCCGGCGCCGAGCTCGACGCTCGGGTCGATGGCCGCCGCCGGCGGCTCGTCCGCCGCCGCCTGCGCCGCGTCGAGCAACTCGGCGAGCACCCAGTCCGCGTGCTCGTGCCGCCAGCGATTCCCTGCGGGCAGCCGCGCGCCGAGCTCGCTGCTGCACAGGACCACGCCTGGACACTCGCGCGCGAGCGCCTCGAAGCGCGCCGAGGTGAAGAGCACGAGATCGGTGGCTGCCTCCGCCGCTCGAGGCACGACGACCCGATCGACGCTGCGCGCGTAGAGACCGGCGTCGAGCGTGCCGCCGAAGCTCGCACACAGCTCGGGGAGCCTCGAGCTCCGCGCGAGCCGGATGCCCTGGCTCACGGCTTGGGCGCGGCGGGCGCGGGTGCCGGCGCAGGTGCCGGTGCGGGCGCGGGTGCGGGCACCGCCGGTGCCTTGGCGCCGCCCTTGGCGCCGCCCTTGGTGTCGCCCTTGGTGTCGCCGATGCCCCCGCCCTGGTTGTACTGCTGGATCACGCGGTCCGTGAGATCGAGGTCGCTGCGGACGTACGGGACGGCCTGCTTGTCGAGCACGACATCGTAGCCGTCATTCGAAGCCAAACGCCGGATCAGGCCCATCGTCTTCTGGAAGATGGGCTGAGTGAGCTCGCCCTGCTTCTTCTGAAGCTCCTTGTTGTACTCCACGAACACGGTCTGGAGCTGCATCATCTCGCGCTGCCACTTCTCGACGCGCTTCTGCAGCGCCGCCTTGCTCAGCACGTTCTGCTGCTTCTCGATGTCCTCGCGTTCCTTCTGAAGATCCGTCTGCTTCTTGTCGAGCTCGTGCTGGCGCTTGTCGAAGAGCTTCTTCAACGTCGCCTGGGCTCGCAGGCCGTCTTCGGTCTCCATGATGGCGCGCTGCGTGTCGATGACCGCGATCTTGGTCTGTGCCAAGGCAGTGGCAGACGTGCCGAGGGCGGCCACGAACAGCGAGACGCTCAGGGCGAACCGAGTCGAAAGACGAAACATGCCGGGGGCATACGAAACGGCCGGGCTCAGGTCAAGAACCGGGGCCTCGCCAGCTCAAAGCAGCACGAAATCGTCGGCGTCGGCGGCTTCCTGAGCGACGATGCTCGAGGTCTCCTCGTCGCGCTTGATGGCGAGCTCGTACAGCTCCCCCAGGATGGCGGGGTGCTCCTTGATCAGCTCGAGGAAGCGCTCGCGGGGCAGGTGCAAGGTGACGGTGGGGCAGCCAGCGATCACGTCCGCGCTGGACGGGCGGCGCAGCACCAGCGCCACCTCGCCGACGACCTCTCCCACGCCCAGCTTCGCGATCAGGGTCGTGTCGTCGCCGTCGTGGTGCATCACCGCCACCTCCCCCGAGGCGATCAGGTGCAGCCCTTCGGAGGCGTGGCCCTGGTTGATCAGCACGTCCCCATCCTCGAAGGTCCGGGTCACGAAGCGCTCCACCAGCGCCGGGCGCTCGTTGGGCTTCACGGCGCTCAAGATGCTGCTGGTGCGCACCAAGTTCTCGACCATGCGCCGGCGGCAATGGTCCGCGAACACCTGCGCGACCTCGGGCTGCCGCGCCGCGATGGCGTCCAGCGCGTCCTTGCGCGCGACCAAGATGATGCTGGGGCGCGCCGCGACCACGCTGGCAGCGCGGGGCGCGCGCGACAAGAGCGCCATCTCGCCGAAGAGCGCGCCGTTGCCGAGCCGCGCCAGCAAGAGCGAGTCGTCGTGCTCGGTCTTGCGTCGCACCTCGAGCTCGCCCCGCGCGACGATGTACGCCTCGGCGCCGGGTGTGCCTTCTTCGATCAACACGGTGCCGGCAGCGACCGTCTTCACCTCGAACACGTCGAGCATCGCGCGCAGGTCTGCTCGGCCGAGCGCGCCGAACAGCGGCTGCGGCACCACCTTGGGGCGGTTCGGCTCCGCGGCGACGTCACGGGCGAGCAGCTGGCGCGCCTCGTGAATCAGCTCCTGGGCCTTGCCCAGCAGGGCCTTGCCGGACAGCGCCGCTGGCAGCGGCTGGAAAGCCTCCGCCGAGCGCGGCAGCTCTGGCGGTGAGGCGCCCTTGGAGAGCAACCGCGGCGAGCCCTTGCAGAACGTCTTCGCGATCGTGTCTAGGTGAGCCGCCGGATCGTGTCCCAGCGTCTCGAGGTCGCAACAGGCCGCCAGCGCGAGCGGCAGGTTGCCCATGTCGATGGCCCGCGCCACCGCGACCTCGAGCCCCTCGACCGCGACCTCGCGGCGCCCCGCCGCGGACAGCAGGCGTGCGGTGACCACCAGGCCGAGCGGACCGGCGGGCTCACTCTTCAAGAGCGCAGCAGCCCATCGCAGCGCGGGGTCGAGCTCGCCCCCGAGAGACAACGCCAGCGCGCGATCCGCGGGGCTATCTCCCTGCGGAGTGCCGGGGAGGCGGGGCGGCGCGGTCATCGGCTCGGAGCCTACCACGAACGGAAAAAAGGTCCGGAAAGCCGCGCCTCGGCACGCCCGTTCAGTCTTCGTCGTTCTCGCTCACGGGCGCGACCGGTTCCCGACCGCGCGACAGCGCGGCGCTCACGGCGTCCGCCGTGGCACCCACGAGCGGAACCACGCTCGGGTAGTCCATGCGCGTCGGTCCGATGACGCCGACGGCACCACCCGGGCGGCCGTCTTCGTGAATCGGCGCCGCGACGACGCTCATCGGATATCCGACGGCCTGGCTGGTCTCTTCGCCCAGGAAGACCTGTACCCGATCGGAGCTTAGGGCGCGGTCGAGAAGCATGATCAATCTCTCACGATCCTCGAGCACTCGCATCAGCTCTCGCAGCTCCTCGGTGCTGGCGAAGCCAGGTCGCCCGAGGAGGCGAGCCTGGCCTTCGACCACCACGTCCACCGCCCGCCCGACGCCCTCGATGGCAGCGTTGACCAGTGCCAGGCCGAGCTGGCGCAGCGCAGCCAGCTCGTCGCGGCCGTCCGCCAGCGCGCGGGCAAAGTGATCTCGTACCTCGACCAGGTTACGCCCGCCGATGCCCTCCTCCAGGGCGTTGTGCAGTCGCGTGAGCTCGCCCTCGGACAGCGGCGCCTCGAGACTGATGAAGCGATTCTCCACGGTCCCGTCCGAGAACACGATCACGCTCAGGAGCTCCGTGGCCCGGGTCGGTATGAACCGCACCTTGAGCACGGTGCGGGTCTCGATGCGCGGGCGCACCAGGATTGCGGCGGCCCCGGTCAAATCGGAGAGCAAACGACCGGTCTGGCGCAAGAGGTCGGGGCCGGCGTGGGGGTCGGAGAGCAGCTCCTCGATGCGGTGAGCCTCCTCTTCGGAGAGCTGGCGCACGCGCATCAACGCGTCGATGAACAACCGGAAGGCCTTCTCCGTCGGGACGCGCCCGGCGGATGTGTGCGGCTGCGCCAGATAACCGGCGTCCTCCAGATCCGCCAGCACGTTGCGAATGGTGGCCGCCGACAGCTCGAACCCGTACTTCTTCACCAAGGTCCGGCTGCCGACCGGCTCGCCCGTTGCGATGAACTCGGTCACCACGGAGTAGAGGATGGAGCGGGCGCGCTTGGGCAGGGGTTGGGTCACCAAGACCCAAGTTTCTTCGCGCTGGCAGGCCAGTCAATTCCCAGAACCGCGGCGGAAAGCTCGGCAAATCTCCGGCGCTTCCGTAAGTCCCGCAGCGCGCACGGCCCTCTGACAGCGAAATCCTTGACACTTTTCCGGCCGTTGCGGTTTGATCCACCACCGGCCGAATCCTCGACCGCGGGAGGACACCTTTGACGACCACGCTGCTGGCCATCGACGACAGCAAGACGATGCGAAAGGTGCTCGAGATCACCTTCTCGGGCGACACCTACCAGGTGCTGCTCGCGGAGAACTCGCAGCAAGCCCTCGAGAAGCTGCGCGCCGAGCGGCCGGCCCTCGCTCTCATCGACGCCAACCTCGGCTCCGCCGGCGGAGGCTACGACCTCTGCCAGCAGATCAAGCGGGAGGCTCCGGGCGTCGGGGTGCTGATCTTGTCGAGCAAGCAGCAGCCGTACGACAAGGCGCGGGGCGCCTCCGTGGGCGCTGACGAGTTCATGGACAAGCCGTTCGACACCCAGCAGCTCCTCGACAAGACGGGCGCCCTGGCTCGACGGCTCGCCGAGCAGCCCCCGGCCGCCGCGCGCCCAGCTCCGGCGCCGGCGCCGGCTCCCGCTCCCGCAGCGCCCATCGCCGCGGCGTCACCGCGCCCGCCGGTCGTCACGCCGCGCCCCGCGGCTCCCGCCATCGGCCCTGCCCCCGCGCGCCCGCACGTCCAGACCTTGGTCGGCGGACCCGCAGCGCCGGCGCCCGCCGCAGCGCCGGCTCCGCCACCGGCTCCAGCCCCTGCCGCAGCGCCCGCCGCTGCAGCCGCCGCAGCGACGGCCGGCAACGGTGAGTTCGCAGAGCGACTGGCGGGCCTCGGGCTCAGCAAGGAGCAGGTCGACGGCGTGCTCTCGCTCTCGCGAGAAGTGGTCGAGCAAATCGTGTGGGAGGTCGTTCCCACGCTGGCCGAGACGATCATCAAGGAAGAGATCCGCCGCCTCACGGCGGAGTGACCGTCCGAACGCTGTCCTGATCCCGGATGGCGTATCGCGACGAGAACCAGCATCTGCGCGCGCGCGTCGAAGAGCTCGAGGACGAGCTCGCGACGGCGAAGCAGCGCATTCAGACCCTCGAGGCGCCCGACCCGGGGGGCGAGAAGTCCCTTGGAGAGCGGCTGGCCGGCGCCAAGCTCCGCATCGTTCACGAGCAGGTGCTCGACGGTGAGCTCCCTGCGGACTCGCACGAGGAGCTGGTGGAGGTCCTGCGCCGCCGCTACAACGTGCTCGGCCAGGCCAGCAGCGTCGGCAAGAGCCTGGGCTGGTCCAACGCGATGCCGCAAGGCACCCGCGCCGTCGAGGTGAGCGTCAGCGCGAGGAACGGCAAGACCACGGTGCGCGGCGTGGAGCGCCTGGGCAACCTGGCCGGTGGGCTCTTCGGCGGCATCGTCGGCGGCGTCGGCGGCGGCGGCATGGCGCTGGTGGTGCCGCTGGTCCTGGCCCTGCGCTTCCCCGGGGCCCTCCCGGTGGCGATCGTGCTGTGGATCGCGCTGGTCTACGCGGTGGTTCGGGCCGCGTTCGCCCGCTTGGTGCAGGGTCGCGACCGCGAGCTCCGCGCGGCGCTCGACGAGGTGACGAGCGTCGCGCGCGAAAATATCGCGCGCGAGCGTCAGAAGAAGCTGCGCGTGGACGCCGACGAGCCCGCGGAGGAAGAAGAGGAGGCGGACGAGGCGCCCGAGCCCCGCCGTGCACGACGCAAGACGGGTGATTAGCATCGGGCGATGCCCGATCGCACTCTGGAAGAGCTGTGGGAGACGGCGCCGCGAGCGACCGAGCGCTTCGACCCCGTGCGCGTCGCAGCGCTGCCCGAAGGCGCAAGGCGCTACCTCTCGTACGCGATCGCCCCCGGGTCGCTCTTGCCCAGCGCGGCGCGCCTGACGATGCACGGCACAATCCGCCTGAAGGACTCCTGGGACGCGTTCGAAGCCGAGCAGGTCATCCGGTGGGATCGCGGCTTCGTCTGGCGCGCGCGGGTGAAGATGCACGGGCTGGTGGTCTCCGGCTTCGACCGGCTGGTGGACGGCGAGGGCATGATGCGTTGGAAGCTGTTCGGCCTGATCCCATTCGTGACCGCCGAGGGCGCGGAGATCTCCCGCTCCGCCGCCGGTCGCCTGCACGCCGAGGCCTGCTGGCTGCCCTCGGTGCTGCTCTCCGACGAGATCAGCTGGACCGATCTGGGCCAGAGACACGCCGGTCCGGTCGTGCGCGCGCACGGCGAGGAGACGCAGCTGGACTTCGAGCTCGACCAGCGAGGCGCGCTGATCGCCTGCCGCTTTCCACGCTGGGGCGATCAAGGCACGGGGAAGTTCCACTACGAGGACTTCGGCGGCTGGATCGACGAACGGCGCAGCTTCGCCGGACTGACCATCCCGACACGGATGCGCCTGGGCTGGTTCTTCGGCAGCGAGCGCTTCGAAGAGCCCGGCGGCGAGTTCTTCCGCGTCGGCGTGGACGGTGTCGAGTACCGCTGAGGAAGCTTCGCCGCCTGGACTCGTGTCATACTGCGCGCCCGCAGATGAACGAGCTTCCCAAAGCCTACGAGCCCGCGGACGTGGAGCCGCGTTGGTACGACTTCTGGCAGTCCGAGGGCGTGTTCCGCGCCAGCGTGGACCCCGCGGACACCCGACCCGCGTACGTCATCGCGCTCCCGCCCCCGAACGTCACCGGGTCGCTCCACATGGGCCACGCGCTGATGGGCACGCTGGAGGACGCGCTGATCCGCCACCAGCGCATGCGGGGGTTGAACGCACTCTGGCAACCCGGCATCGATCACGCCGGCATCGCCACACAGACCGTGGTCGAGCGCCAGCTCCGGCGCGAGAACCTGAGCCGCCACGACCTGGGCCGCGAGAAGTTCGTCGAGCGCGTCTGGCAGTGGAAGGAGGAGAGCGGCGGCCGCATCGCCGTGCAGATGCGCGCGCTGGGCTGCTCCGCCGACTGGGAGCGCACCAAGTTCACCATGGACCCGGACATGAGCCGGGCCGTGAAGGAGGCCTTCGTCCGGCTGTACGAGGAGGGGCTGATCTACAGGGCCACGCGCCTGATCAACTGGTGCAGCGACTGCCGCACGGCGCTCAGCGACCTCGAGGTCGAGAACGAAGAAGCCACGGGCGAGCTCTACGAGTTCGCCTACGCGGTGGCGAACCCCGAACCCGGCACCGGCGTGACCGAGCTGGTGGTGGCCACCACACGCCCGGAGACGATGCTGGGCGACACCGCGGTCGCCGTGCACCCGGACGACCCGCGCTACACCCACCTGCACGGCAAGACGCTGAAGCACCCCTTCGTCGAGCGCGAGATCCCGGTGATCACCGACGCCATCTTGGTCGACATGAGCTTTGGAACGGGCGCGGTGAAGGTGACGCCGGCGCACGACTTCAATGACTTCGCCACGGGCAAGCGCCACGGCCTACGCGAAATCAACATCCTGAACCTGGACGGCAGCATCAACGCCGAGGGCGGCAGCTTCCAGGGTCAGACGGTGAAGCAGGCGCGCAAGGCGGTGAAGGCGGCGCTGGCCGAGAAGGGCCTGGAGCGTGGCACGAAACCCCACGCGCTGATGCTGCCGCGCTGCCAGCGCTGCAACACCGTGGTCGAGCCGATGATCAGCACCCAGTGGTTCGTGAAGATGCAGCCCCTGGCGGAACCGGCCGTGGCCGCGGTCAGGGACGGCCGCACCCAGATCATCCCGGAGGAGTGGGCCAAGACCTACTTCCACTGGCTCGAGAACATCCAGGACTGGTGCATCTCGCGCCAGCTCTGGTGGGGCCACCAGATCCCGGCCTTCCACTGCGAGTGCGGCGAGGTGCTGGTCACGCGCGACGAGCACCCGAGCGCCTGCCCCAAGTGCGGCAAGGCCGCGCTCAGCCGCGACCCCGACGTGCTCGACACCTGGTTCTCCAGCGCGCTCTGGCCGTTCTCGACCCTGGGTTGGCCCGACGACACGCTGGCTCTCCGCCGCTTCTATCCCTCGAGCGACATGGAGACGGGCTACGACATCCTGTTCTTCTGGGTCGCGCGCATGATGATGATGGGCCTCCACTTCATGCAGGACGTGCCGTTCCGGCGCGTGCTGCTCCACGGCCTCGTGGTGGACGAGACCGGCGACAAGATGAGCAAGGTGAAGGGCAACACCATCGACCCGCTGGACCTGATCCACGGCTCCGCCTTCGAGAACGTGGTGCAGAAGGCGCTGCCCGGCGCGCCGGTGGCCGAGGCGCTCGCCAAGTTCAGGAAGGCCTACCCGTCCACGGCGCAGATGGGCCAGGGCTTCCCGGCCTACGGCACCGACGCGCTCCGGCTCACGCTGTGCAGCTACTCGCCGCAGGCCAAGCGCATCGCGCTCTCGCCCAAGCGCATCGAGGGCTACCGCAACTTCTGCAACAAGCTCTACAACGCCACGCGTTTCTCGCTGCCCAACATCGAGGGCGTGACTCTCGCCGACTCGCCCCCCGCGCCCGAGCTGCTGATGAACCGCTGGATCCTGTCGCGGCTGTCCGGCGCGGTGGAGCAGAGCGGCAAGAGCATCGTCGACTTCCGGCTCGACGAAGGCGCGAGCGCCCTCTACCGCTTCGTCTGGGACGAGCTCTGCGACTGGTACCTGGAGGCCTGCAAGCCGGTGTTCTCGTCGGGAAGCGACGCGGAGAAGGCCGAGACGCGCCAGACCCTGGCCCACGCCATCGAGACGGTGCTGCGCGCGCTACACCCCTACGCACCGTTCATCACCGAGGAGCTCTGGCAGCGGGTGCCGCGACCCGCGTCGCGCCCCAAGTCCATCGCCCTCGCGCCCTACCCGAGCGCGGCGGACGGCCGCGCTGACGCGGAGGCGGAGCGCGCCTTCGGCCAAGTGATGGCCGCCATCGGCGCGGCGCGCGCCGTGCGCAGCGAGCACGAGGTGCACCCGGGCGCGGCGGTCCCGCTCCACCTGCGCGCGGGCGGCGCGCTCGCGCAGCTGCTCGCCTCGGAGGAGCGCCTGATCTCGTTCCTGGTGAAGACCGAGGGTGCCCCGGTGATCGAGGCCCCCGGGGGCGCACGGCCGGCGGGCCACGTGCTCACGGTGGCCGGCGACGTCGAGGTGCTGGTGGGCTTGCTCGGCAAGGTGGACGCGGCGCACGAGCAGGATCGCATCGAGCGCTCGAAGAAGAAGATCTCGAAGGACATCGAGTCGCTCGAGAAGCGCCTGGCCAACAAGAGCTTCGTGGACAAGGCGCCGCCGGAGGTGGTGACCGAGGCGCGCGAGCAACTCGAGGCGCTCCGAAAGCAGAAGGCACGCCTGGAAGAGGGCCTGTCGCTGGTGGAAGAGCTGAAGCGCTGACGGACCCTTGACTTTGCGCTGCGCGCGCGCGGACACTCCTTGGCGATGGCGGAGCGAGGAGGCGGAGTGCGCGTCGCACGGCTGCCGCCCGAGCGCTCGACACGCTTGGCCGTCGTGGGCAGCGTCTGCTGTTCGTCGTGCTGCTGCTGCTGCTGCTGCCTGCACGCGCTCGGTGGACTGGTGGGCGCGGCCATGGGCTCCGCCTGGGCCGTGGTGCCGAGCGCAACGGAGGCGAACGCTGCCACTCCGAGCGGCGCGCGAGACGGCGCGGCGCTGACGGTCGCGGTGCACTGGACGGTGGTGTTCGCGCTCTCGGTGGCGGCGTTCGTCATCGGCTCGCTCGTCGACGTGCACGACGGCATCTGGATCGGCCTGGCCAGCGTGGTGCTCGGGCTGCCCGCCTTCCAGCTCGCGGCCTTCGTGCTGGGGCTCGTGCTCGCGCCGCTGTTCCCGGTCCCCAACAAAGGCTCGGCGCTGAAGGCGCTGGGCAAGATCGCGCTCGTGTCGTTCCTCGGCTCGCTGCTCGGCGCGGGGCTCTTGGCGGTCGGGCTCGTGCTCTACCTGGGAGCGAAGTGATGGCAGCGCGCTCGGCGCCGGGAAAGCGCTTTGCCTGGAGCGCCGCCGGGCTGATGAGCCTGTTCGTGATCGTGACGTGCCTCCTGTTCGTGTGGCGGGGAACCTCGGCGACGTCCGCGCCGAAGAACCCGACGCGTTCCGCCGATGGCATCCGGTGCCAGCTGTTCCTCGAAACAGACGGCGGCAAGCCCGTGCGCTGCGCCGCGGTGCTGGATCAGAAGCCAGAAGAAGTCTGGGCAGTGGTCACCGACTACTCCCGCTTCGGTGAGATCTTCGACTCGAAGCTCTGGCGCGTGGTGCTCGCGTCGCACGACCAGGACCCCGACGGTCGATTCCGCTTGGTCGGGCGCGTCGTGGCGCCCTACGCGGAGTATCCGTTCGACGTGCACATCCGGCACGACACGGCTGCCGATCGCTCCGTCGCCTCTTGGGACGAGACCGACGGCGAGGGGAGCCGCACCCGCGGCAGCTGGACGCTGACGCCTCTGGAAGGCGGGCGCACGCTGCTGGTCTACCAGCAGGAGATCCGCGCGCGCCGCGCGCCCCCGGTGATCGTCAACAACCTGCTCTTGGCCCAGCTCGGAGGCGCAGTGAAGCGCGTCAAGGCCCGCGTCACCCCCTGACATGAAGCCGGTCAGCGAGCTTCGTCTGCGCTTCGCGCTGCCGTTCGCCGTATTGCCCGGTCCGGGCAGCGTGCACCTGGTCGCCGGCGAAGACGTGCGCTTCCAGCTCGAGGCGCCGGCGCTCGACAGCTGGTTGCCCGACCTTCTCGCGGGCATGGATGGCCGAACCACGAGCGCGGAGCTCGTGGCCCGCGTTCCGGAGGACAAACGCCCCGACGCGCTCGAGCTGTTGGCCCGCCTTCTGGCCGAGCGCGTGCTCGAGCCCACGGGCGCGGCAGAGGCGCACCGAGCAGCGGCTCGGCGCCTGGCGCTCGAGGGCGCCGGCCAGGTTCGAGCCGCCCTCGAGGCGCGCCCCGTCCCAGATGCGTCCGCCGAGCCGCTTCGGGTCTTCTGCCAGTCGGAGCTCGACTACGCGGCGCTCTCGGCCTTCAACGCCGACTGCCTCCGCGGTTCAGTGCCGTTTCTGTGGGCGAGCACCGGACCGCTGTCGCGGAGCTTCGTCGGCCCGGTTTGCTTGCCCGACGCGGGCCCTTGCCTGGCATGCCTGGTGTCGGCGTTCCGTCGGCTCTCGCCGGTGCCCGAACTGTACGACGTCCTCGCCTCCGGTGAGCGAGCCTGGCCGACCGTCGAGGTCCCTGCCTCGGTCGTCGAAGTGGTGAGCGCGCTCGTGCGGTGGAAGGCCGACCTCCTGCGGGATCCGGCGCCGAGCGCCGCCTTGTTCCGCCTGCACGTGGTGGAGCACGCGACGCTCGAGGTCGCGTCGCATCGTGTCCCGATGGATCCGGAGTGCGCGGCCTGCGGAGAGCTCCGATGACGAGCTCGGACAGCTGGTACGAGAGCCGCTACACCGGCCTCTTCACCGCGTTCTCCCGGCTGGAGTCGCGCGCTCACGATCCGCTCGTGGCGATGTGGGCGGCGTCCCTGGCGCCGGCAGGCGCGCGCCACGAAGTCCTGCACGTCGGCGGCGCAGGCCTCGACGAAGAGAGCGCGCGCCTCGCGTGCGTGGGAGAGGCCATCGAGCGGCACCACACCGCGCCGCTGCCGCGCGATCTCGGCGTCGAAGCGAGCTTCGAGGACTGGCCCCTCGCCGAGCCCGCCGTGGACCCCGCGCGCTGGGTGTTGTTCTCGGCCGAGCAATACGAGCTCGACGGCTTCCCGTTTCGCCCCTTCACGCGCGGGACCCGTTGCCGCTGGCAGGCGTTTCGACAGGCGCCGACCGGGCGCGCGCTCTGGGTCCCGGAGGATCTCGCGTATCTCCACCCCCGACCGGGCGAATCGCACGCGATCTGCGCCGTGACCTCCACGGGGCTCTCGGCCGGACGGGAGCCAGACTGGGTGCTCCGCCGCGGCCTCCAGGAGGTCATCGAGCGCGACGCGGTGCTGGGCGCGTGGTGGGGCCGCTACCCGCTGGAGGAGCACGCGCAGAAGGCCGTGTTTGCTGCCCTCCCGGACGAGACTCGTAGCCGGTTCGAGCGCCCGAACCTCGACTACCGATTCTACCGTGTGCGTTCGCCGTTCAGCGAGCACGTCACCATCGTCACTCTCGGTGGCGAGGACAGCGAAGGCTTCGTGTTGAGCGCGGGCGCGGCCTGCCGGGAGACGCTGGCCGCGAGCTTCGCGAAGGCGACGCTGGAGGCCGTGCAGGGTCGGCACCACGCGCGCTGGGTGCTCGGCCGCGGCGAGAGAGCGCCGGCGGACCGCTTGCCGCAGAGCTTCGTGGAGCACGCGCTCTACTACACGCACCACCCCGAGCGCCTGAGCCACACGGTGCTCGCGCGTGCAACGCGGGTCGAGTCGCTGCCCGCCACCGTGACGGAGGACTCGAGGGTGCTGGTCGCACGTCTGGGCGCCGACCACCCCGTGCTGTTCCGCGTCGCGACCCCGCCGGTCGCGACCGGCTCGGGCTCGCTGGTGCTCAAGGTCGTGGTCGTCGGCCTGCAGCCGCTGCACGGTGACCATCGGCTCGCCCACCTGGGCGGCCCCCTCTGGGCTCCGCGGCGCCTGGCGGACTTCGCGGAGACGCCCCCGCACCCCTTCGCATGACCCGCCCGCGCCCGCTCGCCGTGCTGACCCCGCTCGAGCTCGACAGGACGAGCTTCCCGGAGTTTCGCGATCGCATCGTGGCGACCGAGTCCGAAGCCGTCGTCCACACCCCGCGTTCGTACCCGGGACATCCGCAGATCCCGTTGCCGCGCGCGCGGCCGCGATTGGGCACCGCGCTCGATCGCGTGCTCGTCAGGCGGCGCTCGCGTCGCGAGCTCTCCACGGCGCTCCCCGCCAAGAAGTCGCTGGCTCGCGTGCTCCTGTACGCGCACGGCGTGAACGCCGAGCGCGGCATGGGCCCGACACCTTCGGCCGGATCGCTCAACGCGCTGGAGCTGTATCTGGTGAGCTTCGGCGCTGGCTGGCTCGACCCCGGCCGTTACCACTACGACCGAGGCGCGCACGCTCTCACCCTGATCGCGCCCGGCGCAGAGCGCGGAGAGTGGGCGGAGCGCGTGCCGTCGAGCGTGCAGTTCACGGGCGGCGCGCTCTTCTGGATCGTCGCCGGCGACACCGCCCGCACCGAAGCGAAGTACGGCGAGCGCGCCGCCCGATTCTTGCTGCTGGAGGCCGGGCACTTGATGCAGAACCTGTGCCTGCTCTCCGAGAGCGTAGGCTCGACCACACTGCCGCTCGGTGGCTTCTTCGAGCGGGAGATCGCCCGCGCCGTCCCGCTCCCGAGGAGCGACGCTGTCCTGTACGTCGGCGCCTTCGGCTAGTGCTTCTCACAGCACCAGCGGCAGGTAGAAGAACGCGTACGCGGTGATGAGCACCGCAGCCATCACGTCCAGCACGATCCCGGTCCGCATCATCTGAGGCAAGCGCACGTAGCCGCTGCCGAACACGATGGCGTTCGGCGGAGTGCCCGCGGGCAGCGCGAAGTCGCACGAAGCGGCCAGCGCGCAGGCGGAGAGCACCGGCAGCGAGCGCGGCAGGACGTTCAGGAACACGTTCACCGTCGCGGTGTTCGACGCCACGGCGGACAGGCCAACGGTCGCGAACGCAGCCAGCCCGAGCTGCGCCAAGAGCGGCAGGCGCGCGACCGGTTCGAGCTGCGCGGTGAGGAACCCGGAGAGTCCCCCGCCCTCGATGCCGGCAGCCATGGCGAAGCTCCCGCCGAGCAGCACCAGCGTGCCCCAGGGCACGCGCCGGAGCTGGGCGAAGCTCACCGTGCGGCTCACGACCAGGAAGAGCCCGGCGCTCATCGCTACCGTGGCTTCGTAGTGCTTCCCGAGGAGCTTCACGCCGGGGAAGAGCACGGCGACTCGCTGCGCGAGCAGGGGCCGGAGCACGTCCCCGAGGACCCAGAGCACCGCGGCGACCAGGAACACCGCCGCGACCACGCGCTCGCGCGCCGACCAGGCACCCAGCGCGCGGAGCTCGCGCTCGAGCACCTCGCGCCCCTGGGTGCCCGCGGGCAGATCGCCCTTGGCGTTGAGCCAGAGCACCCACCACACGATGGGGATGAACAGCACCACGAACGGCAGGCCGACCGCCATGTAGCGCAGGAAGCTCATGTCGTAGCCGAGCTTGTCCGACAGGAAGCCGACGAAGATCGAGTTCGTGCCGGTGCCGATCTTGGTGCCGATACCGCCCACGTTGGCCGCGTAGGCGATGGACAGCATCAGGCTCGCGCCGAAGTCACCGAGCCGGCGTCCCTCGTGCGCGGCCTCGAGCTGGGCCAAGAGGGCCATGCCGATGGGCATCATCATGACCGCGGTGGCAGTGTTGGAGATCCACATCGACACCGCCGCCGTCGCCACCAACATCCCGAGCAGCAGGCGGCGCGGCTCCGTGCCGATGGCGCGCATGATGTGCAGCGCGACGCGCCGGTGCAGGCCCCACTGCTCCATCGCCGCGCCGATGGTCATTCCGCCCATGAACAGGAAGATGTAGGCGTCCACGAACGGCTCGACGGCGCGCACCGTGTCGCCGGCGAGCCCCTTCCCGAACACTCCGAAGAGCGGAAACAGCAGCAGCGGCAGCGCCGCCGTCGCCGCGATGGGCAAGGCCTCGGTGAACCACCAGATGGCCATCAGCGAAGCCACCGCGGCGGCGTACGCGGGTCGATGACCAAAGCCCGGAATGGTGTGCAGGCTGGACGGAACGAAGGCGATCAGCGCGAAGACTGCGGGGCCCAACACGAGCCCGATGCGCCTCCAGACGAGAACGCCCTTTTCGTCCGCCGCCACGTGCGCGACCCTACCACGCGAGCGATGTCACTTCGGCCCAACTCCAGCGTCCCGCCTTCATCGTCCGATCTCGGCCAGAGCGGCAACCCCATCCTCGCGGAGCTGTCCGGGTTGGATCGTGAGCGCTTCGCGCCGTTCCTGGACGAGCTCTGGGTCGAGCCGGGGACGGTGGTGGTCCGGGAGGGCGAGAGCGATCGCGCGATGTACTTCGTGCTCGACGGCTCCGCACGCATCTCCCGGCATGGGCTCGAGCTGGGCGAAGTGTCTCGCGGCGGGCATTTCGGCGAGCTGGCGCTGATCGCAAACCGTCCGCGCGCGGCGACCATCACGGCAGCGACGCGGGTCGAGCTCGCCGTGCTCTCCCCGGAACGCTACGAGGACTTCGCCGCGGCGTATCCGGCGCTCGCCCTCCGCGTCGTGCACGCGCTGATGGGCGGCGTGGCCGCGCGGCTGGTCGAGATGACCGACAGCGTCGGGCTCTTGCTCCACGAGCGCTCGCTGCCGCGCCGCACCACGCTGGAGGTGAAGGTGAACGGGGCCTCGCGTCACGCCCCGACCGGCGCGCCGCTCGAGAGCCTGTTGCCGGAGCACGTCGAGGGGCGCCTGGTGGTGGCCGCGCTGGTCGATCGCAAGGCCCTCTCGCTGGTGAGCCCGCTCTCTTCGGATTGCAGCGTCGAGGCGCTGACCGTCGATCACTGGGAGGGGCAGCGCATCTACCGTCAGAGCCAGTCGCTGGTGTTGATGGAGGCCGCGCGCCGGCTGAACCCCTCGCTCGACCTCAGGATGGGGCACTCCGTCGGCTTCGCCCAGCGCGTGGTCGTGGGCGGCGCGCGAGCGCAGGACCTCTCGCAGCTGGCCGGCGAGCTCGAGAGTCGCATGCGAGCTCTGGTCGAAGAAGACGCGTCGTTTCGCGAGGAGTGGTGGACCGTGGACGAGGCCAAGGCCCACTTCGCCACGGTGGGGTGGACCGACGTGGCTCGTCTCCTGGAGATCTGGCGCGAGCCCGCGGTGCCGCTGGTAGCGTGCGGCGAGGTCTACGCGTTGCGCCTCGGCGCCCTGCTGCCGAGCACGGGCAAGCTGTCACCGGAGTTCCGTGTGCTCGCCGACGAGGGTGCACTGCTCATGGTCTACAGCGGCCCGGCGGGGGCCAAGGAGCCGCCCAGCGTGCCCGCTTCGCTGGTACAGCAGGCGCGCGAGGTGTCGCACCAGGCCAGCACGATGACGCGGGATCAGGACCGCTGGCTGGAGACGCTCGGGATCACCAGCATCGGCGACTTCAACCGCGCGTGCATCCGCGGCGACGTCTCGCAGCTCATCCGCGTCAGCGAGGGGTTCCAGGAGAAGCGCATCAGCCGTATCGCCGACGACATCCACGCGCGCGGGCGCGCTGTGAAGGTGGTGTGCATCGCCGGTCCGTCGTCCTCGGGCAAGACCACCTTCATCAAGCGCCTGAGGGTGCAGCTCCAGGTCAACGGCATCAACCCGGTCGGCGTGTCGCTGGACGACTACTACGTCGATCGCGACGAGACGCCGCGGGACGAGAAGGGCGAGTTCGACTACGAGGCCTTCGACGCGCTCAGGGTGGGCCTGCTCCAGGAGCACACGGAGCGTCTGTTGAAGGGCGAGACGCTCCGCACCGCGCACTACGACTTCGCCACCGGGACCAGCAAGCCCGAAGGTGGCCCGCAGATCACGCTGGGCGAGCACGACATCCTGATGCTGGAGGGCATCCACGGCCTCAACCCCGAGCTCCTGTCGTCCTTGCCGGAGGGCAGCGTGTACCGCGTCTTCGCCTGCCCGCTGGTGCAGCTGCCGTTCGACCGCTTGACGCGGGTACACGCCAGCGACGTGCGCCTGCTGCGCCGCATCGTCCGCGATCGTCACTCGCGCGGCGCGACGGCCGCGATGAACATCCTGCGCTGGCCCAGCGTCCGCGCCGGCGAGCGCAAGCACATCTTCCCCTACCAACACCACGCCGACGCCGTCTTCGACTCGTCGCTGATCTACGAGCTCAGCGTGCTCAAGGTGTTCGCCGAGCGCTACCTGCTCGAGGTGCCGCAGTCGGACGCGGCGTACACCACGGCGTTCCGCTTGCTCAGCCTGCTCGATCGCTTCGTGACCATCTACCCCGATCACGTCCGGCCGACGTCGATCCTGCGGGAGTTCATCGGCGGCAGCGGCTTCGAGTACTAGGCTCGACCCCAGTCCCGCTCGGTGCCGGACAGAGGTTGAGAAGCGACGCGTTCTCGAAGAGTTGAGGACGGTCACGGGTACGGCGCGCGAGCAGGCGCAAATTCGCACTCGAGGTCAGGACGGGCCGGCGCTGGAGGTCGGGGCGTGGCTCTCGGGTGGCGCCGGGCGTTGGGGAAGCGCTGGCGGCGTCGGCGCAGTGGTCGAGCGCACGACGCAGAGCTCGATGACCGCGAGTGCGGCACTGCGTGCAGCTGCCTGGAGGGAGCGCCATCGGACTCGAGCTCGACGCGCAGCTTCCGGACCCACGGCGCTGCCGCTGACAAAGACCACCAAGGGCATCCCGTGCACGCCCGTTTGTTTGCGGGCGTGCGAGCAGCGTTTCAGCGTACGGTGACCTGAAGGAAAGAGCATCGAGACGTCGATTTCTCTTGACGCATTCTCGAGCGACGCGCGTTCGCGTTCGACGACCACGCGGGTGAGGGCCTCTCGCTCGCGCGTGGTGACGCGCTCGTGCGCGTTCGTGCGCGCGACGACGCGCGACGCGTTCAGATGCCCGAAACGCGCTCAGCGTGTCAGCAGCGAGCTCGAAAAATCGCGTGATATGCCAGAAAGCATGAACGCTCTCTCTTCGGTCTCCGACCACGAGCTCCGCGAGCGACTTTCGGCCGCCGTGAGCTCGGAGCGGTCGGCGTGCGCCAACGTCATCTTCCACCTGGCAGAGCTCGACCGCCGCAAACTGTACCTGGACGATGCGTGTTCCTCCCTCTTCGCCTACTGCACCGAGCGCCTCGGCTATTCCGAGGACAGCGCGACCAAGCGTGTGCGTGTGGCCCGCCTGGCCCAGCAGTTCCCCCAGGTGCTCGATGACCTCGCCAGCGGCGAGCTCCACCTGACGGGGCTGTTCCTGCTCTCCGGCCACCTGACGGACGACAACGCCGAGCAGCTCCTCGCCGAGGCGCGAGGGAAGTCCAAGCGACAGCTCGAGGAGCTGCTCGCCCGCTGGTTCCCGCGGCCGGCCGTGCCGCCGACCATCACCCCGGTCACGCCCGAGCCGGTACAAGGGCAGTTGTCCACATGGTCCGGGGCAGGTACCCCGGCCCCGCCGCCGGCCCAGGCGCCTCGCCCTCGCGTCGAGCCGCTCTCGCCGGAGAGCGTTCGCGTGGAATTCAGCGCCCACGCTGCGTTCCGCGACAAGCTCGAGCAGGCCCGGGCGCTGCTCAGCCACACGGTGCCCAGCGGCGACCTCGCGACGATCCTCGAGCGCGCGCTGGACCTGCTCATCGAGCGGGAGACGAAGCGCCGCGCCGGCGCGGGCAAGCCCCGCAAGCGCCGCGAGACGAAGCCGGGCTCGCGGCACGTTCCGGTGGAAGTCCAGCGAGCGGTCAGGGAGCGGGACGGCGACCAGTGCACCTTCACCGACGCCGAAGGGCGGCGGTGTTCGGCGACGCGCTTCTTGACCATCGAGCACATCGACCCGTTCGCGAAGGGCGGGCCCACGACGGTGGACAACTGCTGCTTGCTTTGCAGACCTCACAACGCCCACCGAGCGCGCCAGGTCTTCGGTGAGGACCACATCCAGAACGAGATCTCGGAGGCGCGAGCGAGGCGAAGACAGAGCACGCCACCGGCGCCACCAGCGCCGACGCCCGCGCCCGAGGGCGGCGTGTCCGAAAAGGTGCTCGGAGCGCTGGTTCGGATGGGGTTCAAGCGAGCGGACGCGCGGCGAGCCGTCGAGCAAGCGCGCCTCTGCGAGGTGGAGCCGCTGCTCGAGCCGATGCTTCGCGCGACGCTCGCCATTCTCACACCGTGAGACGGTTCGGGCACACCCCACGTCGAATGGGGTGTGCACGGATTGCCCTTGGTGGTCATTGTCAGCGGCAGCGCCGTGGGCACGCATGCGGACGAAGGAAAGGAGCTCATCTGTGCCTCGAACAGGTCGCACTCAACGCAGAGTCATCGGCATGCTCGTCAAACGCTTCGGCGACGCGCGCCTCGACGAGGTCCGCGACCCGCGCAACCCACGCGGGCGTCGCTGGGATCTCGGCAGTTTGCTCGCCAGCGCGCTGCTCGGGATGGTGGCCGGGAGCAGGAGCCTGCGCGAGGTCGAGCAGCTGACCGCGGAGCTCACGCCCGCGGTGCGCGCGAAGCTCGGAATCGCACGTCGTGTTCCGGACACTACGTTGCGCGACGCGCTCGCGGCGCTCGAGCCCGACGACGTCCGCCCGGCCCTGCACGCTGCGACTCGCGCCGCCCAGCGCCGCAAGGCGCTCGAGCCCAACGGCTCACCCTTCGGCGTCGTCTCGCTCGACGGCAAGGCGACCCGTGTGCCTGCCGCCGACGACTTCTTCGCCCAGCGTCAGACGGCGCCGGCCGAGGCGCGCCTGCTCGGCCTGGTCAGGACCGTCACGGCCACGCTGACCAGCTCCACCGAGCGACCCGTCATCGATGTCGTCCCGATCCCGGCCAGCACCAACGAGATGGGCATGTTTCAGCGCTGTCTCTGCGCCTTGATGCGGACCTACGCGCGCAGCGACCTGTTTCGCCTCGTCACCTACGACGCCGGCGCGTGCTCCAGAGAGAACGCTCGGGCGGTGCGCGACCTCGGCCTTCACTACCTGTTCGCCGTCAAGAGCACCCAACCCTCCCTCCACACCGAGGCCGTGCGCTGGCTGTGTGGCCTGGAGCCTGACCAGGCCGCCGCCTCCAGCACGGATCTCCACCACGGTCGCTCCGTCGTGCGGCGCATCTACCTCGGTGAAGCCCTTGCCGCGCCGGAAGGTTGGGAGCATCTCAGGACCGTGCTCCGCGTCGAGGTCGAGACGCTCGATTCCAAGGGCGTCCGGGTCGCGAGCGACAACCGCTACTTCGTTTCCAGCTTGCCGCGCTCTCGACTCAGCGAGGTCCAATGGCTGCTCGTCGTGCGCCGCCACTGGGGCGTCGAGACTGCCCATCAGCTTCTCGATGGCGCCTTCGCCGAGGACCATCATCCGTGGATCGAACAGAACCCGCGAGCCACGGTCGTCGTGATGGTGCTGCGGCGCATCGCATACACGCTGCTCGCGCTCTGGCGCGGGGTGACTTTGCGCAGCGACGAACAGCGTAGGCGGCCCTGGCGCGACCTGATGCGCCACATCTGGCTCTGCACAGTCAAGGCCACCGCAGAGACCCCTCGAAACTCGAGTGACCGCCGGCTCCCGCCGGCGCCTGCGTGACCCGTGCCGAGGCCTTCGCGCCGACCTGCTCTTTGACAGACTCCGCGTCGATCACCGCCCTCGGGCTCCTGCCCCCGTAGAGGCTCGATGGCACTTGCTCCTGTGCGGCCCAGTACCTCTCCACCGCCCCGTCCCCGGGTCACCACTTCCCCGCCGGTGGTGGCGACCCAGCTCGACTCGCGGAGAACCGATCGAGACTAGGCTCGACCCCGGCAGTCTTGCCATGATCAGATCGCGATCGTCGTGAGTGGCGAAGACCCACGGAGACGCCGGCGAGGCCGGCGGATCCTTCCTCATGCATCGGACGAGTCGCTACTCTCCAGCGGTCGCCCTTGGCATGCAGCCGCGAAGGAAGCCCCTCGCAGCGAGTTCTCCCTCTCGTCGCGAACGTGCACAACTCGAGTGTTAGGCCGCCGAGAACAGCTGGTAGGTCTCACGCAGCTCGTCCAGGCGCCGCTCGCTCACGTCGCGATCGAACTCGAGCGCCACGAGGCGCGACAGCCAATCGCCGCTCGGGTCGTGATCGATGCGCACGACCGTGGCCGGCAGATCGTACTCGGGCCCGCCGCCGCGGGTCTTGAAGCGCACCCGCACGCGCTGTCCCGGCTGGTAGCGGCTGGGCGTGCCGAGCAAGAGGCCGCGCTGGCTGAGGTTCCGGACTACTCCGACTCGCCCCGGCTTGGCGGGGCTCTCGATGGCGACAGGGAACCGAACCGGGTGGCGAGAATGTCGGCGGCTGTGCGGCATGAACCTACAATGTAGGATAAAGTGTTCTCTGGCAAGACCCTTGTTGAATCTGGCTTGATTACAAGCACTTACTCGTCAGTGCCGGGGGCCTCGATCACCAGGAGCGCGGGGCTGACCTGGACGATCCCTTCCAGTCCTGCGGTACCGAACGCGAAGGTCAGGTTGAGCGTGCCGGAGGGCAGCGTGCCGCGCCGGACCAGCTTCGCGACCTCGGGCCCCGCCTTGTCGTCCAGGCTGCTCACCGGCAGCGCGCGCTTCTGGCGCGCCCGCTCCACGCAGGGCTTGAGCGCGCCGCAGCGCTCGCGCTCGACCAGGAAGTCGAGCTCGCGCTGCCAGAGCCCGCGCCAGAGCTCCGTCGCCGCCGAGCCCCCGGCGAAGGCCGGCTCACTGGCGAGCTTCGCGAACTTGTCGCGATACTCGATCCGTTCGGCGCCCTTCGCTGCGCGCGCGCGCAGCGCAAACAGGTAGCTCGACGCGACGAAGCCGAGCGACTTCACCTCGGGGTGGGCCACGGGATTGCCCGCGACGATCTCCTCGAGCAGCTTCGCTCCTTCTTCGGGTTTGCCTGAGAGAGCGCGAGCCCCCGCCCAATCGATGGCCGCGCGCAGCCGAAGCTCGAGCGGGATGCCCTCGCCGGTCAGCGGCTTGGCGACCTGTTCCAGCACGGCGTAGGCCTTGGGCGAGCGCTGGAGAGTGGCGTCGCTCTCCGCGAGCAGCAGCACCAAGCGGGCGCGGTCGAGTGAGTCCGCGGCATACTCCGGGATCAAGGTGGCGAGCTCGTTGGCTGCGGCTCTCGCGTAGTCCGGGCTTTGCTTCACCGTCCCGGTCCAAAGCCCCAGGATCTGGAACGCGAAGTAGTTCGTCGGATCGACCTCCTTCGGCAGGAGCTCGAGCAGAGGTTGCACGTCTTCGTCGCGGAACGCCAGCGCTGCGACCGCCAGCGTGGAGGCGTGCGAGAGCGCGTCGTTCGGCGCTGCCTTCGCGATCTCGGTCGCGCGCTTCCTCAAGTCGGCGCGCACGCCCGCGGGGACCTTGGTCTCGTGCTTGACCACGGCGTCGTAGCCGGCGGCGATGGTGTCGGCGAACAGCACCGCGCCGGCGAAGTGCGGCGAGCTCTGCGCCGCCTCCTTCGCCGCAGCCTGCATCGACGCCAGACGCTCCAAGAAGCGACGCCCGAGCTCCTCTTGCGACGTGCCCGGCGACGCCATGGTCCCGTAGAGCCAGGGCGTGATCTGCACGATGGCCAGGTAGCCCTCGATGCCCCGCACGTCGCGCCCGCCGCCGCTCTTCCAGGCGCGCTCGAGCTCGGCGCTCATCTTCGCGGTGCGCGGGTGTTGCCTCCAGGCCAGCGAGCACAAGAAGGTGCTGCCCATCCCCAGGGGCAGGCCCGGGCAGAGCCCGTTCTCGAGCTCCGTCTCCGCCAGCGCCGCCGCCAGGCCCAGGTGCGAAGCCGCCTCCGCTTGGTGCGGCGCGAGCACCTTCTTGGCGTCCTCGAGCCGGCGGGCGTCGAGCAGCGCGCGCGCCAGCTCGAGCCGGCTGGGCAGGTCGTTCGCGCTCTTCTCCAGCTTCTTGATCTTCGACACGGCCTCCAGCGCGCGCTCGGCTCGCGCGATGCGCCCCGCCTGGATGCGATTCTGAGCCGGGTACTTCTTGGCCTCGTCGAGCGCGCTCTGGGTCGCTGGGAGGTCGAGATCGTGAGCGGCGGCACGCGCCAACGCCGCCCAGCGGGCGGCCTCGTTGGGCACGAGCTCGACGCCGATCTCGCGCGCCAGCCGCACGATGTCCCAGCGCCCCAAGGTCTGCGCGGCGTTGTCGATGCGGTCCGCGAGCTCTGGGGTCAAGGCTGTCGGCGAAGCGGCATCGGCGGCGCGATCTCGAAGCCACGTCGCCGCGCACTTCTCCCCCAGCGAGCTCACCGCCGCGGGCAGGTCGTCGTAGCTCGCTTTGCCGGACATCGCCCGCACGGTCATCAAGTCCTGCGCCAGACGCTGACTGGTGCCGAGCTCGTACAACGCGTCGGGCGACGAGCCGCCGACCGCCAGGTGCAGGAGCGGTCGCTCGCGCACCAGCGGGCTCTCGCGCTTCGCCAGCTCCGAGCGCTCCGCCTGGCCGAGCTGCTGCACGAAGTCTCGGAGCTCCGTCTTGATCGCGCGAGGGAGGGCTGCGAGCACGTCGTTCGTGCGCTCGACCGAGCGCAGCGCGCGGATCAGCTGCTGCCGCTTCGTCAGCGGCTTCTCGGGGCCCTGCTCGGGCTTTCCGCTCGTCGGCGCGGCAGGTGGTGGCGCCGGAGGGCCGCAAGCTGCGGCGATCAGCGCGAGAGCTGCGACGATCCGGACCCCGTTCAGGCGCGACACGGCGCGAGCTTATTCCTCAGCGGAAGTGGCGTCATCGCCGCTCTGCGCCCTCACCCAAAAAGGGCACGAAGCGCACGTCGGCCAGCCGGCGCACCTCGAACGCGCCCTCGCCGCGCCCACTCTGGGCGCGCTTCCACAGCTCGAGCTGCTGGCTCTTGCCCTCCGGCCCGACGGGCACGACCAGACGACCGCCGAGCGCCAACTGATCCAAGAGCGGCTGCGGGACCTTGGCGGGCGCCGCCGTCACCACGATGACCTGGAAGGGCGCCTCCTCGGGCCAGCCCTGGTAGCCGTCGCCGGTGAAGAGCGCCACGCGCTCCGGGCCGTAGCCGGCGGCGCGCAGCTGGCGCTTGCCGAGCTCCGCGAGCTCCGGGATGTACTCGATGCTGAACACCTTGGCGCAGAGCTCGGCCAGGATCGCCGCCTGGTAGCCGCTGCCGGTGCCGATCTCCAGGCAACGGTCCTTCGGCTCCGGCTTCACGGCCTCCGTCATGAACGCCACGATGTAGGGCTGGCTGATGGTCTGGTCCCAGCCGATGGGCAACGGCTGATCGGTGTAGGCACGCTTGGTGAACGGCGGCGGCACGAAGGCGTGCCGCGGAACCTTGCGTACGGCCGCGAGCACGCGCGCGTCCCGTACGCCGCGAGCCTCGATGGTGTCGCGCACCATCTGCTCGCGCTCGCGATCGAAGTCCGGCTCAGCGCGGCAAGCGACCGCCCACAGGGCGAAGAGCACGAGCACGCGGGACACGACGGGATCCAAGCACGCAGTCAGCGCGCGTCCAGCTCGACCGGGCGCCCCGAAGGTCGTAGCCTCTGGCGTATGGGTCGCTGGCTCGGGCTCGTCGTTGCGCTCCTGGCAGCGTGCTCCGGCCAGTCGTCGCAGGAGCCGGGCGGCGGTGGCGGCGGCGGCGGTGGGAGCGGCGGCGTCCACACCATCGACGGCGGCGGCGGCTGGGGCCCGGGCGGCGCGGACGCCGGCTCTGCCTGCGCGCCCGTCGGGGCAAAGCAACCCTGCTACGCCGGCCCCCTCAGCGCCGCAGGGATCGGCGTGTGCCAGCTGGGCGAGCAGGCCTGCAGCGCCAGCGGTTGGGGAGCCTGCGTGGGCAGCGTGCTGCCGAGCTCGGAGTCGTGCGGCGACGGCCTCGACGACGACTGCGACGGCTCGTCCGACGAAGGCTGCCAGTGTGCTTCCGGCGACACGCAGGCCTGCGGCGCCGAGAGCAAGGGAGTGTGCAAGCCGGGCAAGCAGCTCTGCGTCAACGGAGTGTGGTCACCGAGCTGCGACGGCGCGGTGCTCCCATCCCCCGAGCAGTGCAACGGCAAGGACGACGATTGCGACGGGCAGATCGACGACGGCAACCCCGAGGGTGGCGGGGCCTGCGCGACCGGGCTCGCCGGCCCCTGCGCAAAGGGCGAGAACATGTGCAGCGCCGGCAAGCTCGCCTGCAAGCCGAACGGAGATCCGAACGATCCCGCGTGCAAGCCCTGCGTCGGCTGCCTGCAAGGGCACGCCGACTGCAACATCGCTTGTCAGAAGATCGCGGATCGCCCTGGGGGCAGCTGCGCGGCCCCGACCAGCACCGATCCCGGAGCCTGCTGCTCGTGCCTCCCCCAATACGACTGCTCGCAGTGCCTCGCCGGCTTCGCCAGCTGCGACGCGGCCTGTCAGAACGCGGGCTACGCCGAGGGCTACTGCGCGGTGAACGCCAGCACCGACCCTGGCAACTGCTGCGCGTGTTTGAACTGATGACGATCGATCTCGAGCTCGAGTCCACCCTCGCCGCGCCCGACGACCAAGTCTGGGCGACGGTAGCGACCCTGGAGGGAGTGAACCGAGAGCTCGCGCCGTGGGTCCGGATGACGGCTCCGGCGGAGGCGCGCGGCAAGTCCCTCGCGGATGTGCCGCTCGGAGAGGTCGTCTTCACCTCGACGCTGCTCGGGCTCGGCTTCCTTCCCTTCGACCGGCACGCGCTCCGCCTGGTGGAGGCCGAGCGCGGACACTTCCTGGAGCGCTCGAGCTCGCTCTTGCAGCGGAGTTGGGAGCACGAGCGCTGGGTCGAGCCCGTGCCGGGCGGCACACGCGTGCGCGATCGGCTGCGCATCGAGCCCCGCTTCGCACCGAGCGCCGTGGTCCGCGCCGTCGTTCGAGCGCTGTTCCGCTGGCGCCACCGGCGGCTGCGCGCGCGCTTCGGCTTGCTCCAGACCTGATCCCGGTTCAGAGTCGTGGAGCAGATGCACCAAGGGGTTCTACCGGCGGGGATCGCCGCGGTCACGCTGACGGCGCTGCCCGCGTCGGCCGGGCCGGAGGCGGTGCTGACGACGCTGACCCGCATCGAGGAGAACCTGCGGGAGTCGGCCTACACCCACGCCACGCGCGTGGACGAGCGCGCCGGCCGCTACGAGTTCGACTGCTCCGGCATGGCCGCGTGGGTGCTCCGGCGCGCCTCGCCCGTCGCGCAGGCCGCGGTGAGCTACCGCGCCAAGAACGGCCGCGCCCTGGCCCGCGACTACTACCATCAGATCGCCGCGACTCGGACCGGCAACGCGCGCTACGGCTGGGAGCGCGTGCCCCGCGTCGCCGACGCCGCGGCGGGTGACGTCATCGCCTGGCTCCGCCCAAAGGAGATCCGTTCGGCCAACACCGGGCACGTGGCTTTCCTGATGTCGGCGCCGGAGCCCGTCGCCGGCGTCCCGGACGCCTACCTGGTGCGGATCGCCGACGCCTCCCGCTACCGTCACCAGGACGACTCCCGCGCCGGCAGCGATCGCACGGGTTTCGGCCAGGGCACCATACTGGTGGTCGCCGATCCCGAGACCGGCGCGCCCGTCGCCTACGGCTGGGTCGGCCTGCGCTCGGCGTGGATCCTCAGCACCCCGATGGCGATCGGGCGAGCCGTGCGTTGATGTAGAGTACGAGCATGTGGATTCGGTCGATGATCATCGCGGGCGGGGTGGCGCTGTCCGTCGCCTGTAGCTCCAGCACCACGACCGAAGCGCCGAAGAGCGACGCTCCGGCGTGTGAGAATTACTCCGGCACGTGGAACATCGACGGCTGCCTGATCAAGCAGTGCGTGATCGCACAGTCGGGCTGCGAAGTGACCTTCAGCTGCACGACGATCCTGAACACCCCGACCAGCGCCACCGGGACGGCGAACGGCAAGGAGGTCGAGTTCACGAGCTCCGACCTGCACTGCACGATCGCGACCGCCGGCAAGGGACTCGCCGGCAACTGCACCAACGAGGCGGGAGCCTGCCAGCTGACAGGCTCCTTGCTCTGACTCGGAAGCCTCTGGCAGAGTATCCGCGAGGGAGGCAAATCCGAATGTGGAAGTCCATGGTGGTGAAGGTGTGCGCGGGGCTCGCACTGGTCCTCTCGCTCGGCGCCTGCGGTGACGACGACGACGGCGGCGGCGGCGGCGGCGGCGGCTCCTCGGGCTCGATGTTCTCTTGCGATACGCCGGCCAAGTTCGCCTGCTTCGAGATCGCCATCCCGCCGGGTTCGGGCCAGCAAGCCGCCGCCGATCAGTGCACGGCGGATGGCGGGACGGTCGGCACCGCGTGTCCGAGCGCCTCCGTCATCGGCGAGTGCAACGGGGCGATTCACTACTTCTACTACACCGGCTACAGCGCCGTGGATAAGGCCGAGGAAGTGTGCGTGGGCCTAGGTGGCACCTGGTCGACGCCGTGAGCAAGAAAAAGGGCCGCGTCGGGTGACGCGGCCCTGCCTGGCCGAACGGGGTTCGATGCGGGGAGGCGCTCAGCCAGGCGTGAACATGATCGGGTAGCTCACCGTGACGATGCCGTTCTCGGGCGCCGGGAACGAGAGGCCGTAGTACGCGCCGACCACGCACGAGACCACTCCGCTGTCGGGCATGTCGCTGCCGGCGTTCGAGACGTTGCTCACCGCGCCGTCACGACCGATCACGAAGCGCACGCCGACGCGACCTTGCAGGTTCGGGTTCCGGGTGAGGCCCTGCTCGTAGCACATGCGGAAGCGGCCGAAGTTCTGGCGAACGATGCGCTGCACGACCTCGGCGGGCAGGTGACCGGACACCGTGGTGCCGCCGTCGGGACGCATCTGCGGAACGCGCGGCTTGTGTCCCGGAGGCGTGCGACCCAGCGAGTGACCGAAGCCACCTTCGAGCCCCGAGCACACCGTGCCGCCGCAGGTGCCGATGCCGTTGATGCCGATGCCCTCGCCCTTGCCGCCGGCGCCTTCGCCGATGCCGCTCAGGCCCAGGCCGTTCGAGCCCCACGAGTCGCCGATGTCGTCGCCCCACATGTTGCCCTGGGCGCTCTTGTCGTCGGTGCCGAGCGACGAGTCGCGGCCGAAGGGCGAGGTCGGTGCATTCGGATCGCCGCCGGGGCCGCTGTTCAGGAGGCCGATCATTCCGAAGGTGCGGGCCTCGTTCAGGGCGCGCTCGCGCGCCAGGTGCGGGTCGAGGTTGTCCTTGGGACCGGCGACGCCCGCGCGCTTGTTGGCGAGCTTCGCGGTGGGCTTGCCCAGGGCCCCGGAGTCGCCCCGCGCGGCCTCGGCGCGCTCCCCGCCGCCCTTCTCGCGGTCGGTGTCCTCGGCGGTGGTCTCCTCGAGCTCGCGGTTCTTCTCGGCGCTCGCCGCCAGGTACTGCTGAATCAGGACCAGGCGCTCGTTCTCGTTCCCCTCGTCGTCGGTCAGGCCCATCGCCGGAACGAAGAAGGCCATGGCGCCGACGAAGGCGGCCGCGATGCAGGCGGAGAGCCCGAAGAAGCCGGCAGCGCTCGAGTCGTCCTGGGAGAAGTAGGCACGCTTGCTGCGCTTGCCGGGGTGCACGCCGGAGATCTGCACCTTCAGATCGCCGAAGCAGAGCTCGACGCGGGTGCCGAGCGCGAGTGAGATGGTCGCGCCGGGCGCCGCGCTCTCCGTGGCGTTCTGTTTGGTGACGCGGGCCGTCGCGCCGGCGGGCACGCTGACGCACGGCTCACCGGCGACCAAGCTGACGATCTCGAGGCGATCGGTGCCGAGCTTCTCGCTCGGCATGGTGAACTCGCTGGCGCGCTCGCCCACCGCGTAGGCGCGCGGAGGGTTCAGGTGCGCGACGTGGACGATGCTGGTGCCCCAGAGCACGGTGATCTCGACCGCACGCGCGGCGACGTTCTCACACTCCTCGGAGCTGACGGCGGGGCCGCTCTGCACGAGCGCGTATCCCATGGGCGCGTCGTCGTTCGCCAACGGAGCCCGCTCGAGCCCGAGCGCGGCGCGCGCGTCGAAGTTGGTCAGGTTCGAGAGGAAAGGGTTGACGGAGTTCGACTGGGCCATGACGGATCTTCACCTCGTGATTTCGACGCCTGGCCAGCTTGGCGGAGCTTCGTCCCGCATCAGTGCGGGAGGGCCGCCCATCTGGCGTCGCGCGTCGTTCTTGTCGGGGATTGACAGGCCCCGGGCCCCCGGGGTTCCAAATATTTTCGGGGGCCCCGGAAGGCCCGAAGAAGGCCGCGAGATCCCTCGGACTTGCGCCGAGCCCGACCCGCTGCCAAGGATCGGCCCCCACCCGCGGACTACACAGGGAGGCAGTGTGCGTACGCCCCTATTGGCCCAGATTTGCCCGCTCCTAGCAGCATTGGTCAGCAGCACCGCCCAGGCCGGCACGCCGCTCGTGCTCCCGGACACCAAAGTGGCGCCCGCGGCGAGCACGCCCGTCGCGCGCGCGCGGCAGGTGCTCACGGCTCGCGCGCCGTCGAGCGCCGTGCTGACCCTCGACCACGTGAGCACGGCGGCGCGGCCGGGCGGGCAGCAGCTGGTGCGCTTCGCGCAATCCCACGCCGGCATCCCGGTGCTGTCGCGCGGGGCCAGCGCGCTGCTCGACGCGAAGGGCAACCCGACGTCGTTCGCGACCGCTCGGCTCGAGGAGCGCTTCCCGGCGAGCGCATCCCCGTCGCTTTCTGCCGCGCTCGCCGCCAAGCGCGCGGCGCGCCTGGCGCGCGGCGCGCGCTTCGGCGCCGGCGACGCGAAGCTCGCCTGGCTGCCGCGGGCCGGGCAGGCGCGCCTGGTGTGGGTGCTCTACCAGGGTCTGATCCCGGGCACGCCGTTCTCCCCGGTCGTGGTCGTCGACGCGCAGTCCGGCAACGTTCTCTTGGCGTACGACGCCACGCGCTTCGACCGCGCCGCCACCGTGTACGAGCAGAACCCAGTCTCGACCCCCACCGCCACCAGCGTCACGTTGAGCACGCTGGCCCAGGGCGCGACCAAGCTCGAGGACACGCGCATTCGCTCGCTCACCTGCGTCGATACGCAGAAGCTGGTCGGCAAGTGGAACATCCACATGTGCGAGTTCCTGCACAAGGCCGTGGCCGACGCCAACGGCGACTTCCCCTACAGCTACACGAGCGACACGGCAGCGGAGGACGAGTTCGCGGAAGTCAGTATGTACTTCCACACCGCCCGGGCCTACGCATTCTACGAGACGCTCGGCATGCCCGAGCTGGATTTCAAGCCGCTCAACACGGTGGCGAACCTGCGCTTCCCGCAGGGCTGGGAGAGCGGCAACCCCTCCAAGATGGGTGACCCGACACTCCCCCTCGAGCCCTACGACAACGCCTTCTTCTCGCCGCAGAGCCCGTACCCGGGCCTGTTCCAGGGCCTCGACGGCGGCTTGTTCTTCGGTCAGGGCACGAACGCGGACTTCGCCTACGACGGCGACGTCGTCTACCACGAGCTCGGCCATGCGCTCACGGACCGCACCATCAACTTCGCCTCCCACTGGCTCATGGACGAGCAGGGCTCTTCCCCCGCGCCCGGGGCGATGAACGAAGCGCTGGCAGACTACTTCTCCAGCGCGCTGACCGGCGACGGCCAGGTCGGAGAGTACGCGGCCAAGAACACCTCGTACGGCTACGGCGACAAGGTGATCCGCGACCTGGACAACGACGACACCTGCCCGAAGAACATCGCCGGCGAGGTGCACGTGGACTCGACCTTGTTCTCGGGTGCGCTGTGGAAAGTCCGGCAGTCGTTGGCGGAGCCCGACCGCAACACGTTCGACGAAGCGCTGGTCACGGCCATGCTGGGCGCACCCACCGGGGAGCTCGGCTACGAAGGCTTGGGCGAGCTGTTCCGCGCCGCCGTCGAGGCGTCCACCTTGGGCAAGACCGCAGCCGACGCGCTGGTCGCCGAGCTGGAGGCGCGGGGCGTTCTCCCGGTCTGCAAGCGCGTCCTCGAGTACAAGGGGCAACCGCTCTCGAGCGGGGAGTGGAAGTTCGCCAACGGCTTCTTCGCGCCGGGCAAGCCCTACATGGGTCTCGACCAGAGCGAGAGCTACGCGCCGGGTCTGCTCCAGGTCCACACCACGCTGAAGGCCGGCACCGACCAGATCAAGGTGCAGTGGGAGAACGTCCCGCTCGGCCCGCAGTACGACTTCGGCCCCGACGCCGATCCGTACACTCCGGCGGTGTTGGTGCGCTTCGCGACGGATCCGATCGTCTTCGACTACAGCCAGGGAGTAGCCTCCAACGCCGACCTGTTCGACGCCGACACGTCCGCCGGGCGCTACGCGACCATCGACGTGCCCAAGGACGCCACGGACGCCTGGGTCATGATCGTCAACAAGGGCGACGAGCCGGGCCTCTTCTACTCCGTCGAGGTCGTCCAGAAGACCACCTCGACCGGGGGCACGGGAGGCTTCGGCGGCAGCGGCGGGTTCGGCGGCGTCGCCACCGGTGGCACCGGAGGCAACCCCGTGGGCAGCGGCGGCGGGTACGACTTCGATCAGGACCTCAACCCCGTCGGCGGGTGCGCGTGCGTGGCGGCTCCGAGCGGGCAGGTGGGCGCGCTCGGAGGGCTCGCGCTCACCGGGCTCGCGCTGGCGCTACTCCGTCGGCGTCGATCCGGAGCTCGGTAGCGCGAAGGCCCGGACCCCGGGCGGTGAGGGATCCGGGCTGTAGAGCGCGGTGAGCACGTGGTCGCGCCACGCGCCGGCGATGTACAGGTAGTCCCGCGCGTAACCCTCGACCACGAAGCCGAGGCTCCTGAGCACGCGGCCGGAGCGCTCGTTGACCGGCATGTAGTTGGCGCTCAGGCGGTGGAAACCGAGCCGCCCGAATGCGAGCTCGATGGCGGCGCGGAGCCCCTCCTTCATCAGCCCGCGACCCTGGTAGCGGTGATCCATGTTGTAGCCGAGCGTGCAGCTCTGGTGCGGGCCGCGGCAGTATTGGGTCAGGCTGATCTGCCCCACCACCGCGCCCTCGCGCTCGCCCGAGAGCAAGAGCTGCAAGCGGCACGAGCGATCTTCCAGGTACTCGGTGCGGTTCTCTTCGAGCCGCCAGCGCCAGTACTCCTCGCTGTAGTACCCGGGCGGATTCGGCGGCGACCAGGGCGCGAGGTGAGAGCGATTCTCCGCGTGGTAGCCGAGCACGCGCTTCGCGGCAGAGGGCGGCAGCAGGCAGAGCACGAGCCGCTCGGTCTCGAGCAGCACCGGCGATTGCTCTTCCGCCTCCATCGCCGTCATCCTGCCAAGCTAGGCACGTCCTTGGCTAGAGCATCTTGGCCATCAGGTCGACCAGCCTGAGCTGATGAGCGAAAGCCCCGCGACCATCGACCTCCACGTGCTCGAGCAGCGGCGACACCAGGGCCTGGTGGGGCGCGCCGTTCAGCTCGCGGTCGGCCCACTCCGCCTCGCTGGGCGGGATCACCGAGTCCGCGGAGCCGTGGAGCAGGTAGACGGGCGCGTCCACGTGACCGAGCCGACCGGCCGGGGACAGCTCGGCGAGCTCGGCTCGCCTCGTCTCGAGCAGGCGCAAGAGCTCCGGAGACAGCTCGGCGAGCCTGCCCCGCTCGACCAGCTGGAACAGCCGTTCGCCGGAGGCGGTGCTGCGCTCGGAGGCGCGCGCGACGGCGGCTGCCCGATCCTCGTGCAGCCAGAGCCGGAGCGCGTCGCGGAGGGTCGCTTGGTCGGCTGGCTCCACGAAGTGCTCGACGTTGCCGTAGGCGACGACCACCAAGCCGTAGTCGTGCGCCTTCATCGGCGAGACGCCGGCCGGCGTCTCGATGCGATCGCTGACCAGGAAGCGCAGCACCCGCGTCAGGTCGTGGTGTCCTCCGATGCTCGTCACGTAGGCGAGCTTGCCGTCGAGCTCCGGCCGACTGGCTGCGACCAGAGCGAGGCCGCCGGCAAAGCTGAAGCCCAGGAGCCCGACGCGCTCTTCGCTCACCAGCTCCTTCCGTGCCGAAAGCCAAGACACGGAGTCGCTGATGATGCGCTCGCCCTGAGAGGTGATGCGGTAGTCCGTGAGGTCGCGGAGCTCGGGAGTCAGCACCGTGCGCCCGGCGCGCGCCAGCTCCCGCGCGAACGGCACCAGCCGACGCTCGTCGATGCCGCGGTAGTGCACGCCGTGCGCCACCACCAGGCCGGGCGCGCGAGTTGCGTCGGCGCGTCGGTACAAGCGCGCGCGGATGGGCCCGTCACGACCGGGCAGCGTCAGCTCCGTCTCCACCAAGGGAGCCGCCTCCGCCGCAGGGGAGGCCAGCGCCGCCAGGAGCCTTCCGGCGCGCCACCAGCGCGAGAGGGGCGGATGCGCCAGCGAGACGAGAGCGAGCAGCGCAAGACAGACTGCGATCAGGCGTCGCGTTCTCATCCTGGAAGTGTGAAGCGCTCGATCTGACCGCGGAGCGCGCGTGACACTGTTTTACAATCTATTTCGCGCGCCGCCGCGGTCGCGCCCAGGCCCACCACCATCTGGTACTGCTCGCCGACGTCCTCCGCTCCGTTCACGCCAGCGCGCGTCGCGGCCGTGTCCGGGCTCTCGCCCTCCCCGCAGCCCAGCAGGAGGAGCGTCGCTCCTGCCATTACCCGAGCCCCGAGCGTTCCCATGGCAGGCTCAGGGTGCCACATTCTCCGCTCCCCGGCGCTGCCCTCGGGTTAGACTGCGCGGCCATGCCGGGCGACCCGAGAGCTCGCGAGCTGTGCGCGGCCGCGCTTCACCGTGCGCGGAGTCAGCCCGACGTCTCCCACGTGGAGGTGCGCTGGCTGCGCGAAAAGAACGAGCGGCTCCGGGTCCGAGACGGCGCGCCCGACGGCATCTCCCGTGGTGGCAGCGCAGGCTTCTCGATCCGCCTCATCGCCAAGGGCGCGTGGGGGTTCGCCTGCACCCAGGCCGGCACGGAAACCTCCCTCGGTCGGATGGTGGACGAGGCCATCGCCGTGGCGCGCGCCAGCTCGCGGCTCCTGGTCAAGCCGGTGCGTTTTCCCGAGCGCGCGGGTGAGATCGGCGAATACGCCTCGGAGGTCGAGGTCGAGCCGTTCTCCGTCCCGCTCGAGCAGAAGCTCGCGGACCTCGCCGGACCGGAGGCAGAGCTCAGACGCGGGGGCAAGCCCATCCACAGCACCGAGGCGTGGATGCACTGGACCGAGATCGACAAGCTCTTGGTCACCAGCGAGGGCACCGACGTGGCCCAGCGCCTGATGTTCGGGGGCGCCGGGATGAGCGCGATCGCGGTGGGCAGCGACGGTCGGATGCAGCGCCGCTCGTACCCTGGTTTCCCCGGCTCGGAAGGGCTGCAAGGCGGCTACGAGATCGTCGCGCGGACCGACCTGCTCGGAGCCGCGCCACGCGTGCGCGCCGAAGCCATCGAGCTGCTCGCCGCCGAGCCGTGCCCCGAGGGCGTCCGCGACGTGGTCCTGGGCAGCAACCAGATGGCGCTGCAGATCCACGAGTCCTGCGGGCACCCGACGGAGCTCGATCGGGCGCTCGGGGCGGAGATTTCCCTGGCGGGGGGCTCCTTCCTGCAGCCCAGCGATCTGGGCAAGCTGCGCTACGGCTCCGACATCGTCACGCTCACGGCGGACTCGGTCGCACCGATGGGCCTCGGCACCTTCGGCTGGGACGACGAGGGCACGCCCGCGGGCAAGGTCCCGCTAGTCGAGCAGGGCGTGTTCGTGGACTACTTGTCGTCGCGAGAGACGGCGGCCGCGCTGGGGCGCGAGTCCACCGGGACGGTACGCGCCGACGGCTGGAACCGGGTGCCGATGATCCGCATGGTGAACGTCTCGCTGGAGCCCCGGAGCGGGACGCTGGAGGACCTGATCGCCGACACCGCCGACGGCATCCTCCTGGACGTGAACCAGAGCTGGAGCATCGACGACCTGCGCCTGAACTTCCAGTTTTCCTGCGAGCTCGCCTGGGAGATCAAGCACGGCAAGCGCGTGCGCCTGTTGCGAGACGCTCGCTACACCGGCATCACTCCGAAGTTCTGGCAGAGCTGCGACGCGATCTGCGGCGCGGCGGACACGCGCATCTGGGGACTCATGCTGTGTGGCAAGGGGGATCCCATCCAGACCATGGCGGTGGCGCACGCGGCTCCGCCCGCTCGCTTCCGCAAGGTGGAGGTCGGACACACGTGAAGGCCGAAGAGCTCGCGGGGCTGCTCCGCGCCGCGCTGGAGGGAGCCGGAGAGCCGGAGGCGGAGGCCTACGCCAGCTTCGCCAGGCGTGGCTTCGCGCGCTTCTCGGTGGGCGATCTGGGGCAGCACATGCAGCTCGAAGAGCCCAGCGTGGTCGTGCGCGTGGCCAGCGACGGGCGCGTTGTCGAGGCCAGCACCTCGGAGCTCGACGAGGCCGCCATCGTCCGGGCACTGAAGGACGCGGCGGCGGCGGTGCCCAGCGTGCCGCGCGACGAGGGTTTTCCGGGCTTCGCCCGCGCCGACGAGCCGCCGCCGGCGCCGATGGAGCGCTGGGCCGAGAGCACGGCGGAGGCCAGCGCGGAGGAGCGCGTCGAGCTGCTCACGCCGGTGTTCCGGCGCATCCAAGCGGCGGGCCTCTTGGCCACCGGCGTCCTGGACACCACCGCACGCATCGAGGCCGTGGCCACCACGCACGGGCTCGAGCGGGCGCACCGGAGCACGCTGGCGTCGTTCAAGGTGTGGGCGCTCGAGAGCGCGGGTGGGAGCGGCGCCTCCGGCCACGGCATGAGCGCCCAGGTCGACCTGCACCAGCTCGGCATCGAGGCGGAGACGGAGCTCGCCGTGGCGGACGCGCTCCGGGGCAAGAACCCGGGCTCGCTACCGGCGGGGCGTTACGACACGGTGCTCGGGGCGCTGGCGCTGGCGGAGCTGGTCGAGTGGCTGGCCATGATTGGGCTCGGGGCCCGCGAGCTCGAGCAGGGGCTCTCCCCGCTCTCCGGCCGACTTGGGGAGCGCATCACCGCCGAGTCCTTCTCCGTCAGCGAAGATCCGCTCGGGACCCACGCCTTCGCGGCGCCGTTCGACCGCGAGGGCGTGGCGCGCCGCCAGGTCCCGCTGATCCGCGCCGGCGTGGCCCAGGGCGTCGTCCACGACCGGACTACCGCCTCGCGGGCGGGTGTGAGCTCGACGGGCAACGCCGGCCCTCCCGGCGGCTTTGGCTCCGGAGGTCCGAGCCCGTCGTCGCTGGTCGTTCAAGGTGGCAGCGCCGCCCACGTCGAGGAGCTCATCGGCGGGCTCGATCGCGGGCTGTACGTGCGTCGCCTGCACTACGTGAACGGCTACCTCGAGCCGCGCCGCGCAGTGATGACGGGTCTGACCCGCGATGGCACGTTCCTGGTCGAGGGCGGAAAGGTGACCAAGCCCATCGAGAGCATGCGCTTCACCGACAGCCTGCTCGAAGCCCTGGAGCGCTCGGACGGTTCGACCGCCGAGCGCGTGATCGTGCCGAACTGGTGGTCGGCCGGCGGCTCCGTGGCGGCGCCCGCGGTGCGAATTCGCGGCCTGAATTTCTCCTCCGGCAGCCGCGAAAAGTGAGCGCCGGCGTGTTATGCTGAGAATTCGCGCTGGCGCCCGATGAGCTCTTCGCCCCGTCACCTGAACTGGACCGCCTCGGACACCGAGGTGTCCCAGACCTTGGCCAGCGGGACCAAGAGCACGCGGTTTCTGACCGCGGAGGATCTGGACGTCCACTTCCAGCCCATCGTGTCCATCGCGACGGGCCGGGTGTTCGCGCAGGAGGCGCTCGTGCGCTGCAAGCTGCCCGAGTACCGGAACCCCGCGAAGCTGTTCGAGCGCGCGGTGGAAGAGAAGTCCACCGGGCGCCTGGGGCGCCCGATCCGAGACGTGGCCTTCGCGCGCGGCGCCGGCCATCGCCTGTTCGTCAACGTCCACCCGGACGAGCTCAGCTCGCGCTGGCTCGTGCGCCCGGACGATCCGCTGAACTACCACGACAACGAGGTCTTCCTGGAGATCACCGAGTCGGCAGCGTTCGAATACTTCGATCTGTGTCGCAGTGTGCTCAAGGAGCTGTGCGCGCGCGCTCAAGTGCACCTCGTCGTGGACGACCTCGGCGCCGGACACAGCAACCTGAAGCGCGTGCTCGACCTCGAGCCCAAGGTCGTGAAGCTCGATCGCGAGCTGGTGGTCGAGCTCGACAAGAGCCGGCGCCAACAGGTCCTGGTCCGATCGGTGACCGCGCTGTGCAAGGAGCTGGGCGCCACGGTCGTCGCCGAGGGCATCGAGACGCTCGACGAGCTCAAGGCGGTACGCGACTTGGGCGCCGACTACGCGCAGGGCTTCCTGCTCGCCAAGCCGGCGTACCCGATCCCCCAGGTTCACTGGCCGCTCTAGGGGGTTCACCACCAGCCCGCCGGCGCCCCGAGCCGGCCAGAGCCGACCACGGGGCGCCGAGCCCGCGCATCAAGCGGTCTTCTTCGCCTGAGGCGCCGGACCGACGACGGCTCCGATGTCTACTTTGGCGACACCGGGGCCTTCACCGGTCCAGACGGAAACCGTCGTGCTGCCTTTGGGGAAGTCCGTGTCGATCCGAACGATCTTGCCGACCCGGCCGTCTTCGAGCAGCACTCGGCGGCGATCCGTCATGTACTGATGGATGTGCCGAATGTTCGCCATGCGTCGCAATATAAGTGGCGGCCCCCGGGGAGTCAGATTTCCGGGGCATTTTTGTACGCTCGTCGTCGGGGCATCTCTCGTCCGAGCGGCTAACCCGCCGTAATCGCAGCGAGTTGCTGCTGGCTGCGAATTGGGCCCGAGGGCAGCCCGACCGTTATCGTGACGCCATGCACCGCTACGCCTGGCTGATCGCCGCGGGCAGCGCCCTCGCGTGCACCCACCACCACACCGCTCCGGTCCACTCCGCTGGGCTCGTGCCCCCACCCGAGCCGGCGGTCCAGCACACCGGCCGCTTGTGGATCGAGCTCGAAGGGACGCCCGACAAGCAGTGCGAGCGGACGCCCACCGAGCGCCCGTTGTGCTTCTCCCGAGTCCACGACGCGCTGGGCAACGCCCTCGAGCGCACGCTCTGGCCGAGCTTTCCGGGAGTGGCCGTGAAGCGAAAGGGCGACGACATCCAGCCTGGGGACTACCTCCTGCACGTGCGCCTGCGCATCGACGGCAAGGCGCCGGACGCCTCGGCGCCCGGCTGGGCAGCCGCCGTCTCGGGCCGCTGGGAGCTGGTGCGCGACGGCCTGCCGCTGGCTGGAGAGAGCCTGTCCTCCCGCTCGCGGGGCGACTTCGCCTACGGACGGGCGCTGGGTGCCGGCGCCGGCGAGGCCGTGGACGCCGTCTCCATGCACATTGCGCGGGCGATCGGCCAGCTGCCCGAGCTCAGACCAATCGCGAACCGCCCGCTGCCGGCCGTGGCGACGCGCAAGCAGACCGGCGTGCTCTTGCGAACGAGCGCTGCGCCAACGACCGACGCGACCACGTCGCGCTAGAGTCAATCCTCGGACGACGCCAGGCGCTGCTCGATGGCCTCGAGGTGCGCGTTGACCTGCGGATCCTTGGCTCGCAGCTCTTCCACGCGGCGCACCGCGCTCATCACGGTCGTGTGATCGCGGTTGCCGAAGGCGCGCCCGAGCTCCGGGAAGCTGCACTTCAGGCGCTGCCGGCACAAGTACATCGCGACCTGGCGGGCGAAGGCCACGCTCTTGTGACGATCCTTGCTGAGCAGGTCGGCGTTCGACAGGCGGAAGTGACTGCACACCGCGCGCTGGATGTCCTCGACGCTCATCACGTCTGGACGGCGCGGCGCGACCCGAGCGAGCTCGGACTCCGCGAAGCCGGCGTCGATGGGGCGCCCGGTCAGCGACGACTTGGCCGCCAGGCGGATCAACGCGCCTTCCAGCTCGCGCACGTTGCTCTTCACGGTCTGCGCGAGCAGCACGGCGACCGCGTCGTCGAGCGGGATGGACTCGATCTGGGCCTTCTTGCGCACGATGGCGACTCGCGTCTCGAGTTGCGGCACCTGGATGTCGGCGACCAACCCGGAGGTGAAGCGAGAGACCAGGCGCTCCGGCATGCGCTGCAGCTGTTGCGGGTACTTGTCGCTGGTGACGACGATGGGCTTGTCCGCGTCGCGGAGCGCGTTGAAGGTGTGGAAGAACTCCTCTTGGGTCTGCTCGCGGCCGGCCAAGAACTGGATGTCGTCGAGCAAGAGCAGGTCGCACTCCGTGCGATAGCGCGCGCGGAACTCGTCCATCTTGTGGTGCTGGAGCGACTCGATGAACTCGTTGGTGAAGTGCTCGGCGGAGGTGTAGATGACCCGCGCCCGAGGGTTGCCCTCGAGCACCCGGTGCGCGATCGCGTGCATCAGGTGGGTCTTGCCCAGACCCGTGCCCCCCGCGATGAACAGCGGGTTGTAGCGCGGGCCGCCACCGCCGGCGGAGGCGAGCGCCGCCGCGTAGGCGAGCTCGTTCGAGGGTCCGACGACGAAGTTCGCGAAGGTGTGCTTCGGGTTCAGGCTCGCCGCCAGCCCGGCCCGATCGGCCGCGGAGCGGTCGCTCTTCGGAGCGGCGCCGGGGGCTCGCTCGGACGGCGCCGCGCGCTCCGTGACCGGCGTCGCGCGCCGCTGCCGCGGCTTGGGCTCGCACACCGGGTTGTCCAGTTGGTTGTTCACGCGCCACTCGACCTTGAGCTCGACGCCGGTGAGCGCCTCGATCTGGCCGACGAGGTCGGGGAGGAAGTGCGTCTTGACCCAGTCCCGAACGAACTCGTCCCGAGCGGTCAACGACAGCACGCCGTCGTCGAGGGAGTCGACCTGAACGCTGGAGAACCACTGCTCGAACGAAGCCGGCGAGCGGGCGCGAGTCCGCTCCAGCGCTTGGTGCCAGGTGGCTGCTTGGTTGGTGACGCTCGGCATTGCTGACTGAACTGAGGACTGAACGCTCTCGATGACTGCTTCGAAATCCACGGAGATAGCTCCCCCCAAGTTGTCCACAGGGTGTGGACAGCCTGTAGCCCCGCTGCTCATGTGGGTCGGATCGAGGACCCAAGCTCGGGTGGGAGAAGGCGGGGAAGAAACCCCGCTTGCCCTCCACCCTGAAGGCCAAGCTCTAGAGCTTTCATTGCCAACCGGAGAACGATTGCTCGCTTCCGCATTATCCCCGAAGGCAGTCAGGTCGCAGCGACCGAAACCACTCTCGAGGAGGAGCGTCGAGCTAGCACCGGTCGTTACCGGAGTTCAATCTTGGAATTTCATCCGCGACGATCCGGGAGAAATTCCGCCCTTTGTCGCGCGCGTGATTTTGCGCGGCGACGATTTGTCGATCCAGATCTGAAACGCGTGCGCGTAACCACGCAAGGACAGCGCACATTCTCGTGCTGCGCGGTCAGCTCGCGATTCGTGCAGCGAGAAATGCGTCGGTCTCGGAGTCAAGAGTGAGCGCGCGTGGTTGCTGACGTCGATTCTGCGCTCGCTGCGGGTCGATGCTCGGGCGCCGCAGAAATCTTGACTCCATCCGGGCGCTCGTTCTCGAAAGGATCGCTTTTTTTGCCCGGGGCCGGCGCGGAAGGGTAGCTGTCGGCCAAGTGTCGAAGAGCGAGCGAAGAAGCAGGGCTCCGAGCGGATGGGTGCGCGCGCTGGTGACGGCGAGCGCGTTCGGTGCCTGCGTGCTCGCCAGCGGGCGCGCGGCGGCGGACGAGTCCGACCTGGACCCGACCATCGGCTGGAACTACGGCGAGATCGAGACGCCGCGGAGCGCGGCCATGGGGGGCGCGCTGCGCGCCTACAGCAACTCGGTCAGCGCGCTCTTCATCAACCCCGCCAACATGGCGGCGTCGCGCATCTATCACCTGGGTGCGCTCGCGCAGATCTGGCCCGAGGCGAACCGCCAGAGCTACGGGGCCGGCGCCGTGGACTCCATCGTGTCGAGCACACGCCTGGCCGGCGGCTTCGGCGGAACCTGGACGTTGCAGGATCCCGACGGCATCGATCGCCAGGCGACCGATCTGCGCTTCGCGTTGGCGATGCCCTTCTCGGATCAGTTCGCGCTGGGCGTCGGCGGCCGCTATTTGTGGCTGAAACAGAACGGGCTCGGCCCGCTCGGAGACAGCCTGGCGTCGGGGGGAACCCAGGACGAGAACATCGTGCGCGGCTTCGCCTTCGACGCCGGCGCCACGCTCAAGCCCACCGAGTTCTTCGCCATCTCGATGGTTGGCAACAACCTCAACAACCCGGGGCATGGCTTCCAACCCAGCAGCGTGGGCGGCGGCGTCGGCATCGGCACGAAGGACCTCACCATCGAGGGCGACGTGGTCTCGGACTTCACGACCTGGGACAAGACCAAAGTCCGCGCGATGGGCGGGCTCGAGCTGCTCCTGGCCGACCACTACGCGGTCCGCGGCGGCTATCGCTACGACGACGGCGCAAAGAGTCACGCGGTCAGCGTGGGCGCCGGCTACATCGACCGTGCGTTCTCGGCGGAGGCCGCCGTGCGACGCATCGTCTCCGACCCGGGTGCCACGGCGATCTTCTTCGGCTTCACCTACCACCTGGAGGCGACCGGGCTCACGCCTTCGCCGGACGGCTTCTAGCCGAGCAATTCCTCGAGCAGGCGTTCGAGCTCCGCCGCTCCGGCGTCCAGCGCAGCGCGCGTCGTCGTGACGGCGGGAGGCAGGGCAGCCTCGGCGCGGAGCTGCTCGACGGCTCGCGGGTTTCGATACCAGTCGTCGTCGTGAGCTTCGGTCAGGTGTCGCGCGTGCTCGGCCGCCAAGAGCATGGCGGCGAAGCGCTGTGCCTCGTCTCGACGTGGCGCGAAGAGCGCGCCGGCCAGGTTCGGTGACAGGGGCGACCCGAGCACGAGCGCCGTGAGCTCCTCGAACGCTTCCCGATACGCGCGCTCGCCGGCGAGCGCGGCGCGGCGCAAGAGCACACGCAGCGCGCGCGTCCGCGACTCGAGCAACACGACTCGGGCGAGCACGCGACGCTGCTCCGCGGCCCGAGCCGCCCCGAGACCCAGAGCGCGACGCTGGAAAGCGGGGACGAGCCCGAGCCCGGCGAGGAGCGCGCCGTGGGCCAGGCGCCGGAGCCCGTAGGCGTCGTTGGCGATGACGAAGGGCTGATCCCTGGGCGCCACGGCGTCGGCGAAGGCTGCGCCCAGGCGAGCCAAGGCCCGGAGGAAGCTGGCCGGGGCGATCGCCCGAGGCAGCGGGCCGGGCTCGAGCGGCAGCGAGTCGAGGAGCCGGGTCTCCCGGAACAGCCCGGACAGGGACTCCGCGCTCAGTCGGGTTGGCCAGCCCTCGTGAGCCTCGAGGCCGAGCGCCGACCCCAGGTGCCGGTCGAAGCTCGGCGCTCGAAACTCCCGAGCGCGATCGTCCGTGGTCCGGAGCCACTGCTCGGCGACGGCGTAGGCGTCGCTCACGGGCAGCTCGAGCAGGTCGGGCTCCACCCGGAGGCGTTCGACCACCTCGCGGCGCCGCTCCCACACGCGCCGCTCGAGCTCCGCGACGGGCTCGGCGTGCTCCAAGAACCGGGCCAGCCACTCCGACGAGCGCGCCCGGTCGGCGAGCGCACGCGAGAGCATGTCCGCCACGGTCAGCGTCATGCGCTCCGGACGATCGAGCGGGTGCAGGTCGACGGCGCGCGCACGCGCGAGCTCGGCGAGTCCCGCACGGTTGGCCTTGTCGTCCACCAAGCGGAACAGCCAGCGCAACATCGGCGCGCGCAGCGGGTCGTGCTCAGGAAGCTCGCGCACGCGCTCGAAGCCGACGCGCGAGACGAAGGCGTGGAGCCCGAAGGGATCGTGATCGAGGGCGGCGCCGCGACGCAGCCGCCGGCGCCAGCGCGCCCAGTCCACGACGGCCCGTGCAACCTGGCGGTCGAGTCGCACCAGATCGAGCTCGTCCACCCTCAGAGCTCTCCACCCAGCAAGATCGAGAGTCGCGCGGTGAGCGAGAAGTACGAGTTCAGGTAACCGTTCTCGTCCTTGGAGACGTCTCTGCAGTCCCCGTCTCCGGAGGCTCGACAGCGCCGGATCTTGTCGACGAACACTCGCGTGTAGCTGAGCGCAGGGCCGAGCCGGATGGACCGGCCGAGGTAGAAGTCGAGGCCACCGCCGATCTGGGCGGCCGGCCCGGCCCCGGTCTCTTCCCACGTGACCCCGACGCGGTCCGTCGCGGTCGTGCCCAGCGCACCGACGCCGAGGCCGAGTTGGAGATACGGATCCAGGGAGCCTTCGTCGACGAAATACACTCGGCCCGTCAGGCCCAACCACACCGCCGCCGCCCCGGCCTCCGAGAGCTCCAGCCGCTCGGGCGGGTCGTAGCGGAAGGCGGCGAGCTCGAAGCCCCCACCCCAGGCGAAGTACGGCGTCACCCGCCAGAGCCCGGTGAAGCCGGCGATGCCTCCCGTGGTCACGCCGTCGCAGCGATCAGCGGACTGATCGCCCGCCCGGCAACTGGGCAGCGCCAAGCCGAGCTGCGGAATCAGCTCGACGGTGCGTCGCGAGTACGCCGGCGCGCCGACGGAGGGCGGCGGCGCGGGCAACGGAGCCGCCCCAACGGGCTCCGCGTGACCGCTTCCCTGCCAGGCCGCGTAAGGGGGTGGCTCGGCAGGGGCTGCGGGCGCGGGCTCGGGCAGGGGCTCCGGCTCCGCCGCCGCGGCCGTGCTCGCGAGGAGCAGCGAGACGAAGCCGAAGCACAGCGCGCGCGGGGACATCGGGGGCCGAAAGGCTACACCCGTTCGGTCAGGTCCGGACGCGAGTTGTGTGCTTTTCTCGAGCGCTCTAAGGATCGACCCAGTGCCCCGGCGTCTCCCCGTCATCCAGTCGAGCCCCGACGAAGGTGAGCCGCGCCCGCCGTCGCACTGGGTGGCGATCGCGGCGGCGCTCGCGCTCGCGCTGTGGGCGCCGTTGGTGCTGCTCGCGCTGCCGCTCGGCCGCGCGATCGCGGCCCGGGTCGCAGGTGTGGACGACGTCTCCCAGCTCGCAACCGCCGCCACCACTTCGCCGGCGCTCCGCGCCGCGGTCGCGGCGGCGTTGATCGTGCCGGTGCTCGCCTCGCTCGCGCTGGCCGCCGGCGCTACCGGCGCCATCGTGGGGCGCTTCGGCGGTCGCGCGGGAGCCCGGGAGGCCGTGCTCGGTTGCACCCTGGCCGCCCTGGTCGCCTGGGGCATGTCCGTCTCGGGCGGGGCCCTGCGGCCCTGGCCGGTGGCGGCGGTGACGGCCCTGCTGCTCGGAGCGCTGGCCGCAGTGTTTGCGGGGCTGGGCGCGCGCATCGGCCGGCGTCGCCGCCCGCAATTCTGAAGAAAAACGCACGATTTTCGTCTGAGCGGACGCTCAGCCGGTGGACCCGGTGGGTACGCCCGACTACGCTTTGGGCAACATGAGCAAGCTCGACAAAGAGCTGGCGGACGCGGTCGCCACTTCCGAGGAGAACGCCCCTACCTCCGAGCGCCCCGTGGCGGCGCCCGCACCAGCGCCGAGTCCCGCCGCCTCGAAGCAGAAGAAGCTGCAGAACGTCGGCCTGCTGGCGGCGCTGTTGGTGATGGGCGGCGGTATCCTGGCTCTCGTCCTGACCAGCTTCAAGCAGTCCGCGGTCTACTCCAAGGGAGTGGACGAGCTGGTCGCCGAGAAGGACAAGCTCGGCAGCCGCAACGTGCGCGTCGCCGGCAACCTGGTGAAGGGCACGCTGAAGCGCCGCGACGAGCCCTGCGAGTATCGCTTCACCATCGCCAAGAACGAGAAGGCCATCGACGTCCGCTACGCGCAGTGCGTCGTGCCCGACACCTTCCGCGACGTGCCCGGCATGGACGTGGAGGTCACGGCCGAGGGCAAGCTGCACGAAGAGGGCTACTTCGAGGCCAACCAGATCATGGCGAAGTGCCCGTCCAAGTACGAAATGAAGGACCGTGCTCAGAAGGGCGAGCAGAAGCCGCACTACGAGGACATTCCGGCGGCTGCTCAGAACGAGCCGCGGTAACGCGAAGGAGCTTCCCTCCGATGTGGGATCGATTCCTGCGCGCCTGTCGGCGCGAGCCGGTCGACGCGACGCCGGTGTGGTTCATGCGCCAGGCCGGCCGCTACATGGCCGAGTACCGGGCGATCCGCCAGAAGCACACGCTGCTCGAGATCTGCAAGCAGCCCGAGCTGGCGTGCGAGGTGACGCTTCAGCCCGTGCGGGCGATGGGCGTGGACGCGGCGATCCTGTTCGCCGACATCCTCTTGCCGCTCGAGCCGATGGGCGCGCCCTTCGAGTTCGCCGCCGGTGAAGGCCCGGTGTTCCACCACCCGGTCCGGAACGCGAAGAACGTCGAGTCGCTGCGGGTGATCGACCCCGAAGAAGGCCTGGGCTACGTGCTCGAAGCGCTGCGCCTGATCCGCAAGGAGCTCGACGGCAAGACGCCGCTGATCGGCTTCGCGGGCGCGCCGTTCACCCTGGCCAGCTACCTGGTCGAAGGCGGCAAGAGCACGCACTACGCCAAGACCAAGCACATGATGTACTCGGAGCCCGAGCTCTGGCACGCGCTGATGACCAAGCTCGCGGAGGTGGTGCGTCGCTACCTGAGGGCCCAGGTCAGCGCGGGAGCGCAGGCCCTCCAGCTCTTCGACTCGTGGATCGGCGCCCTCTCGCCCACCGACTACCGGGAGTTCATCCTGCCGCACGTGAGGCACATCTTGCAGGACGTCATGCAGACGGGCGTGCCGGTGATCCACTTCGGCACCGGCACCGCGACGCTGCTCGAGCTCCAGAAGGAGGCGGGCGGCACCGTCATCGGCGTGGACTGGCGCACGCCGCTCGGCCCGGCGCGCAAGCTGCTCGGTGACGACGTCGCCGTGCAGGGCAACCTGGACCCGCTCTTGCTCTCGGCGCCGCGCCCGTTGCTCGAGCAGCGCGTGCTCGAGGTGCTCGAAGGCGCCGGTCCGGCCCCGGGACACATCTTCAACTTGGGCCATGGCATCCTGCCGGAGACGCCCCCCGACGCCGTGCGCTTCGTGGCAGATTTCGTGCACGAGCGCTCGGCCAAGCCCGCGGCGAAATGAGCCGCGAGCGCCACGTCGTCGTCGTCGGCGCCGGCATCACCGGCCTGACCGCGGCCTACGTGCTCTCGAGCGGAGAGCCACGCGTGCGGGTGACCCTGGTGGAGCGGCGCGAGCGCGTCGGCGGCAACATCGAGACCGAGCGGCGCGACGGCTTCTTGCTCGACGGCGGCCCGGACTCCTTCTTGAGCACGAAGCGCGAGGGCGCCGAGCTGTGCCGGGAGCTCGGCCTCGGTGGCGATTTGATCGTGCCGCGCCCGGAGGCCAAGAAGGTCTACATGGTGCACCGGGGCCGCCTGGAGCCGATGCCCGGCGGGCTCGCGCTGGCCATCCCCACGAAGGTCGGCCCCATGCTCTCGACGCCGCTCATGAGCTTCGGGGGCAAGCTGCGCATGCTCGGCGATCTGGTGCTGCCGCGGCGCCGCGACGCCGGCGACGAGAGCATCGAGGACTTCATCGCGCGCCGCTTCGGCCGCGAGGCAGCGCGGCGTTTGGCCGCTCCGCTCCTGGGCGGCATCTACGCCGGTGACATCGGCGAGCTCTCCGTGCTGTCCACGTTTCCGCAGCTGGTCGAGGTCGAGAAGAAGCACGGCAGCCTGGCGCGCGGGCTCCTGGCGCTTCAGCTGTCGCGCGCCAAGCAGAACGGCGGGCTCGAGAAGAGCGGCGACGTGCCGAGCCCGTTCATGTCGCTCAAGGGTGGCATGGGCGCGCTAGTGGCTGCGCTGTCGAGCAAGCTGCCGGACGGCACGGTCAAGAGCGGTCGCTCGGTCGAGAAGGTCGAGCGCGCGGGTGACGGCTGGCGGGTGACGCTGGATGGCGGCGAGCAGCTGGACGCCGATGCCGTGGTGCTCGCGTCGCCGGCGCATGCCACCGCGAAGCTGGTCCCCGACGAGCGCCTCGCCCGCGAGCTCGGCGCGATCCCCTACCTGTCGACCGCCACCGTCTTCTTCGCGTTGCCGCGGGCCGGCCTCGAGCGGCCGCTCGACGGCGCCGGATTCGTGGCGCCGAAGGGCGAGGCCGAGCTGATCGCGGGCACTTGGGTTTCCGCCAAATGGGACGGGCGCGCGCCGGACGATCACGTGCTCGTGCGCGCGTTCCTGGGGGGCGCGCGGGCCAAGGTGGACGTGGTGGGATCGAGCGACGAAGCGCTGGCGAACGTCGCGAAGCGCGCCCTCGAGCAGCTGATGGGCAAGCTCGGCACAGCGTCGTTCACGCGGGTCTTTCGCTACGTGGACGCGAACCCGCAGCCCGTCGTCGGGCACGGCGAGCGGATGGCTCGCGTCGCCGAGCGCTTGAAGGAGCTACCGGGGCTCTACGTGGCGGGGGCAGCCTACGATGGAGTCGGCATCCCCGATTGCGTGCGACAGGCCCGCGCCGTGGCCCAACGCGTCCGAGAAGAGCGGCTCGCAGACTGAGCGGCGCGTTGCCGCGCTGGGACACGCCTGATAGCAAGGGCACATGCGCCTCATCCCGATCGCGCTCTTCCTGGCCGCTCCTGCGATTGCCGGGGCCCAGCCTGCGGGGACGGGGACCTTGCCGCCCGTTCCGCCAGAGCCGCCGGCGCCTCCGGTCGAGACGGCGCCGCCGCCGCCCGAGCCCGCACCCGCACCCGCACCCGCACCCGCACCCGCACCCGCACCCGCACCCGCACCGGTCGCCGCTCCACCGCCCACTCCCGCGGAGTATCCCTTCGGACCGCCGCCGCCCGTCGCGCCCGCTCGCAAGCCGCGAACCGGCCTCGTGGGCGTGCTCCGCTTCGGCTTTCGCATGGCCGGCAGCGGGGAGCTCGAGCCCGAGTGCAACGGCAGCGGCTGCACCACCTTCGACAGCGAGACCGCGGACTTCGACGACACCTCGTCCATTGGGCTCGGCGCAGACTTGCTGTTCCATCTCTCCCCCGAATTCCGCTTGGGAGCGGGGCTCTGGTACGTGCCGACCAGCGCGGTCGAGGTCGACGGCGACCGCCAGGAGACCGAGCTCGGGAGCGATCTGTCGGTGATGCTGGTCGCCGAGGGCGTGTTCGACGTGGGACCGACGACCGCCATCACCCTGCGCGGGCAAGGCGGCCTGCTCACGCTGTTTCCGGGTGGCGATCTCGAAGACGCCATCGATCAGCTGAAGGACGTCTGCTCCGGCGCGACCACCGGCAGCTGCAAGGTGAACGACGGGCCCTACCACGGCCTGACCATCGGCGGCGGCCCGGGGGTGCGCTTCGCGCTGGAGAGGGTCGCGCTGCGGCTCGATCTGGTGTTCCAGTGGTACTCGGTCGGGAAGCTGATGCGGACCGAGGGCACCGGCACCGGCGGCAGTCTCGACATCAGCTACGGCTGGACCGGGACGCGCTTCTTCTTCGCCGGCGGCCTCGAGCTTTGACTCAGCTCAGAGCTCGAAGCCCACCAAGAGCAGGGACCGCGTCCCCACCACGTCCTGCTCGACCTCCGTCGTCGTCCCCGCTTCGCTGATCTTCGAGCGCCACAGCGGGTAACGCACCGCTTGGCCGAGGAGCTCGACTCGAAACGCGACGGAGCCGACGTCGAACAGCACGCCGAAGCCTACCCCGACGTGTGGACCGAAGAGCGGCCCTTCGTTCAGCTCGCAGACGTCGGCGCCGCCTTGATCGCAGGCGTCTCGATTCTCGTCGATGGCGTCGGCGTGGTCCTCGCCGACGAACAGCGCGGTCAAGCCGAGCTGGCCGCGCAGCGTCAGGCCCACCGTGTCGCTCACGGGAAACACGCCCTCGACGACGCCGAAGAGCGACGCCTCGAGGCCAGACTCGACCTCGTCGCTGAAGCCCTGGAACTCGACTTTGTACTTCGGGTCGAGAATGACCAGCGAACCGAGCCCCAGGCGAAGGCCCGAGCCAGCGCGGAACAGCAGGTCGGCGCCCAGCGCCACGCCGGCCTCGTCCTCGTAGTCGAGGTTGGGAACGCTGCTGGGGCACGTACCGATCGGCGTGCCGGACTCCTTGCAGTCGTATTCGATGTCTCCCCCACCATCGATGACGCCGCCCATCTTGAAGACCGGGATGACCAGGTGGTTCTCCAGCCGCTCGTCGATCCGCCGAGGCGGCGGCGCTGCCGGCGGCGGCGGTCCGTACGCGGGGCCGTAGCCGGGTGCGGCGGGAGGGGGAGCGGGCGCCACCGGTACGGGTGCGGGTGCAGGCGCAGGCGCTACCGGTGCGGGCGCGGGCCCAGGCTCGGTTGGAACCGGAGCCGGGGTGGGCTCGGTGGGCGGCGGCGGTGTCGGCTCGGGTGCGGGCTGCGCGAGCGCAGCCGAGCTGAACGTACACGCCAGGACCAGTTCGCGGAGCCTCAATCCTCACCTCCCGGGCCGAGTCTGCGACGAGCGGGCGCCGCTGCGCTACGATCTCCGTCATGTCGAGACGCGTTTCTCTGGGCGGCGTGGTCGCGCTCGCGCTGGTCATCGCTGGCGGCCCGAGCTGCGGCTCCGAAGACGGCGGCGTGGCCGAGGGCGGAAAGTCGGGTTTCGGGGGCGGCTCGAGCGGCAGCGGCGGCAGCGCGGCCAGCTCGGGCAGCGGCGGTGGGCTCAACGTCGGCGGCGGCTCGAGCGGCGGCAGCGCCGGCGACGGCGGAGTGATCACCGGCAACGAAGACACCTGCGACGGCATCGACAACGACAACAACGGCATCATCGACGACGTGGACAAGGGCAAGGACGGCATCTGCGACTGCCTGCGCATCGCCACGCTGGGCAACCCCGGGACGGTCGGGCAGCCCAACGTGTTCGACGCCTGGCTGGCGGCGCGCAGCACCTACGGCACCACGGCGCTGAAGGACCAAACGCTCACGCCGACCCTGCTGAAGGAGTTTCAGGTCATCGTCAGCCAGAACGTCAGCGTGAACCACGCCTACTCCGCGACCGAAGTGAGCGCGCTGGAGGCTTGGATCAAGGCCGGCGGCGGCTTCATGACGCTGATCGGCTACGCCGATCCGAGCGAGATCCAGAACGTGAACACGCTGCTCGCGCCCTTCGGCATGAGCTACGGGCCCGAGCAGATCCTACAGAAGCAGGGCGCGAACACCATCCCCGTGACCAACTGGGTACAACACCCGGTGACCAACGGCGTCAGCATGATCGGGGTAGACAACGGCTACCCGGTCAACGGCGCGGGGCTGGTCCTGGCGACGGAGCAGAGCTGGAACGTCTTGCGCGCGCAGGAGGCCTCGGCGGGCAAGCTGCTGATGTGGGGCGACGAGTGGCTCACCTTCGACAGCGAGTGGAGCGGGCACCCGGAGTACCAAGTGGAGCTGTTCTGGCTGAACGCCATCAAGTGGCTCACCCCTGCGAACAACTGCCAGGTCCCGATCCCGCCCAGCATCAAGTGAGCGCCCGGATTTACACGCGCTCGAGTTTTGCTACCCTCCGCCCTCTTTTCCGGTGTCGTCCAAAGGCAGGACAAGGGACTTTGAATCCCTGAATCATGGTTCGAATCCATGCGCCGGAACCACTGGGCTCGCCGCGAGGCGGTCGGCCGAGCTCCGCCATCACCTCGTGGGTCTTGGCACGAGCAGATCACGATCTGCCACGGTGGCCCGAGTCGAGAACACCGGCCGGCACCGGCGCCAGCCGTTTCTGCGCCCGCCACTGACGCCGGGCGTTGCGGCGGGCAGCGGCAGCCGGAGACTCAGCCGCGTTCCGACAGTCGGTCCGTCACGAAGTTCCCGGAGGAACCCCCGACCCATCCGAGTGTCGCTCCGGCGTGGCCACCTCGCGCCTCCGGCTGCCCAGCGACCCGGCAATTCTGCTGGGCAACGCTTCGGATGACGACGCCTCGGGCCTTTCCGGCTACCGTGAGCGCGACTCCTGGTGGGAAGTGTCGGACGCGGTCGAAGAGAGTGAGCTCAAGTTCATCGAGCGCCTGCGCCGGCACGACGAGCGCGCGTTCAACGAGCTCGTCGAGACCTACGAGCAGCGGGTGTTCCGTCTGGTCTTCCGCATGCTCGGCCGCCGCGACGAAGCCGAGGACATGGCGCAGGAAGTGTTCGTGCAGGTGTTCAAGGCCATCGGCACGTTTCGCGGCGACAGCAAGCTCAGTACCTGGGTCTACCGCATCGCGGTGAACCTGTGTAAGAACCGCATCAAGTACCTGTCGCGCCGGCACGACGGCACTCAGCAGGAGCTCGAGCCGGTGGCCGAGCGCGCCCCGCTGAGCGAGGCCAAGGGCGTGACCTTCGGCGACGTGGCACGCCCGGACCACATGGTGGAGGGGTTTCAGGTCGAGCAGATCGTGCACGCCTGCATCGCCGAGCTCGACCCGGATTTCCGCGAGGTGCTGATCCTGGCGGATGTGGAAGACTTGTCGTACCAGGAGATCGCCGAGATCACCGGCCTGGCAGACGGCACCGTGAAGAGCCGAATCCACCGCGCCCGCGCCATGCTCAAGACCAAGGTGGAGCGCGCCTTGGGGGAGAAGATTCGATGAGCGACGACCCGGTCGAGGAAGCCGCCCCCGATTCGAGCGCCGAGCTCGACGAGGCCGCCGCGTCCAAGATGCGCGACCTGCTCAAGGGCGCGCTGGAGCTGAAGAAGGAAGAGCCGCCGCCGGACAGCGAGTTCTTGCGCGGCGTCCAGAAGCGCCTGCGCGACCGCAGCCGCGGGAAGTTCTACGCCGACGGCTGGAGCACCGCGAAGCACCCGCCGACGTACACGTACCTCTGGACCAGCGTGCTGATGCTGGCGATCGTGATCGTGGTGTACGCGACGCTCCACTCGCTCGTGGGTGAGGCCGCCGAGGTGGAGAATCAGCCCGCGCCCGTGCAGATCGTGTTTCCGAAGAGCCGCTGACTCGAGGGCCCGCAACCGATGCGCAGCACCGCGCGCCCGACGCAGCCCTGGCGCCGTTCCCCTGCCGTTAGCCGGAGCAAGGCGCCGGCACGCCGCTTGAATCGATCCTGAGCGTCATGCCCGCCGGTCGGCTCATCGCCTGCGCAGCGCTCGGTCTCGGCCTGGTCGGCTGCGGCCCGCTCGCGACCTTCCGCCCCGCATCGGGGCTCATGCCCGACCGGCGCATGGAAGCAGGGCTCGGCGTGTCGGCGGTCACGCCTCGCCCCTACGTGAACGAGGGTCCGGCCAGCGCCGGGCAGGCCTGGCTCAGCGGCAACGTCGGACCGCGCTTCGCGCTCACCGGCATCGCTGCGTTCGACGACGACGCCGCAGCGCTGGGTGGCGCCGCGCGCTTCACACCGCTCAGGCTCGACCGCCTCGTCGCTGGCTTCGAGCAAGAGCTCGGCTACGCGTGGTTCGCCGTCTCCACCCCGGTCGCCGTGCGGCTCGTCGATCAGACCTGGCTCTACACGGCGCCCCGACTCGGCACCTGGGGCGTGGACCTCTCGTTCGGCGTTCCCGTCGGGCTGAGCGTGCGCGTCTACGACGGGCTGATGCTGCGCGCGGAGTGGCAGCGCAGCTGGCAGGACTTCAAGTACTACAACAAGCGCGACCATTACGGCCTTGCCGTCGCGCACCAGTTCCCGTGAGAAAGGCAGTTCGCGCGGTGCCGCACGGCGCTCACACCTGAGGCTCGCGAAGCACGTCTCGCTCCCTCACCTCCAAGCGTTTTCGGGGACTTCCGCCTGGCACGCGGGCTGCTACCGTCACCGTCCCATGTGGCGAAGAGCGCTTCCTATCCTGATTGCTTTCAGTTGGGGCTGCACGACCCTCGGGCCCATGCCCGCGATCACCGCGCAGTCCGTGGTGCCGACCCCTCGGCCCGGTGTCGAGGCCCAGATCGCGGCCGTGCCCGGCTACTACCTGTCCGAGTCCGTGCAAGAAGACGCGAACGGCACCGCGATGGGCCAGGCCGCGGTGATGTTCGAGCCTGGGGAGCTGATCGGCGTGCCGGGCCTGGCGATCGGCGGCCGCTACGTCGGCGACAAGGAGAACGGCGGCTACCCGGAGCCCATGCTCCGCTACCGCCGGTACGTGGACCCGAACGAGGTCTTCGCGCTCGGCGGCGTGATCCACGGCGGCTACGGCCACGGCTCGGCGAGCCGAGCTTCGTACGAGGCAACCCGCGGCGGCGCCGAGCTCGGCTTCGACCTGCGCACCACGCCCAGGAGCCAGTGGATCGAGGTGCACTTCGCCGGCAGCGTCGGCGTCACGGGCCTGGATGCCAGCGGAGACTACTGCCTGGACACGAGCGGACGCTGGGGCGTCGATTGCCCGGACGAGCCGGATCCGGTGACGCTGACCCACGCCACGGCCTCCGGTTTCTACCCGTCTGCGTCGGGCGCCATCGCGCTCGATCTGGCGCGCCACCTGAGCGGCGTGCTGCACGGCGGGCGCATCGCGCTGCACGGCGCGATCGGGCGCATGCCCCGCGTGGAGGGCGGCGAGCAGACTTCCGGCGAGACGTACACGGCCGCCGGGCTCTCGGTCACGCTGGGGCTCGGCGCGCGCGAGCCCGACAAGCGCTGAGCCTCACTCGATCCAACGCGCCAGGATGCAGGTCACGTTGTCCGGGCCGCCGTTCTCGTTGGCGGCCTCGATCAGGCGGCTGGTCGCGGTGGGCAAGTCCGGCGCGTTCAGCACGATCTCTTGGATCTTCTCGTCGGTGACCGGCCCCGACAGCCCGTCGGTGCAAAGCAGCACCGTGTCGCCGGCGCGCGGAGCTTCGAAGCGCGTGTCCACCTTGACGGTGTCCTTCATGCCAAGCGCCCGGACGATCACGTTCTTGTGGGGGAAGTTCGCGATCTCTTCCTCCGTCAGCCGCTTCATCTTCTTGTAGTCGTTGAGCAGCGAGTGGTCCTCGGTGAGCGCTTCGATCTTCTCGTCGCGCACCCGGTAGACGCGGCTGTCACCGACGTGCGCGACGTAGATGCCGTCCTCGACGGCGAACAGCGCGACCAACGTGGTCCCCATGCCGCGCTGCTTGGCATTGCGCTGCGCCTGCTCGTAGATGCGCAGGTTGCAGAGCTTGATGCCGGTCACCAGGCGGTTCTCTTCGTACCCCTTGGTGCGGTCCATCTTGTAGGGCCAAGTGCGCTCCGGATCGTCCGCTGTCGCTGCAAAGAACTCTTGCAGCGTGTCGACGGCCATCTTGGACGCGACCTCGCCGGAGGCGTGCCCGCCCATGCCGTCCGCCACGACGTAGAGTCCGTACTCCGCGAAGATCGCGAAGTTGTCTTCGTTGTGGTTGCGCTTCCGACCGACATCGGTCTGGCCAGCAACCTCGATGCGCAGGGGCCGACTCACGGGTAATTCTGCGGAAGGCTTCTGGGTTTCCGCAAAATCCTTTTACCAGCCTGCCCGGGCGGAGCCTAGGGGGTGAAACGAGGTCGCCCCACGTCCGGCACGCTTTCGAGCAAAAGCGCGACCTTTCCCCTAGTAACCGGGGTCGTTGGCCCGGGGGCGCTGCCTGAAGCCCGGCTGGCGCTTCCAGGGATCCATGCGCCGGAAGCCCGGTCGCTCCGGTCCGCGCAGGCTCATCCGCACCTCCCGGTAGCGTCCGGCGCCGAAGACCAGGAGCTCCACGCTCTGGCCGGAGCGGGCTCGCAGGGCGTCCGCGAGCGCCTCGGGTGTGGTCACCGCCGCACCACCGACCGCGACGATGGTGTCGGCGCC